>DASYSG010000090.1:0-54113 GCA_036003585.1 Bryobacteraceae bacterium | reverse complement strand
TCCCCTGGCCGCGGACATCCTTGCCGGTGGTGAATCGGGTCAGCAGATAGCCGAAAGGAATCGCGCCCAGCAGGTAGGCGATAAGGATTGCAAGTAGTCCCATCATCACTTGTGAATTCATGTATCGAGAGAAAATTCCTGAAGCTTAGTGTATTTTCCGGCAGCGGACAGATACAGCGCAAACGATGACGCACGGAAAGATCCTATGGTGGAAAGCTCGAGATCGATGCGAGGCACCCGGGTGCGGGTTCTTGCCAGCGTGATGTGCGGGCGATAAATCCTGTCTTCGACCGGACCTCCGACCGCCCGTTCAGTGGCCGCCGCCAGCGCCGTGAGTGCTTCGTTGGCCTCCACCGCCGCGTATAGCACCCGAGGGAGCCTGCCCAGGCCGCGGATCACGATATTCACGGGCGCGGGAGCCTTAACCGACGCAAGCGCCTGTTTCAATTCGTGCAGCCGCTCTTCGGGCCACTCGCCGATGAACTTCGTCGTGATGTGCAGCTTCTCGACCGGAATCCAGTGCAGCTTCGCCAAGGGCCGCAGCCGGTCGAGGAGTGCCGCCAGCGCGGCTTTCACGTCCGGAGGGATGTCGATGGCGGTGAAAAGTCGCAAGACCCACTAGTGTACGGCAACAGCGCCGCGAATGAGTCTAGTGCTCCGCCTTCGGAGCAGGGGCTTCTTCTTTAGCGGGGGCTTGATCGGCCTTCGACGCTCCACCTGCGACAGGCGCCTCGGCAAACTTCTCTTCATCCAAATCCAAACCCTGATTCCGCACGATGATGGAAATTCTGCGATTGGACGGATTCGTCGAATCGGCCTTCAACAGCAGCCGTTGGTCGGCAAATCCGCGAACCTGGCTGATGCGGTCCGCGCTCAGTCCGTTCCCTACCAGGATCCTCCGCGCCGCGTTGGCTCGATCCGACGATAGCTCCCAATTCGAATAGTCCGCGCGTCCATACGGAGTGGAATCGGTATGGCCTTCGATGGCGACCTTGTTGGGAAGTTTCACCAGCTCGGTAGCGAGAACCTGGATCAGCTCGGTGCCAGCCTCGCTCGGCTGCGGATTTCCTTTGTCGAAGAAAAGTCCGCGCTCGGTTTCCAGCAGATCGATGCGCAGGCCTTCCGCGGTGATGGTCATCCGGATCTGGTTTTCCATACGCTGAAGCTCGGGGATTTGCTTGAGAACTTGCTCAAGCTTCTCCTTCAGCTTCGCCAGATCCTGGCGATTCACTGTGAGGGTTTCTCCGACGCCCGCCGTGGTCGTACCCGTCTGGCGATCCTTGCCCGTGGGATCCTGAAAATAGCCGCCCACAGCCTTTTGCACCTTTTCGCTCGCGCTCAGCAGCCACAGCACGATGAACAGCGCCATCATCGCGGTCACGAAATCGGCATAGGCGACCTTCCAAGCCCCGCCGTGCTCGTCATCATGCTCGCCGTGCTTCTTCTTGACGATGATGATGGTCGGCGAGCCGGCTTTGGCGCTCACGCCGCCACCTCGGCGGGCGCGGCACTGGCGGACTTACGGCACGCATCGTCCATCTGCTTGAAGGTCGGCCGGACATGCGGAGGAATGGCGCGCCGGCACGCTTCCAGGGCCAGGATCGGGGACATTCCCTTCATGTACGCCAGAAGTCCCATGCGCAGAGCCGAGAGATATTCGCTTTCCGCGTCGCTTTGTTTCTTGAGATTCGCTGCGATCGGTCCCAGGAATCCGTAACACAGCAGGATGCCCAGAAACGTTCCCACCAGAGCGGCCGCCACTTTATGCCCGATCTCTTCGGGCGGACCGCCCAGGGCGCTCATCGTGATCACGACACCCAGTACCGCCGCGACAATTCCTAATCCGGGAAGACTGTCGGCCATCGTCGACAAAGCAGCCACCGGCATGCGGGCCTGTTTGTGCAGAATCTCCAGATCGAGTTCCATGATGCTGTCCAGATCGTGAACTTCCACGCCGCCCGCGACCAGCGTTCGCATGGTGTCGCAGAAGAACAGCATCGCCTCATGGTCCTTGCTGAAGTTGGGATGCCGTTTGAACAGCGCGCTCTTGTCCGGCGCGTCCAGATCTTCTTCGAGAGACGTCACCCCATTCTTGCGGGCAGTGTTGAAAAAATCGTTCAGGAAACGGAGCGTGTCGAGATAGATGCCGGCGCTGTAGCGGCTCCCCTTGAACACGCCCAGGATGCCTCCGATGATGGCCTTCAAGACGTGCGGAGGATTTCCGATCAGCACGGTCCCAATAGCCGCGCCGCCGATGATCAGCAACTCTGCCGGCTGCATCAGCACCAGCATGTTGCCCTTTTCCATAAGGTAGCCGCCTGCAATGCAACCCAGGACGACCAAAATACCTATAATCGGAAACATCCCGCCGAGCCCCTTCCCAATTCGGATCCCTACCTAGGACTGAAGTTTTTACATCGGCTGAAAGGGGCAAGTTCTATAGACAGAGCCGGATAGCGCCATTTTGAGCAAGCGTGCTGGACTCGACAGTAAAATGGGATCTTGAATTTCCGCCTGTACCCCCTCCGGCTCACTTACCGGGCACGCGAAACCGTCTCGTTTCCGGCTGGCGCCGCCGGTAACCGGCTGCGCGGCATGTTCGGAGCGATCCTGCATAAACTGGGGCACGCGCCGGTGTTCGCGCCGTCATCCGCAGCCGGTCCCAGCGGACTGTCCGACCAGCCCCGCCCATTCGTTTTCCGCGCCAGCCATTTGGATGGAGCTGTGGTCGCGCCCGGAGAGACATTTCATTTCGGTTTTCACTGGTTCGATGTGCGCGGCAAATCGCTCGATCTCGCGATCCGCGCGTTCGGGGAGCTTACTCAGCAAGCCGAACTGGTGGACGTAGGCGGAGCGGATGCTCCGCTCCAGTTGTGTCTGGATCCCACGGATGATCGCGTACATCGCCTGACCATCCGCTTCGAAACTCCTACCGAGCTCAAGGCTGCCGGCCATGCAACCGGACATCCGGACTTCGGAGTGCTTTTCGCGCGAGCGCGCGACCGGATCAGCACGTTGCGCGAGCTCTATGACGACGGTCCCTTGACCATCGACTTTCGCCGGTTCGGTGAGCGCGCAGCGCGAATCCAGATGACGCGCTGCGACATTCGCCCCGTGGAAACGTCCCGCCGAAGCAGCCGCACCGGACAGATCCATTCGCTGGGCGGCTTTGTCGGCGAGGCGGAGTATTCAGGCGACCTTTCAGAATTCGTTCCGTATCTGCGCGCCGCGCACTGGACCGGCGTCGGCCGCCAGACGTCCTGGGGAAAAGGCGCAATCGACGTAACGAAGTGTGAAAAGTGAACGCCTAGATCAAATTGGGCGGAACGCACTTCCCGTTGTAAACTGAAAGACCCGAGGGCTAGCCATGTTCAAGAAAACTTTTATGCTGGTGCTGCTGTGCGCCGTGTGCGCGTGGGCAGCCGACTTCTGGACCACGAAACCGTTCACCGATTGGAGCGATAAGGAAGTACAGAAGATCATCAGCGATTCTCCCTGGGCGGGAAAGGTGACGATGTCCGCCGGCCTTAGCCTTTCGGTCCCCGAATCAGGCGGAGGTGGGGGTGGAGGTCGAGGCGGGCGCGGCGGCGGGCGCAGCAGTGGTCCTCAGGGCGATGCCGCTAATTCCGATCCCGGCGTTGCCGGAGGTGGTGGCGGAGGCGGCGACTTGGGCGGCGGTGGCCCCAGCGGAGTCACGGTAACTCTCTTTTGGCAAACCGCGGCGCCGGTGAAGCAGGCCCTCATCAAACGGCAGTATGGAGCCGAAGCAGGCACATCACCGGAAGCCAAAGCCAAGCTGGATCGAGTCGAGCAGATCTATGTGCTCACCATGCTCGGTGTGCCCGGGTTCGCCCTCGCTTCGGCACAGGGCGATAGGAAAGCGGCGTTGCTCGATTCAACCATGCTCACCGTGAACGGCAAGCCTGTGCTGAAAGCGGCCGACGTCCAGGTCAGCGGCGGGCGCGGCGCCTCGACTGTGAGTTTTCTGTTCCCCAAGACCACCACCTTCACCGTGGAGGACAAGGAAGTGGAATTCTCCAGCAAGTTCGGAACAAGTACGGTAAAACGTAAGTTCAAACTTAAGGACATGGTGTTCAACGGCAAAGTTGAGATGTAGCTTGGCTGCGCTTCCGCGCGCGTTCTACAACCGGCCTGCGATTGAAGTCGCGCGAGCGCTTCTGGGAACAGTTCTGGTGCACGGGACAACTTCCGGCCGCATCGTTGAAACCGAAGCGTACCTGGGATTACAGGATAGAGCCGCGCATTCCTGGCGCGGCATTACTCCCCGCACTCGCGTGATGTTCGGCGAGCCCGGCCACGCCTACGTGTACCTGATCTACGGCATGTACGAATGCCTGAACGTGGTCGCCGAGCCGGAGGGCAGCCCGGGCTGCGTTCTGATCCGGGCGCTGGAGCCGCTCGAAGGCATCCCGCGGATGCGGCGGCGCAGGCCCGGTGCACGCGGCATTGAAGATCTGGCCAACGGTCCCGGAAAGCTGACGCTGGCGCTGGGGATCAGCCGCCGCCACAACGGAGCTGATTTTACGAAGGGGCTCCTTACCATCCGCCCCCCTGCCGGCAGCGCAAAGTTCAGTATCGGCGTCTCCCCGCGCATCGGAATCAAGCATTGCGCCGATTGGCCGCTGCGTTTCTTCATCGAAGGCAACCGTTTCGTAAGCCGATAATGCTACTTTCAAAAAGGAGCGCACAGCGCGTGGCGCGCCGCTAAGAAGCCGATAAGGAGGACCGCGCCACGCTGCGTTGTGCGCGATCAGAATCCGAATGTTGAAGCCAACGATCTTTCGCGAGTACGACATCCGTGGCGTCGCGGAGACGGAGCTGCTCAGCTCCGATGTGGCGGATCTGGGCCGCGGCCTGGGAACGTTATTGCAGCGCAAAAGCGGCAAGTCGATCACCCTCGGGCGCGATTGCCGTCTGAGTTCGCCGCGCCTCCGCGACGCTCTTCTCGAGGGCCTGGTCGATTCCGGTTGCGAGGTCACCGATATCGGCGTGGTACCCACACCGCTGCTCTATTTTTCGGCGGTGCATCTCCAGGCCGACGGCGCCGTCATGATCACCGGCAGCCACAATCCCAGCGAGTTCAACGGTTTTAAAACCGTATGCGGCTCGGGCACGCTGCACGGCGAAACCATCCAGGAGGTTCGCCGTATCATCGAAGGGCGTGATTTCCTGCATGCCCGCGGCAGCCACGCCAACATGGACGTGATTCCCGCGTATCTGGACGAAGTCGCTCCGCAGTTCAACTACGGGCGGCGCGTGAAGGTGGTCCTGGATGCGGGCAACGGCACCGCCGGGCCCGTGGTGCATCGTTTATTCGAGCGGCTGAACTGCGAAGTCACCGAACTGTTCTTCGAAATGGACGGCCGGTTCCCTAACCACCATCCCGATCCCACCGTCCCTGCCAATCTGAAGCACCTGCGGGACGCTGTCCAGGCGCAGCACGCCGACCTGGGGATTGCCTACGACGGCGACGCGGATCGCATCGGAGCCGTGGACGAAAATGGCGAGGTGATCTACGGCGACATGCTCCTGTTGATCTTCGGCCGCGAAATCCTCAGCCGCAAGCCCGGCGCGACCATCATCGGCGAAGTCAAATGCTCGCAGCTCCTCTATGATGAGCTCAACCGCCTGGGCGGAAACGCCATCATGTACAAAACCGGCCATTCCCTCATCAAAGCCAAGATGAAACAGGAGCATGCCGAGCTGGCAGGGGAGATGTCCGGCCACATGTTCTTCGCCGACCGCTATTTCGGATACGACGATGCTCTCTACGCGGCTTGCCGCCTGATAGAGATTGTGGCCGCCAGCGGAAAGCCGCTTTCGGCTCAACTCGCGGGACTCCCCAAACTGGTGTCTACCCCGGAAATCCGCGTCGACTGCCCGGATGAAGTGAAGTTTCAGGTGGTGGCGCAGGCAGCGCAGCGCTTCAAGAAGACTCACAAGGTCATCGACGTCGATGGGGCGCGCGTGCTTTTCGAGCATGGCTGGGGACTAGTGCGCGCCTCGAACACCCAACCGGTTCTGGTGATGCGCTTCGAAGCGGAGAATGCAGACTGGCTTCAGAAGTATCGGGCGGAGGTGGAAGGCGTGCTGGAACAGGCCAAGGCGGCTGTCGTTTAGCATTTAGCGATGTGGTGCGCGTCGGGAGACCGGCCTCCGAAAGGTGCGGCCCCCCCTCAAACGCGCTGGGCGCTATATCGCCGTAGTTCGAGAGTGCCAGAAATCCTCTGAGAAATCCAACCAGAAAAGACCCTAGCACTCAAATATAAGTAGTATGTCTTAGAACGACTTGCGGAACAGTACCACGGCGTTAAGCCCCCCAAACGCAAAGGAGTTCGAAAGCGCGCACTCGATTTGGGCCGACCGGGGCGTGTTGGGAACCACGTCGAGGTCGCAGGCCGGATCGGCTGCGGTAAAGTTCGCCGTGGGCGGGATTAAGCCGCATCGAAGGGCGCCCAGGGTCGCGGCTGCTTCCAGGGCTCCAGCCGCCCCCAGCGCGTGCCCGTGCATGGATTTTGTGGAGCTGACCAGCAGTTTCCTGGCGTGTTCGCCGAAGACTGTCCGGATCGCTTCGGTCTCGGTGGCGTCGTTGGCCAGCGTGCCCGTGCCGTGCGCGTTCACATAACCCACTGCCTCAGGGTTTATCGCGGCGTCCAGCAGCGCGGCTCGCATCGCCCGGGCTGCGCCTAAAGCCGACGGCTGCGTGATGTGGTGAGCGTCGGAAGACATCCCAAAACCGGCGATCTCGCCCAGTATGATCGCGCCGCGCGCACGGGCATGGTCGAACGGCTCCAGAACCAGGACGGCCGCGCCTTCTCCCAGGATCAGCCCCCGCCGGTCGCGCGAAAAGGGACGGCACGTATCGGGTGCGACCACGCGCATGGCTTCCCAAGCCTTGAGGAATCCCATGGATAGCGGCGCCTCACTGCCTCCGGCCAGAGCCACGTCCACTTCCCCGGATCGCACCATTCGAAACGCCTGTCCGATGGCGTGATTGGCCGAGGAACATGCCGTCGACACGGCATACACAGGTCCGGTGATTCCGTATTCGAAGGAAACCCGGCTGGCGCCGGCATTGCTCATCGCGCGCGCGATGGTCAGCGGAGAAACGCGCGGCTCCTTGAGCCCATAGAGATGGTGGAACCCGTCATCCTCGGTGGATTTTCCGCCGCCCGAGCAGCCCAGAACGATTGCGGTGCGCTCGCCCAGCTCCGGTGAAAACTCGATTCCCGAGGCGTGGACGGCTTCGCGCGCGGCCACTGCGGCAAACTGCGCGAACCGGTCCAGAAGCAGCGCTTCCTTTTCCTCGAAGTAGCGCGAGGGATCGTAATCCGGGACCTCGGCCGCGTTGGGGAATCGCAGAGCGCCTGCCGGGATCAGCGTCAAAGGCCGAATGGCGCTTCGGCCCGCGGCCAGGCCGCTCCACAGGTCCGCGTAAGTTTGGCCGAAAGCGGAAATCGCGCCGATGCCGGTGACCGCGACGCGCCGCGTCATGTTTGCATTTCGGCGGGCGGCGTCTTCGCGGCCAGAAGTTTTTCGATTCCCTCCACCATCTCGCGGACGGTGCGGATGCCGCGGGCCGCATCGTCGGGAATGTCCAGGTCGAACTCGCCTTCGAGCGCGAACAGGATGTTGATCCCGTCCAGCGAATCGATTTTCAGCTCCTCGAAGCTTTTATCGATGGTCACGGTCTCGGGTGGAATTTTCTGGGTTCTGGCGATCACGCCGGTCACGCGCGATATCACGTCTTCTGACTTCAGTTCTGGGGACATAGGAGTTGGGTGAGGGTCAGAAATTGGAAACCGCGTTCCTGAAGCCGCGGGACGGTGTACTCCACCGCCTCGATTGTCGCCGATATATCCGGCGCGGGCCGGACGCCGCGGCCGTCATGCAGGCAAATAATTCCGCCGTTGGCAACGCGCTGCAGCAACAATTCCGATACGCGGGACGCGGGCCAGCGCCAATCGCGGCCGATCACGGTCCACATGACGCCGCGGAGCCGCAGGAGCTCCTGCGCCTGCGCCACGCCAAACCAGCGCACGCCGTAGGGGGCGCGGAACCAGTGTGGCGTCGCTCCGGTGGTTTCCTGAATGGTCGCTTGCGCTCTCTTCATCTCGCTATAGATAAACCGGGGAGACTTGAACTCGAGACGGGCATGCGAATCGGTATGGTTGCCGAGCTCGTGACCCCGCGCGGCCACTTCGCGGGCGACATCCGGGCACCGCCGGACATTTTCCCCGCACATGAAAAACGTGGCCGGCACGCGATACTTGCCGAGCGTTTCGAGCAGTTTCGGCGTGGATTCGCTGGGGCCGTCATCGAAGGTGAGTGCCAGCGCCGTCTGCGTGCGATCGCCATGATAGTAAGACTCGCCGAAAATGCGGGAGGAACGTCCGCGGACGGCGTATCCCATGAAAGCGGCGGCCGCCGCCACACCCGAGGTTACGCCAAGCAACCCGCTATCCATGCTCCTCATGATAATGGGTCGGACGTGGGGTCAGCCTTTCGAGGCTGCCGCCGGGCTTCTGCCCGGCGATGGTGTGCCCTCTTCCTACGCGCCGCGCGGAAGCGCGGCGGCAGGCATGAATGCCTGACCCCACATGACCCGTCTAACGTTGGCTGGGCCGCTCTCTGGCGTTCGCGGTTCGGAAAATGCAGTCTGTCCCCGTTGCCCCGGATTCCGCTTAGCGAATCAATTCCCAGAGACCTGAGACAATGAAAACCAAACACACTCCACTGATTCCAAGAAGGTTCACCACAGGGACATTCATCTCACGGCGCCGTTTAAAATATTGACGCCAAGCAGATGCGGCCACCGATGCTCCAACGAGTATCAGAAACCATGACATGAGCGGTCCCTGTCCCTTCGGACTTGCGGACGATATTGGGCCCAATAGTGCGAAAAGCATGTCTCATTCCACACTACATCCACTTATGCCGACCGGCAAGTGTGTAGTGTCTGAAGGCGCTCCTATCGGGCCGGCGTGAATTTGAAGTCGGAAACGCCGATCTCGTCGCTGCCCTGCACCCAGAATCCGAATTTGCCGTCGGCGAATTTGTGCTCGGGACTGTTCCAGGTGTCCAGCGTGATCCAGTTCTGGTCCTTCTGGATCCGCTGGATCAAGTGCTCCGGAGAAATCTCGATCTGGATGGCCCACGCCTTATCCTTGCTTTCGACGTTGTGTTTCACCTTGCCGTGCTCGGTGGTCTTGCCGTTGACCACGTCGCGGATCGTAAGGTTGTTATCGTCAAGCTCCGATGAGACGTAGTTCTTGGAATCGATGTAGTCCATCACCCAGCGCACGCGGCCGCCGCGGAACAGGTTCCCGCCCTTGACCAGATACAGCGCGAAGGTAAAAACGCCGTTGGAGGGCAGTTTATAGGTCAGGAATCCGCCGCCTTTGTGGCGCCACACGCCGTTGTCCTGCGGCATCCAGCCCGCCTGACTTTCAAATCCCTCCATGGAAGTGATCCGCACGGGAGGAGGCTTAGGAGCCACAGGCTCGGGTTTAGGCGCTGGAGGCGGAGGCGGAGCCGGCGGGCGCTCGGCCGCGAGCACCGAATCGGGGGCCGCGACCGTCACCGTCTGACCCGCCACGAATTTTCGCGAAAATTGTCTGGGCGTGAACTTATCGTGCCGCAGCCCCACCACGTGGTCTCCGGGCGCGACCGAATCCGCCTGAAAACTTCCGTCTCCGGCAACCGTGCCGGCTGCCCGCTGGTCGATGAGAACCTCGGCGCCCGGGGTGGCCCCCTCGATTCGCAAAGTGGCCGAGGTGGGTACCGGCTTCATCTTGAACTCCAGGCGAACTTCGCTGCCTTTTTTCACCACGGCGGTCTGCGCCGGAGAATCCTCGAAGCCGACTTTCGCGACCCGTACCTCTACCGGCCCAATGGCCTGGATCCGCAACTGGCCGTTCTGGGTGCGGCGTGGATATTCCTTATTGTTCACGAACACGCGCGCGAAGCTTTCCCCGGTGGATACGATCAGCGTGCCCACGTTGCGGTCGGTCTTGAGGAACACCGTCAACACCGGTCCCGGACCGAAGTCTTCCTTGAACGCGCGCTGCTCCTTGTCTTGCGAGATGGCCATTTCGTCCAGCCCGGCCTGAAAATTTTTCATGTCGACGCCCGCGGGACCGGCGTCCTCCTCCGGTTGGCCGTTGACCGTCAGCTTCCAGGGACCCGAGCTGGTGACCAGGCGGCCGTGTCCGGCGAAGCTCGCCACGACCATCGCGAGCATATTTTTCGCGTTCACGGTTCCGGTTACCGCGGGCACCCGGGCCGGAGCCAGTTCGAAACTTAAAGAGGCCTGCGCGTTCGGGCCGGTGACGGACATCGTGTGCATCCCCGGCGCGACCTTTTCGAAAACGTATTGACCGTCCTGCAAATCGACCGGAGCTTGTCCATCGAGCGCAGCCTTGCCCTGCGCCAGGTCGGCAAGGATTCGCACCGTCTGCGAGCGCGCCTCCAAAGGAAGATTCAGCGTTTCAGATTTACCCGGCGCCACGGTGACGCCGCTGGCCGCGGGCTCGTAACCGTCGAGGAACGCCGTGATCTGATAGGTTCCGGGCGGAAGCGCCAGACTGCAGTCCGAAGTGCACTTGGCTTCGCCATTCACACGAATAGACGCCCCCGAAGGCACGGTCGCAATCCGCACGGAGACACCCGCCGAGTTCGCCGCGGACAGGTCCGGAATATTCATATTGCGTTTGCGCGCGACGTTCACCAGCACCACGATCACCAGCAAAGAAAGTGCGACGCCCACGCCTATACCGGTCCAGAGAGCTTTCTTCCATGGAACTGGAGGGGGAACTGGAGGGGGGACTGGAGGCGCGACCTGAGGGGCGATAGGAGGGGCAGCGCCAGGAGGGACCGGCGGCGGAATCTGCGAGGCCGAGAGAACGCCCTGCGGAATAGTCGGCGGCGCGGACTGAATGCTTGGCGGGCCGGCAGCCGGTCCCGTAGGCGAGGTATCGGGAAACGCTGTTGCGGACGCAGGCCACCGCAGGCTGTTCGTCCGGCTCACGATCAGCCGTCTGGTCTGCTCGGCAGCTACCTGCACCTCGGGATCGTCCGGAAAGAGACCGGCGACCATATTCAGGCGCCGGCGGATCGGTTCTATGTCGGCTTCCCCGGCCAATTCCACCTGGCGGCCGAGAGCCTTGATCTCCTCAAGAGCTTTGAGGTTTTCAGAGCCCACGATGCTATCCTACACTAGCGCCGTGACTATCGCCCTCGACGCGACTCCCCTCACGGTATCCACCGGAGGCGTCGGCCGCTACACTCTGGAGCTGGCCCGGGCTCTCGCATGCGAGTACCCGGAGGATCACTACTGGCTCCTCTCGGATCAACCGTTTCCGCCGCCGCGCAATCTTCTGCCGAATCTGCACGTCGGCGACGGGCCCCGAAACCCGGCCGAGCGCAAATGGTGGACCTGGGGGCTGGATCGGGAAATGCGGCGTCACGGTGTCGAGCTCTTTCACGGAACCGATTATTCCGTACCGTACGTTCCTCTGCGGCCGAGCGTCATGACATTGCACGATCTGAGCCCGTGGCTCGATCCGGCGTGGCAGCCCGATGCGTCTCGCGTGAGAAGAAGGACTCCGCGGCTGCTCCGCATGGGTCTGGCGACCATGGTTATTACTCCCACGGAGACGGTTCGCCGCGCGGCGATCGAGAGATTCAGGCTTTCGCCGGATCGAGTGGTCGCGGTGCCGCTAGCGGCAAGTGATCTCTTTAGGCCACCTCTGGCGGCCGGGAAGCCGCGTGGGAATCCGTATTTCCTGTTCGTCGGGACGCGCGAGCCACGGAAGAATGTCGGTCGCTTGATCGACGCGTGGCGCGAAGTGCGGAAGACCGTCGCCGTCGACCTGGTGTTGGTAGGGCGGAACCATGCTCCCGCAGAAGAACGCGGCCTGCGCGTGCTCGGCGAGGTTCCCGATTCCGATCTTCCCGCGCTTTACTCCGCTGCGCTCGCGTGCGTGTATCCGTCGCTCTACGAAGGCTTCGGTCTGCCGGTGCTCGAGGCCATGCAATGCGGAGCGCTGGTGATTACATCCCGTGATCCGGCAATTCTCGAAGTAAGCGCCGACGCCGCAGTACACGTGCAGGCCGACGACACAGCCGCTCTGGCGGAGGCCATGCGGGCAGCAGCCGCGAATTCCGAGAGCTTGGACGATATTCGCCAAAGAGCGCCTGAGCGGGCGGCGCAGTTCAGTTGGCGGAACACCGCTCGCCTGACCCGTGAGGTGTATGAAGCCGCTGCGCGCGCTTTTTCTCACTCCTGAAGAGCCCAAAGTCGGCTCCGGCGGAGGTGGTCTGCGATCGGCTTCGTTGCTGGCCTACCTGCAGAGCAGGTACGACGTCCAAACGGTGACCTTCTCGCTACAACCGCATTCGAAGAGCGCGGGCGCACGCATTTGGCGGAATACGATCCGGCTGGCGAAAGGACATCCGCCTTTGTTCGACCGTTTTTCGGGCTATGAGGATCAGATCGCGGCAGCTTTGCGCGGTCCCTATGCCGTGGGCGTGGTGGAGCACTTCTGGTGCGCCTCATACGCACCGTTGTTAAGAAGTTTGTGTGGCCGGCTGGTACTTGATCTGCACAATATCGAGAGCGAACTGGCGCGCACACACGCCCGCGCCGCACGCTGGCCGGCTTCCTGGGCATCACAACGATTTGCTGGATCCTACCAGCGGCTGGAGCGCGAATGGCTGCCGCAGTTCGATACGATCCTGACAGCGTCGGAAGACGATGCTCGCCGCGTGAAACACGTGAATAGGAACCCGGACGTGCGGGTGTTTCCCAATGCCCTGCCCGACTTCCCGCGGCCGAGCGCTGTGGAAGCGGACGCCATCGTCTTCAGCGGAAACCTCGAATATCATCCCAATGTCGAAGCCGTGCGCTGGTTCCGCATGCGCATTTGGCCGCGCATCAGAGAGCGGAGCCCAGTCGAATGGCGCCTGCTGGGCTCGCATCCCCAGGCGGTCGCCGCATTCACCGGAGGCGACCCACGCATCCGCATCGTGGGACCGGTGGATAACGCCGTCGCGCACCTCGCCGAAGCCAAGGTGTGTCTCGCGCCTCTGCTTTCCGGCAGCGGAACCCGTTTCAAGATTCTGGAAGCCTGGGCCGCGGGACGCGCGGTGGTTTCGACCACGCTCGGCGCCGAAGGGCTCGGCGCAGTGGACGGCGAGCATCTGTTGCTGGCCGACGATCCCGGCGCATTCGCCGATGCCGTGCTGCGTCTCTGGAATGATGCGCCGTTACGTGCGCGATTGGGCAACGCGGGCTGGGCTCTCTACCGCGAGCGATTCACCTGGCCGATGGCGTGGAAGAAGTTGGATGAAGCGGGAGGAATTTAACGGGTCGCGAACCCGAACGCCCGGAAGTTGGTCACGAACTGAATCACGGCCATGTGCTCGACAGAAGCGCCTGAATAGTGTCCGACCGTGTACCCGAACTTCAGCAGCTGGTTCGCGGCGGGACGAAATCCAACCGCCGTTTCGTAGGATTCGGAGTTTTGGAACCGGAGCGGGTGGCTGTACCCTGCTCGTGCCGCCGCATACCAGCGGGGATTCAGTACGCGGCGAACTTCGGCGTATCCGGTTTGCACGTTGTAAGTGAGTATCGCCTTATAGGCCATCTGAAAGTGCGCGAGTTCACCGTACACGTTCCACGGCCCTCGTCCCCACTGAGCGTCCAGACCGTAACCCGTAGCGGGCAATTCGCGTGGCGGAACCTCGCCCGGGAAATAGAATTTGAATTGCCGGTCCAGATACGGACCGCGATAGGCCGACGCACCCACGCGAAGGCCTTGGCGAATGGTATAGCCCAATCCTCCAGTCCAATTCGCATACTGGTCCTTGTCGAAGACGCTCCGCGGGTTCGCCGGGGAGGAATTGGTGAGCTGGACACGCATATCGACAGGTCCGAGAGTCGCGTCCACTTGCGCGCCGGCCAGTCCTGCGATCGTCACCCCGCCCGTGTAATAGCCGTAGCCGGCGGGCACGCCTGTGAGGGGGTTGCTCGACGGGTCGTAACGCAGCAGGAAGGAACCGAAGGCCGACGTAAGCTGTCCGGCGCGAACCACGATCGAGCCCTTGCCCCAGAACTGCGAGTAGCTGATGTTGGCGTTCAGAATGTTTGTCTTGACGCCGTAGCCCTGGGTCGTGAATTCCTCCGGGAAGTAGGGCCGCGAATGCACCTCGATTGCGCCCGAGATCGCCCAATGCGAGTCCAGTTTCCAGGTGGGATAGAGCAGGGCCTGGAATCCGCCGGTCATGGGCGCGCCGCCGCGCGGGTTTTCGGTCAGGTCGTGCGAGTACATGGACTGAGCGCTGACCGTAGACCGCAGCTCGAATCCCGAGTCGGCTTCCTGCGCCACGACGACTGCGGCCAGTCCGCATAACAATCCAAGTCTGAGGATCATGCCCGGCTTTCCTCCGCCGCGGGAGCCGGCGCGGAAGACTCGGATCCCATCCGCATGGCGGCTGCCAGATGCTGAAGAGAATCGCGGACCGGCTCATCGCCAAGCGGGCGCTGGAGGATATCGCCCAGCGTAAGGAAGGCCTCTACGGTGGCAACCTCGAACTGCGTTCCGGCGTGCTTTTCCAGAATGCGGATGGCATCCTCATGCCGCATGCCACGGCGATACGGGCGATCCGACGTCATGGCATCATACGCGTCGGCGACTTTCACGATGCGGGCGGTGCGCGGCGTCTCCTCGCCCTTCAGCCCCTTGGGGTACCCGGAGCCGTCCCAGTTTTCGTGATGCAGTTCCACTACCGGAAGGTAGGCCTCGAATCCATGCACACATTCGAGGATCTTCCGGCCGATCACCGGGTGCTGCTGGATGAGCGCCTCTTCCTCGGGCGTGAGGCGCGCTTGTTTCTGCAACACCACGTCGGAGATGCCGATCTTGCCGATATCGTGTAGCAGCGCGCCCACGCGAATGAGCTCGTGCTCCTGTGGCGGGACGTTCATCGCCCGGGCGATGGCGCACGAGTATTCGCTGACGCGCAGGCTGTGGCCCGCCGTGTAAGGATCGCGGGCATCGAGAGCGCTGGCGAGCGAACTCACAAACTCGACGTAAGCCCCCACCAGCCGGTCCTGTCCTTCGCGAATAGATGCAGCGGCATGATTGAAGCTGCCGGTGAGCTCCCGTATTTCGCGAACGCCGGGCGCATCGGTCGAAAACTCCGGCAGGACCCCTGTTTTGCCGCTTTCGCGCAGACGTGTCACGACCGCCGCAAGCGGCTGAACGATGGACCTGGAGGAGAACGCGCCCAGCGCGATCGCGACCAGCAAGGTGATCAGCCCGGCGCTCAGGAACACGCGCTGAAGCACAACCTGGACGGGCGCTGCGGCGGCATCCAGACTGCGCAGACTTCTCAGCGCGAATCCGTCGCCGGATCCCTGGGCGGGAGCGTCATCCAAAGGCACGGACAAATATGTTTCTCCGCCGATGCGCAGTTCGCACTCGGCCCCCGGCGAGCAGGTCCGTAGCGCGGCTTCGGCTGCTGACGGATTCGCACCCGCCGCAGTTATCCCGATCACCTTGCCGTCGTGCAACAGTACCGCCGGCATCGCCACGCCGGCCAGGTCGAACCGCTCGCCCACCGCCAGCGTGCCGACATCCTCCTGCGCTTGCGTGATGCTCACCGAGGTTACCCGGAAGATGCCGCCTTGGGCCGAGAAGAAGCCCGTCGCCGGAAGGCGCAGCGATCCGGTATCCAGGGGGGCGAATCCTTCTTTTCTCCGAATGACTCCGGCGAGAGGCTGCCCAGCCGGATCGGATACGGCCAGGAAATCGAATCCCATGGTGTCGCAGATCTCGCTGAGCTGGTCTTCCACGGTCCGGCGGGCGGCATCTCTGGCGCTGCGTTCGGTGGTCAGCAACTGCAACCCGGCTTTCAGGGCGGGGTTTTCCGCGGCCACGCGCAGAATCCGCGCGTTACGCGACTCACTCTGCTCGCGCTCCCGCACTAGGGTGACCTGGTTATCGCGCACCGATGTTCGCAAAGCCTCCCGTACAGCGGCGAGCGCTGCGGTTCGCACAGCCCAGAAGCTGCCCGCGAGCAGCGCCGCGAAAGGCAGGAACGACCACAGAAAAGCTCGCGTGGCGAATCTCATGGAATGCCCCGCATTCAGTGGCCCGCGTGATGTTCGGCGTGAACGTCAGGGTGACTGTCCGCTTCCCCAGCCGTGAGTTCCGCCAGAGGCACGAAGAAATCGGCAACCGAATCCTGCCCGGCGGTTACCTCCACGGTCTTGCGAAAGGTTCCCCCGGTTTTGTGCCAGGCCACGACGGTATATTTTCCGGGCGGCAGGTTGGCCAGAGTGTACTGGCCCGCGGCGTCCACGCGAACGCCCCACTGGTTGGGTGTCACCACGATGGTCCCGGCCATGTTCGGATGCAGATGGCAGTAGACCGCGACGATCCCCGGCTTGGGAAAGGTCACCATCCGGGTCTGGCCCTTGGAGTAATTGCCGAGGTCGAAACTTTTGGCCTTGGAGAGGGAGAACACGTTGTGAAATATGGGATCGAAGTTGGGGAAAGAGACCGAGGATCCAGCGGGAATCACCACCAGGTCGGGCGCGAACCGGCGGTTCTGCTGTTCCATTTGCGCGGTGATGGGCGCGGCGGTTTCCTGCGCACCGCCTTCCACATACACGATCACGTGAGAGCGCTCGTAGTCCAGGGCGTTCTGGTGTCCGTCGGACTCAAGAGCGACCGGCGCGCCTCGCTGGTACAGTCCGGCAGTGGGCGTGACGTTACGCGGCGTGAGCTTTCGTTCGATGGTAATCGTGCCGCGAATGTCCGCCCCTGAAACAACACCAGCCAGCGTCAGCAGTCCCGTAAGGGTTGCGTTGAGGATACTCCCAGGCATCTCTAGTGTTATCGGCATCCGGAACGCCCCAATGCGATAAGGTGTTCCTCTTAAACCACCAGACGGTTACCGCGTATTCCCGCATCTCCACCGATTTAAAAATCCCATACGGCTTTCTTTTGTGTGGTTTACCCCAGTCATCCCGGGGGTCCGCAAACATGCATGCAAGGATTTCCAGGATGGCTGCCAGGATTCTGTGAAAATCTATCAACTAAATTCCCAAGTCGGGCGTCTAATTGCCAAGGCCCTCAAAGAGGTGGCTTTGTGCGAAAACTAGCGCTCCTGGTGACGGCAGCGGTGTCGGCGGTGGCGATAGTATCGTGCGAGCGCGCCATGCCCAATAGCACTGGAACGCCGGCCGCGTCCACGATGGTCGCGGAACCCTCCCACGGCCAGCGCGAGATCCGGCTGACCGGAACCGTGGAAGCGATCCGTTCCTCCAAAGTCATCGTTCCACAGACGTTAGGCCAGGGCGGACAACTGACGCTGACGCACCTGATTCCCAATGGCTCACAGGTCAACCAGGGCGATTTGATCGCCGAGTTCGATCCGACCCAGCAGATCGACAACGGCCTGGCGGCCAAAGGCAAGTATGAAGACCTCGGCCACCAGGTAGAGCAAAAAATCGCGCAGAACCACGCGGATCAGGAAAAGCGAATCTCCGATTTCACCCAGGCGAAGGGCGACCTGGGCAAAGCGGAACTGGATCTGCAAAAAGCGCCCATCCTCGCGGAGATCGCCAAGCTTGAAAACGAAATCAAGGCGGACACGGCCCGGAAGCATGTCGAGAGCCTGACCAAGTCCAACGCGTATCACGATCAGTCCGACGCCGCGGCGCTGCGCACCCTGGAATTGCAGCGCGACCGGCAGAAGGTGGCCCTGGACCGGGCCCAGACCAACATCGACCGTATGGAAGTACGCGCGCCGATCGCGGGCATGGTGGCGCACCAGAACGTATATCGCGGAAACTCGATGGGCCACGCGCAGGAAGGGGATCAACTGTATCGCGGCCAGGCGCTGGTGAGCATCTTCGATCCCTCTTCGATGCTGGTGCGCTGCTCGGTGGGGGAGCCCGACGGCGCGTCGCTGACGCCCGGGACGCGGGCGAAAGTGTACTTCGACGCCTATCCCGATCTGGCTTTGCCGGCGCATTTTGAATCCGCCAGCCCTATGGCATCGTCGGCGCTGGGCAGCCCGGTCAAGACGTTCTCGGCGGTATTCAAGCTGGATAAAACGGATCCGCGGCTGATGCCGGACCTTTCGGCAGCGGTGGTTCTCGAACCCCGCACCGGAGACCCCAAGTGAGCACGCTCGGCCGAAGCGTCCGCACGCTGCTGTGGCTGGGCGGCCTGGCAGGCCTCAGCGCGGCCGGCTGGGTGGGGGTGAACAAATACCGGGGATCGCAGGGAACGGGCGAACTGCCGGTGGCCGAGGCCCGCGAAGGCGAGTTCCTGGCCATTATCCGTTGCCGGGGCGAATTGAGAGCCGGACGATCGGCACAGATCTACGCGCCGGTGGTGCCGAATCTGCGCATCGCCTGGATGGCCGGCAGCGGCGAAGCGGTGGAGAAAGGCGCGCCGGTGATCCGCTTCGATTCGACTACGGTAGAGCAGCAACTGGTTCAGAAAGAAGCCCAGCTCAAACAATCGCAGGCGTCGCTCGATCAGGAGGTGGCCCAGGTGCGCATCGACGCCGACCGCGATCAAAGCGAATTGGTGGATGCACGCTACAACGTGGAAAAGGCCCGGCTGGGCACCGCCGCCAACGAATTCGTGGGGCGCATCCAGGCCGAGCAGGCCCGTATCGACCTTAGCGTGGCGGAGCAGAAGCTCAAGGTCCAGGAAGCCGCCATGGCGTCGCACGCCGCGTCCAATGCATCCAGGATGGCGTCGCTGACGCGCCAGCGCGACCAGGCCAAGGCAGACGTGGAGTTGACCAAGACGCGCATGGCCCAGATGGAAGTCGATGCGCCCCTCGGCGGCGTGGTGGTGTTCGTATCCAACTACAACCAGGGGCCGCTGAACGCGAAACCGTTCAAGGTCGGGGACAATGTTTATTCCGGAATGAATCTGGCCGAAATCCCCGACATGAGCTCGCTGGCGATGGACGCCAAGGTGGAGGAAATCGACCGCGGGCGAATCGGCGTGGGAAAGGACGTGCGAGTGCGCGTGGATGCCTTGCCGGAGCTGGAGATTCCCGCCAGAATCACGCAGATTTCGCCCCTGGCGGAGCTGAGCACCGATTACCCTCCCACGCGAAGTTTTCGCGCCTACGCGGCGCTCCCGAATCCCGACTCGCGGCTGCGGCCGGGAATGAACGGCGGCATGGACATCGTGATCGACCGTCTTCCGAAGGCGATCAGCATTCCGGCCAAGGCCGTGTTCACGCGGGACGGGAAACCGGTGGTGTTTCTGGCCGAGCGCGGGACGTACCGCCAGGCGGCGGTCCAGTTGCTGGCGCGCAACCCGGATGAGGTAGCGGTTTCGGGCATCCCGGCAAGAGCTGTGGTCGTGCTATCGGATCCGGAAAAGAAAGAAGCGCAGAAGTGAGCATCGGGAAATGAAGAAGGCCATTCTTATTTCCGGACTGGTGATCGTGGTGGTGGCGGCGCTCGCGTGGGGCGGCATGCGCGTCATCCAACTGACGGCTCCTGAAGATCGCAACGAGATTCCGACCACGCGCGTACGAAAAGGCAAAGTCACGATCTCCGTTTCGGCGCGCGGCGAGTTGCAGGGCGGCAACTCCGAGGTGCTCACGGCTCCCATGGTAGGCGGCGATTTGCCGATCACGTCCCTGCGTGAGCCGGGCGAGCTGGTCAAGCCCGGAGACGTGGTGGTGGAGTTCGATACCACCGCACAGGAATACAATTTGCGGGAAGCCCAAGCCGACCTGGCGGAAGCGGAGCAGCAGGTGATCAAAGCGCAGGCCGACGCGCAGGCATCGCTCGAGGAAGCGCATTACCAAACCCTTTCCACGGCCGCGGACGTCAAGATGGCGGAACTGGAAGTGCGCAAGAATCCGATCCTGGCCGCCGTTCCGGCCCAGCAAAATGAAATCGCACTGGAAGCAGCCAAAAACAAAAAACTCCAGGCGGACAAGGACTATGCCAACAAAAAGGCGACGGCTGAGGCGGGTATCGCCATCCAGAAAGCCGCCGTTGAAAAATCGCGCGTGCTGGCGGAGCAGGCCCAGCGCCAGATCGACACGATGGTGCTGAAGGCCAAGACCGCGGGTTACGTAGCCATCCAGCTGAACAGCAATCAGAACACGCTGTACTACGGCCAGCAGTTGCCCGAATTTCAGGTGGGCGATGCAGCCCGGGGCGGCCAGGCCGTGGCGCAGATCCCCGATATGAGCAATTGGGAGGTGAGCGCGAGCATTCCCGAGCTCGATCGCGGCCATCTGGACGCGGGACAGAGAGTCACGATCCGGGCGGCGGCGATTCCGGGGCGCGAGTTCCGCGGCCACGTCAAAAGTCTGGGCGGCACCTCCGGTTCGGCCTGGGACCGTCGGTTCGAATGCCGCATCGCGCTGGACGACACCGGTCCGGAACTGCGGCCCGGCATGACGTCCAACATCCAGATCACCGTGGAATCGCTGGAGGACGCGCTGTGGATTCCTTCGCAGGCATTGTTTGAGACCGACGGGCGCGCGTTCGTATACCTGCAAACACCCCAAGGCTTCGTTTCACGCGACGTGAAGCTCATACGCCGCAGCGAAAGCCAGGCCGTAATCGCGGGGTTGGCCGAGGGCGAGCCGGTGGCGCTGTCCAATCCCGATCAGAATAAGGCGGCCAAGACCGGCGCTACGGGCGGCGTGATGAAAGCGCTGGCCAAATGATCCTGCTATCGGACCTGGGGCAGGCGTTCGGAAATCTGCGGGCTCAGAAGACGCGCACGTTCCTCACCGCCATCGGGATCGTGTTCGGCGTGGGCTCGGTGATCGGCATGATGGCGATCGGCGCGGGAGCGCGCGAGGAATCCCTGCGCTTCATCGAACAGCTGGGGGTGCGCAATATCCTGATCGATTCGCGCCAGGCCATGAGCCAGGAAGAGCTGCAGCAGCGGCGGCGATCGTCGCCGGGATTATCGGAACGCGACGTGCGGATTCTCCGCGCCAATATCGACTCCATCGAGCTGTTGTCCGCGCGCCGCACCCTGCATCCATCCGCGGCGCTGCCGAAGCCGTCCAAAGATGTGCCCGAGCTTTATGGAGTCCGGCCGTCCTACAGCGCCATCCATAGCCTGCAATTCGCCGAGGGCCGGTTTTTCGACGATGCCGACGACGACCGCAGCGCCCTGGTGTGCGTGCTGGGAGAGACTGCCAAAGTCAACATGCTGGGCTACGACCCCGCCATCGGAAAGTTCGTGAAGGTCAACGACACGTGGCTCGAAGTGGTGGGCGTCTTGAAAGAACAGCTCATGGCCGGATCGCAGAGCAGCGGCGGCTCGATGCAGGACGTCAACAACATCGTTTACATTCCCCTCAACACCTTCCAATACCGTTTCTGGGATCGCAGCGCGAATATGCGCGACGAGCTCGATGGCATCGAGCTGCGCATGCGCCCGGAAGCGGACAGTATCGAAGTGGCCAAGGTGGTCACGGCGGTGCTGAACTCCACGCATCACGATACCCAGGATTTCATCGTGACCATTCCGGCCGCGCTGCTCGCCCAGCAGCAGCGCACGCAGAAAATATTCACCTACGTGATGGTGGCGATCGCGGCCATCTCCCTTCTGGTGGGCGGCATCGGGATCATGAACATCGTCCTGGCGACCGTGCTGGAGCGAACGCGCGAGATCGGCATCCGGCGCTCCGTCGGCGCCAGAAGGCTCGATATCGTGCGCCAGTTCCTGACCGAGTCGGTGCTGATTTCGGCGGGCGGAGGCCTGCTGGGGATTGGGTTCGGCTTCTTCCTGGCGTGGCTGATCGCGCGCACGGCCGAGTGGAAGACCATTGTGACCACGGTGTCCGTGGTGGTGGCCTTCGGGGTATCGGTTGCCGTTGGCGTGTTGTTCGGCGTATACCCGGCGGTGAAGGCTTCGCGCATCAATCCCATCGAAGCGCTACGCTACGAGTAGGGAACCGCGGCCGATCCTCAACACGCCGGCCCGGCGCCTGAAGTATTTGAAACGATTAAGTCTGGGCAGCAGTCCTCTGCATAAGCGACCGAGGCAGGGGGGGCCGAACTCCCAAGAGACAGGAAAAGGATCCGCGTGAAGACTTCGGAGATTGTAAAGGCCTGGGGCAGGATTTTGAAAGGGGAGCGGCCCTCCCTATCCATCGAAATCACTCGCGAGTGTCCGCTGCGTTGCCCGGGCTGCTACGCGTACGAGGATGGGCATCTCGGCGGCGGCGTTACGTTGCGCGGCCTGCGCGACCGTAAGGGGCAGGAACTGATTGACGGCGTGCTGGAGGTGGTCGATCGGCTGCGGCCCTTGCATCTGTCGCTGGTGGGAGGCGACCCGCTGGTCCGCTATCGCGAGCTCGAAACGATGGTTCCTCTCCTGCTGGATCGGGGCATCCACGTCCAGATTGTGACCAGTGCCTTTCGGCCTCCAGCGGCGGCATGGGCCACACTTCCAAAGGTGAACGTCGTGGTATCGATCGACGGCTTGCAGCCCGAGCACGACATCCGGCGCGCCCCGGCCACGTACGATCGCATTCTGAAGAACATCGCGGACAGCAAAATCACGATCCATTGCACGGTTACCGGCCAGATGATGAAGCGGCCAGGTTACTTGCGCGAGTTTCTGGAGTTCTGGCATCCGCGCGACGAAATCCACAAAGTCTGGTTCAGCTTGTTCACGCCGCAGGTGGGCGATCAGCTCCCCGAAATGCTCACGGCGCAGGAGCGTCGTCAGGCCATCGCGGACATGCTCGAATTGCGCAGGCAATTCCCCAAACTGGACATGCCGGAAGGCATGATCCGGCAGTTCGCCGCCCCGCCCCACAGTCCCGAGGAATGCGTGTTCGCGCTCACCACGCAGACGATCTCGGCAGACCTCGAAACCAGGATCGTACCCTGCCAGTTCGGCGGCAAGCCGGATTGCGCTTCCTGTGGGTGTATCGCCTCCATGGGACTTGCTGCCGTGGCTGCGCATAAACTGGTAGGATTCATTCCGGTGGGGGCGATCTTCAAGACATCGGTGAAAATCGGGCAGATGCGGGCCAAGCGGACTCAGGATCCGCCGCCGATTTCGGAAAGGCTGCGGGTTTTGCCTTAAAGGAGCGGCTGTCTTAAAAGCGTCACTATGGATCAGGGCATGATCAAGAACGTTGCGGTGAACCAGGACCTGGGCGTGCTGCTGGAGTTGGCGGGCCGGGTGGGCCGCAATCCGCTGCTCACGCAGGCCAGCACCGGAAACATTTCGATGAAGCTCGATGGCGCATTGTGGATCAAGGCATCGGGCAAATGGATGGCCGACGCAACCGGCGGGAAGATCCTGATCCCCCTGGATCTGGCGGGGGCGCACGCGAGCATCCGGCAGAATCTCGATCCGGCGGACCTGTATCCGAACGCGTCCATCGAGACGGCCATGCACGTAACCCTGCCGCATCGTGTCGTTCTGCACGTGCATTCCGTCAACACCATCGCGTGGGCGGTTCGGGAGGACGCGATCGCTCAACTGGAGCCGCGCTTGGACGGCCTGCGATGGCAGTGGATTCCCTATGTGACTTCGGGTCTCCCGCTAGCCCGCCAAATTGAAAAGGCGCTTTCAGCGCGCCCGGAAACGGACGTGCTGGTACTGGGAAACCATGGGCTGGTGTTGGGCGGCGAAGACTGCCAGTCCACCCGGCAACTCCTCGCTGAAATCGAGCAGCGGCTGGCAATTCCGGCGCGCGAAGCGCATCCCGCGGACTACGCTCTGCTTGCGGAGCTGACGGCCGATTCGGCTTGGGACCTGCCCGACGACGACGCCATCCACGCGCTGGCAACCGATCCGGTATCGAGGAAGCTCCTGAACGGCGGTTTTCTCTATCCTTGCCAGGCGATGTTTTCGGACGCGCGTACGCCCGAATTATTCCACGCTGTGCTCGCCGCGGACGTGATGCGCGGTCTGCGGGATTACACCGGCCGGCCGTTTCTGATGGTCAAAGAACTGGGAGTCGTAATCAGCAAAGGCATGACGCCGGCGGAAATCGCGATGCTCAGCGGGTTGGCACAGGTCGTCCAACGCATTGGTCCTTCGGCGCCACTTCGCTACCTGAGCGAATCCGAAGTAGCGGAAAGCGCGAGCACCGCCGCATATCGGTATCGGGAACTGGCCAACGCGAGCCGCGCATAACCATAACTGGGGCTCCAGCCCCCGCTTACGGGCAAGCCGCAGGTCTGGGACCTGCCTAACTTTCAGGCGGTTTCCAGGAATTTGTTAACATCGTCAGTTGCCCCCAACACTCAGGAGATTTTATGGAAACCGCAACTAAACCCGTCACGGATGTGAAAACCGAAGCCGTCCCGGAGATGATCTCGGCCGGCCAGATCGTCGCCAAGATGCTCAAGCAGGAAGGCATTGAGCACATCTTCACCATTTCCGGCGGGCACATCGTCGATATTTATAACGGCTGCATCGATGAAGGCATCCAGATCGTCGACGTTCGTCACGAACAAGTCGCCGCGCACGCCGCCGATGCCTATGCACGCATCACCGGACTGGGATGTGCCGTGGTTACCGCCGGTCCTGGCACTACGGACGCCGTGACCGGCATGGCGAACGCCTATCGCGCCGAGAGCCCGATGCTGCTGATCGGAGGCAATTCGCCCCTGAAGCAATATCGCATGGGCGGATTGCAGGAGTTGCGCCACACCGAAATGATGACGCCCATCAGCAAGTTCGCGTCGCTGGTGATGACCACCGAGCGCACGGCAGAGATGATGGGAATCGCGTTCCGCGAAATGTACAACGGCGCGCCCGGGCCGGGCTTCCTCGAAATCCCGCACGACGTGATGGACGGCAAGGTCGAGGCGGCCAAAGTTCGTTATCCCAAGAACTACCGCGTGAAAGGCTCCGACGGCGGAGCGCCCGATTTCATTGGCGATCCGAAGATCGTGGAGCAAGTGGCAGACTTGCTGGCCAAAGCCGAGCGGCCGGTGGCTCTATTCGGCACGCAAGCCCGCACCTGCCGCGCGCACGATGCGATCGACCGGTTCTCCAAGCATTTCAACATTCCGATTTACGTGAACGGGTCGGCTCGCGGGACGCTGCCGCGCAACCATTCGCACGCGTTCATGCCGTCACGCAAAACCGCGTTCGATAATGCCGACGTGATCCTGCTGGCGGGCACGCCGCTCGATTTCCGCATGGGCTACGGCCGCCGCCTCAATCCAAAAGCCAAGATCATCATCATGGACATGGATTACAAGAACGTCGGCAACAACCGCGATTTCGACTTTGGATTAGTAGGGAACCTCCGCACTATCGTAAATGCCATGTGCGAGGCTTCTCCCGGCGATACGGCGCGCAAGCACGATCCGTTCCTCCAGATGCTGCGCGAGGACGAGGCCAAGGCGCAGGGCAAAAACGACAAGATCATCGCGGCGAACGAAGTTCCGATCCACCCCGTGCGGCTGTGCCACGAGATCAACGAATTCCTCCAGGAGGACACGGTTTACATCGGCGACGGCGGCGACATCGTCACGTTCTCGGGCTCCATCGTGCGTCCCCACAAGCCCGGAGGGTGGATGGACCCAGGCCCGCTCGGCACACTGGGCGTCGGCACCGGATTTGCGATGGCGTCGAAGCTCGCGCAGCCCAAGCGCGATGTCGTGGTGCTATACGGCGATTGCTCGTTCACCCTGACAGGCTTCGATTTCATCACCATGGTGCATCGCAAGCTGCCGTTTGTGGGCGTGATCGGCAATAACTCGTCGTGGAACCAGATCCGCTTCGGCCAGGAGCGCAAGTATCCGGGCCGCGGCGATATCGGTAACGTCGTCGGCGATGTGCGCTTCGACCATCTCGCCCAGGCGATGGGCGGGTTCGGCATCCGCGTGACCAAGCCCGAAGACATACGGCCCGCGCTTGAGAAGGCTCGCGATTCGGGACTGCCGGCGCTGGTGGATGTCGTGATCAATCGCGATGTGTATTCGTCGGGCACGTCGAACCAGACCATGTACAAGTAGCCGCAACGTTGACATAGGACGTTATTCTCCATAGCCTAAAAACATGGAAGTGACCCTCTCGCCGGAACAGGAAGCTCAACTTCGGCGCATCGCGCACCGGACCGGAAGAAACACGCAAGCTCTGGCGCAGGAAGCGATCAGCCACCTCTTGGAGCACGAAGAGCGCTTCATCGAAGCCGTGGAGAAGGGGCTGGCTTCGCTGGATCGAGGAGAATTCATCAGTCATCAGGAAGTAAAGCGGCGCATGGAAAGCCTGCTCGAATCCTGATGGAGGTGCGCTGGTCGCCCGAGGCGACTGACGATCTCGAACGCATTGTCCGGTACATCCAACGTGACAATCCAGATGTTGCGCGGAAAGTCGCGGCGGTGATTGTCGACGCCGCCGGCGCGCTCAGTACATTTCCGGAGCGAGGCCGAGCCGGACGAATCGCAGGCACGCGCGAGTTGGTTGTCGCGTCTCTTCCATGGATTGCCGTGTATCGCATTCGCCAGGGAGCCGTCGAGGTCGTCCGGGTCTACCATGGCGCCCAAAACTGGCCTTAACCGCTGCTTTAAGCCGATTCGTGAGTTCGGTTACTATGAAAGATTGCAAACAGGCGTGGACTTCGCACCATCCTGTAATCCGGTGCGATTTAGTCAAGGAGACCTACACATAAGATGGAAGCACTCAAGGGAGTCCGCATCCTCGACATGACGCACGTGCAGGCAGGGCCGACCTGCTCGCAACTGCTCGCGTGGCTGGGTGCGGATGTGATCAAGTTCGAATCGCCCGCCGGCGATGCGACCCGCGGCCAGTTGCGCGACGTGCCCAACGCGGACAGCCTGTATTTCACCATGCTGAACTGCAACAAGCGCTCGATAACGGTCAACATGAAGTCGCCCGACGGCAAGGCCGTATTCGTCGAGCTGCTGAAGAAGAGCGACATCATCATGGAGAATTTCGGGCCCGGCGTGCTCGACCGGCTAGGATTCCCTTGGGAGAAAATCCACGAAATCAATCCGCGGGTGGTGATGGGCTCGATCAAGGGATTCGGCTCGTCGGGCCCGTATGCCGACTTCAAGGCGTATGAAAACGTCGCGCAAGCCATGGGCGGCGCGATGAGCACCACAGGAATTCCGGAAGGGCCGCCGTACGTCACCGGCGCGCAGATCGGCGACACAGGAACCGGCTTGCATCTTGCGATCGGGCTTTTGGCGGCGCTGCACCAGCGCGATCGCACCGGCGAAGGCCAATACGTCGAAGTCGCCATGATGGACGGTGTGATGAACCTGTGCCGCGTGAAGTGGCGCGATCACCAGCGGCTGACGCGGCAGGAATTGTCGGAGTACTCCGTGCCGACCAAGGACTTGAAGGCCACGCCTCGCGCCGGGAACGATTCCGGCGGCGGCCAGCTCGGCAACGCGATTAAGTGCAAGCCCGGCGGGCCGAACGACTACCTCTACGTGGTCATCCAGGAAGCGGTGTGGGACGGACTTGCCAAGCGTGTCGGACCGGACGTCGGGCAACCCGAACTGGCGACCGATCCGCGCTATCTCAAGATCGGCGATCGCCGCAAGAATCAGAACGACGTTTGGAAGCTGCTGGAACAGTTTGCGTCGAAGTACACCAAGCGGGAGTTCATGGTGATCCTGAACGACCTCGACGTGCCCTGCGGCCCGATCATGTCGACCGAGGATCTGGCGAATGACGTGCACGTGAAGGGGCGCGAGATGTATGTCGAGCTCGACCATCCGCAGCGCGGCAAGTGGTTCAACGTCGGCATGCCGATCAAGCTTTCGGCATCGCCCGCGAAGATCGAGCGGTCGCCGACGCTCGGCGAGCATACCGACGAGATATTGAAAGAAGTTCTCGGGTTTAGCGACGCCGACATCGCGGCGAAAAAAGCAGCGGGCGCGTTTTCACTGCCGCCCAAAACACAAGCGAAATGAAGATCGCCATCATCGGGCAGCAGGATTTCGGGAAGGGTGTACTCGAAGCGTTTCTCTCTCGCGGCGACCAAATCGGCGCGGTTTTCTGCGCTCCAGAAAAGGAAGGCGCCCGGCCCGACGCGCTGCGTGCCGCCGCGCAGGAAAAGGGCCTGAAAGTCCACCAGTTCAAGTCGCTGCGGGACCCGGAAGCCGCCAAGGCCATGCAGGACGCCGGCGCCGATATCGGAATCATGGCGTTCGTGTTGCAGTTCGCGCCGCAGGATTTCGTGAAGATTCCGAAGCACGGCACGATACAGTATCATCCGTCGCTGCTGCCGAAATATCGCGGACCGAGTTCCATCAACTGGCCGATCATCAAGGGCGATACGGAAACCGGGCTGACTATCTTTCGTCCGTCAGACGGGCTGGACGAAGGCGCTGTGGTTCTTCAGAAGAAAACGCCGATCAGTCCGGACGATACGCTGGGCACGGTCTATTTCGATCGCCTGTTCCCGATGGGCGTGCAGGCGATGCTGGAGGCCGCGGATCTCGTGGTGGCCGGCAAGCATACCGAGACCGTGCAGGACGAATCGCGTGCGAGCTACGAGGGCTGGTGCCGCACAGCGGAAGCGAAGATTGACTGGGCCAAGCCCATCGATCACGTGTACAACCTGATTCGCGGTTGCAATCCGGCGCCGGGCGCGTGGACTACATTCAACGGCAAGAAGCTCCAGATTTTCGACGCCCGCAAGGCTCTTTTCCGTCGTTTCGCCGACGTGCCTGGAAAGATCGGCGAAGTCACGGACGTGACAGCGCAGACCTTCAAGGTCGTCGCCCAGGGTGGGACGATCGAAGTGCTGCGGGCGAAATTCGAAGACGGCAAGAAGATCAGTGGCGGCGAGCTCGCGCAATCGGGCGGCCTTGCGCCGGGCGTGCTCCTCGGCTAAGGGTCTTAGCCCTCGTGATGGCTTCGCCTGGAGGCCATGAAACAATACCAGATAGCTTGTATGCACCTGTACCTGAGGGTATGTGTATCCTTGTACAGAGCTTGTAAAGACAATGTTGTCGAAAGCTAGGAGAGCAAGACCGTGAACCGCTGGATCCGACTGGGCGCGGCCGTCACCGCGATGATCATGATCGCCAACCTGCAGTATGGCTGGACTCTGTTCACGGGTCCGCTGACGAAAGCCACCGGCTGGAAGCTTTCCGAAGTCCAGTGGGGCTGGACGCTCTTCATCGCGCTCGAGACCTGGGCCATGTCTCTATGCGGATGGATGATCGATAAGCGCGGTCCGCGCCTCCTCATGACCATCGCCGGCGTCTTCTGCGGCGTGGGTTGGGCCGGATTGGGACAGGCTCCCACACTTACCTGGTTGTACGCGTCGTACGCACTGGCGGGGCTCGGCGCGGCCATGGTTTACTGCGGATGCATCGGCGTCGCGCTCAAGTGGTTTCCCGATAAACGCGGATTGGCCGCGGGCACGATCGCCGCGGGATTCGGCGCGGGCGCCAGCCTGTTCATTCCGGTGATGTCCTACATCATCCGGGTGCAGGATTATCGCGCGGCTTTTCTGTACACCGGAATCGTTCAGGGAGTGCTGATTATTGTGGCGGCTCAGGTGGTAGGCGGAGCCGGGATTCCACCCGCAGTGGCCGCCACTGTGGCGAAGCCCAAAGCTCGCAGCCATGGCCAAAATTTCAACTCCCTCGAAATGCTCCACACCCCCCAGTTCTACGTTCTCTATCTGACCATGTTGATGATGGGCGTGGGCGGGCTGATGGTCACGGCGAACGCGTCCGCCGTCGGGAAGAGTCTCGGGATCGGTAGCGCATTCATCACCACGGCCCTGTCGCTTAACGCGGTTGCGAACGGAGCCGGACGTTTCTTCTGGGGCTGGGTCTCCGACCATCTGGGCCGCGAACGAACTATGATCATCGCGTTCCTGCTGCAATCGCTGTTTCTCGCGAGCGTGCTGACCGTCGGGAAACTTTCCGGGCCGCTTTTTATCATTTCTCTGGCGCTGGTGTTCTTCACCTGGGGCGAGGTGTACTCGATCTTCCCTTCCGTCACCGCCGATTTCTTCGGCGCGAAGAACGCGAGTTCCAACTACAGCTTCATGTACAGCACTAAGGGTGTCGCGTCCATCATCGGGGGCGGGATCGCCGCGCTGCTTTTCGAACGCACCGGATCATGGAATGCGGTTTTTTATGGAAGCGCAATACTGGCGTTGATCTCCGCCTTCATCGCCTTCGCACTGCGGAAAATGCCCTTGCCCGCCAAACAGGAGCAGCCCGACCAGGCCGCCGTGAGTCCTTTGGGCGCCCGGCACATCTAACATAAAGCGGATACACCGCTTGTTACCATAAATCCAAATGCACAATGTAATTATCCTGGGCTCCGGCTGCGCCGGAAATACCGCCGCGATCTATACCGCCCGAGCCGGACTTAAGCCTCTGGTCGTCATCGGCCACGAACCGGGCGGCCAGCTGTCGGTCACCACCGAGGTCGAGAATTTTCCGGGCTTTCCCGAAGGCATTCAAGGCCCCGACCTGGTGGAGAACATGAAGAAGCAGGCTGAGCGCTTTGGAGCCGAGTATATGTGGGGCACCGTCGCGGAAGCCGATGTTTCCACGCGGCCGTTCAGGATCAATGTGGATGGCACGTGGCTTGAGGCGCGCTCTTTGATCATCGCCTCGGGCGCCTCAGCCCGCTGGCTGGGCCTGCCGAATGAGCAGAAGCTGATCGGCCACGGCGTCTCTTCGTGTGCCACTTGCGACGGGGCGTTTCACCGCGACGGCAAGATCATGGTCGTCGGCGGCGGCGATTCGGCAATGGAAGAGGCCAACTTCCTGACGCGCTTTGGCGCGGAGATCACCGTGGTCCACCGCCGTGAAGACTTTCGCGCGTCGAAAATCATGCTGGATCGCGCCCGCGCGAATCCCAAGATCAAGTGGCTGCCCAACACCGTAGTCGAGGATATTAACGACGTCAGCAAGAACACCGTCACCAGCGTCAAACTTCACGACCTGAAGACGGGCAAGATCTGGGAGCAGGATGTCAGCGGCTTCTTCGTGGCGATCGGACATATCCCCAATACCAAGCCTTTCGTCGGACAGATCGACCTGGATGCCGACGGCTACATCGTTTCGCACGGAGGCGCGCGCACCAACATCCCGGGCGTGTTCCATGCGGGCGACGTCCAGGATCGAGTCTATCGCCAGGCCATCACAGCTTCGGGCGCCGGGTGCATGGCGGCCATCGAAGCGGAGCGGTTCCTTGAAGCCCAAGGACACTAAGAAGTCCATTGATCCCGCTCATTCTGCGCTGCTAGCTCTGTGGGCGATTGCTCTGGCGATTTCCGCATATCACGCGTACGATCCGTTCACCTGGATACTCGAAGTATTTCCGGCGGTGATCGGCGTCGCCGTCCTGGCCATCACCTACAGACGCTTCCCGCTGACGAATCTGCTCTATGGCCTGATCTTTGTGCACTCGCTCATCCTGATGGTCGGCGGGCATTACACCTACGCGCGCGTTCCCCTGGGATTCTGGATGGAGCAGGTCTTTCACTTCACTCGAAACCACTACGACCGCATCGGCCACTTCTTTCAGGGATTCGTGCCGGCTATCGCCGCCCGAGAAGTTTTTCTGCGCAAAAAGATTGTCCGGCCCGGACCATGGCTGGTCGCCATCGTGATCTTTGGATGTTTGGGAATCAGCGCGCTTTATGAGTTATTCGAGTGGGTCACCGCGGTATCGCTCGGCTCCTCCGCTGACGCGTTCCTCGGCACCCAGGGCGATCCGTGGGATACGCAGGAAGACATGTGCATGGCGGGAATCGGCGCGATCAGCGCATTCCTGCTGATGCCGCGTATCCACGATCGCGCCATCGCCCGGCTAGCACGAAACGTGAGCTAGTTGTTGGTGTTCCGGGGACGCTCGAACTTCGCGTTGATGTACTTCTGGGCTTCTTCGAGCGCGCCCTGGGTGTTGTCCTTGGTGCGCTGCGCGAGCTTGTATTCGTTCACCGCGCGTTCCCGCTGGTCGGTGATGTCGTAGATCTTGCCCAGATTGATGTGCGCCCACACCTCGGTCCACTTGGGCTGCACGTCGCCCGAAAGAGCCTCGCGATACTCATTGGCCGCGGCCTGATAGTTGCCCTGCACGAAGTAAGCATCGGCCGTGCGGTAATGCGCCAGGGAGCTATTGCGCTTGACGTCCAGCGCCTTCTTGTATTCATTGAGCGCCTCGACATACTCGGCGACCTCCATGAACTGCTCACCGCGCTTGATGGCGACCGCCACGCGCATGTCGTTGTCATAGCGCAGGAGCTGGCCCTTGGGATCCAGGACCACGTTCTTGGGCTTGCCGAACGTCTCCACGGCAAAATCGGTAGATGTTCCAGCTACTTCGATCTTCTTCTCCTCGGGATTACCTTCGGTATCGATGCGCAGCGTCACCGGCATGCGGAACGTGTCCAGGTCCTGCGAGATCTTGCCATTCACGCGGAATCCCTTGGAGCCGACCCGGAACATGGTCCATTCCATCTTGAATTCCGGCGCGCCGCTCGATTCAATCCATTGCAGGAAGAAGTAATTGAGACTCTGGCCGGACACTTCTTCAACCACCTTCTGGAAATCCGCGGTATTGATCGATTTGCCCGCGTAGCGCTCCTGCACGGTCTTCAGCGCCTTAAAGAAATTCTCATCGCCTATGAGCGAGCGCAGCATGTGCAGCACCGCCGCGCCTTTGCCCGCGGTAGCCGCCCAGAATTCCGGGGAATAATCCTCCAGCCGCGCCGATTGCATCAGAGGAGGCTGCTCCACCGTCAGCGCTTCGACATAAGTATCGTGAACCTGGTCTTCCAAGGCTCCCGCGCCGCTGATGTTTTCGGTGTACAGCAGCTCGGAATAGCGCGCCATTCCGTTCTGGATCCACATGTGATTGCGCGTCGTGGGCGAAACCTGCACTCCCCACCATTGCTGGGAGATTTGGTTCGCCAGCAGCTTGGTGTTCACTTCCGAGCCGATTCCCCGCGGCGACAGGAACAGGATTCCCGGCGCAGAGTAGCCGTTGGGCGTGCCCGCTTCGGTTTCGATCACCATCAGGTTCCGGTTAGGCAGCGGTCCGTACACGCCGCTCAGGAATTCCATCGCGCGTCCGATCTCTTGCCCGTAGGCGCCGGCCATGTCCTTCCGCTCCCGGAAGTACAGCGTAGTATTGATCCCACCGGACGCGATGATGGTCGGATCGCCCTTGACCACCGCGAAGCTTCCGGGAAACGACGGCGTCGTTAGCTGGAACCGCACGGCAGTCTTGCCGTCCGCGGCCAGATCGGCAGTCTCCACTCCGCTGCCGATAACCTTGAACCCAGAGGGCACGGTTACCTTCAAGTCGGCGGTGAATCGGTCCGCCGTGTAATCGTTCACCGGGAACCATCGAGCCGGATACATGAAGTACGCCACGTCCGGGTGAATCGCGGCGAACTTAATGCCCCAGACGGGCGATTCTTCCGCCCCCGTCAGCTTGCCGCCATAAACAAACGTCAGAGTAGCCGGCTTGCCCTTCGTCATCGGCTCAGCCAGGCTCAGCCGGACAGTCATATCCTGCGCGACGCGCGAGGCGGGCACCTGCCGGCCGGCATCGTCGGTGACGCTATCCAGAGTCAGGGCGTTATTGAGCTCGAAAGAAAGGCTGGTAGCGTCGTCCAGGGGCGTGAAACGGACCTTGGCCGTGGCGCGAATCGTCTGTCCCGCCGGATCCACCTGCGCGTCAATCGTGTAGTTGTCCACGTCCAGGCGTGGACGTTGCGACTGGCTCTGCGCCAGCCCTTGTCCGAACACGATCGCCGAGGTTAACGCCACCGAACAAAAAAACCTACACAGCATGAACTCTATCTCCGCTTATGACCTTCTCCACCCAGTCGGCCGCGATTTCCATCGGATCCCGCTCGCTCCCCAATTTCCCCGCAACTTCCGCTAAACCTGCACGCATACTTTGCATCGCGTCCGCGTCCTCTAACAGCTTCAACGCCTCGGCCGCGATTCGATCGGCGGTCATCTGGTCCTGGATCAACTCGGGAACCACCTGCCGCCCTCCTACCAGGTTTACCATGGTCAAAAAAGGCGTTCGCACACGCCATCTCTGCAAGTACCAACTTAACGCGTTTACCCGGTAAAAGGTCACCATCGGCGTCCCCAACATAGCGCCCTCGATGGTCACGGTCCCGCTCGCCGCCAGCGCCAACTCTGCTTGGGCCAGCGCATCCCAGGTATGTCCCTCGATTACTTTGATGGATTCGGCCTGAACGGGTTTCCAAAATCTTGTATTTTCAAGGCCGAAACCAGCGGGAAGCGGGAGCACGAAGGTCACGGAATGCCTCTGGCGTATGAGCTTGACGGCTTCGAGCAATATGGGCAGGTGCCGCGCCAACTCGCCGTGCCGGCTTCCCGGTAGTAAGGCGATGATCTTTGAAGCATTGTCTCGTGAGACTTCCGCGATACCCAGCTTCGAACAGAACTCGGCGCGCGTGAGTTTGGGCTTCGCCAGACGCGACAAAGGATGTCCGATATAGGTGGTCGGAACGTCGTGCTTCCGGAAAAACTCCTCCTCAAAGGGGAAGATACAGAGAAGACGGGTGAGCGTCGCGCGCATGGTCTTGACTCTGCCCTGTTTCCACGCCCAGGCCTGCGGCGCCACTAAGTAGACGATGGTCACGCCCTGCCGCTTCAGTTTTCGTGCGAGAGGAAGATGAAAGCTGGGCGAATCGGTGAGGATCGCGACGTCGGGCGGCTCGGTCGCGCAGGCCCGGACGAGCTTCTTCAATTCAAGTAAGATGCGCGGGATGTGCGGGATCACTTCAATGATGCCGACCACCGCCAGCGACCGCTGGTCCACTACGGGCCGCACTCCGGCGGCCTGCATTCGGGGCCCGGCGCATCCGAAGAACTCAGCTTCGGGATAGCGGGTTTTCAGGACCTCCACGAGCCTGGAGGCGTACAAATCCCCGGAAGCTTCGCCCGCGGAGATAAAGATGCGCACCTGTCACCAGTCTATCGGTTCTGTTCAGTAGAGACCGACGGCTGCGGAATTATGGCAATTGGAGGATTTGCCACAACCTCAAACGTGTTTACATTCTTCAAACGGGTCTTGTTATGCGGCGCGGGTGCCGGCTCGCCCCGCAGTTCATATATGAAATTGACCTCTAGGGTTTGGCCTGCACATCGACTAGAGAACTTTGCATCTTTGAACGACTCCCTCAACCATGCCGCGAGTTGCTTGGCCGGAAGCTGTTGAGAGGGAGTCTGGACTTCAACGGCGACCGGTGCACCGTCAGCGCCGACGTTTATCAATACCCGCGCATTGCCACTGAAATGCGCTACCCAGGCTCCGCCGTCATACTGCAGGATGGACATATTCTCAATGCATGTAAGATCGGTCCTGACGGCCTGCTTAAGGTCCTGGCCGATCAAGACCGCAAGGGATAGGACCGCAATCGCGCCCAACGCGAGCAGCTTCATTACTCACCTCCGCCACGGCCATTATATGCAAGCGGTCATGGCCGAGCGCCGCACCAGTTTCGATCCTTGAAGTCCCGCCGCGCCTACCGAGCGCAACCACGAGCCTACATGCCTATTGACAGTTAACTGCCCTTATGGCAGTATACTGTCATGTCGAGCCCGCAGCCAACCAATCTTCGCGACCGACAGGCTACCGCCACGCGCGAGCAGATCCTGGATGTCGCCTTCGAAATGCTGACCCGGCATCCCAACGACCCGTTTTCCCATGAGGCCATCGCCAGGAAGGCCGGCATGGGGGCGCGCACCGTGTACCGCCATTTTCCCAGCCGCGCCGAGCTGTTGCAGGCGCTCTGGGAGCGTCTGCGCGCTGCAACTGGCATCCGCATGCCCACCTCGGAAGATGAAGTGGTCCCGTTCATCCGCGGCATGTTCCAACAGTTCGAGGACAATGAGGCGCTGGTCCGCGCGGTCCTCAATTCCTCGATCGGTATGGAAGTCCGCAAGACGGGCGCCATCCGGGGGCGGGGGGATTTGACGAAAAGCCTGTCCCAGGTGCTCAGCGGACTCACACCTCGCCGGCAAGCGCAAATCGTCGCGGTCTTCCTGACGCTTTACAGCGGCAACTTCTGGCAAACGTTGCGGGATCGGGGCGGACTCACCGGACCAGACGCGCAGGAGGCCGCGGTATGGACTCTGGAAGCCCTTCTGAACGCGGCGCGAAGCGAGGCAAAAACGGCTCGACGAAAATCCAAGGAGGTATCATGACAGAGCAATTTGTATCCGAAGACACGGCCCGGTTGATCCAGCCCGGCGAACAGCCGACGCTCAACATCCTGGGCATCCATTGCGATTGGAAGGTACGCGCGGAGGACACCGGCGGCAGTTACGCCGCAATCGAGAATCTGGTTCCTCCTGGCACGGGCGTCCCCCTGCACAACCACGCTTCGCCTGAGACGTTCCAGGTTCTGGAAGGCCGAGTAGAGTTCGGACGCCTGGGGCCGGGGGGCGTGGAGTGGCTGGCTGCCGGTCCGGGCGATTACTTTCACATCCCGGGCGGCAACATGCACGGCTTCCGCAATACCGGCGATTCCGTCGCGCGCACGCTGGTTCTTTTCCGGGCGGATCTGGCAGCCTTCTTCGACGAAGCCGGCGTTCCGGTGACTCCGGGCGACTTCCGGCCGCCGACTCCGGAAGAAATCGCGCACGGCGTGGCGATCATGCGCAAGCACGGGATGCAGTTTGCCGATCAGAAGTGACCTTCAGTTACCGCCGAGATCCGGGCCGCGCGATTTAATACACTTAGGAAACTCCTATGTGGACGCGCGTGCCCGATATCGTCGGCCCCATGTGGCTCGCGATCTTCATCATCTGGGCCATTAGTGGCCTCACTGTGAAGGACACCGTCCGCTCCAAGTCCGACGCGCGCGCTCGACTCTTAGTGTGGGGCGTTATGCTTGCCTGGTTCATGCTATTCAATCAGAACTTCCGGCCCGGCATATTGGCGGAGCGATTCATTCCCCTGGGACCCGCGGCAGCCTACAGCGGACTGGCGCTGACCGTGGCCGGGCTGGGCTTCGCTCTGTGGGCGCGCATTGCCATCGGCCGCAACTGGGGCGGCGCGATTACCGTGCAGGAAGGCCACAAGGTAATTCGTAAGGGACCCTATGCAGTGGTTCGGCATCCGATCTACGCGGGGTTCATGCTGGCGACTCTGGGCACAGCGATTGTCTTTGGCCAGGTGGCTGGACTGATTTCCACTGCGCTGGTGGTCCTCTGCTGGGGCTACAAAGGCCGGCTCGAAGAACACTTTCTGATTGAGCAGTTTGGGCCGGAGTACGAGCAGTATCGCCGCGAAGTCAAGGCCCTGATTCCGGGAGTCTGGTAATTCGCCGCTCACCGGTCGGGAACGGCCGTTGGTCGAAAATCCGGTAACCTCCGGCCGCGTAGCGAGTATCGTTAGACATGCTCTTCCGCTGCTTGGTTTTCATCGCAACCGCCGCCGGCATCCTGAGTGCCGCCGACTCGAAGGATATCCACCGAACTTTCCCCCTGGACAGCCGCGGGCACGTAACCATCGACACCTACAAAGGATCGATTCATGTCTCTACGTGGGACCGGAATGAGGTCGACGTCGACGTGCGGATTGAGGAAGACGGTGACGTATTCGCGCAGAGCGTGACCCACGCCGACGTCCGCTTTGACGCGTCGCGGTCCGATATCAGAATGACCAGCGACAATCAATGGACATTCTTCCTGGACGGTGTCGCGCCCTTATATCGCTACACGATCCACATGCCGCAAACGGCGAGCCTGCGGATCAAGGACTACAAATCCGAGAGCGAGGTTAACGATCTCGCGGCCGACTTGCAGGTCGAAACCTACAAGGGCTCGCTCCAGTTGAGGAACCATGCCGGCGGGCTGCTGGTGAACACCTACAAAGGAGATATCCGCGCCGAGTTCGCCGCGGTCACCGCGCCGGTCCGGATCGACACGTACAAGGGCAGCATCGATCTGCGGATGCCGCGCGACAGCCGCTTCGATCTGTCTACCGACCTGGGACGACGCGGCGGCGACCCAGATAGCGATTTCGCACGATATGTACGAACATCGAACTTTCGCGACCGCACACATCGCTCGCAGGTGAATGGCGGAGGGCCGGAAGTAAAGGTCAGGTCCTACAAAGGCGAGTTCAGGCTGCGCGCCCGTTGAGTCGAGAGAAATAAAGCTGCGGACAATCCGCAGGCTGCGGCGAGCGATAGCCACACTCCCGGCATCGCAGGGTTTCCGGTGACGTGGATCAGGTAGGTGCAGATCGCGGGCGTAAAGCCGCCGAACACCGCGGTCGCCAGGCTATAGGCTACCGAGAACCCGGACGTCCGTACCTCCACTGGCATGATCTCGGTCAAGTACACCGCCATCGCGCCGTTGTAAGCCGCATAGATAAATGCCAGCCACAGCTCGACCATCAGGAGCCTCGAAAACGACGGCGCACTGACCAGCCAGCTCAGCGTGGGATAGGCGGTCGCGAGCGCCGCAATCGTGCAGGCGATCAGAATCGGCCGGCGGCCGATCTTATCCGACAGCGCGCCGGAAAGCGGTAGCACCAGCAGATTGCAAGCGCCCACGCACAGCGTGACCACCAGGTTCCCCGACGCGGCCAGATGCAGGACGCTCGCGCCGAACGTGGGGGTGTACGCCGTGACGAAGTAGAAGCTCACGGTGGTCATGGTCGCCATCATCATGCCCAGTAGGACCAGCCTCCAGTTGGCGGCGACCGATCGGGCGATCTCGGCCGGCCGCGGGGCGCGCGCACGCTTTAGGAACTCTTCCGTCTCTTCGAGCGACCGGCGCAGCATAAACAGGAACGGCAGCAGCGTGCAGCCCGCCAGGAACGGAATCCGCCAGCCCCACTGCTGGATCTGTCCGGCGGAGAGCGTCGAGGTCAGCACCAGGCCGATCACGGCAGCGAACATCACGGCCGCCTGCTGGCTCGCGGATTGCCACGCGACGTAAAATCCCTTGCGCCCCGCGGTCGCGATTTCGGAGAGATACACCGAGACTCCGCCCAGCTCGACGCCCGCCGAGAAACCCTGCAGGAGCCGCCCTGCCAGCACCAGCAACGGCGCGGCCAGACCTATGGCGACGTAGCCCGGCAACAGCGCGATCGACAGCGTCCCGACGGCCATCATTGCGAGCGTGACGAGAAGACCCTTGCGGCGGCCGTGATGGTCGATATAAGCGCCGAGAATAATGGCTCCCAGAGGGCGCATGAGGAATCCCGCGCCGAAGGTGGCGAGCGAGAGCATCAAGGAAGCGTACTCGTTGCCGCTGGGGAAGAAGGTGAAGGCAATCGCGGACGCGTAATAGGCGAAGATCTGGAAGTCATACATTTCCAGTGCGTTCCCAGCCGCCACGCGGACCACCCGGCGGACCTGCGACGTCCGGGCTTGCTGGGCGGGCGGCACCAAACTGGAATGGATCGCCATCGAGTTTAAGCATACCGCCGCCTGCCCTAAAATCGTCCGGCGATTCGGCCGATTAAGAAGGTATCGAAATGTTCGTCGACCACTACGAGGTTCTTCAGATCAGCCCCAACGCGGATGTCGAGACGATTCGCCGCGTCTATCGCCTGCAAGCGCAGCGCTTTCATCCCGACAACCTGGATAGTGGAAACGCGGAAGCCTTCCGCAAGATTTCGGACGCGTACGAGGTGTTAATCGATCCGCACCGGCGAGCTGCGTATGACCGCGATCATCGCGAAGCCCGGCGACGGGAGGCCATCGGTGTGCCCACTTCTCCTCCGGCCGGGCCGCCCGTGATGGACGAAATGCAGAGGAGGGAGAAGATCCTGAGCCTGCTCTATAGCCGCAGGTTCTCGCATCCGCAGCAGCCGAGCCTCAACCTGCGCGACCTCGAAGCGCTCCTCAGCACCCCCAGGAGCGATCTCGAGTTCAGTCTCTGGTATCTGAAGGAATGTGGATACCTGCTCCGCACTGACAGCGCCCATCACACGATCACGCTCAAGGGCGTTCAGTTCGCCGAAGGCCTCAAAACCGGCAGCGCCAAGTGGATCGACGCCGCGAGCAGTTGAAAACGCACGGGTCAAGTGGGAATGATATGCTTGCGGGAGCATGAAAATATGGCTCCTGCCCGCTCTGTGCCTGTCCATCGGTTTCACCACGCTGCCGGCGCTCGCTCAGCTTCCCGCTCCCAACGCGGCTGGCGTCTCGGCGGGCCACGACATCATGATCGTCAAGGATCTGGACGGCGCCAATAACTTTTGGGATGCGCTGGGCGGCCAGCCCGCGCAGCTCGGCACCTTGAAGCTGACCAAGCTCCCCGGCGTTCTCTATTTGATGCGCAAGGGCGATAACAAGGGCGGCACCGAGGGGTCGTCGGTCGAGTACGTCGGTTACAAGGTCAAGAACCTCAAGGAAACCCTGGCCAGGATGGATGCCGCGGGCTTCAAGCCGATGCCCGGCGCCACGAAGAACCGGGCGTTCCTGCTCACCCCGGATGCGATTAAGGTTCGTCTGGTGGAAGATCGCTCGATCGCCACGCCGGTGGCCGCCGACATGATCCAGATGGACGTCTCGAACGTCGCCGAGGCGCAGGCCTGGTATCAGAAATGGTTCGGAGCCAAGCTGGTGAAGGAAGGCAAGGAAACGTACGCGGACATCCCCGGCCACCGCATTTTGTTCGTCGAAGAAAAGGGCCCGGTGGAACCCACCAAGGGCCGGGCGTTCGACCGGATCGGACTCGAAGTGAAGAACCTGGAAGATCGCTGCAAGCGGCTCGACGGCGCGGGCATCAAGCTCGACGGCAAGGGTTACAACAAGGCCAAGAACATGGACCTGGCCGTGTGCCTGATCACCGATCCGTGGGGCACCTACATCGAGATGAGCGAAGGATTGGCGGCTGTAAAATAATCGCAAGGAACTCAACATGAAAAGTACTCTCCACGCTGCGGCTCTGCTCGCAGCGGCTGGCGCGGCTTATTTCGCCTGGACCACGGATGTGCGCGCGCAGGCGCCACAAGCCAAAGGCAAGCAGCAGGGCAAGCAAGGTGGAACCGCTGGAACCGAATCCGGATGGGCCGCCTTCCAGACGCGCTGCATGGGCTGCCACGGCAACGCGGCGGTTCCGGCCGCGCAATCGCCCGAACAAATCCGGCAGATGACGCCGGAACGCATTTACGCAGCGCTGACCACCGGGTCGATGAAGACTCAGGGCGATGCTTTGAGTGAAGATCAGCGCCGCATGCTCGCCGCGTTTATGTCCGCTCGTCCACTGGGCAGCCTGAACGAAGGCTCGGCAGCGAATATGCCGAATCACTGTCCCGCGAATCCCCCAATGACCGATCCGGCCGCCGGACCTGCGTGGAACGGATGGGGCGTGGACACGAGCAACGCTCGTTTTCAGTCGGCGAAGAATGCCGGATTGACTGCCGCTCAGGTTCCCAATCTGAAGCTCAAGTGGGCCTTCGGCGTTCCAAGGGGTTTATCGCAATACAACCAGCCGACGATTGTTTCGGGGCGCGTGTTTCTAGGCACCGATACCGGCTACGTCTATTCGCTGGACGCAAAAACGGGGTGCGTCTACTGGTCGTTTCAGACTAAAGCCGCAGTTCGCGGCGCGCTCAGCGTGGGACCAGTGAAGGGCAAAGGCGCCACCAAGTACGGCGTCTTTTTCGGCGATTTCCGCACATATGTATATGGGCTCGATGCGCAGACCGGCCAGCAGATCTGGTCGAGCCGGGCGGACGACCACTTCATTGCGCGCATCACCGCAGCTCCCATCTTCCATGACGGCAAGGTGTATGTGCCGGTGTCGTCGTCGGAAGAATTTCAGGCCGGCAATCCGGATTATGCCTGTTGCACATCGCGCGGCAGCGTGCTCGCGTTCGACGCCAGCAATGGCGAGCGGCTGTGGAAGACATACGTAATGGACGAGCCGAAGCCAGTTCGCAAAAACTCGAAGGGCGTGCAGCTTTATGCGCCGGCGGGCGGGTCAGTGTGGAACTCCCCGACCATCGATACCAAGCTCAACGCGATTTATTTCGGCACGGGCGACGCGGAAACCGAGCCTGCGGCGAAGACCAGCGATGCCGTCATGGCCCTGGATCTGAAAACCGGCAAGGAGCTGTGGCACTACCAGATCCAGGAGAATGACGCTTTCATGGGCGGCTGCGGCGGCGGCGCGAACAAGTCCGATAACTGCCCGAAGAATCCTGGCCCGGATCTGGACATCGGCAATTCCCCGATTCTGAAGACCATGCCGGATGGCAAACGGATCCTGCTCACGGCGGCCAAGGACGGCCGCGTGTTTGCGCTCGATCCCGACAAGAAGGGCGCGCTGCTGTGGATGACCAATGCGGCTCCTCCGCCTCCTCCCGGAGCGACGGGATTCGCGCGCTTGGGCGGGATCGTGTGGGGCGGCGCGGCCGACGATCGCAACGTTTATTACGGGCTCAGCTCCGGCGGCATGTCGGCTCTGAAGCTCACCACGGGTGAAAAGGTTTGGTACACACCCTTGGCGAAAGATACGCCGCGTGTGAACAACGCCGCGGCCGTCAGCGCGATCCCCGGGGTCGCATTCGTGGCGGGATCGGACGGCGTGCTGCACGCCCTTTCCACCACCGACGGGAAAATTATCTGGGAATATAATACGGCTCGGGATTTCGATACAGTCAACAAGGTTGCCGCGCACGGAGGCGCCATTAATTCGATCGGTCCCACCATCGTGAACGGGATGTTATTCATAGGCTCCGGGTACGCGGTCAGCGGAGGCAATGTCGGCAATGTGTTATTGGCATTTTCACTTGAATAAGGAGAACCACTATGCGTAACACTCGAGTCATTCTAAGCGCGGCGATGCTGTTATTAGGCGCGTCCGCGGCTTTCGGGCAGGCGAAAGACGGTAAGGGTAAAGGCGACGGTAAGGCCAAGGCGGCTCCTCCGCCGATGAGCTTCTTCGTCACCAGCGTGGGTGCGGGAAAAGGCGCCGACCTGGGCGGCCTAGCCGGAGCGGACATGCACTGCCAGATGCTCGCGGCGGGGGTCGGACGCGGCAGCAGCACGTGGCACGCGTACCTCAGCACGCAGGGTGCGGGCGCGGTCAACGCGCGCGATCGCATCGGGACGGGACCCTGGGCGAACGCGAAGAACCAGGTGATCGCGGCCAATGTCGCCGAGCTGCATGGCGACACGCTGGAAATCGCCCGCATGGGGAACCGGATCACCAAGACTTCGGCACTGAACGAAAAAGGTGAGGTGATGAACGGCGTCGGCGATACGCCGAACGAGCACGATATCCTCACCGGATCGCAGCCCGACGGACGCGCGTACACCGACGCCGCGGACCATACATGCAGCAACTGGACCAGCAGCGGGATGGGGACGGCGCAGCTCGGCCATTTCGATCGTATGGGCGGCGGAAACGCGTCCTGGAACTCGGTTCATCCTAGCCAGGGATGCAGCCAGCAGAACCTGGTCGCGACGGGCGGGGCCGGCAAGCTGTACTGTTTCGCCATTAACTAAATGTTGGGCCGCCCGCTGGTGCTCGCGGTTCTATCCGGCTTTGCGTTGACCGGCCAGGACGGATCGTCGCTGTACGATCGCACCTGCGCGTCGTGCCATAACGGCGGCAACGATCGTGCACCCAGCCGCGATGCACTACGGTCCATGTCCGCCGATCGCGTATTGGCGGCCATGGAAACCGGACCGATGATCAGCATGGCGGTCCGCCTCACAACGGCGGATCGCCGCGCTCTTGCGGAATTCATCAGCGGCAAACCCATCGGGCAGCCGCTGGTGACCACGCCTCCGGCTAGTACAATGTGCCCACGAGACCTCGTCACGCTCGATGGTGGCGAGTGGACGGGATGGGGTGGGAACACCAGCAACACGCGGTTCCAGAATAATGCCGGGATGAGTGCCGCCGAGGTACCCCGGCTCAAGCTGAAATGGGCCTTCGCATTCCCCGGCGATATTCAGGCGAATTCACAACCGACTATCTACAACGGGCGAGTTTTCGTGGGCAGCCCGGGCGGCAAAGTCTATTCGCTCGATATGGACAGTGGTTGCGCACTGGTATTTCGATGCGGAAGCGGGTGTACGTAGCGCAGTTACGGTGGATTCCGCCGGACCCAGGAGCATCGCGTATTTCGGCGATGGAAAAGCCAACGTCTATGGCGTCGACGAGTGGACTGGGAAGCAGATTTGGAAGACCAAAGCCGACGCATTTCCGGTTGCGGGCATTACCGGCTCTCCGGTGTTCTACAACGGGCGGATCTATATCGGCATACGCAGCGGTGAAGAAGCTTCAGGCGCCGACCCGAAGTACGAATGCTGCCGGTTCCGCGGAAGCGTGGTCGCGCTCGACGCCCTCACGGGCAAACAGGTTTGGAAGACCTACCTGGTGGACGAGCCCAAGCGGACCACCAAGAATAAAGCGGGTGCTCAGCTCTGGGCGCCCTCCGGCGTTGCGGTGTGGAGCACTCCGGCCATCGACACGCAGCGCAACGCGCTCTACGTGACCACCGGAAACAATTACACCGATCCGACCACGCGACTGAGCGACTCCTTCGTCGCGATGGACTTGAACTCCGGTAAGATTCTGTGGTCGCGACAGATGACCGCGAAGGATGCGTACACGGCGGCGTGCAGGTTGGCCGACAAAACCAATTGTGCCGAATCGAACGGCCCGGATTTCGATTTTGGGTCATCGCCGATTCTGGTGACTCTGGCGAATGGAAAGCGCGCGCTGATCGCCGGGCAGAAATCCGGCGTGGTCCATGCGGTCGATCCCGACAATCAGGGTGAAGTTTTGTGGCAGACGCGAGTTGCGAAGGGCGGCACGGCGGGCGGCGTCCAATGGGGCTCGGCGGCGGACCAGAACAACGTGTACGTCGCCGTGTCCGACATCGGGCGGATTATGCTGACGTACACCTCGGCAACCGATGCCGATCCCAAGCAGGGCGGCGGCATGTTTGCTTTGCGCCTCGACAATGGTGAACGTGCCTGGTACACGCCGCCGGAGGCGTGCAGAAATCGGCCGCGATGCAGTCCCGCGCAATCGGCCGCGGTGACGGCAATCCCCGGCGTGGCATTTTCCGGATCGGTGGACGGCCATCTGCGGGCCTACTCTTCGGCTGACGGCAAGGTCGTCTGGGACTTCGACACCGCGCAAAACTACGAAACGGTGAATGGAGTTCCGGGTCACGGCGGCTCGCTCGACGGGCCGGGACCCGCGGTCGCCGACGGGATGCTGTTTGTGAACTCGGGATATCCCACCGCCGGCGGCATGTCCGGCAACGTACTGCTCGCGTTTTCGGTCGACGGCAAGTAATCGCGTCGTTACTTTTTCGGCAGTGCGAACGCTAAATATCCGCCCGGACCCGGCGGAAGCTCTTTGGCGCTCGCGGAACGCGGAGGAGTCTGCCCTGCCCCACCGACCGGAATCACCACATACTCGCGTCCGCCGATTTCATAGACCGCCGGCACGCCGTCCGACCCCGCCGGCAAGTTATATTCCCAGATCACTTTGCCGTTGTCCTGATCGTAGGCGCGGAACTTGCGGTCCGACGAAGTCGCAACGAAAATCACGCCGCCACCGGTCACGACGACGCCTCCGCGCGGAAAGTGTGCCCCGGTCGGCGGGTCCTGCGGCACTCCGGCCACCCCGCCGTTCGGCACCTGCCACTTGATCGTGCCTGTGTTCAGGTCGATGGCGGTCAGCTGCGACCACGGTGGTCCGATCGCCGAAAGGCCGTTGCTCGCCTGCATCATAAAATCGTACGGAGCATCGTACGGTGTAAAATCGTGCTGCGGAGGAGGAGGAGGCGGCGGCAGCGGCTTGCCATCGGGAGCACCTTTGCCCCCGCGTCCAGCACGGCGAGGCCCTGGAAGGCGAAGCATCAGACCCATCGGCATTTCCTTCGACACGATGTAGATCATCCCCTTGGTCGGATCGATGCCGGAGCTGCCCCAGTTCGCGCCACCGTTATTGCCCGGCATTTCCACAGTGCCCTTGAGGCTGGGCGGAGTGAACAAACCCTCATTACGCCAGGTGTGGAGCTCCTCGCGAACTTTGGCTTTCTCGTCATCTGAGATGTACGGATTGATGTCCTTCTCGGTGAAAGACTGTCTGGCGAAAGCCGGAGGCTTTGTAGGAAAGGGCTGAGTTGGCCAGGCTTCCTCGCCAGGCACATCGGATTTCGGAACCGGACGCTCCTCGATGGGCCATAGCGGCTTGCCGGTCTCGCGCTCGAAGACGAACAGGAAACCCTGCTTGGTGGGCTGCGCGACCACGTCCACATTCTTGCCGTCGTGTTTCACGGTGAGGAGTTTCGGAGCGGTGGGGGTGTCATAATCCCACAGGTCATGATGGACCATCTGGAAATGCCACAGCCGCTTTCCATTCCGAGCATCCAGCGCGACGATACTGTTGCCGAAAAGATCCTGCCCGTGGCGATCCGGCCCGTAGAAGTCGTAGCGCGCGGTACCGAAGGGAATGAACACGATCCCGCGTTTCTCGTCGACGCTCATCTCATTCCAGTTATGCACGCCGCCGGAGGTCTTCCATGCGTCGGCGGGCCAGGTTTCGTAGCCGAACTCGCCAGGATGCGGAACGCTATGGAACACCCACTTGAGTTTGCCGGTGATCACGTCGTAGGCATGAACATCGCCGGGCGTGGCCACGTAATTGTCGCCCTGATTCACGGGCATCAGCGACATGAAAATGGTGTTTTCGAAAACATGGCCAGGATTGCTGGCGGACGCCCGGGGAATGTCGCGGTCGAGCCCGTTCTTCAGATCCGTGCGGCCGTTGTCTCCGAACGACAGGATCGTCTCACCCGTGCGAGCGTCGATCGCAGTGAGGGCTCCAGCATTCGCGAACAACAGACGACGATCCTTGCGATCCTTGCTTTCCCAGTAAGTGATTCCGCGGGCCGCGCCGGCGCCCTGATGCTTCCAGATCTCCTTGCCGGTGGCGGCGTCCAGCGCCACGATGGCGTTTTGCGCTCCCACGTACATGATTCCGTCCACGACCACTGGGTTAAAAGTCGGGTTGTTACCGGACTCATACATCCAGGCGGCCTGGAGCTGCTTGACGTTGTTCTTGTTGATCTGCTTGAGCGAGGAGTATTGCGAATGGTCCGCGCCGCCGCCATTGGCGTCCCAGGTGGTGAAGTTGGGTTCGAAGTTATCGGCGGCCGCGGCGATCAGAACCAGCGCTGCGCCGATCGCGGCCGCAGCGTATGAGCGCATGCGCATGATCGTGCAGTATACAACAATGGGGACTATTTCCCTGCGTTAAAGCGTTTCTCGGCTTCCTGCCAGTTGACGACGTTCCACCACGCGGCGAGATAATCCGGACGGCGATTCTGATACTTCAAGTAGTAGGCGTGTTCCCACACGTCAACTCCGATCACTGCGTGCTTGCCTTCCATCAGCGGATTGTCCTGATTGGGAGTGGACATGATTTCCAGGCCCGATCCGGTCTTGATCAGCCATGCCCAGCCGGAGCCGAATCGCGCAGCGCCCGAGGCCGAAAGCTTCTCTTTCAACGTATCGAACGATCCAAACGCCGCGTTGATCGCCGAAGCCAGGTTGCCGGCCGGCGCACCGCCCTTGCCGGGTCCCATAATCTGCCAGAACATGCTGTGATTCCAATGCCCGCCGCCGTTGTTGCGCACCGCGGTGCGGATGTTTTCCGGCACGATGGCGCAATTGTTGGCCAGCAGCTCTTCGATACTCTTCGACGCCAGAGCCGGCGCCGATTCCAAAGCCTTGTTGAGATTTGTCACATAGGCGTTATGGTGCTTGCCGTGATGAATCTCCATGGTCATCTTGTCGATATGCGGCTCCAGCGCGTCTGGAGCATAGGGCAAAGCAGGTAGTGTAAAGGGCATGATTTGATTCTCGCTTAATTGGAGGGCGGGCTTCAGTCCGCCACCTCAGGTAGATGCCCGCTCAAAGGCGTCCGCTACACGAAACATCGCGGTCTCGTTAAAATGATTGGCGATGATTTGCAGCCCCACGGGCAACCCGTCCGGAGTCTTCCCGGCCGGCACGCTCATGCACGGGACTCCCGCCAGATCGCCGGTCACGGTATAGATGTCGGAGAGATACATTGCCGTCGGATCGTCGACCTTCTCCCCCAGCTTGAACGCCGGGAACGGCGACACCGGACCGACGATCGCGTCCACCTGCTCGAAAGCCTGCTCGTAATCGCGCGCCACCAGAGCCCGCACTTTTTGCGCTTTCAGATAATACGCGTCGTAGTAGCCCGAGCTCAGCACATAAGTTCCGAGCATGATCCGGCGCTTGCACTCCGCGCCGAATCCCTCGTCGCGCGTCTGGCGATACATCTCCTGTAAAGTGCCGGCGGACTCCGACCGGCGCGTGTAGCGCACCCCGTCATAACGCGCCAGGTTCGAGCTGGCTTCGGCCGTGCAGATGATGTAATAGCATCCCACCGCATAGGAGGTGTGCGGCAGGCGGATCTCGCGGATCTCGCCTCCCAGCTTCTGGAGGGTTTGAATCGCAGCCTGAATCACGTCGCCCGTGTCGCTCGCAAGGCCGTCGAAAAACTCCTTGGGAATGCCGATCTTCATGCCGCGTATATTTCCATCGAGTGCCGCCACGTAATCCGGAACCGGCGCGAAGGCCGACGTGGAATCCATCTCGTCGCGGCCCGCCATCACTTGCAGCAGACGCGCGGAATCGCGCACGGTTCGCGAAAACGGCCCGATGTGGTCGAGCGAGCTGGCGAAGGCCGTAAGCCCGTAGCGCGACACACGTCCATAAGTAGGCGTTACGCCGGTTACGCCGCAGAACGACGCCGGCTGGCGGATCGACCCCCCGGTATCCGATCCCAGCGATAACACCGCGGTCCCTTGCGCCACCACGGCCGCCGATCCGCCGGACGATCCGCCTGGCACACGGTCCAGCGCCACCGGATTCCGGACCGGTCCAAATGCGGAGTTTTCGTTCGACGATCCCATGGCGAACTCGTCGCAATTGGTCTTGCCGATGATCACGCCGCCGGCCTGCTCGATACGGATCACCGCCGTGGCATCGTAGGGAGGAATATAGGTCTCGAGCATCCGCGATCCGCAAGTGGTGCGCAGCCCGCGCGTGAGAATGACGTCCTTAATAGCGATGGGAACTCCGGCCAGCGGACCGGGATCCTCGCCGGCGGCGATCTTTTGATCCACGGCCCGGGCGCTTGCCAGCGCCCTTTCGGGCGCAAACGTCAAATACGCATTCGTCTTGGGATTCTCGGCCTCGGCAAATTTGAGCGCCTCGCGCGCGATCTCCTCCGCGCTCGTTTTCTTGTCGAGGAGGTCCGCGCGAATAGAATCGATTGTCATTTTTCGATTACCCGCGGAACTTTGAAGTAACCCTGACCGGCCAGCGGCGCATTCGCCACAGCGTCGGCGTTCCCTAGCGGCTTGCGTTCTACGTCGGCCCGCAGCGTCGCTGTTTCTTCTGCATCGTAAAGCACCTGCGACATCGGCTCCACGTTCGACGTATCCAGCTCACTCAACTTGTCGATGTGGGTGAGAATGCCGTCCATGTCCTGGGTCATGCGGACGATTTCGTCCTCGGTCAAGGCCAGGTTCGCCAACTCGGCGACACGCCGCACTTCCTGTTCGGTGATTTTCACGCTGTACCCATCTTCTTAGATTTCCGGTAGAGCATCGCCATCACCGGATCTTGAATTCCGTTGGACTCGGGACGACGAGCCGATTCCGCGCGCTGCGGTTTTCGACGCGGAGGCATCGGCCGGAAATCGATCTCCTTCACCACATCCGCGCCCAGGACTTCTTTCAGGTTGCGCAGCAGGAAATGCCGCAAGGTGTTCAGCTGCTTCTGCCACACGAAGTCTTCCACTTCTACTACCAGCGTGCCACGCACCAGCGCCGCGGCCAGCGTGTGCCGGGCGATCTTTTTCCCGGCCGCCAGCGCCCATGCCGCTCGCGCGCGAGTTTCCGGATCGGCCACGTCCGCCGATAGCTTCAGTTTTCCGATGAGACTCCCGGCACGTTCCATAATTGGTTCCAGATCGTACGGGGGAGAATCCGATTCTACCACTTGCGCTGCGCAGCGTCCGGCGAAAGATTTTTGCACCCTCCAGAGGTTCTGCATCGTAATATGTTCCATGAACGTCCTGAAACACGTGTTTCGGCGGTTTGGGATGGCCCCGACGTTTACCGCCATCGCGCTGGTGACGCTGGCTCTGGGAATTGGCGCTAATACGGCCATCTTCAGCGTTATCAATGGAGTGCTGATCAAGCCTCTACCTTATCCGCAATCCCAGGATTTAGTGGAGGTTCGGCACCTGGCGCCCGGAATTCCGTCCATCGGTGGAACCCTGAACTGCTCGCCCTCCATGTACTTCACCTATCGCGACGAGAACCAGACCTTTCAGGACTTTGGGCTCTGGTCGATCCGAGGGGGGACGATCACCGGCGTGGGTGACCCGGAAGAGCTTCGGGCCATCATGGTAACCGACGGCGTGCTGGAAGCTGTGGGTGTCCAGCCGGCCGTCGGGCGTTGGTTCTCCCGCGCCGACGATACCCCGGGCGCGCCCGATACGGTGATGCTGACTTATGGGTATTGGCAGCGAGCCTTCGGAGGCGATAAGTCCCTGGTCGGACGAGCCCTCAATATCGATTCGAAGCCGCGCACGGTGATCGGGATCATGCCGCAGGACTTCCGGTTTCTGAACAACGACGCCGAGTTGCTGCTGCCGCAACAATTCGACCGCAATAAGGTCTTTCTAGGGGAGTTCAGCTACCAGGGCATCGCACGCCTGAAGCCCGGAGCGACGCTGCAGCGGGCGAATACCGACGTCGGGCGCATGCTGGGTATCTGGCTCAAGGCCTGGCCCGCGCCGCCCGGATTCGAACGGGCTCTATTTGAGAATGCGCGCCTCGCTCCTAATGTCAAGCCCCTGAAAGAGCAAGTGGTCGGAGACATCGGGACCGTGCTTTGGGTGCTGATGGGAACCATCGGGCTGGTGCTGTTGATCGCCTGCGCAAATGTCGCGAATCTGCTGCTGGTGCGCGCCGAGGGCCGCCAGCAGGAACTGGCGATCCGGGCCGCGCTCGGCGCCGGCTGGGGAAGAATCGCGCGCGAAATGCTGTTCGAGAGCCTGACTCTTGGAATCATGGGCGGCATGCTGGGCTTGGGTCTCGCCTACGCTGCGGTACGAATCCTGGTAGCCAAAGGTCCTACCACGTTACCGCGTTTAACCGAAATCGGAATCGATCCCCTGGTCCTCGTTTTTACGCTGGGAGTGTCTCTGTTCGCCGGCCTGCTGTTCGGAATCATTCCGGTGCTGAAATACGCGGGACCACATTTGGCAACTGCGCTGCGCGCGGGCGGGCGTTCCCTAAGCTCGAGCCGGGAGCGGCATCGCGCGCGCAACACCCTTGTGGTCGTACAGGTGGCGTTAGCGCTGGTGCTGTTGATCGGCTCCGGACTGATGATTCGGACATTTCAGGCTCTGCGGAACGTTCAGCCCGGATTCACGCATCCCGAAGAGCTCCAACTGATGCGCGTTTGGATTTCCGAAGGGCAGGTAAAAGAGCCCGAACAGGTGATGCGCATGCAGAAGGCCATGCTGGATAAGCTGGCGGCGATTCCGGGAGTGACATCGGTCGCCTTGGCAGGCGACGCTCCGCTGGAAGGATTCTCCAATAACGATGTTCTGTTCGCTGAAGATAAGACTTATACCGTTGGGCAGATCCCTCCCGTCCGCCGGATTCGGGCGGTCTCCCCGGGATTCTTCAAAACCACCGGCACCCCTCTGGTCGCCGGGCGTGATTTCACTTGGACCGATCTCTACGAAAGACGCCACGTAGCGATGGTTTCTGAAAATCTGGCTCGCGAAATGTGGGATGACCCGCGTGCCGCGCTGGGCAAACGGATCCGGGAAGGCACTGCCGATCCATGGCTCGAAATCGTAGGGGTGGCCGGCGACGTCTATGACGACGGCGCTCAAAAAAAGCCGCCGTCATTCGCCTACTGGCCAGCCATGCGGGACTCCGTCTACGGCCCTGAGGGTGTTAGCGTCCAGCGCTTCGCCGTATTCGCCGTCCGCACCAGACGCGCGGCCACGGACGGCTTTCTGACCGAGGCCCGCCAGGCGATCTGGTCGGTCAACTCCAACTTGCCGGTTTTCGCCGTAAAGACGCTGCAGGATCTCTACAACCAGTCCATGGCCCGGACATCCTTCACGCTGGTGCTGTTGGCGATCGCGGGAGCCATGGCGCTGATCCTCGGCATCGTCGGGATTTACGGCGTGATCGCTTACGCCGTGACGCAACGCACGCGCGAGATCGGCATCCGCATGGCGCTCGGCGCGCAGGCACCGGGACTGCGGCAAATGTTCGTGCGCCAGGGGCTGCTGCTGGCGGGGATCGGCGCGATCATCGGCTTGGGCGCTGCGGCCGGGCTGACGCGACTGATGTCGACCCTGCTGTTCGGGGTCAAGGCTCTCGATCCGCTCACGTACGCAAGTGTCGCGGCGATTCTGATCGCGGCGGCTGCCCTGGCTAGCTATCTTCCGGCGCGGCGGGCTACCCGGGTCGACCCCCTGGATGCGCTCCGAGCCGAGTAGTATCATACCCGCAAGGGAGGTGAGCATGTTTTCACCTTTACGATATATCGCTGTAATTGAAGCGGTATTCCAAGGAATTGCGCTGGCGCAAGGGTCGGCCCCGGCGGTGCCGCGCGTCGTGCAGAACTTGAACGCGCTTCCACTCCCTGCAGTACCCGCCGATCCTCTCGAGCCGGTCACGGGCGGCGCGCAATCAGTTCAAAACGCCGAGCAGCGGGCCGCCGTAGTTACGCTGCTGCAAAAAGCTCTCGGGCTCTCGAACGTTCGCGCGCAGCCGTACGATCTAAAAACAACGTTCGTGAGCGATGGCGGGCTGCCTTCAGACGGCAGCTGGACTTTGCAAGACACTTCTCCCGCGCGCGGTCTGTACCGCTGGACGGCGCAGGGGCCGAATTACGCAGCCGTCAATCTGTACAACAACACGATCCAGGGAATGCTGTACAGCAACCAGCCTGGAGGTGTTCTTCCGTTGCGGCTGGTGCAAGTCCGGGAGGCGATCTTCTTCAATTTCGCCCCGGTCGGCCCGCAGGTTCCGTTCCGGACCGCGGTCGGCTACGTGAACGGAGCCGCACAGAGCTGTGTGCTTGTGGGCGGCCAAATGATCGCCGGCCAAACTTCCAGTGGCGGCCGGAACTGGGGCGACTCCGAGTATTGTGTCGATTCGACCACCGGTTTACTGACGACGTATTCTCCCGCACCAGGCTTGTACGTGCACTACGACTATTCCAATGGGATCAAGTTCCACAACAAGATGATTCCCGGTTCCTTCACCATTTCAGAAGCGGGCCGGGTTGTGGTCACAGCCAAGACTGAGAGTGTCGCCGATCCGGGCGACCCCAAGAGCGCACTCTTCGACTCCGCGGGTCTGACGCCGCTCGGCGTCGGGACGGCGATGACTCCCGCGTTCAACTTGCGCACGAGGGTTCCCGTCGATGCCAAGACGCTCAGGTCGGCGAATCTCGCTGCCCAGGTGGTGGTGCTCCACGGGAGTCTTTCGCCGGACGGTCACTTAAGTGAAACCGAGTTGCTGGCGAGCACGGATGCCAGCTTGAATCAGAAGGCCCTGGATCAGGCCAACCAGTTCGGCAAGGCCATGGGTTCCGTTTCGCAGGCTCAACCTGGCGCAACCACGCAGTCGCATGAGATGATTTTCACCTTCGAGTTTGTGACAGGTCAGTAGCGGCTTTTTGCCAATTCGTGATCACGTTGACGGTGGGCTCGCCGGTCTCCACCAATTCATTCACCAGAAACCGTTGCCGGTCCGGATGGGGACTGTAGGCGAAAATATTCTGCTGCGGAACCGTGCTAGTGGCGCGGACAGGGAACATTTTCTGCGGCGGCCCGGTGTGCAGCCCGCCCCGTCCATCGGCATCCACCGTCGCAGCCATCAAAATCACTTGCCCCGGAGGCCCTGAATCCGTGAAGTACAATTCTTTTCCGTCCGAGCGCCAGCGTGGCTCGCGGCCTCCGTCCGCGGAAACCTTCCACACCTGCGACCCAGACGGGA
>DASYSG010000089.1:0-32213 GCA_036003585.1 Bryobacteraceae bacterium | reverse complement strand
ATCAGGGGGCGGAAGCCGCCGCTGCGTTTCAGATGATCATCGACCACGCTGGCTTTGTTGGGAACATGCCAATAGGCGCCCTCGCGCATCTCGGCCTCGGCCGCGCCTATGCCATGCAAGGCAACACCGCGAAAGCCCGTGCCGCCTACCAGGATTTCCTCACGCTGTGGAAGGATGCTGATCCCGACATCCCTGTCCTCATTGATGCCAAAAAAGAGTACGCAGCGCTACACTAGCTCCCGCGCCAAGGGATCCGCTCTCGTCTGCGAATACATCTCGCTCATCGAAGGGGTTTCTGCACGGGCCCACTTTGAGATACGGCCCGATAGTGGATGTATGGTCGGCCACCCTTCCATAAACAATACTAATGGAGGAGTGAGTGGACTTTATGAGCCACAGCCATGGCTCGATTGAGACCAACGGGCGGTTGGCCGGATTAGTAACAGGAAGTCGGCTTGCGGGAAGTAGCGCATCACTTGGCCATGTGCGTCGGCAACGCTGAAAACCCGGTGTGTCGAAATGGCCACTGACGCCCATCGAGTAATTGACGGATTCAACAGTCCTCTTTCGCCCGGCAGAAACTGTGCGAAAAACACATGGATCTGACACAATGCGACGTAGCTTCCCCGAAGCGCGTTTATCGGTATCTATCGCTTCTGCGGGCAAGACCTCTCCAACCATCCTTCCGGAGGGAGAGGGGAAAGTAACTACCGAAACGAAACTTTCCAGGCTCATCTGGGCTATTCTCGTTGCGGCTTGCGTGAGTCAGGCACAGTACCGCTGGTATGTTTATGGCGAGGACTTGGTCAGGGCTCGCAGCCTGAACAAAAGCACCACACCCACTAATCCAACCACTGGAGAAGTGATTAGGCCCGGAAAATACCCATGAGCTATTACTGCAAGTATTGGGTGTCCTATTCCATTCGCGATCGCTGCGATCGCGAAGAACCAGACAGGGAAGAGAGCGAACTTATACGCTCTTTGCATGCCAATCGCGGACAGGATCCAAACGCTCAGCCAGATCAGATTGAAAACTACGAAGAAATTGGCAGACCATGGAGGGAGGCCAAGCAGCGAGGGAAACCGATCCTGAAATCGCGCGACAGACTCCTCCATGAAGCGCAGACACTGGATAGCCAACCCAATCATAAAGAGGCGTATCGTTTGCTCCCGGGCAGCCAAATCGTGGTTTAGCGGGCTCCGCAAAATTGTCAGCAGAAGGGCCACCAAAGCTCCGACTGAGAGCCCGGGTTTCGGCGCACGTCAGTGTGCACTCAGGCGGATCCGATTCGGAACGAACCGCGTCCAGTCGCATTTCGGGAACAGGTCCTTACATTTGACATTCTAATGAAAGCAGGATATGCTCCATTAGAATGCCTAACGTAATGCGCTCCAAGGCAGAAGGTTTGCAGGTAGGCCCGACCTCACGCGCCAGGCGCTCGCCCTGCTCGCTTCGCAGCACGACTACGGGATCGCCGCGCGCTTACGGTAAGTCTCCGGCGAGGCTCTCCGCCTCGATATGGCAGTCTATCCTGAGCCGATACGCCTGCAGAAGCGAGGGTTGGTTCGCGCTGAGTGGCACCTCACCGACTAACAACCGAAGGGCACGTTTCTATAGCATCCCGGGTGCTGGGGGCGCCCGAATTACTCAAGAAAGGTCAAAATATGACACGCAACGTCTGCATCGCTCTTAGTGTGCTCGCGTGCGGTATCGCGCCCGCACAAAACAGAGTAACAATACACTTGCCTGACAGCCAAAGCAGATCACCGATTACTGGCCAGTGGACCATCGTAGGGTCTGTCATTCTGGAGCGCCTTCCGCTCAAGTTCAGTACCCCTTCAAGTAATACCTACGACTTTCCGATACCACTGAGCCAGATTTCTGGGCCGACGCGGTCGCAGCTCGAACTGGGGATGTTGCCTGGACAGTCTGTGTTCGTCCAGTGCGACGTGGGGCGCGAAGCGGGAATGCTGCGCCTCGAAGGCCATTTACAGAACGGCAGCGGCGGCGGCACTTTCACCTTCATACCGAACCCGAACTTCGCTGGCGGAATGCGTTCCCTGGGCTTTGCCGAACTCTCGGACCAAAAGGTCTTCATGATGGCGTTGTACGACGTGGACCCCATGTACGTGCGAGAGCTCTACGCGCTGGGCGTCCGGCCCCGCTACTCGGACCAGCTCGTCAGCATGGGCATTCAGCATGTGACCGTGGAGTACGTTCGCCAGTTCTACGACTTGGGTTATTCCAATCTCTCCCCGGATACGCTCATTTCTATGAGGGTTCAAGGAGTTTGGCCGGACTTCGCCCGTGAATTGAGGGATCTGGGATATGGCTCCGTCTCACCCAATGAGTTGGTAAGCATGCGGGTTCAAGGCGTATCGACGCAGTTCATCAAGGGGGTCGAAGCGCTTGGCTACGACCATCCGGCGATTAGCCAGCTGATCTCGATGCGCGTCCAGGGTGTGACCCCGGAGTACATCCTCAGGGCCCGGTCCGTGGGGCTGGGGAATCTTTCGATCGACCAAATCATTAATCTACGCATCCATGGAATCGTCGAGTAAAGTTATGTCCAACTCAGCGCGCTCCAAGGCAGAAGTTTTACAAGGCACGCTTGACCTCATGGTGCTACAAACACTTGCCATGCTGGGGCCGCAGCACGGCTACGCGATCGCCGCACGTCTGGAGCAAGTTTCGGGCGGAGCCATCCAGCTCAATATGGGCACGCTCTATCCGGGACTGATGCGTCTGGAACAGCGAGGACTCGTACGCGCCGAGTGGCGCCTCACGGACACAAGCCGAAGGGCACGCTTCTACAGCATCACGGCTTCTGGGCGCCGCCGGCTTGGCGCCGAAAAGGCGGACTGGGATCGTATGGTATCCATCATGCACACTCTTTTTCATACACAGGGCTGAATTTGGAGGAACTATGACGGCGCTACGCGAGTGGATCCAGCGTCTCTGGGGGACGCTCCAGCGAGACTCACGAGACCGTGAGATGGAGGAAGAACTGCGCGGTCATCTGGAGTTGGCCGCTGAAGACATGAAGTTAAGAGGCAGCGCACCCGACGATGCCCGGCGCGCTGCTCGGATCGCATACGGTGGCGAGACGCAAGCCATGGAGTCAGTGCGAGGCCAGCGAGGACTGCCGTGGATTGACAACTTCGTGTGCGACTTACGATATGGGCTCCGCACGCTCCGTCGGAGTCCAGGTTTTGCCAGTCTCGCTGTCCTCACCATGGGGCTCGGCATCGGCGCCAATACGGCAGTGTTCAGCGTCGTGAACGCTGCGCTGCTGAAGCCGCTCCCTTATCGCGAGGCGGATCGAATCGTGACTCTTTCCAGATCCCTCATTAAAGGAGAGCCGTCCGATTCCTTGATGAAGCAAGTTTCGATTCCGGACTTTCGAGATTGGCACGACCAGAGCTCCTCCTTCGAGGCCATGGCCTATTACGCGGGCCCGCGTGAAGCTGCGGCGACGCCGGGTTCTACGGCTGAATATGCGCGAGTCGCCCGGGTGAGCGCCGAGTTTTTTCGCGTGCTTGGCGTAGAGCCAATCGCCGGCCGTTTCTTCTCAGCGGAGGAAATGAAACAAGGCAGTGGCGGCGCACTCATGATCAGCTATGCGTATTGGCAAAGTCATTTTGGCGGCGACCTTGGCGTGCCCGGGAAGACCGTTCGCCTCTACGGCAGAGCCATGCCGATTGCCGGCGTGCTGCCGCCGGGGTTTAACTTTCCCAACAACCCGGATTTCTGGTATCCGTCAACGATGTTCCAGGAACCGGCGGAAAACCGCTCGACGAACAATTACCTCGCCGTCGGCCGGCTTAAGCCCGGTGTTTCCGTCGATCAGGTGCGAACAGAGATGAACTCGATCGGTCAGCGGCTGGCTCAGCAGTATCCGGAAATCAGCAAGGGTCGGAGCGTCGCCGTGGCGCGCATGCGAGACGAACTGGTGGGCGACGTTCGCCTCACACTCCTATTTCTGTTCGGTGCGGTGGGCGTGGTGCTGCTGATCACCTGCGCGAATACGGCGACTCTGCTGCTCGGAAGGGCGACGGCTCGGACCCGTGAAATTGCTGTTCGTGCCGCGCTCGGAGCGGGCCGCCGTCGAATCGTGAGGCAATTGATCACCGAAAGCTCCCTGCTTGCGCTTCTTGGCGGCGCCTCGGGGCTTTTGCTCGCATACTGGGGGTCGAAAGCCCTGGTAGCATTCGCACCCGTCGATCTTCCCCGTCTCACCGAGGGCGGAATCGATCGATGGGCGCTCGCATTCACCCTTGGCGTTTCGATGGTTACGGGCTTGCTGTTCGGTCTGGTTCCCGCGCTCTACGCGTCGAGAGTCGATTTGAACGATGCGCTAAAGCAAGGCGGAACGCGTTCGGTCATTGGAAGGGGCATGGGGCGCATGCGCGGAGCGCTCGTGGTGACCGAGATCGCGCTGGCCGTGGTCCTGCTCTCCGGAGCGGGCCTGCTCGTCAAGAGCTTCGCGGCCCTGCAAAACGTGGATCTGGGTTATCGGCCTGAGAATGTGTTGGTCATGAGGGCAACAGGTCCCGGCTCCGTACGGGATGCCAACTTATTTTTCAAAGACATGCTCACGCAGATTACCGCGATGCCAGGCGTGTTGGGCGCCGGCGCAACGATGTCTCCGCCTGGATACGGCGACTCTGCTGGCCCCTATTTCATCGACACCCTGCCGCAGCAAACCGACCCGGCCACTCCGAGCGCCGTAAAGTCCGTCGTGACGCCAGGCATGTTCGGGGCGCTGGGAATTCCGCAGAAGAGCGGACGAGATTTCAATGATAGCGATATCGCCGGCATGCCCTTTGTCGCCGTTGTCAATGAGGCACTCGCGCGAAGATCGTTTGCTGGACAGAACCCGATTGGCCGGACCATTTTCTGCCCGTTCGATTCGTCGGTGGGCATGGAGATCGTCGGGGTAGTAGGTGATGTGCGGCAGTATGGTCCAGCCCGCGAACCGATCCCAGAATGCTACATGCCCTATCGGCAGCATCGGTACAACGATACGACTTTGAGTATCGTCACGCGGACCTTGGGAGATCCTAACGCACTTGCGGGAGTCCTGCGGCGCCTGGCGCATGAGAGGTCGCCGGACGTGCCAGTGACGTTTACGACGATGGAAGCGAAGGTTTCCGAGAACGTTGCCACGCCACGGTTCCGGACTCTATTGTTTGCTTTGTTCGCGGGACTGGCGATGTGTCTCGCAATGGCCGGCGTCTACGGCGTGATGGCATACGCCGTGGGCCAGCGGTCGAACGAGATCGGGCTGCGGATGGCGTTGGGGGCAGGCAGGGGTTCGGTGCTCGGGCTCGTCCTACGTCAAGGCTTCTTCCTTGCCGGTCTTGGTCTGGCCTCGGGCTTGGCCGTCGCATTTTCGGGCACGCAGTTGCTTACGAGCATCCTGTTTCAGGTGAAGCCAAACGATCCAATCGTGTATCTTGCTGTCACCGTTCTTCTGGGCGTGGTGGCCCTGGTCGCCAGCTGCGTTCCGGCAAGGCGCGCGTCGAAAATCGATCCCCTGGCGGCACTGAGACAGGAATAGTTGCAACGGAGGATTTGTGTCACGTCCCATTCACATCGCGGCTAAAGTGGCCATCGCCGTCGTCGTCACATTGGTTCCGGCCCCGGCGGTCTTGTCGTGTGCAGATTCTAAATCGTAGATGGAAGGAGCTTGTTATGAAGAGTTTGTTACGAGTCGTCGTCACCGCGGTTTTGGCCCTTTCGCCGTGCCTGCTGTCTCAGGAGCTTTCGGGAACATGGCAGGGAACCCTTCAGGTACCTCGAGGCACTCTACGCATCGTCATGAAGATCTCGAAAGGCGACCGGGGCGAACTGAAGGTTGTCATGTACAGCATTGATGAGGGCCCTGGCGGAAACGCTTCCAGTTCGGCATCTCTGCAGGACTTGAATCTAAAGGTTACATTCCCTGGAAACCGCGCAGTTTATGAAGGACGGCTGAGCGCTGACGGGAGATCGATTATGGGGACATGGTCTCAGGGCCAACCCTTACCACTCACGTTGATGCTGGCGACTGCCGAAACAGCTTGGGCTATTCCAGATCCGGTTCCGGCAATCAAACCAATGGCCCCAGAAGCTAACCCTACATTCGAGGTGGTCACAGTCAGGCCATCCAAACCCGACGATGAGCGTGCTCCGATGATTCAGACCCAGCCTCGGCGTTGGTCTGCGATCAATAGGACTGTGATGGAACTCATTACATACAGCTATTCTCTTCATCCTGGACAGATCGTGAATGCCCCCAGCTGGCTGGACGAAAGATACGACATCACCGCGCAACCCGACGGTGAAGGCCAACCGAACCAGCGTCAATGGCAGGCCATGGTGCGGAAGCTGCTAGCGGATCGTTTCAAATTGACTGTGCACGCCGAAAATCGAAATATGCCCGCTTATGTCTTAACAGGTAAGAATGCTTCCAAGCTCGCACCCAGTACCGGCGACGCGAGTGGCCCCCCCAATCTTGCTATGAGGGCACAAGGCAGATTCGCCGCAAGAAACGCTACGATGGGGGATCTGGCCAGTGAACTCGGGGCTGTCTTAGACCGACCGGTGGTGGATCGTACTGGAATTCCGGAAAGGTATGACTTCAACATCATCTGGACGCCAGACGATTTCCAGCTCGCCCGCCTTAGTCGGTTTCCTGTCCCACGCGGCTCGAACGGAGACATCCCGAACCTCTTTACCGCGCTCAAGGAACAATTGGGGTTCACGTTGGAAGCGGCGAGAGTGCCTATCGATGTTCTCGTTATAGAACACATTGAAAAGCCCTCTCAAAACTGAACGCGGCTTCCGGCGTTGATCAGTTTGGGTGCAAGAGGTCCCGGGTTCAAATCCCCGCGGCGAACATTTCGGGTCAAACATCTGTGGCGTAGTTCGCCTTTCGCCCTGGCGATGTATGTAGATAGACTCGCATGGAGTGCCGACCCTCGGTCACCCACTCCTCCGTGTCTCAAAAACATTGCCTTCCGACCCATAGGCCAGTTCGGGAGTTACCCTACAGCGATTGTGGCGTCAAGGAGTTGTAAAAGGCCTCTCGGCACTATTTTTCGTTACAGCGGGCTAAAGTGGACCCGCGGGACATCGTCAACGTGAGAGGTCAGTCCCGATCGTCGTCATCATCGCCGTCGTCCCCGGCGTCTTCGTCAGGTTCGAGAACCTGGGCAATGTTGTCCAACTTGTCGTTGAGCGTCTGGCTTTCGTCTTCCAAATCGCGGATCTGCTGCTTGAGGTCCGCGACCTCACCGCGGTAGTCTTCGACTGATTTCTTTGCCATATGGCTTCTCCTTCCCGCATTCATGAGCTGAATCTTGCGGCGCTGTGCGTAATCATCAAGGCTCTCGTCTTCGATCTCATCTGCCCGGTCAGGATCGCCGGCCACGTCTCGCGTGAACCGGACGGCCTTGTCCTTGCGCGATTGGACTTGCTGGCGAGTGAGGGTCTTGTGTCGCCGCGGCATGCCCAATGCTAGATCCGCGGAGCGAGTCCTTTAAAGAGGAACATTGTGTTCTTGGCTTGTTTCGGCGATCAATTTCTGTCGAGCCTTTCTTCGCTTTCGCGCGTTTCGCCGGGAACGAATCGCACTGCGGAGGTTGGATTCCATCTGCCTCCGGGTTGCTGGGTCCAGTTCGAAGTGTCCGGGAATGACCAGTCGATAGATCTCGCGCCACTCGCGACCCTCCGTCCGCAGCGCCGCCGCCATGGTTATCGCTTCCTCCGTAGGTCTACCCGCAAATGGGGGAAGGTGCCGGCGTAGAATCTCGACTACGCTTTTCTTGAAGGTTCGCGGGTCGGAGCTTATTTCCTTCGCGTAGACCCTGCGGAGCCGCTTGGCAAACCTCTTAACTCCACGGTCGCAGGCGGGTGTGCGTGCATCGAGTTCCCCTTCGTGACTCTGGCACCCCGGAGTAGGTTCGCCGGTGCCGCCGAAAGCCGAGTCGGACGTCGGACTCGGTACGGCTGATGCTCGCGACATCGATTCCCCTTGCCGCATTGACGAACTCAGCGAACGGTTCGTTACTCTGATTCGACGAGGCGCCGATACTTGGGTAGTCTCTTGATCAATCACATCCGTTGTGTCAAAAAAAGCGGACCCATTTCGGCACAGGTCGCGAGCTACACCTGTGATTCGAGGAGAGTGAGCGGAGACTCAAATAAACGTGTCGAAAGCCGTACATGAGAACGTGCACTCGTATCGAAAACTGAATCGAAAAACGAATGAGGATCTTGAAAACCGGCCGGATATCCGTATGCTTTGAGACATGGACGACGTTTACTATTCGACCGGCCAAGCTGCGCGGGAACTCGGGATCACGCAGGCGAAGGTTCGGATTGTGCGAGACCGAGGCTATCGATGCAACATGCACCGCTGGCGGACAGTGGCGGATTTTAAGGGCGACGGTCGAGGCATTGAAGCGCGAGGGCGTGCCCTCGGTACCGCGACCACTGCCTGAACCGGATCGCGCGCCCGCCACCCGCTCGCGCCGCGCTGGAGGAGTTTCGTGTCCTTGGCATCGACTTCGTTAGTTTCTCAGAAGGAATCGATACCACCACGCCCACCGGCCAGCTGATGTTTCACATCGTAGGGGCGTTCGCGCAGTTTGAACGCGAACTGATCAGAGAACGCGTCCGCTCCGGCATGGCCCATGCGCGCGCCATGGGCAAGCGGATCGGGCGGCCCCGCGCTCTGATAGACCGTGAAAAGGTCACGCAACTCCGAGCGCAAGGTTTTTCTTTACGGGAGATAGCTCGAACCCTCGATATTCCGGTATCGCGTGTCCGGCGGGCGCTGAAGCCGAAATCCGAAAACCAAACGGCCTGAATTATGGCGCGGAACCGGGTCGCCTCAGGAGAAACACCAGCTAGGGACAAGAAGCCGAGCTCTCCATTAAACCCCGATCTGAAAATCCCGGCCACCTTGTTCGATGACGAGACCATACGCCACCTCATCGATGAGTGGATTGTACCCGCATTGGTGGAGGAGTTCCTCCAATGCCATAATGAACACCCGAGCTCGGATAGCTCCAAGAGCGACGACGGAGACCAGCCATGAGATGCGCCATTTATGCTCGCTATTCCTCAGATCTGCAGCGCGAATCTTCCATCGAGGACCAGATCCGCAAATGCAGGGAGTTTGCGGACAGACAGGAATGGATCGTCCTGGAAGGTTACGTTCGCTCAGACCAGGCCATCTCAGGCGCTGCGTTGCCGGGTCGAGATGCCCTCCAATCTCTGGTCGAAGACGCCAGGCGGAAGCCGCGGCCGTTCGACTGTCTGTTGGTAGAAGACACGTCCCGCTTAGCACGCAATATGGGCGACGGGTTGAAGCTCCTCGACATTTTGCAGTACCAGGGAGTCTCGGTCATCTCCATCACACAGGGGATCGATTCCCGCCAAAAGAGCGCGCGTCCCCTCATGGCTCTGCACGGGATGATCGATGAGCAGTTTCTCGTGGGCCTGGCCGACAAGGTACATCGCGGCCAGGAAGCAAGGGTGCTCAAGGGACTGCATCCAGGTGGGCGCTGCTACGGTTACCGGAATATCCCCATTGAGGATCCCAGCCGCCCAGGGAAGTACGGACGACCCGCAGTTAGCGGCGTGCGGCTAGAAGTCAAGGAAGAGGAAGGAGAGGTGATCCGGCGTATTTTTCAAATGTATGCCGACGGTATGAGCCTCGCGGCGGTTGCCAAACGTCTCAATGCGGAAGGAGTGCCGGCACCACGACCGCCGAAGACCCGATCTCTGCGGGCCTGGTGCCCCAGCTCAATTCGCGAAATGCTCCGCAACGAGCGTTACCGCGGCGTTCAAGTGTGGAACCGAACTGCAAAGCAGCGTAATCCTGAAACTGGTTTGAAGAATAGCCGGCCACGCCTAGAGTCCGAGTGGGTACGAGCGGAGGCGCCCGAGTGGCGCATCGTCCCAGAGGAACTATGGGAGGCGGTGCGATCAAGAATCGCCCTGGTACAAGAACTTTTCGGCCGTTCGCGATGCGGCGGCATCGGGCGGACCGCGGAGAGTCGGCGTTATCTGTTCAGCGGGTTGTTGCTCTGTGGGTGCTGTGGCTCCCACACCGTGATCGTGAGCGGCTGGGGAAAGCGTGGATACGCTAAGTACGGCTGTCTAAGCCACCGTTATCGGGGGGTATGCAGCAACCGTCTCACGATCCGCCAGGATCGGCTGGAGGCTCAGCTACTGGGAGCGTTGGAAGCGCGCATCCTCACACCCCAGATGCTTGACTACGCCTTGAAACGGTTCGACGAGGCGCTTCAGAGCCGCCTGCGACAAATAGAGAGACACAGCTCGGAGCTTTCGGCTTTAGAAGAAGAGAGTGTGAAACTCCAGGCCCAGGTCCAGCGAATAGCCATCGCGATTGCCGAGGCCGGCCACTCTCCGAGCTTGCTGTCGCATCTGGCAGCAATCGAGGCGAAACTCGTCCACGTGGACCATCGGATTGCGGCCAACAAGATTCTACCCAGAGCCGCGGCTACTGCAGGTATCCGCAGTTTCGTTCTGGAAAAGGTCATGGGGCTGCGGGGCCTGCTGCGCGGAGATGTCAGCCGGGCGAGGGCCGCACTGATGGAGCACTTCAGGCCGTTGGTGCTGACACCAGAGGACACACCCACCGGGCCGCTTTACGCGGTGACCGGTGGGGTGGATGTGCCCCTTTCGAAGGAGCGTGTAATGCCTGTGGTGGCCAGGGACGGAATCGATACCCCTACCGTCGCTGATTCCACGCAAGTTACTGTTCTTTCGTCGCACCAGATCTGCTAGAACGTCCAGATCAGCAATCTTCTGGCACAAATCTGGCACAAATTCGCTGACCGGCTGATTCCGCCTTCTCTTTAGGAAATTAAAGAGTGCCGCTGGCGGGCGGCGCCGTGAGGTCAACTTGCACGGCACCGGTGTGTTTACCCCTCAGGAGGCGCCGAGTTTTCGGTCCGCGGAAAGAACCGATAGGACCCATCTCGTCGCCTCCTTTCAAATTTGTTCTTATTCCGCCACGTGCGGACGACCAACGAGACGATCGTCATGAACGGGGCGATCCTAACGCCACGAGCCGCGGCGCTTGAGCGGATCAAAGCCCTGGTCCTCGACACGCTCCCGTCGCCTGAAAGTAAGCGTGCATATGGCCAGGCCCTCGATGATTTCTTCCGCTGGTGCGGTGCGGAAGCAGTTGACGGATTCACCAAGGCCACCGTGAACGCCTATCGATCAGACCTCGAAGCACGGCGTCTGTCGTCCTCCACCATCAACCAGCGACTTTCCGCCATCCGCAAGCTCGCCCTGGAGGCGGCTGACAACGGCTTCATGCCACCCGAGCAAGCCTCAGCGATTTCGCGGGTGAAAGGAGCCAAACAAGCTGGCATCCGCACTGGCCAGTGGCTGACTCGCGAACAGGCTGAACGTCTCATCTCGATTCCCGATCCGACAACGCTGAGGGGCGCGAGAGACCGGGCGTTACTGGCCGTTTTAATCGGCTGCGGCTTGCGGCGCCGGGAAGCGACCACACTGTCCGTCGAACATATTCAGTTACGTGATGCTCGTTGGGTGATCGTGGACCTGATCGGCAAGGGCAGGAGAGTTCGCACTGTGCCGATGCCAAGTTGGACAAAACACGCCATCGACGCATGGGCGACAGGGTCAGGGATTGATGGCGGCTTGGTCTTCCGCAGCATTGACAAAGGTGGGCGCGTCATCGGGAAGAGCATGACGGCGCGCAGCATCTTCGAAATCGTCCACAGCGCCGGTGCCAGGATCGGCGTCCTCAATCTTGCTCCTCATGATCTTCGGCGCACATTTGCCAAGCTAGCGCACAAAGGTAAAGCCGCTTTAGAGCAGATCCAGCTGAGTCTGGGACACGCATCCGTCACGACAACGGAACGGTACTTGGGCGTCAGACAGGATCTCACGGACGCACCGTGTGACCACCTGGGGCTGAGCGTTGAGGTGTCTCGATGACGCCGACCGAGACCGCCACGAAGAATCCGGTGGCCCGCCCCCGCGTCAGTGTCACACCCGAGCAGGTGCGGCAACTGCGGAGTCAAGGTGCTTCCTGGCGCCAAACCGCGAAGGCGCTGGGATCGGCACCGCGATCGCTATGCGCCTGGTCCTAACAAGGGCGATAGAGTCCCGTCCCAATATCCAAGAGACAAGTCCCCCAATTTCGCAGTGACGGTGCATACCTCGGGTAGTGGTGATAGCCCAGAAGCGCGTCGCAACCTGCAAATAAGAGTTATTGTTCGGGCTTTGCCGGCTGCATTCGGAAGTTGCGAAAGCGTGACCGTTATGGACGGTCAGGATGGCGCGCTAACATATCGCATCCGCTAATGGGCATTATCGGAAGCGTAGGTCATGTGAACATTACCTCCTGGTTGCTGGAACATCAACGACTAACTGAACGGGGAAGAGGCGATTCTGACATGTGCCGAAAGGTGTCCAGGGAGATGTCGGCAATGAAAGAACCATGTGGTTTCGAGCTAGGCGATAAGGTTGCGCAGGGACCAACCGAATCACTTAGACACACGGCGTGACCCGCCACAATCCGACTTGGACCCGCAATTAACTACTGCGGTCCTGTTTTGTTGTCCGCGTAGATACCGCATCTAACACGATCGGATTGTGCGAACACTCATGCGGACTTTTCTGGGTGCCAGCGGTACTTCAGCTGCTTATAGACCTCGCGCCAGTACAAGAGTGGTGTCGTCGCGGGCGTCCGGATCGTGCGCCCATTCCGCGACGCTCTTGACCACGATTTGGATGATCTCTTCTAGGGGTCTTTCTCGGTTTGCTACGAGTAATTCCGCCAGGCGCGGCTCGCCGAATTCTTCCGCCGCCGCGTTTTCTGCTTCCGGAATACCGTCCGAAAAAATCGCGATGAGATCTCCGGGCTGGCTTTGAAACTCCTGCTGCTCGTAACTGACCTTCGGCAACAAGCCAGCCACCAAGCCGTCTCCTTCCAGCACATTCGCCTTGCCGTCCCGAATCATGATTGGCTTAAGGTGGCCGGCATTGGTGTAGCGCAATACACGGGTGTCGTCGTTGTAGACCGAGCAGAAGAACGTGGCATACTTCTCTGCGGGCGTACTCTCATAGAGCTGCTGACTGATCAGCGCCATCAGAGTAGCGGTGGAAAGTGAAGGGTGCGGCGCGTCCGTGAACTTCAACTGTGCGTGCAGCGCTGATTGGATGCTTGCCATCAGGAGCGCCGCCGAGACGCCCTTCCCGGAGACATCGCCCAAAGCGATCGCCGTCGAGTGGGAATCCAGCAGAAAGTAATCGTAATAGTCTCCGCTGACAAACCGGCCCGGAATGCACACGCCTGCGAGTTCCAGCGTCTTGAGCTCGGGCACGGCGCGCGGGAACAGCCGGTTCTGGACGTGGCGCGCGATTTCGAGCTCGGACTCCAGCTTCTGCTTCTTGCGCATCTCGCCTATGAAATGCTGGATCTGCGCAATCATGCCGTTGAAGGATTTCGCGAGATCGCTCAATTGATGCCTTCCGCGAACGGGAATCTGGTGCGAGAAATCGCCTGAGGCAACTTGAAGCGTGCCCAGATACAGATCATGCACGGATCGAGTGATCGTTCGCGTGAGACTGACGCTCCAAATGAGCGAAATCATCTCGATGATGAGAAGGAATCCGCCGATGATGGCGAGGACCGCGAAAATGACGCCCGCGACTCGGCCGCTGACTAGGTCTGCATTGAGCTGTGAAAAGCGGGAGAGAAGGGGAAAGACAATGTTTTCGGTCTCCCCCGAAGGAGTCCTGGCGTCTTGCGTAAGAAGGCTCACTATGGGCTTGTCCCACCATCCTTTCTCTTCGGCAAGAGGCACCTTGTATTCTTTTCGACTCGCTCCGGTCCCCACCGTGATCCTCCCGCCCGAGCCACCGAAGTGCACGTCAATGTTCGCATCCTTGCCTGAAACGCCGTGCATCGCAGCCACTCCCGGTGACAGGGACGCAAGAATCTGCTCATCCAGGAGAAGGTACACAAGGGCGTCGCCCCCGGAATCCACGACGGACCGCGCCGCAATGTAGAACTCGCCATTCCAGGAAAACAGATCGCGATAACCGGGATCGACAGAAGCGGCAGCAGCGGGAAAGCTCGGGCCTCCCTGCTCCAGCACAACTTTGCCGGTTCTGCGAATCGAGCACTGAAGCCCTGGCATGCGCTGGCGAATGTCGTCCCACAATTCGGGAGCCGCACCTCGCGCGGCGGCCCGGGCTAGATCCTGAGCGGCGCTGTACACAGCGCCGATGCGAGCGTTCAGATCCCGGCGAGCACTGTCCACCACAACTCCGGCCAGGATTAGCTGGGCGCAGAAGAACAGCAGGAGACCGATTAGAAGAACCGGGACGACTCCAAAAAGAAAGTAGGTGACAAGGAGGCGGTTGCGAACTCGCCAGAGCAGGTGCCGGTAGAAGGCGAAGAAACTCGTGACGAGGGCGAGGACGAGAAGCCCGTAGGAAGGGTCGTCACCGTTGATTGTGAAAGCCAGCCTAGCAAGCGCGATAGCGAGGAGGCATAGGGCGACCTTCTCAAATCGAGTGGTTCGGCTAAGCCAAGCGGGCACTAGCGCATGCTATCAAAGCTTCGAGGATGCCTGCTAGTTTTTAAAGAGTAAGCAGTCCTCAATCCTGGATGCGGAAACGCCCCTGGGTAGAGGGCCATGCGCTCGGGCACGTTGTCGAGCATTATCGGAAGCAGTCTCCGAAAGGCTAGGTCTTACTTCCAATAAAGCCATTACGGAGCGTTTGATATTCACGCGCGATAGCTACTCCTCAAGTGGAAACCCCGGACAACGCCGCTCCTTGACCCTTGCCATCGGGCGTGGCAAGATCCCTTGACTTGCAGGTGCCTCTTGTATAGAGTTCTTGAGCGGCGGGCAAAGCTTAACGTATCGAGGAGACAGATTATATGAGTATTGTGAAGCTATCGGTTTCGCGACTTGCGATTGTGTTGGTGATCGCCGGACTGATGGCACTCACTCCATCGCTGTCGGCCCAGTCGGCCGGAACAGGCGCACTCACAGGGACTGTAACCGACCCCTCGGGATCCGTGATTCCGGGTGCCACAATAACGTTGGTCAGCACCGACACTAATCAGACTCGAACTACAACAACGGGTGGAGACGGCAGCTATAAGTTTGCGTTGTTACCCCCCGGAACATACCGAGTCAGGTTCGGCGCCGTCGGGTTCAAGACCGCCGAAGTCTCCGCCGTGACGGTCAACGTGACGGAAACTCCCGTGCTAGATCGGGCGCTCGAAGTCGGCGCGCAGACCGAGCAAGTGACGGTCGAGGCGCAGACGGAAGTGCTGCAAACCGCGACTTCAACCTTGGGAAATACGGTGGGGAGCCGCACCGTGACCGCGCTTCCTTTGAGCAGCCGCAATTATACGCAGATCCTCGCACTGTCGGCGGGCACAAATACAACCGCCAACAACGCCACGGCCGTGGGCAAGGGTACGCAGAATATGAGCGTGAATGGCAATGACCCCGGCCAGAACAACTTTCAGATGGATGGCGTCAACATCACGAATTTCGCCAATAGCGGCAGCGCGAATGACTCGGGTCTTTACGCAGGAGTCGGAATCCCTAATCCCGATTCGATCCAGGAGTTCAAGGTTCAAACCTCGACGTACGATGCGAGCTATGGCCGTAACCCCGGCGCGAACGTCAACGTCGTCACGAAGTCCGGCACGAACCAATTTCACGGAACCGTGTTTGAGTTCCTTCGGGACACTATCTTTAACGCGAATGATTTCTTCTACAATCGCAACAACCCGGCCAGCGCCACCACGAAGCAGATTCTGAACCAGAACCAGTTCGGCGGCGTGTTCGGCGGGCCTATCAAAAAGGACAAACTGTTCATCTTCGGCAGCTATCAGGGAACGCGCCAGAAGAACGGGTTGGCTCCTCAGGGCGTGACCACCGCGCTGTTGCCTCCGATTCCAGCGGGCGACCGGTCCGCGCCGGGATTCGCCGCAGCGCTGGGAGCCGCTAGTTGCCCTCAAAATCACCCTGGAGATCGCAACTTCATAACGCCCAGCGGAAGCCAGAACGTGGCGTGTGATGGGTCCAACATCAGCCCGGTGGCCCTAAACATTCTGAACATTAAATTACCGAATGGCCAGTACTACATCCCTGGGTCGGGCGTCGCCGGTTACAGGCAAGCTACCTTCACCAGTCCGGCGATCTACAACGGAGACCAGGGACTGATCAACTTCGACTATTTGATCAACGCCAAGCACACCCTGGCAGGCCGCTGGTTCTATACGAATGATCCGCAGATCGCGCCCCTGGGCGGCCAGCTTCCCGGCGCTCCCGGCCTTCTCGGCTTTGACAACGTGAACGCGGTCCTCAAACTGACCACGGTCGTCACCAATTCGATTGTGAACGAGGCGCGTGTATCCATGCAGCGCAATCTCTCGAAAACGGACCCTCAGGCGGTTCCAGGCGTCACCAATGCCCAGTTGGGGATCACGCCGAATGTCCCGGGTGTTCAGCTGCCCCCGCCGTTTTTTATTGCAGCCAGCGGCTTTTCGATACTTGGCGGTATTAACAACGGCACTTTCAGCGTGACCAACCAGACGCAGATCGCCGACCAAATCTCCGTTTCGCGCGGCCGTCACACCATGCGCGCCGGCTTCGAATGGGAACAGAACGCCTGGCCTATCACCTGGTCCGGAACCCGCGGGAATTTTACGGTCGGGAGCTTCAACGACCTGCTGGTCGGCGGACCTCAGAACACCGCGACGGGACAGCCCGGAAACATCAATCAGTGCCTGTTCTGCACTCGCAGCGCGCCCCAGGGTATTATCCACGGCTACTATGCCGCCGGTGGCAGCGCTTTCTTTCAGGACGATTTCAAGGCCACTTCCCGGCTGACCTTCAATCTCGGAGTACGCTGGGAGTACAACGGAGCGCTAAAAGATAAGTATGGAAACCTTTCCCAGATCTGGGTGAGCCGGATTCAGGCAGTGCCGCTCCCGCCGTCCGGGCCGACGACTTCGGGCCCGGGCATCAGCCAATGGGTGGTTCCCAGCAACTTCGTTTCGCATTATGGTCAGCCGCCCGACGGCGTTTTAGTCAACTCGAACGATACCTCCGAGCGTGTAGGCGCGCGGCTCAGCAATTTCGGTCCCCGCGTGGGCTTTGCGTATCAGACGAAGAACAGACTTGTGATACGCGGCGGAGCGGGAATCTTCTATGATCGCGTTGGCGGCGACCGTATTGTCTACTCGGTTGAGCAGGGCAACCCCTATTCGGCCACAATCGACTACAACTCGTTAAATAATCAGACTCTAGCCAATCCGTTCCCGGCCTTGCCGGTGCTCGGCACCTTCTCATCTCGTTACGCGAATTTCTCGCCAGCTTGTCTGGCGAACCCGAACCTTACGCTTTCCGTCTGCAACTCGAACCTCAACATTCCGTTCCTGACCGAGGTTCTGCATACGCCCCTGATCCGCCAGTACAACTTGGGCATTCAGTATCAGTTCGCCCAGGAGTGGGTTCTCGAACTCGGCTACGTCGGATCGAGCTCGATCAATTTGATGGAGCAGTATCACAACAACAACACCGCACAACTTGCCAGCGCCGCCAACCCGATCAACGGCGTTACGACGAATACGACGGCGAACGTTTTGTACCGAGTTCCATATCTCGGCTACCAGGCGGTGGGTGTGCGCGGAACGGCGTTTGACGCCTATGCCAACTACAACAGCATGCAGGCGACGGTTCGTAAGCAATTCTCCCGTGGCTTCACGTTCCAGGGGGCCTACACCTGGAGCAAGACCATGACGGTCGAGTACAACAATGTGGCAAACAGCAATTTCGCGGGTGATCTCGGACAGCAGTATGGGCCGGCTGCATTCAGCCGTCCGCAGCGTTTCGTTGCCAATTACAGCTACGATCTGCCCTTCGGCACCCACACTGGCGTCATGCAGAAGCTGCTGGGCGGATGGAACGTGTCAGGCGTTACCGTCCTACAGGGTGGATCGCCCATGACCATCGCCGACCAAACGGCCGGTACCCTCTTCGGCACGAATGGCACTAGCCAGGCCGGTTTCGGCCGCGCCCAAATTGCCCCCGGCATGACCTATGCCGACATCGCCACTCCCGGCGGCGTCGAACAGCGGTTGGGTGGTGCAAGCGGCGGTCCCGGTTGGTTCAACAAGTCTGCCTTTGTAGCCCCGCCGGCGATGTCGCCGACTGGGACCGTCTACTACTCCGCTCCAGGCAATCCCGGACAGGCGCAATGCGCCGCAGCGAATCCGGGAATTACCTGTGGCACGCTGTTCGGTAACTCCGGTTCCGGCATCATCCAGGGACCGGGGCAGTTCAACTTCGATATTTCGATCCTGAAGACGACCACGATTTGGGAGAACCAAACCCTCCAGTTCCGGGCCGAATTCTTCAACGCGTTCAACCACCCGCAGTTCACCAATCCGAACTACGGACAGGGCGCCATTTACGGTTTGCCGAATTTCGCAGCGGGTAACTTCGGACAGATCACCTCGACCAGCGTGAATCCGCGCGTCATCCAGCTTGGACTGAAGTATAGCTTCTAACCATCTCATGCCATTCTGTGGCGGGTTGGCGTTCGCTTACGATGAGTCTGTGGTTTCGCAATCCGCAGACTCCCGACCGCATCGGTTACTGAAACGGTCCCGTTATGACGTATTATCGCTAGCGGTTTGGCCGACGGCGACGTTTACTCTAGTCCAGCATGATCCTTATTAGAATGCGAACGATACAAGGGTTCCGAACCCAATGATGGCAGCCCACATCCAATAGGCATGAGCACTCTTGCTGCTGTTTGCATTGAGGAGCGGGCACTCCAGGAGGAATACAAAACTGCGCTACAGGCCTGGACAGAAGCGCGGAGTGCGTATCCCATCAAGATCGTGTCGCCGGAAATCTTGAAGGCGACCAAGCACCTGGACGCCGTCGAACTGAACCTGAAGAATCATCGCGCCGAACACGGATGCTAAGTGACCTAGTAACATTTGTGGTCGCCAGCGCTACGGTGGGAGTTGCTCCGGTCTGGCCAGGCCATTGTGTCCGGCTGATAGTGGAAGCGAGGGGATCCGTGGCCAAAACAAGTCGATTCAGGTCTAACATGCTCGACACTTTTGACGGCAAGTGGAAGATCGTCGCTAAGCGGACTATTGCGGAGCCTACGCCCCGCACACCTTTTCAGGGACCGCCGCGAGGGAATACTCTAGTTGTCTAGCCATACCTTCCTCCACTATTATAAAGACTTCCACCGGAGTTTTTGATGTTGAGCAGGACGTTTTATCGCCTGAGCCGGGAAACCGTTTCCCTTGAAACAATCGGGACGCGTAAACAGATAGTCCGAATCCCCGAAGATGCCGTTGTAGAAGTGCTGCAGGTGGAGCTAGGGCCAGAACACAGGCAGATGGCCCGCGTGTTTTGGGAAGGCAAAGCCCTTGAGATGTTCGCAGAGGACATCGAGCGACGTGGCGAAGCGATTCTAACCCATGCCGCGACGAATGGATGATCCAGGGTCGTTTCTAAAGCGGCTAAGCCTTCCGTCGCCGCAGCACTATTGACGGTCTCTGTGCTCGTTTCGCCGGTGGTCCTCTCGCCCGTAGTCCCGCCGGTCAATGTGGTTCCTGTCGTAACGCGAATATCCCGGTGAGAAGCGGGGTTGATAATAGCGTGCGGGATAGCGCGCCGCGCAGCCTACTATGAATAGCGCGCTGCCAGCCAGAAGCAAGAATGCAAGCCAGGTGTTTTTCATTGATACGTCCCATAACGTCTATTGCATACGATGGTCCATGATCTAAGTGCCGCAGAATGATCAGAACGCAAGGCGGTCGCCTGCATGGGACTGGTTTTCATTCACCAATCCTGGTGGTTTTAGGCCACTGGCAACAACCTACTGACAGTCGCTCCCCGCTTTGTGTAGCAGGCGTACCAATCGCCAGTTAGAATCTCTTGGGCGCGCTTGAGCGTCAGCGACGCATTCGCATTTATGCCACGGCTCACATAGCCAGCGATGTTGAAGCAGATTGCGTTGAGTATGTAGCCTCTTTCGGGACAGCGGACTGAATTCACGTAATAACGGAAGTCATCCGCTCGCCAGAAATCCGACCCTTTCCGCTTTGGGATACTTCGGGCTGTAACAATGGCAGCATGGCTTTGATCGTATTCTTCCGGGGCGTTAACGTCGGAGGACACAGGGCTTTTCGTCCGAGCCTACTCGCCAAAGAACTGAGTATCTACGATGCCGTAAACGTGGGGGCCGCAGGCACCCTTGTGGTTCGCAAACCGGGGTTACGGACAAAATTCATCGCCGAATTGCGCCGGAAGCTGCCTTTTGAAGCAACAATCGCCTTCTGCGAGGGTAGTGATCTGATTCGACTGGCCATGGACAATCCGTTTGGAACTGATCCAACACCATCAGATATTGTTCAATTTGTAAGTATCCTGTCGGAGACTGGACGCCGGAGGGTCTCTCTTCCAATTGCCCTTCCCGAAGGTGAAGAGTGGCTGGTGCGAATCATCGGCTCGAAGAATCGTCTCGTGTATGGGATATACCGCCGCCACATGAAAACGATTGGCTATCTCGGCCAGATTGACAGGCTGTTTGGGGCGCCGGCGACAACGCGCAGTTGGAAAACAATACGCTCCGTGCTACACATTCTGGGATCCGACGAGCCCGGCCAGTAGAGCGCCTAAGCCGGGACAGATCAGCGAGATCGGCGGACGTTGTGCAACATTAACGGAAGCTTCTCGGGAAGCAGCTAGGCATCGCGAAACTTCCCATAACGCCGTTTCGGGCCAATCTCCGAGTGGCCGATTATTCATCCAAGATCCGGCGTCAGCAGAACTGATCGGCGGTTCCTAGAATCCGAGCCGCGCATTTCGCACGCATCACGATTTGCACGGGCTTTGATATGATCCTGATTGGCGCACGGGGCGCCATCCACGTCCGCGGAAAGGACTGCGTCCACCTCGAAAACGCAGTGCGTAGTTTGTTCGACGAACTCTTTTCTCGCCCGGAGAGCGGACAGCGGGCAGGCGATTCGTGCCTGAGGCACGGTCCGGAAAGGAGCTCACATGAGCCAGAACCCGCCCACTCGCGCGATGCGCGAGCATCCCGACCTTGAACAATTGAAACGGCAAGCCAAGGAGCTGCTCGAAGCCTATCGTGCGTCAGCAGCCGAAGCCGTCGCCGAGGTCACGACTTATCACCGCACCGCTGATCCAGAGACGTTTGCTCTGCACGACGCACAGTTTGTGCTAGCGCGGTCCTATGGATTCGAGAGTTGGCCCAAGCTGAAGGCTGCCGTAGATGGCGTCACGGCCGCGAAGCTATATGACGCCGTCGAAAGCGCGGACTTCACCACGGTCCGGGAGCTTCTCACGCGGCGGCCGGAGATCGTCGACCAAGGCCGCGGGATGAGTCCACTGAACCTTGCGGTCCAGCGGCGGGATCTCGCGATGGCCAAACTGCTCCTCGAGTTTGGAGCCAATCCGGACGCGGGCATCTGGCCGTTCCAGGATGCGACCAGCCCGCGTGCGGTCGCGCGCGATCGCGGCTATCCGGAGATCTCCGACGCGATTAACGAGGCGCTCGAGAAGCGCGGAGCGCGCGAATCCGGGGTGCCCCTCGAAGTCCGTCGCAAAATCCGCGAAGCTTATTCGTCGGGACGCGAAGAGGCGATCGTCGCGGTGTTCGACGAACACCCGGAGCTAACGGATTGGCGCCGGGCCGACGGCACGACGATGCTCCACATGGCGGCTGGCCGTGGAGACCTGCCGATCGTGAAGTGGCTGCTGAGCCATGGCAAGGATGTCAACGCGCGGGCGCACTCCGTCCCGCACCAAAGCGCCACGTTCCTCGATCGATTGCCGCAAGGTTGGACCCCGCTCGACTTCGCCGCCACTGGCCGGGGCAGCGATGAGTGGCTGTTCAACAACGGCAAATTCCAGCCGATAGCCAAGCTCCTGTTGGAACACGGAGCCGAGCTGAGCCCCCTTTCCGCCGCGACACTGGGCCGCTGGGATTACTTGGAAGAGTTCTCAAAGCAGCACCTAGAAGGCAAGGGCGTGCTGGAGGCGGCGGTGAAAGGCGACCAAATGGATATCTTGCGCCGCCTGCTCGATCTGGGCCTCGATCCGAACGAGCCCATCCAGGTGGGTCACATGCAGGACAAGGCCTGGTCTTCCGGTGGCCCCATCTTTCAAGCTGTCGTCCTGACGCGTGTCCCGATGGCGCGCTTGCTGCTGGAACGTGGCGCGGACCCGAATGCCAACGTGTTCACGGCGGGTTCGGCGACGTTTCGCGCGTACGGCACCGGCAATCCTGAGCTGATGGCGCTGATCGAAAAGCATGGCGGCTGGATCGATGCCAGCGCCGCCGGTTATGCGGGGCAGACGGAAATGGCGCGCAAGATGCTGGCCGGGGAGATCGATCCGCATCTGGCGCCGAACGATATGTCCGGCCATACCGTTGCGGAGCAGCTCCTGTGGGGCGGTGCGAGCTCACTGACCGATGACATCGTTCGCATGGCGCTCGAGCATGTCGATTGGCCGCCCGAGGATCTCCGGTGGTTCGACATGCTGCGCCGGCCGACGTGGAATAATGCCGATCGCCCCGAATGCCGCGAGACGTTTAAGCTGATCTTGGCCCGCACCGTACCGCATCACCGCGATCCCGCCCATGGCCAGACCATACTGCACGAGGTTGTTGCAGGCGACCGAGGCCCTGGTCTTCAGCTTGCCACCATTCTGCTCGACGCTGGAGCGCGGCTCAATGTGCGCGACTACTTGCTCAAAAGCACTCCGCTCGGGTGGGCATGCCGGTGGGGACTCGTCGAGATCGTGACGCTGTTTCTCGCCCGTGGCGCCGACCCCGTCGAAGCGGATGCGGAGCCGTGGGCCAGACCACGCGCCTGGGCGGAGAGAATGCAGCGAGCTGAGATCGTCGAGTTGCTTGATTCAAAACGCACAACTTAGGGCACTGAATTATCGTCAATCGAGACAGTTGATTCCGACTCCGAGCGGCTGACGCGCCACTCGTGCGACGCTCCGATTAGGCGAGACAGGCGAAAACTAAGCTTATCGGAAGTTGGCCGTTAAGGGGCAATATCGGAAGTGTTAAGCGAATCCCTAGGCCCGGGGATCCGCTGCCTGCGTGTCACATATCCACGGGTATCGAGTACTAGTCTTGCGGCGTATGGGCTATTTCGCCATGCAGGAGTATACTTTGAGCACAGCCGGGAACCGAAAGATCCGTCCTTACCTGGCTCGGGAGAAACGCATGGCGCGCACAGATCTGCTGCACAGATTTCAGTGCCTATACCGTGACTTTGAACAAGCTGATTCCTCCGGTCGTACGATCCAGCAAGTGCAGTCCGCACGGATGGCGCGCAAGCCCAGCCGCAGAGAGTTCATTTCCGGCGCAGCGGTTATGGCGGCGGTTTCTGCAGTCTCGACTTCGAGGCAAGCTCTGGGGGCTTCTCCCCCGAGGATTGTGATCGTAGGCGCCGGCATCGCCGGCTTGAACGCGGGCCTCACCTTGCAGGACGCCGGCTACGCGACGGCGATTTATGAGGCATCCAGCAGACCGGGAGGCCGTATGCACTCTGACACCACATCGTGGGCTAACGGCCAAGTGAGCGAGCACTGCGGCGAGTTTATCGACTCGACACACAAAACCATCCTCGGCCTTGCAAAGCGATTCAAGATCCCCGTAGCCGACCTGAGTTCGGCGGAACCGCCCCACTCGACCGAGACCTACTACTTCTTTGGCCAGCGCTACACGCTCGACCAAGCTAATGCAGACTTCAACGCGGTTTACCAGGCGGTGAAAAAGGACTTGATCGCAGCCGGATTCCCGACTTTCTACTATAGCTACACTGCCGCCGCAGCAGCCTTGGACCAGACCAGCGTGTACGACTGGATCGAAAGCCGCGTGCCGGGCGGCCACGGGTCGAGGATGGGGCAGCTCCTGGATGTCGGATACAACGTTGAATACGGCGCGGAAACCACCGAGCTAAGTGCTCTGGATCTTGTTTATCTGCTGGGCTATCAACCGATCCCCGGCAATTTTCGCCTGTACGGACGTTCCGATGAGCGATACCATCTGGCCGGTGGCAACGAACAGCTCCCGCGCGCCATCGCCGCAGCATTACCGGCAGGCAGCCTCCACTCCAACAGTGCTCTCACTGCGATAGCCAAGAATACCGACGGGACCTTTACGCTCACCTTCAAGGGCTCAAAGCTAAACGTGGTTGCAGATCGGGTGATTCTAGCGATTCCGTTTTCCGTCCTCCGCAACCTCGATTACAGCAAGGCTGGCTTCAACGCGGTCAAGACGACGGGCATTCAGCAGCTCGGCTATGGGAACAGTGTGAAGCTGCATTTGCAGTTCAAGGACCGGTTATGGAATCAGAGCGGACCGTGGGGCATCAGCAACGGTTACAGTCTCGCCGACACCGGATATCAGAGCACGTGGGATGTGACCCGCGCCCAAAGCGGGAGGGCGGGGATACTGGTGGACTTCACGGGAGGAAACCTAGCCGCCACCTTCGGGGGCAATCCAGCATTGGTCCAGTCGTACGCAATGAAGTTCCTAAGCCAACTGGAGCCGGTGTTTCCAGGTATCACCCTGGAGTGGAACGGCATCGCGACGCTGGACGTGCCGGCGCTCGATCCCAACCTCAAGGGATCGTATTCGCACTGGAAGGTCGGTCAGTACACTCTGTTCAGCGGCTCCGAGCGACAGCGATCCGGCAACTGTCACTTCGCCGGGGAACATTGCTCGACCATTTTCCAGGGCTTCATGGAGGGTGGGGCGGAGGAAGGGGCGCGCGCAGCCAACGAAATTCTCGATGATTACAAAGCGGGCATTTACCCGTAGCGGGCCGATCGTCTAGACTAAGCGGCAGCTACGCTGCGAAGCCTGGGATGAGTCTTTTCGGACGGACCGATAATTATCATTATCGGCATCTATCGAGGTGGCTTCCCGGGTGACATTTACGATTGCCAAGAAAACCCATCAATGTCGTAGACAGTCTTGCTGAGTACGGACCGCCGGTCAAGAGCTGGCGAAGGATGTTGCAAAGGTAGTCCTTGCCGAGCGTTTCTTACGGAGTAGAGGTTGCCTTTTGATTCTTTACCCCAAGCTTATTCACGACCTGTTGGACGTTTGGAACCTCGGCAGCGATCTTTTGGGCGGCGCTGCGCGTGGCCTGTGAGTTCACATTACCTGTGAGGGTAACGACACCGTTCTTGACATCGTATTTCACGTCATCGTGCAACGACTGTCGGATAAGGACAGGATCCAGGTTTTTCTTAATCGCTTCGTCCGGGTCCTTGTTGACCGTTTTGGCGTCGCTTTCAATACCACGGGGCACCACGGCGATCTCGTTGGCGACGACTTGGTTTCCTGTGATCACCAGATGGTAGTCCGAGTCCCCGGTGCTTCCGCCCTCGAACTTAAATGTTGTAAGCGTTCAGGCCCACGAGGCCATCTGGTCGGTCAACGCCAATCTTCCGGTGTTCCAGGTGCAGACGGTGGAGGATCTCAACAGGCAGTCCATGGCGCGGACATCCTTCACGCTGGTGATGCTCGCGATCGCGGGCGGGATGGCGCTGGTGCTGGGCGTTGTCGGAATCTACGGAGTCATTTCTTATGCGGTAACGCAGCGGACGCGCGAGATCGGGATTCGCATGGCGCTCGGCGCGCGCCCCGGCGAGTTGCAGCGCATGATCGTGTGCCAGGGATTGATTTTGGCCGGCTTCGGCGTCGCCATCGGCGCGGGCGCGGCCATGGGGCTTTCGCGTCTGATGAAATCGCTGCTGTTTGGGGTGAGCCCGCTGGATCCGGTGACCCATGCTGCCGTAGCCGTAGTCCTGGTTACATCAGCCGTGCTCGCGAGCTATCTGCCGTCGCGCCGCGCGGCGGCCGTAGACCCGCTGGACGCGCTGCGGACTGATTAGCGCCCCCGTTCCACCGTCTAACGATCGCGCTGCTCGGAAGTTTGCCCAGAGGTTCGGTGGTGGGAAGTTGCCACCCGAATCGCAGGGAATTGGAACGTGGACGGAAAAGGGTTATGGGATCTCCGCGTGAGCCTAGCCGGGTTGCCAAGTTGCTTCCGATAATGATGCTATGAAAGCGCTGCAGCGGGGGTTGAAGTAGACTCCCGACGAGGAGGTGCTGCAGTATGGAACAGTTTATCGGATGCGACGCTCACAAGAAGTTTTCTGTGTTCGTCGCCGTGAACGAAAAAGGGCAAGCCGGTGAGGCGCTGCGCGTGGCTCACGATCGACAGCTTGACCGTGAGTTTCTGTCGCAGCTCCCCGCGCACTCAGCGATCGCGGTGGAAGCGAGCGGTAGCTACAGTTGGCTGGTCGATGAGATGGAGCGCTCGGGCCACCACCCCAGGCTCTGCAATCCGCTCGAGGCCAAGCGGCGGATGGGCCTTACCAACAAGACCGACAAGCTAGACGCTAAAGGTCTGGCAATCCTGCTGCGCAATGGTACTCTCCCCGAAGTGTGGATTCCCCCGAGCGAGTTGCGAGACCAACGTGAGTTGCTTCGCCTCCGCATTTTTCTGGTGAGACTCCGCACGCGGGTGAAGAATCGGATTCACGGCACACTGGCCCGTCACAACGTGCAAGTGCCGGGAGCGGATCTTTTCGGCGTCGCTGCTCGTTTGGATCTCGGCACGCGGCTGCCGGAATTGCCGGTGCACAGCCGCGAAGCAGTCGAACAAGAACTGGCGACGCTCGATTTTCTGGAAACCCAGATCGAATCGGCGGAGCAGCGGTTGAACGCGATTATGAAAGTGAATGTGGAAGCAGATCTGCTGAAAACCTTGCCTTGCGTGGGCAAGATTCTCGGTATGGTTCTGATGCTGGAGATCGGCAGGGTGGATCGATTCCCTACGGCTGCACACCTGGCCAGCTATGCGGGCCTGGTGCCACGCGTACATTCCAGCGGCGGTCACACGCGCATGGGATGCGCCAGCGCGGCCCGTGCGTCCGACGCGATGAATGAAGTTTCCCGCCTCCTGCGGCAAATCGTAGTTCACGACATGTGCGATGTCATCCACATGAATCCCGCGCGCCGCCACGTCGGCGGCGACCAGTATACGGTAAGCACTGTCTTTAAAGCCCTGCAGCGCTTTGTTCCGCTGGCTCTGCGAGCGATCGCCGTGGATCGAGGCCACCTTGTGTCCCCCGCGCTCCAGAAATTTCGTAAGCCTCTCGGCGCCCTCTTTTGTGGCCACGAACACGAGGAAAGAACCCGTCTCGTTCTTGAGCAGATGCTCGAGGAGATCAAACTTGGAGCCCTGAGCGACTTCGTAACAGAAGAGATCGATCCGGCCCGCCGTTTCTGCGCACGCCTCCACCACGATTCGCACCGGATTGTGCACGTAACTTGCGACCAGACCCGCCACCGATTGCTCCATGGTCGCTGAGAAAAGCATTGTGTGGCGCTTCACCGGAAGATGATCGAAGATGATGCGCAGAGAGGGCAGGAAGCCCATATCGAGCATCCGATCGGCCTCGTCGAAAACCACAGCGGCGGTGCCGGAAAGATCGATCCGCCTCCGATCCAGATAGTCGCAGAGACGGCCAGGCGTCGCGATCACCACTTCGGCCCCGGCTTGGATATCGCGCAACTGATTGGCCTCGCTCATGCCGCCCACAACCACAGCGGTGCGGATGCGCATGCCGTGGGCAAGTTGCCGGAATGCCGCGTCGATCTGAATGGCAAGTTCGCGTGTGGGGCTAAGGATAAGGACTTTTATCGTTTTGGTGCGGGGAACGGCGGCGAGAGCTTCAATCAGCGGAATCGAGAACGCTAGAGTCTTGCCTGTGCCAGTCTGCGCGGTCGCCACGACATCGCGGCCTTCCATGAGTGGTGGAATGGTCTGCGCCTGGACTGGCGTTGGGGTAACAAATTCGTTCTTATCGAGGTTGTTCCGCAACGCGGAGCAAAGATTGAGTTCGGAAAAATGATTTATCAATTGTGTTCGGTTCTTCCTGAGGCGAACCAGAACGTCGTCAGTTTTTAGGATAGCAGCGTCAAGAAAGAGCATGATGCTCGAAACGTGGCGTTCGCAAAGCAGGCCATGGCGGCTCGATTGCGTATCCCAGAAACTCCCAGGATTCGGCGTTGTGGGAAATAGACCCCGATAATACGTCATATCGGGCGCTTTCCTGCTACGCTCACCGAGCAGCCCCGAATAGCCGAATGCGGGAGATAGCCGGTCAACCTCCGCGAACAAACGGGTTGCCGGCCTGTCCTCACTGGCAATTTGCCGCCAGCCCCACCGGACGTACCGGCACGATTCGTTTTATTTGTACTGGTCCCCATTATCCTCAGCCGCTTCCGCCCACATCGGCCTCATGCTAAAGTTAAATCCGCGAAGTTTGCACGGACCATGCCCCGATCGCCAATTCTGCTCTTAACGTTGGTGCTGGTTGCCAGAGCCGGATTCGCAACTATCATCATCGCGGTCGGCACAAAGGATGGTTTATTGGTCTGCGAAGACAGGCGAGTGACTACGAAATCCAGCAACGGTCAGGTCTCGTTTGCGGACGCTGAGAAGGCGCAGCAACTCGGCAAATTCGGGGTTTTCACCGTCGCCGGGGATCTGTCAGGCAGGATGACAAATTTCTTCGGTCAATCGATCACCACGTTCGATATTCTGTCCGAAATTCCTTCTTTTTTCAAAACTCACGACATTCAGCAGTTCAACGAACAGACGGCTTTGGAATTCGAGACGCACCTGCGAGATCAGCTGAACAAGAAACCAGTCAATCCAACACAGCGATCTCAAGGGTCGAGAGGGCAAACTGAGGTGCTGCTCTACTGGATGGATCAGGCCGGGCAAACACATCTTTATGTTGTAGACATGGCCTCCGCCCTCGATTCGAGTGGCCAGCCGCCAGCGGCTTCGTCGCCCCTTCCTTTGGTGGGGCGCTTTATTCCCCTTGCGGCCTTCGGCACGTCTAAACCCCGCGTCACCGGGCGCGGGCTACTGGGCTACAACGCTATCGTATCGGGAACGGATCCGAACCTTGACGATTTGCGCCGGGACGAAGAACTGAAGCCGTTCCTAAGCAACTTTGTTGACGCAGCTTCCGTTGATTCCATCGCCGCGGCCCGGGCGCTCAAGAAGCTCATCAGGGGAATCAGCGAAAGGCAGAGCTCGATAAACCCCGACGGGCTCGATGTCGGACCCGTTTCAGATTGTTTCCTCGGCACCGCGGACGGAATCAAGAACATCAATCAATAAGTTTTCTGGCGTAGAGGCTGTCCCTCGACCGCGTTTCTTGCCGGACGAACCCGGGTTCCACTCGTGAGCGAATTCGTACCGCTCCAAAGACGCTGCGAACGTAAGGCTCCGATCCTCGCGGAGAACCCTGCCCGAGCATAGTAGCTGGATGTTTCGGCGGGCGCGTCGAAATCGTGGAAATGTGATGAGATAGCTGATCGAATCTCCTACCGCGATGCGCTCTTCAGACGAGAACAAGACTCCGGATGAGCTGACATTTCTCGTTTCGCCTCTGGTTCTCACTCCCGAAGACGTGTGAAGAATTTCGCATATCAGGTGTAACTCAAAGCGCATTTTTTTTCTTCGTTCGGTCATTCGGAGCTTCAAATGTAGGGCTAAAGCACGCGAGGGTCAATATTCTTTGATCCCGCGAACGAGTCCTTGCGCATGCCTTCACGCGCTCCGGAATCGGGCATAGCATTTCACTTAAACGACTTCTTTGCTGCGAAATGCAGCCAGAAAATAGTACTCAATTCGGGCCGGCTGGGAACTTTTTGAAGGCCAAAAGGTAGACGAAAGATAGTCTTGTATACCTTGGGCCTGCGATTGACAATGGTCACCTACCCATTCGTGCAGGTGGGGGGGTATCAGTAAGCGTCGGGAGGGAATGTTATGAAACTGTCTCTAAGAGTCGTGTGTCTTGCGCTGGTCATAGCCGCGCTGGGATTTGTATTTTCAACCCAAGTGGCCCCCACGCAGGCCGCCACTGCGGCAACGATTCAAACCGACCAGAAACACTATTCGGTTGGTGCGACTATGGGGATCTCAGGCAGCGGGTTTTCATCGGGAGTATCTATCACCTTAACCGTCGTGAGGCCGGACCAGCTAACCGATGTTGTTCCCGGCGTGACTACGGACTCATCGGGCTCTTTCCACGCGACCTACACGCCGCCTCAGGAACCTGGACGCTACAAGTTTACGGCTACTGACGGCGCCGTTTCAGCCACCACAGCCAGCACGGAGGCCGACGCGATTGGTTTCAACAAGGCGGTGTACAGGAAGGCTGACACAACCTACGCCGGCGGTGCCGGGACGTGGACGACGGGAGAAGCCGGCAGCAATTACGTGGAGAATCAGTGGGCTTTCTACCAATATCAGCCCACCGGCTTCACGAGCGCCATTCCGGACTTCGACGTGCAGTTCAACTATCACGAAGCTAGTTCCGGAGCGATCTTCGTCGATGCCTTCGCCAACTTCAGGGCGTGCGTTACTGCGTACACATCGAATGGTCAGATCATCGCGCCGAACAATTGTGAAGATACGGACTCAAGCGGGCTTCTGTCGGACGGTCACCACGCTCCGACAACCACCACAACGCACTGGATCGACGCCCATACGGCCGTCTCCAATATCAATCACTCGATAAGCGCGGACGGCAGCAGCTGCCTCGCGACGGCCGACCCCGTGGACACGATAGCTAATGACACACACTGCTTCCACGTGAACGGCACGACTCTTAGAACTCTCTTGCTGGCCGCTGACCCGAATGTGTTCAGCGTTCCCACAGCGGACAATTATGCCGTGTCGCTCTATTATGCGGCGCACCTGGCGGCGACCGCCGTCTGGCACCCGTTCTCCGGTACAACAGGCAACGAAGCCCTCCTGGGCTGTTACGGTAATGGGAATTATGTGGTTCATACGTTAGGCGTTAACTTCACGGGAGCAGGAACCGAGTTTGTCCCAGCACCAGCGCCGGCAGTGGCAGGCGTTCCTGTCGGCACGTATGGAACGGATGTTTACGATCCCGATTTGGATCCCTGCGACACACCCGTGGTAGGCGAAGATTTCACTGTTAAGGCATTTCTCGGTATCGGCTCCGCGAGCGGAGCCTCCCGGCACTTCACGCTAGCTAACCCACAGATAAATGGCCAGTCTGTAGGCAGCCAGGGTGCCATCACGCTCCCGATTCCCAGCGTCGCAGCGGCTTCCGGCACTATTACCATCGTGAAAGTCACGACTCCGGCCAATAGCGGGACAGCCACTTTTAGTTTTGGAGGAGACCTGGGCAGTTTTGTTCTCGATACGAATTCAGCCGATGCGACTAATCCGTCCTCCAAGACAATCATTAATGTTCCGGGGGGAGAAAGTTACACGGTGACCGAAACAGAGCCGTCAGGCTGGTCCCCGGCAGGGAATGCAGTTTGCGTAAATAATACAGGAACGAGTGCGTTCACAACTACAGGTACGAGTGCCACTATAGATTTCGCAGATACCGCCAATGCGGCCGTTACTTGTACGTTCACGAACAACGGTGCAGGTCATATCGTTGTCGATAAAGTGACCAATCCAACTGGCGATCCGACGAGTTTCTCGTTCACGACCACGGGCACGGGCTATAGCGGTTTCTCGCTGACTGATGCAGCTACGCCAAATGACCAAACGCTCTCAGCTGGCACCTACACGGTGGCGGAGACGGCCACCGCAGGCTGGACTCTTACCAACTTAGCGTGCGTCCAGACGGTAGCGGGAGCTGGGGGAAGCACATTCCCGACCGGTCCGACGACGACGCAGCCGGCTAGCATCACTTTGGCCGTCGGCGCGACCATCACATGTACATTTACGAACACCAAGAACGCATCGTTGGCGATACAGAAGACGGTGGTCGGTGCCGGGACGACGTTTAACTACGGCGTGACCGGCTCGGGGCTGTCGGCATTTACCCGGACGCCGGCGGACAACAGCACTACGGCAGCGGCGGCGTTCCCGTTCGACGGGACACAGTTGGGTGACAAGTACGTGACCGAGACCGTACCCACCGGCTACACCCTGACCAACATCACTTGTACAGCCAACGGCGCGACGATCCTGATTGGTACGGGCCAGGGTGGAGCGTTCGTTCAAGGCACT
>DASYSG010000088.1:0-22127 GCA_036003585.1 Bryobacteraceae bacterium | reverse complement strand
TGGCACAACCAGCACTGCCTCAACGCCAAACTTGCCATCGCAAGGTCAGATCACGTTCCTGATGCCGCAGCAGTTTGCGGGCACCGCCAATCAGAGCGGGCTGGCGGAATTCTACGTTTCGTCGGGTACGATCTCGATCATTGCGCTGCGGGCCAATCCGACTGGAGCGGTCACCTCCGCGCCGGTGTTCTTCGAGACCGGGACGCCCATCATTACGACGGGAAGCGGCGGCGGCGGTGGAGGAGGTGGTAACGGTGGCGGAAACGGGAACATCGTGGCGGGCGGGTTTACGGTCGCAAAAGTTACCGTTACGCTCCCGAGTACCGGGACCAACACGTCAGAATCCATCGGTGGCAATTTCTCTAGCTATACACAGGCCGAATGGCAGTACCCATTCTCAGCGTCGACGTTCGGGGCTTGCAGTGTGCTCGACATCACAAACCCTGCAAAAGCTCCGTACCTGCCGGATGCATATCTGGACGCTGGTACGATCACGGTAAGCGGGCCCAATTTACCGTCCGGCACAGTAATACCGAAATCCATCACTCAGACCGGCCCAAGCTATATCTTGATAGATACAACCGGCACCAAGCTCGCGGATGGCGGCACCTATACCATAAGCGGCAGTGGCGGCACGCAAGTCGGCCCTTTCACCGCTTCAGCGACCCTCCCTCAAAGCTTTACGGTAACGAATTGGGACGCCATCGCCGCGATCAATCGCGCCAATGGGCTCACCGTCAACTGGTCGGGAACCGGCTTCAATACAGTGATCATCACCGCGACGGGCCAATCATTGGCAACCGCTGAAACTTTCACGGTTTCCTGCGTGGTGGCGGGGAGCTTAGGCACGTACTCGATTCCGCAGGGCGCTCTTGCAATGCTATTTCCCACCCAAGCAGCCTCGTTGATAGTGACCGCAACTACCGTCACCTCGGGAATCGCAGCACAACTTCGGACAACCTCACAAACCCTCGTCCCCAGCCTAGTGGGTGGTGGTCAAGTCAACTACGGGGACATAGGAGGTCAGGTCAGCGTGCTCAAGAGCCTGTCGATACAGTAGCTCTCACCTGGGCCGGCAAACATCCGGCCCTTCCGAGTTTGCAGTGGGCCGGGACCAGTGAGGCCGGATGCCGTAGTCCTGAGGGAGTGTCATGCGCGTTCTTGAATTGAAGGTTCCGCCGCCCGCCGTGGCTTTGGTGACCGCGGTACTGATGTGGCTGGCATCCCGCTCCTCACCGGCCCTTACCTTCGTCTTTCCTGCGAGTAATCTGCTTGCCGTTGGTCTCGCAGCCATCGGTCTCACGGTCGCGATTTCAGGCGTCGTGACATTCCGCCGGGCCCGAACGACGCTCAATCCGACCAAGCCCGAAGCCTCTTCTTCGTTGGTAAGCTGGGGGATCTACAAGATTACCCGCAACCCGATGTACCTGGGTCTTCTGTTGGTCTTGACTGCTGGGGCAATCTTCTTATCCAATTGGCTTGCCTTCCTGTTTCTTCCTGTATTCGTCGCCTATATCGACCGTTTCCAGATTGTGCCGGAAGAACGGGCGCTCACCTCCCTGTTTGCGCGCGAGTTTGTCCATTACCAATCGCGCGTGCGGCGATGGTTATAGGAACGCGATAAGTTTGCCGCGCGGTCAACACTCTCTATCACCCGCAGGTACACGGTACTTTTAGGACTCATATACTACGAAAACTGGACCTCCTCCTCGAGTGAGTCCGGTTATACTGATCGCAGACAATTCTGCGCGGGGTTCCCCGGAGGATCAGTGGCGCCCAGCGAGTTGGCGTGGTTGCGTCCATCGGAGGGTTCTGCGGGAATGTTTGCTCTTGTACTTTTAGGCTCGATATCCGTCGGCAAGGCAGCCTTGAAGGCCTGGGTTTATTCGCTTCACTTGGGCTTTTTGTGGGATGCGCTCAGGTACTTGTGGGATGTGCTACGGGAGGGCCCGCTGAGTTGGGTGATCCTCGCCGGTCTGGCGCTCTGCCTGGCTCTTGAATACTTTCTCGGTAGAAGCCGGCCGAAGCTGGTCGCCAGAACGTTCGTTTTCAACTACGGTATTTTGGTCCTCAATACGGCGCTTCTGGGCGGCCTGGTCGGCGTTCTCTACCACTGGATCAACCAGTTTTACTTGATCTGGTTGCCCCTTAGGAGTCTCCGCGTGCTGGCGGACAAACCGCTCTTCGTCCAGGTACTAGTTGGTTTCCTGGTGAGCGACTTCACCATTTTCTTCAGCCATTGGGCCCGCCACAAGATCGCGCCGCTGTGGCACCTGCACGCCATCCATCACTCGGAAACTGAGATCAACCCTGCCACCTCGTTTCGGCAGCATCCGCTGGACCCGGTTGCCGGCGGCCTGATTAGCTTTGTGCCTCTGGCCCTCCTGGGAGGAAGCATCTGGGCGGGCACGCTGGTGGTGGTGTTTGACTCGGTGTGGGGTATGTACGCTCATTCGGATCTCCCTATGAACTGGGGACCGCTCAAGTACGTGCTGGTTTCGCCTCCGTACCACCGCATTCACCACTCCATCGAACCCCGCCACTGGGATAAGAACTTCGGCCACATGTTGACTTTGTGGGACTGGCTGTTTCGCACGGCGTGTTTTGACCTGGAGGACTCGTTTGTCCTGGGCCTGCAGAATTTTCCCGTCAAACCCGAAGCGAGCAACACTGCGCGGGCCATATTTGCCGGTTGGTGCCGGCTGCTATGGTACCCATTTCAAGCTCTTGGCCTGCTGATCTCCCGAGGCCATCTCTGGCAGCGCCTGGGGGACCCGCGAGAGGAGTGATAGCTTATGCCATCCGGCGCAAGCGCAAGGACGCCCACCGAAGGGCCGCCGGCCAGACCTGCCAGGTATTCTCCACCTGCCAGTGGAACTGCATGAAGCGCACGAATTCTCCCAGCCTGGCGAGAGGGAATCGCGCCCCGGCGTTACGTCTATATCGGCCGTACACTGCCCGGAAGGTGTCCACCGGGCTCTGCAATTCGAGCGGATTCTGCAACCGTTGATAGTCCAGTATTTCGGAGCGGCTGATTTTCCGGTCCGCGAGCCCATCCCAGGCCGCGGCCGGAACTCCGATATCCAGCGAGTCCGCCAGGTATCGCAGCCCCTCCCGCACGGGCAAGATCAGCCGCATCTGGTCGGTTAGCGAAGTCAGCCGCTGCCAGTCGATGGCCGAGGAGCGCATCACCGCCACGGCGTCCGCCACCCACCGTACCGGTGGGATTTCGCTCCACATCAGCCCGTGCGCGCAAGCGTGAATCAACTGGTCGGTGGGGCACAATGTGCGCGTGGGGATACCTTCGAATTCCATCGGTACGGAGTCCCTCCAGAACGCCCGGTCCGCATCCCGAAAACAAACCAGATAGAGGGCGTGCCAATGCAGATCGATTTCCAGGCCTTCCGCGTTGACAAACCCAAGAGAATGCCGGAAGCTCAAATCGCTTTTCCGCATGCGGAAGTTCCCGGTGGTGACCTGCTGCCAGCCGTGTTCCTCCAGCAGCCGGATGGTCTCCATGGTTCGGTCTTCGGGGACCAGCACATCCAGGTCGTTCATCGGCCGCAGGCCGACATCGGCATAATGGAGCCGCCCCAGGGAAGCGCCCTTGAGCAACAGCGTGGGGATGCCGGCGCCATGAATCGTTTCCAGCGCCGGAGCGAGCCGCCTGGAGAGTAGACGATTCTCCACCCAGGCGCGCCGGTGGATCCCTTTCAAAATCCCCATCATCGGATGTTGCACCGCCTGCCGGTGGAGGTTCCAGTAAAGCAGGGGGAGCAAGCGGAAGGAGCCGAGGTCGAGGCGCTCCATGCCGTTCTCGCCGTACCACTGGAGCCAGGCCTGGAAGGCCGCTTCCCCGTCCATCAAGGCAGCTCGCAGCAGCAATTCCTGCAGGGGTGTGGGCTGGCAACCGCCGTTAGGATCGCTGATTCTTATGCCGTCCAAAGATCCCCCCTGGCCGCTGCCAGCTGCGGCTGCAGTTCCGCGATCCCCTTTCCCAATTGGCAAACGCGGTCGGCATGCGCCAGCATTCTTTCATCGTGCGTCACAATCAGCAGCGCGGGGCGCTGGGGGAGCGCTCGCAGGTTTGCGATCAACGCCGTGACCGAGTCTGTGTCCAGGTGGTTGGCCGGCTCGTCCAGGATCAGCACGCGCGGGTCGCCGAGGAGGGCGCGGGCAATGGCGATTCTCTGCCGCTGGCCGCCCGACAACAACATCCCGTCTTCGCCCACCGGCGTCTCATAGCCGTTCTCCAGTTCCGTGATGAAGGCATCCGCTGTGGCGCAACGGGCTGCTTCCCGGATCTCCGCCAGCGTGGCGTCCGGCCGGCCGTAGGCGATATTGTCGCGAATGGTGCCGGCGAAAAGAAACGGGTCCTGGGGCACCAGCCCGAAACTGCGGCGCAAATGCCGCACGTCCAGGTCATCGTAAGGGCAGCCATCGGCGAGCAGGCGGCCGGACCCAGGTCGGTAAAAGCCGCACAACAACGCCACCAGAGAGGTCTTGCCGGATCCGTTCGGACCGATCAGCGCTATCGTCGAGCCAGGTTCTATTTCCAGGGAGACGTTCCGCAACACCCAGCGGTCCTCGCGATACGCGAAGCTTACATTTTCCAGGGCGACTCTGCCGGTGGCAGAAATCTTGCGGCTGCCCCGGTAGGGAAGGTGCTCGGGCGCGGTCAGCAGCCGGTGCACGGATCCCAGGGACTCGATCCCCAACACAATCTTCGGCGCATCGCTTAACACGGTGCCCGCCTGCGAGTTCAGGATTCTGGCCGTCACGTAAAAAGAAACCAGCGCGCCAACGGTCAGAGTATGGGCCGCCACGCCGGCTCCGCCGACCACCAGGATGATCAGCCCGGTCAGTGTGGCCAGGCCGTTTTGCGTCAGATTGTAGAGCGTGTCGAACCAAGCCACGCGCGTGCTGGTGTCGCGCAGTTCGCGGAGCGTTCGCGTCTGCCGTTCCATCTCAAACTCTTCGGCGCCCAGCATACGGGTCAGGTCCATAGCCTGCAGCACAAAAAGAACGCCCTTGCTGAAGGCCTCGAAAGAGTGCCGGAACCGGTTCACCTGCTCCTGAAGCCTGCTCTGCAACACGCGGTTGGCGAAGAAAAACAGCGGCGCAATGGCCAGCGACGCCAGCAGCAACAGCCAGTTGACGTAGAGCAGGACCACGGCGACGGTGATGCCCACCATGACCGCTGGAAGCACTTCCGCCACCAGGGCGTTGCTCATCACGTCCACTCGCTCCGTGTCCTGCACGATGGTCGAGTGCAGGGCCATGCGTTCGTGGCGGCCGAAATATTCGGTTGGGAGTTCAAACAGGTTGGCGACCAGCTTCGCACGCAAGTCGAGAATCACCTTCTTGGTGATATCCAGGCTGCTGCGCCGGATCCAGAACGCGACGGCGGAGTTTGCCACGCTGGCTGCCAGCATCGCCAGCGCGCAGAGCAGCAGGGCCCGAAAATCGCCCCGGGGCAGGACCGTATCGAAAATATACCGGACCAGCAAAATCAACGGCAGGGACAGCAGAGAGAGGGCCAGCGAAGCCAACAGTGTGGCCGCCAGACGCAGCTTTTTGCCGCGGTAGCAAGCGAAGTAGTAGAGCCAGGCCACACGGTTCGTACTCATGCCGTCTTCTCCGCGGATTGCCGGCGGCGGTCCATGGCCGCTTTGAGGACGCGTAAATAGTCTCCTCTTGAAGCTCGCTCGCGGACACCGAGATTATCTTCGTGGATGCGTCTTCGCAGCCAAACGTCGGACTCGATCCGGCTGCTGAGCCCGGCTTCCCGCGCCCGCGCGTACCAGTCGATGAATTCGCCGAGTTTAAGATCTTCCGCCAGCGGACCTACACGCTGGAAAGCTTCGCGCCGGGCCAGTAGTGTGCCCGGCAGGATGCCGGGTTCCGGACCACCCAGGTCTTTCCCTCCGTGGACGAATTGCTGCACTTGCCCGAATACCAGGTCGCAGCCGGGATTCTGTTCCAGGATTTCGACCTGGCGCGCCAGCTTCTCCGGAGGCCACCAATCGTCCGCGTCCAGAAACGCGATATAGCGTCCCGTGGCCATAGCCACTCCGCGGTTCCGCGCTGCCCCGGCGCCCGCATTGGCTTGGGTGGCGAATCGCACGCGAGGTCCGAAGCGCCGGACGGTCTCGGCCGTCGCATCCGTGGACCCGTCATCCACCACTACGATCTCCACCGGCCTGTACGTCTGCCGCAGCACGCCCTCCAACGCCTCAGCGATATGCCGCTCGGCGTTATAGGCGGGGATCACCACGGTAACCAGTGCCGGCGCGCCGTCTGACCACTCGTCGTAGGACAACCATCCAGCCAGCGACGGGACGGCGCCTCCGCCAGCTCGCCTGCGGTCCAGCGATCGTTTGAGTACCTGGGTCAGAAGCCGGTCTGGCAGCGTGCGGTCCCGGGTCATGTTCTCGGCATGCAAGCGATAGAGCAGAGTGGTGGCCCGCAGGATGCGCATAGCGAGACCGTGCTCGCGCGCCCGCTGAAACCAGTCCACGTCCTCACAGAAACGGATGGACTCGTCGAAACTTCCAATGCGCTCAAAAGCCCGCCTCCGGTAAAGACCGCTTCCCAGGTGTACATGGGTCAGGGTGTTTTCCGGACCCTCAAATTGAATGGGCGGAATCTCTCCACCCGGCAGGGCCACATACTGGATCCGGCCCAGCACCAGGTCCAATTCGGGTTCCGCCAGCAGCCGGCCGAGCTGGACGGATAGCTTGTGCGCAGGCCACTGATCGTCGGCGTCGAGGAACGCGGTGAACTCGCCCCGAGCCAAATCCAGCCCGCGATTCCGGGCGGCCGACGGTCCGCGGTTGACTTGCCGGTCATACCGCACATCGCTTCCCAACGACTTGGCCACATCTGCACAGTTGTCGGTGGAACCATCGTCCACCACGATGATCTCCAGAGACTCGTACTCTTGCGCACAAACGCTACCGATAGCCTGTGGCAGGAAATGCGCAGCGTTATAAACGGGAATGACGACGCTTACCAGCGGGTTCGCCATAATTACTTCGCACCGGATGGATTTAGGCTATCCAGCAGGCTGGAGATCGCGACGGGAATCTGCGGCAGATCCGTGCCCGCCAGGAGGCGATAGCTCGGGACCGCTTTCACCAGCCGCATCAACTTCTGCACGGTCTGCGGCCGCGTGCCCAGCAGGTGCTTGGTGGTCGTGGGGGCTAGCGCCAATAACGCCGCCGCCGGCGAAATGGTTTCCACGGTGGTCTCTCTCTGTCCCGTAACCTTGGGGATCACCAGCGCGCGAATGGGAAATCCGCCAATCAGCTTCCGCGGATGATGCTCGTGTAGGAAGATGAGCGCCTTCTCCCGGTCCAGGCGTTCCGCGTTGCTGACCAGAGGGACCAGGTCCGGAAACCGCTCTAAGTTATCCGCCTCCAGTTTCGCGGTGGAATACAGGCTGAACACAAATGGAGATGGATCCGTACGTATCAGCACATAGTCGTCGCCTGCGTATTGCAGCTCGCTCCCCAGGCACGCCAGCGTGGACGTGGACTTACCCGTGCCGCTGGGGCCTGTGATCAGTACACCGCCCGACGCCCGTCCTACAGCCGCCGCGTGCGCCGGCTGAAAGGGCTGATCCCGGAGCCACCAGTTCAGGATGGAGCGTAACGGAAAACTCTGCTCCCACCACGGAATCAGCCGGAATGAGGGGGTCCAATACACCGCCAGACCGCGCTCCCGGTCCAGGCAATGCAGAACAGCGGAGCCCGGCGAGTAGGTGACGTGCACCTGGCCGTTGTTAAAGCCATCGATCTCATCCAGGCTCGTGTATTGTTCCCAGCTCCAGGGCGGGGGCGGCATCGGGGTTCCCGTGGATTCGCTGTCGAAGAAGCAGACGGTCAGGTCGGGCCGTCGCGCGGGGTTCTCTTCGAGGTGGGCCAGAGCGCGGACGACAAGGGGTACCATCTGGTCGCCCGCGAACCGCAGCAGGACGGATTGTTCCCCCATCTGGAAACGCCGCTCCCGGACTCCGCCGGCGGCCCTGACCGCTTGCTCGAAGCATCGGCGCGCTGTCTCGACGAACTCCGCCGGAGCGGATGGCGTGTGCGTCCCGGTTCGCGCCAGGTTGTGCGATGCCGTGGTCACAGGGCGTTAGACCAACTGGTCCGGCTTACGGGCAGGCCAACCCTGTTCGTCAACGTCGTGAATGGGATCGAGCAACAGCAAGTCCTTCATGTCCTCGTAGACCGACAGCACGGGCGGCTCCCAGGGTCCCCGGTGGTCCGCCGCGGGCCCCGCACCGATGTCGGCTCCAGCCGCCGGCGCCTCCGCGATCAGGTCGTGCGTGCGCAATTGCTCCAGAAATTCCGAGACGGCCTCGCTAATCGCCTGCTGATCGCCGTGGTACAGAGCAGCCATCCGGCGGGTGAGCGTTTGCCTCGAGGCTCCCTGTTCCAGAAGGTTCCAGATGGTCAGAGCCGTGGTGCGCATGCCATAGTAACTGCCGGTGTCGAAATTGACGGCCACGACCTCGTCTTCAAAAGCTTCGCTGATCACTTTTGGGCGATTGATTCTGTAGAGGGTACTCATGGTGCGGATTCTCCGATTGTCCGTCTGGAATTGTTCTTTCTTTGAATGGACCGTCGTAACAGCGTTAGTATCGATTGATTGTTCGTTGGCGTGGTAAGCGAAAGATTTGCATCGTGCACGTATTTGATTTGCAGTACGCGCGGGATGCAGGCCATCGGAATGTTCAGGTCGTTGGCGCGCGCGAACCAGTCCAGGTCCTCGGCTGTCTGGAAGCGCGTGTCGAAAGGGCCCACCTTCGCGAAAACCTCGCGCCGCGCCATGAGCGTCTCCATGGCTCCGGAATGCTCGTGTTCCAGCAGGTCCATGCGAAACCCGGCCGGTGGAGTGTGCCCCTCCTCCAGCCGCGATTGCGCCAGCGTCAGGGTATAAAGCAACCCCGGATTCGCCCGCATGTATTCGGCCTGCACGCGGAGCTTGTCGGGCGTCCACTCGTCGTCGCAGGACAGGAAGGCCACCAGATCGCCAGTACTGGAGGCGATTCCGCAGTTATAGGCGTCCGCGATGCCGCGGCCAGTCTGGGCGATCACCCTGACTCCGGCAACAGACTCGGCGATTTGCCTGGTTCTGTCGGTCGACCCGCCATCCACCACCAGAATCTGTTGCGGAGGGACATCCTGAGCTTCCACGCTCCGTAGGGCCCGCAACAGGTATCGCTCACCGTTGCGGACTGCAATGATCGCGCTGATGGAGAATTCCATCAATAACGATTATGCTCTTTCAAAGAGGACACGAGCAATCCGCACGTTGGTACTATTCGTACCAGATCCGTGGTATCCACCATCCCACCACGGGGAATGGGGGCGGAGTGGACTTCGCCCCAGAGTCCGAATCAGAACGTGATGCGATAGCGGCGGATCCTTCCGTTGGCCGGTGGTCTGGGCCGCCGCGCCTCTGCCGTCTTCTGTTCTGCTGCTCCGCCAAACGCACCGAGGGCCACCCTTTCGGGCGGCCCTCGGTGAAAAGCACGTTCGGTTTGAGTTACCTCTCGACCGGTCGTTTCAGATCAGAACGAAATGCGACCAACCAATGTGCCGGCGCGCATACCGACGGTTCCTGCTTCCGGAACGATGGTACCGAAGCCGCCGCTGTACAAACCCTTGTTGGGGCCGGAACCGAACGGGGTGGGAGCGGTCGCGAAGTTCCCCAGGTTAATCGCCGAGGTCGTGGGGGGCTGAAAAATCGCGGCCGGCGGAAACGCGTATTGAACTCGGTTGAAGATATTCGTGAACTCCGCGCGAATTTGGAAAGTGACACGTTCTTTGATGCGGAAGGTGCGGCTGAAGTTGGCGTTCTCCGCAGGGTAGCGCTGGCCCCGGAAGGAACGAATCGAGGCTAGATTCGCCCCGAACTGCCCGTCGGGAACGTTAGTCCACGCTTTCGGGTTCAGCACCTGGGTCTTGGTCACGTCAAAGCAGTGGCAGTTGATATCGAGCGGGTCGGTGTGATGGGTGCCACTGTTGTCGGTCCAATCCACCGACCAGGGACTCATGCCGGGAATCAACTGCGCCGGACCCGGTCCGTAGCCCAGGAAGTTGCTGATGGGCGAGCTGCCGGAACTGGTGGGAAGGCCCACCAAAGCCGCGCTCTGGTAATTTAGATACCAGCCCGTACCCCAGCCGGATACAATGTTGCTAAGAATTTTGTTACTCATGATACCGGAGTGGAAACGAGGCACCTCGTACTGGGCGCTAATCCGGAGTTGGTGCGGAACGTCATAGGGGCTCAGGTTCTTGCCGAGATTCCGGTTGAACGGATCAGGGCTGCTGGTCAGAGCCAGCGTCTTCGAATAGGTGTAGTTCGCATTCGCTGTCAGACCGTGGCTGAAGCGCTTGGTAAGCGAGGTCTGAAGCCCGTCGTACCAATTCTTCCCGAGGGGGGCGCCCGCTGGGGAGATGGCCCCGGTGTATTGAGGGAATGGCAGCAGCGACTGGCGTACCGTCTGAGTCGGCGGGAAGTTACTATACGGGAGGAACTGCGTGAGGCCTACGCCAGCCAGTGCTTGCTTCTGCGCCGTGGTAAGGGCCGATATGGTTGTATTGAACGCGCTTGAGAGCGTCGGATTGCTGAGGTCCGAGCTATGGACTCCAAGGGCTGCCAGAGTTGCTTGACTGAACTGGTTTTGCGGAGCCAGGCCGCTGCCGGCTGTCTCCCAAACACCGCGATTGCCGACATACCCGGCATCAACAACCAGGTTGCGGCCGATTTCGCGCTGCACATTGACGTTCCATTGCAGCAGGCGCATGGGGCGGCCCGTGTTCTGATCGAGGAGGGTAGGCGCGCCGACGACGGCTCCAGGAGCCTGACCCGAGGCCGGATTATTAAGGGTCGGCCATGCGGCTTGTACGCTGGAGGGTATGCCGTTCTGCAGCAGTCCGGCTATCTGCCCAAACCCGGGCGTCGAAGCGCTGGCGGAATTTGACGCAGCACCGGTAGCAGCGGAAGAGTCGAGAGAGCCGTAAACCAGGCCAACACCGCCGCGAATGACGGTCTTGCTATCTATCTGGTAGGCGGCGCCTAAACGCGGCCCAATGGCATACGGATAGTTGTTGGCGAATTGGCAGTTGCAATTAGCCTCATAAATCAGTGCGCCAGGCCGTCCGGAAGCCGAGGGATTCGGGGTGGTGCGTGAGAAGTCTCCATAGCGCCCGAACTGCTCTTTCTGGTAGGTTCCGTAGTCCCAGCGCACGCCGTAGTCCAGAGTCAGCTTGCGACTGACTTTCCAGCTGTCTTGCATATACAGGGCGGACTGGTAATTCTCCGTCATGAGGTTGATGGGTGCGTTTACGGAGATTGCCTGCGCGCCGCCAAGCAGAAACGAAGCCAAACCGAATCCGGCGAAGCCCGAGGATACAGTTGTACCGTTCAGCGAGGTCTGTGTGGTGTAGTTCGAAATATTACCAACGCTGGTGCTGGTACCGAAGGTGTATGTGCCGGCGGTGTTCGTGAAATTGAAATTCGGATACTTCATCTGCCGGATTTCAGCGCCGACCTTGTAGGTATGCGCGCCACGCACGTACGAGGCGGAACCAACGAGCGAGGGACGGCGCTCCCAGAAATGCTGGTCGAATTGTGGGCCTAAATTATTCATGCCGCCCAACGCGGTATTGCTTGAGACACCGCTAAAGAGCTGCGGGAGACCGCGGCCAGGAGAGATTGCGCCCGATAAGCCGAGTGTATCCTGGATGTTTATGAAAGCTTCGGGCCCCAACAAGAAGTCGGAGTCGTTCCAACCCAACGTGAAGTGAAGCAGGATCCGTGGTGTCGCCGTGTAGTCAAAGTTGAGCCGGTATGTCCTGGCGGCATTACCGGAAGTTCCAGAGACGGTGACATTATCCGGCAGGTCGTCGGCCCCCGTGCCGGTCCGGGGTGTAGAGGTGCTGGTCTTCTGGAAGTAGAACGCTGCGTGCAACTTAGAGCCTAGATTTTGATCGACTTTGATGGACGGGATGTAGGATCGGCGGCTTCCGTTGTACGACGCCAGATAGTTGGATCCCACCTGCGCGGCAGTCGCACCCTGCGGCTGCGGAACCATCGCCAGGATTTTGGCGGCCACCGGGTCGTACCTGGTCACCGGAATCTTATTGTTCGGGAACGGGTTGCGGACGATTTGGCCATTAACAGTCTGGAAGTCCAGCGGATCGAAGATTGTGCCGCTAGGGATCGTGCGGCCACTCGGGTCCGTATAGGCGCCGTTCGCCGTTGTCACCAAGCGATTTTCCGTCGTGATGAGGCTGGAAAAATCTCCGTTGCGGTAGGCGGCCGTGGGTACCGTGCCCGGCGTGGTGGTATTGATCAGATTCTGAAGGAACTCTTCGAAGCTGAGGAAGAAAAATGTCTTGTTCGTGCCGTTGTAAAGTTTGGGGATCCAGACGGGGCCTCCGACTGTGAATCCGAAGTCGTTCTGGTGAATCGCGTTCTTCAGCCCGGTGTAGGGCTGAGCGGCGTTCAGCGCTCTATTGACCAGGTAGTCATAGCCGGTGCCGTGCAAAGCGTTGGTGCCGCTCTTGGTGATCACGTTCACCACTGCTCCACCGCCGGCCCCATACTCCGGGGCGAAACTGCTGGTCAGGATGGCGACTTCCTGAACTGCCTCCGTAGATGACTGCGTCTCCATGGTGGCGCCCCCTAGGCGGGAGCTGGTGGGGTTCATGGTCGCGCCATCCAGTCGAGTCGTAAGTGAATTGTTCGGCGTTCCGTTGATGACGGTGACTGTGATTGCGTTGCCGCTGCCCCCTGTGGGGCAAGTAGCGCTATCGCAGTACTGCACTCCAGGCAGCAGCCGCGAAGCGGCGAAATAATCGCGGACGCCGTCATTCGTCGCGCCCACCGTGAGAAGCGGCAGGTCGTCGAGTTGCTTCAGCGTGAAGTTGCCAGCCAGCTCGCTGGTTTCGGTCTGCAGCAGGGAAGACTCCGCCGTCACGGTGACCGATTCGGTGTTCTGGCCCACTTGCAGCGCCACATCTTCGCGCATGGTCTGTTCCGCCGCCAAGTGGAATTTTGTGTGCGAGTAAGTTTTGAAGCCCGCCACCGTCACTGTCAAGCTGTAGTCACCGATGGGCAACTGCGAAACCGTATAGTTTCCTGTTTCGGAGCTGGCGGCCGTATAGACCTGTCCATTGTCCAGATTCTTGATTGTGACAGGAGCATTTGCAACCACAGCACCCGTCGCGTCCGCAATCGTTCCAGTGATCGTGGCCAAAGCCGTTTGGCCGTAGCCAACTGCGGCGGATAAAAGAAGTGCAGCTACTAGCGAGATTCGCCTCATGAATGTTCCCCTTACCTCTTATAAAAACAAGCTCCGGCCCTGCCCCGTGGGAGTGAACCGGCGGTTAATTCCCGCGTGCCAAACCGGCAATACTGGCGAGAAGACAATAAAGACCAAGGCCGTGAAGCATTTACCGTCCCCACCAGGGACGGGCCAAACCAAAAAGAGTGCGTCTATACTTTTTGACACGTTCTTGACCCTTAGTCAATCAATCGGGGTTGATGGGAGGGATCAACCAAATTGATCTGAACCAGGGCGCATCAGGCTTGCGCATCCAGAAACGCGGGCCGTAGAATTGTTTGACGGCACAAAAGGAGATCAGGATGAAGCGCCCACAGCATGTCGTTATTGCCCTCGTGACCCTGGCAAGCTACGGCCTCGCCCAGCCCGCACCACCCGTTGCGAATGGGACGGGCCCGGCACAAGGTCCGGGGCGAGGAGCGTTCGCGCCGGTTGTGATCGGCCCCCCGGCTCCCGTTCCGCCCGAGGTTGCGATCCCCCGCCCCACGCCGGAGGAGTTGGCTCAAGTGAATGCGGCGCTGAAGGCGTGGATCGTCTCCGACAAATCGCCGGTCAAACCGCTGCTGCAAAAGTTCGAGCCGTTAATGCTGCTTCAGCCCCCGCGTACTAACAATGCGGCGACCTACACCCAGACCCAGCAGCGCCAGGGTGCCCGCCATTTGGGCTTCGCCGAAACCGCGAGCAAAGGCGATATCGACCTGCTGCTCCACGGCGATTCGATCACCGACTGGTGGGTGCAGGGAGACGCGAACAAGGCCGTGTTCGACAAGTATTTCGGCAGCATTAAGACGGCGAACTTCGCCGTCGCCGGGGATACCACACAAGGGGTCCTGTGGGGCCTGAAGAACGGGGAAGGCCAGGGATTTCAGCCCAAGGCGGTCATGCTGATGATCGGCACCAACAACACGGCCGCGTCCACCGCTCCTGAAATCGCCGAAGGCGTCGGAGCCGTCGTGCTGGAGATGCGGAAGGATTTTCCAAATGCCAAGATTCTGCTGCTGGCCATCTTCCCTCGCAGCACGCCGGGCGACCCCGTGCGGGATAAAATCGCCGAAGTAAACAGAATCATCTCCAGGCTGGACGATCAGCGGCACGTTTTCTATATGGATATCGGCGCCAAGTTTCTGGACGAGAAAGGGTACTTCCTTCCGGATACGTTCCGGGGCGACAATCTGCACCCGCAGGCCAAGGGATACGACATCTGGGGCGCCGCCGTGAAGGATAAACTCGCGGAGTTGATGCAGTAACCACTCCCATCCAGCGCTAGCCGGGTGTGAAAATACAGTCGGCCTTCACGAAGGTCCCTTTTGGAGTAGAATCATCTCCAATCATGTCTTTAGCAACGGGCGGCAAACTCGGTCCGTACGAAATCTTGGCGTCTATCGGGAAGGGCGGTATGGGCGAGGTGTATCGAGCCCACGACACCCGGCTTCGCCGCGATGTCGCCGTCAAGGTTTCGGCGGAGCGCTTCAGCGAGCGCTTCGAAAAGGAAGCCCGCGCGATCGCATCGCTCAATCATCCCAACGTGTGCACGCTGCACGACGTTGGCCCCAACTACCTGGTGATGGAACTGGTCGAGGGCGAGACCCTCGCCGAGCGGATCCGGCAGGGACCGCTTCCCCTTGAGGAAGCGCTGAACATCGCCAAACAAATCGCGGCCGCGCTCGAAGCCGCGCACCGCAAGGGAATCACCCACCGCGATCTGAAACCCGGCAACATCATCATCACTCCGGGCGGCATCGTTAAGGTGCTGGACTTCGGATTGGCCAAAATCGGCGGAACTCCGACAGCGCAGTCGGACAATTCGCCGACCCTCACAATAGGCGCAACCGAGGCGGGAGTTATTCTCGGAACGGCCGCTTACATGGCTCCCGAGCAGGCTCGCGGGAAAGAAGTGGATGAGCGCGCCGACATTTGGGCTTTCGGCGTGGTGCTCTACGAGATGCTGACAGGGCAGAAGCTATTTAAGGGTGACGATCTCTCTGAAACACTGGCCTCCGTGATTAAGGAAGAGGCGAAGCTGGACCGAGTCCCCGCTAAGGTGCAACGCCTGCTACGGAGCTGCCTGGAAAAAGACCCGATGCAGAGATTGCAGGCGATCGGCGATTGGCGGTTGCTGCTGGACGCGTCTCCAACTTCCTCGACTCCGGCAAGTCAGGGCACGAGGCAGTGGATTTGGAAGACTGCGACGGCGGTGGCGGTTCTGATCGCTCTTGGCTTGGCGGGCTGGATTTACTTCAAGCCTCAGCCGCCTGCGCAGACGATCCGTTTCGAGGTGGCTCTGCCCGCAAACGTCATCTTCAGCCAGTACGTGTCCGTATCGCCGGATGGCCGCAAGCTGGCCTTTAACGCTACCGGAGACAAAGGAGGCCTGTGGATTCGAGATCTGGATGCTCTCGAATGGCGGCAGCTGCCTGGGACCGAAGGCGCAGTAAGCCCGTTCTGGTCTCCAGATAGTAAATACCTTGCCTTTGGCGTGCAGAGCCAGTTAAAGAAAATCGATGTCGCTGGCGGCCCTGCGCAGACGCTTTGCGAGCTGGCGGCGATCGGCGTAGGATCAGGCGCTTGGAATCGCGACGGCATCATCATCTTCGGCGGTCGCGGCTCCGGCCCCTTATGGAAGGTTTCGCAGGCCGGCGGCGTCGCCGCGGCGATCACCTCCGTAGACACATCGCGGGGAGAGGCGTTCAACGCGCTGCCGACGTTCATGCCGGACGGCAAACACTTTATTTACCTGCGCAATGGACCGGCGGACGTGATCGGCATCTATGCCGGCTCCTTGGACGCCAAGCCTACGGAGCAACCGAAGGAGCGCATTCTGGCGAGCGAATTCGCGGCGTCCTATGTCAACGCCTACCTCTTCTTCATGCGCGACAACACGCTGATGGCGCAACCCTTCGACGCGGCCAAGCTGCAGTTGACCGGTGAGCCGGCTCCCGTGGCGGAGCACGTGGGAACCACCCAATCCATCGGTGTTTTTTCGGTTTCTCCCAGCGGCACTTTGGCCTATCGTGGAGGAGCCCAAACCGGAAACTACCAGCTCACCTGGTTCGACCGCCAAGGGAAGCTCGTGAGCGTTTTTGGCCAGCCCGGCGCGGATCAGGACATCGTGTTGTCGCCGGACGGGACACGCGGCGCGGTCCGGGATGCCGTGAGCGCCGCCCAGGGTGATCTCTGGACGCTGGACTTCGCTCGGGGAGTGCGCACCCGCTTCACGTTTCGACAAAGCCCCGGCACGGATGCAGTTTGGTCCCTGGATGGTAGCCGTATCGCCTTTGCCGCTAATTCGAACCGGGACACTATTTATGAAAAAGCCGCTTCTGGAGCTGGCGACGAAAAAGAACTCCTGAAAGAGCCAGGCAAAATTCATTTTCCCAGCAGTTGGTCCAGAGACGGACGGTTTTTGCTGTATACGGTCACAAACACACCCAAGACCGGGAATGATCTGTGGGTCCTGCCCCTCCAAGGCGATCGCAAGCCGGTGCGCTTGCTCGGTACTGAATTCAACGAAAGGGAGGCTCGCTTCTCTCCCGATATGCGCTGGATCGCCTACACTTCCAACGAGTCCGGCCGCTTTGAGGTCTATGTCCGCCCCTTCGTAGGGTCGGGAGCGTCCGGCGCGCCTTCCTTAGGCGAGGGCAAGTGGCAGGTCTCCAGAGACGGCGGCAATTCTCCCAGGTGGCGCGCGGATGGCAAGGAGCTCATCTTCCAGGCTCCTCCCGACGGGACTGCAAAGATGGCCGTGGAAGTGAAAGGCACTGGAGCGGCCTTAGAGGCAGGCATTCCGCAGCAGCTGTTTCAGGCGCCCATCGATTACGGCTGGGATGTTACTGCGGACGGCAAGCGCTTCCTGCTATCCGTGCTGCCACAAGGCCAGCGGACCGGCCAGGTCCCCATCACCGTGGTGCTCAATTGGCCAGCGCAATTGAAGAAATGACCGTTTGAGAGTAGATGCGCCTGCAATGATCTACTGAATGAGGTCCGCCCGACAAGGTAGATGATAGCGTGTGTCGCGATGGCGCGGACTGGTGTGCCCGTCATTCGCTGGCTAATGAGGCAAGGAAGTGTTTTGGGGGTCCATTCGGGCCAACGATTTCCGGACGTTGCCTCGATTGGTATCGGGCCTGTGAGCGACGAGCCGGGGACAACTCCGGGCGGCGCGGGGCGAGGGGGCGGCTGATGATCCGCCGTGGTGGTGATTCGCATTTCGTTCCACCCAACGTGAGCGGTCACATGTTTATCGAACGTCGGTAAATCTCCGTCGCCCCAGTCTTCATGGAGGATGTTGAACTTCAGCGTGTCTCCCTGGATCTCGAAATCGTCCAGCGCGGCCATGGTGTAGGGGTTATCGCAAGTTCCGCAGACCATGCCGCGAAGCTTATCGCCCACTTTCTTAATGATGAAGAATTGCTTGGGCGCGCCTACGCCATAGCCCAGCCATACTCCCATGACGTCCTTCTCTGTCAGCGCCGACTTCCAGGGTCCAGGCTGAATATACGGTACGCGCGGGGGCGCCGCGCCTGGTTGCTTGGTAGCGCCTTGTTGCTTAGTCGCGCCTTGCCGATTAACGACCAGAGGAGCAGTAGAAAGAGCCTTCGGAAGTGTGGACACCATGACCGGCAACGGATCCGGACCGCGTGGATCCTTGATGAGAGTCCGCACGAACTTTCCGCCGCCCGGCGCTCCACTGGTGCCCGTCACGATGAGATTCCCGTGATCGAACCTGGCGATCGCTTTGTCCACATAGGCCGTGCCGCCGTCGGGCTTCACATGCGTCACTACGAAGTTGAGCCCATCCGGCCCAAGCGTTCCATCGACAAACGCCAGCGTCGTGGCGTCGGCGCAGTAGGTGCAGTAGATGCCCCGGACTTTATCGCCCCGGATGGAGAACTCGTAGGTATGGGCCTCACCTTTGTCCGTCCTCCAACCGCCGCGATAATCATCGGCGCCCTGTGCCGCGGCCACGCGTAGCAGGCCGGCCATACCCACCAGCACCAAGATCTTCATCTTCTTATTACGCTCCATTTCTCCAGAATCGAACGGTTGCCTGGAGGAGTCTTCTGAGCGCCCCTTCCCCGCCCTGCCCGGACTGACCTATAGATCATACTTCGATGCAGGCTCCGCGTCATCGAGCTGTAACACTCGCCTCGGCGCCTTAGTGCTAGCTTTAAATTTACCGTCTGGCGTTGGCCCTGCGTCCTCCGCCGGCAGTGCGAAGCTCATGCCGACCGACGAAGATTCTTCCACCGCCCCGGCGCAATCGTTCACCCTCGAAGATCCCCGATTATTCCAGAACCGCGAGCTCAGCCTCCTCTCTTTTCAGGAGCGCGTGCTGAAGGAGGCCGAAGAATCATCGAATCCACTCCTGGAACGGCTCAACTTCCTTTCCATTTTCGCCTCCAATATCGACGAATTTTTCATGGTGCGCGTCGCCGGTTTGAAGCAGAAAGCCGCTTCGGGAATTAGAGACGCCGCAGCCGGAGGCATGTCCGGAACCGAGCTTCTGGACGCGATCCGGTCGGAGGTCATTCGGCTGACCGACGAAGCTTACCGCTGTCTGCGTGAGGATATTCGCCCGGAACTCGAACGGGCCGGCATCATGCTGGTCGATTATGCCGACCTCGATGAAGAAGATCGCACCCGGCTGAATGAGTACTTCCAGCGGACGGTTTTCCTGGTGCTCGCGCCGCTGGCCTTTGACCCGGGCCGTCCCTTTCCGCATATCTCCAACCTGAGTCTGAATCTGGCCGTGGTGGTGCAGGACGCGCGCGGCGAAGAGCGCTTTGCGCGAGTCAAGATCCCCGACACCCTTCCCCAACTGGTGCCGGTTCATCCGCGCGAAGGCGGCGACCGATTCCCGCGCTACGTGTGGCTCGAACAGTTGATCATCGCCAACCTCCAGGCTCTCTTCCCGGGACTCAGCATCAAGGAGGCTCATCCGTTCCGCGTCACGCGCGACGCCGAGACATCCATTCAGGAGCTCGAAAGCGACGATCTGCTGGAAACCATCGAGGAAGCCGTCTGGCGGCGCAGATTCCGCTCCGTGGTTCGACTGCAAGTGGATACCAGGATTTCGGCGCATGTCCTCGAAATCCTGACCAGCCAGCTCGAACTCCAGGAGCAGGACGTCTATCTGATCGAGGGTCCGCTGGACCTAAGACGCCTGCGGGAGTTGTACGCCCTGGACCGGCCCGATCTCAAATACAAGCCGTTCCTTCCCTATACGCCGCCCGGTCTGCAGCCCAACGCCAAGGAGGATATTTTCACGCTGATCCGGGGCGGCGATGTTCTCCTGCATCACCCCTTCGAATCTTTCCAGCCGGTAGTCGAATTCATCCGCCGGGCAGCGCGCGATCCCGAGGTCCTGGCGATCAAGATCACGCTCTATCGGGTGGGACGCAACTCGCCGATCGTCCAGGCTCTTCTCGAAGCCGTCGAAGAGGGCAAGCAGGTTTCGGTATTGCTGGAGCTCAAAGCCCGCTTCGATGAAGAAAGCAATATCGAGTGGGCCAAGGCCCTGGAACGCGAAGGGGTGCACGTGATCTATGGACTGGTCGGGCTCAAGGTCCATTGCAAGATCGCACTTGTGGTTCGGCGCGAAGGCGACATCATGCGCCGCTACGTTCACATGGGCACCGGAAATTACAATCCGCTCACCGCGCGTATGTATACCGACCTGAGCCTGTTCACCTGTGACGAACAGATCGGAGCGGATGCCACCGACCTGTTCAACTACCTGACGGGTTACTCGGCGAAAACGGACTTCCGCAAGCTGCTGGTCGCGCCTGTCAGTCTGCGCCGCCAGATGGAAGGTCTGATCCTGCGGGAGATCGAAATCGCCAGGCATGGCGGCAAAGGTCATCTCATTTTCAAGATGAACGCGCTCGAGGACCCGGAGATGATCAAGCTGCTCTACCGTGCGTCGCAGGCCGGCGTCCAGGTGGATCTTCTGGTCCGCGGGCTGTGCTGCCTGCGGCCCGGAATCCGTGGGGTTAGCGATCGCATCCGCGTCACCAGCATCATCGGCAGATTCCTGGAGCACTCCCGCATCTATTACTTCCGCAATGGGGGCTCAGATGGAGGAAAGGAGGAAATCTACCTGGGCAGTGCGGATTTGATGCTGCGCAATCTCAATCACCGCATCGAGATCGTCTTCCCCGTGGAGAGTCCCAGCCTGGTGCAGAGGATCCGGCACGAGATCCTGGAAGTGTATCTGGCCGATACCGTCAACGCCTACCAGGCACAGAGCGACGGTTCCTATAAGCGAGCCTCGCGCAGCGAAACCGCCGGCGGAGTCGACAGCCAGCAGAAGGGCATGACTCGCCGGAGCTCACGCCCTTACTGGAACGATCCTCTTTAAGCGGTTCGTTCAGGATCAAAAGTACAGCTTCGCCCCGACCTGCAGAATACGCTGGCTGTTTAAGCGAACACTGTTGAGCGCGCCGAAACCGAGGCGGCCGCCGGTCCCACCGAGCTGCGTCGGCAGGTTCGCGATCTGGCCGGCTGCGTTAAACAATATGCTGTTGTTGAACGAGCCCCACTCGGTATGGTTGAAGGCGTTGTAAGCTTCCAGGCGAAGCTGAACGCGGATCTTCTCCTTGATCGAGACGTTCTTGAAGAGGCTCATGTCCCAGTTCTGCAGCCCTGGACCGCGAAGCCGATCGTAACCGGAATCCAAGCCTATGCTTCCCTTCGCCGCAGGCGCGAAACACGACGTATTTACGAACGCATCAATGCTGCCGGATACGTTGGGATTGCAGGTCAGGACGACACGCGGTGCGATGTCCTCGCTTCCGGTGATCATGCGGTTCAGGGTGGTCCCGGCGACGCCAGAGATCCCATAGGTGACGTTGACAGGCGCGCCGCTGGAGACGCTCGTCAAGCCCGAGAGCTGCCACCCGTTGAGAACCAGCCGGGAAGCCGCGTTGTCCAGGAAAGATCCTTTGTGGATACCCGGAATATCGTAGATGTAGTTGACCACCAACGACTGCGTCCGGTCCTGAGGCAGCGGGCCGTAGCCGGCCGTGCGCGTGTCCGTGGGATGGCCCACCGAAACGCCCAGCGCCTTCGACCATGTGTATGCGATTCCGAGCTGCAGGCGACCGACGCGCTTGTTCAGCGCTGCTTGCAGCGCATTGTAGTTGTTGTTGGTCCCCCACGTATAGTCAGTGTTACCGATTCCTCCAGGCGCGTTGGTGTAGCCGGCGTACGGACGATACATGCTTACCGGTAGGTTGGTGGTGCCATCGAACTTCGGAGTCCCCGTCGGGTCCTGGGTAGACGGTAACCACGCGCTTCCGAACGGCGCGGTATTGAACGGTTGCGCCAGCCAGAGGTGACGTGACTGACTGCCGACGTAGGAAACCTCGGCAAACAGATTCCAGGGAAGCTCTCTTTGGATGCCGGCGTTGTAGTTGTATACAGTGGGAACGTGGCCATCCGATGACAGTTTGCTTATCGCGGTGGGTTGAAAAGCTCCGCCGGAAGTGGCGATGTCGCCGACGTTGCCGTAATACAGATTCGCGGTCCGCAGATTGGGCGGATTCGTCGTGTAGTTGCTGGTAATGCCGATTCCGAAAGTCGCTACGCGCTCGTAGAAAACGCCGCCGCCCATGCGAAACACGGTCTTGCTGTCGAGCTGGTAGGCGATTCCAAGCCGGGGACCCCAGTGCGCCCCGCGATCCTGCATCAAACCTTCCGGAGTCCCGTTTTGGCCGGATTGCACCATTCCGTTGTTGATATTTCCCACTCCCGGCACAATAGC
>DASYSG010000087.1:0-139812 GCA_036003585.1 Bryobacteraceae bacterium | reverse complement strand
GCAGAGCTGGGTAGCGAAGTCTGGTCGGGATAAACGCTGAATGCATATAAGCGTGAAACCTTCCCCGAGATGAGTTTTCCCAACCGAAAGGTAACAAGGGCCGTGGTAGACGACCACGTCGATAGGACGGGAGTGGAAGTGGAGTAATCTATGAAGCTAACCGTTACTAATAGCCCGTTCGGCTTGACCATATAATTTACTGTAGGTTCAGAGTAGGTCAAGATTGCGCGAGTAACAAAGAAGTAGGCAAATGTGGCTTGCCCGTCAATATTCAAAGAGTGTCAGGAGTCTGTTAGAGGCTCCTGATCTCTACATCACTTTTGGGTGATTGTAGCGAGGGGGTCCCACCCGTTCCCATCCCGAACACGGAAGTTAAGCCCTTCAGCCCCGATGGTACTGCACGCGCCAAGTGTGTGGGAGAGTAGGACGTTGCCCAATTAATAAGAGAAGCCCCGGTCGAAAGATCGGGGCTTTTTTGCGTTATGGGGCGTAAAAGAGAAGGGAGTTCGCTGTAGAATAGTCGTGGTTAAGACAAGTGGCGGCCAAGTGCGACGGGTCCAAGGAGGAAACATGGCGGATGCACGGTTGGAGATCAAAGCAGGGCTTGTGTCGTTCGTCGGCGAGGGGACAGAGGACTGGCTCGCAAAGCAACTAGATAAGCTTCTTGGAAAGTTGCCGGAATTCGCACGCCTACCTCAGAGTGATCCGGACGCCGGAAAGAATGACGGTGCCGGCCAGGGTGGACAATCGAATAACAACGCTTCGTCGGAAAACATAGGCTCCTTGGCTACCTACCTAAAGGAGAAAAAGGCCACGAGCAATCAATCCAGGAAGTTTTTAGCGACGGCGGCATGGCTGCAACTCGGGGGCATGAAACGCATTACGACGGCCGAGGTTACCAAGACCTTAAGCACCCACAACCAAGGCAAGCTCACGAATGCAAGCCAGTGTTTGAATAACAACGCCACCAGCGGAAACGTCGTCAAGGACGGTAAAAAACAATTCTACGTGGCCGAAGAAGGCTTCGAGGAACTCAAGAAGTGATCGCTGCGTCAGCAGCTCTGACCGCAATTCCGGCCGGTTTGCGCGATCCGCTGATTGCTGAGTACCAGAGCATCGTCCAGAATTTTCTGGAACACCGCTGGCTTCCTTCGGAGCTGAGTGGTGGCCGTTTCAGCGAAATCGTTTACACAATTCTCGACGGGCATGCCAAGGGGGCCTATCCAGCGGCCCCTAGCAAGCCCGGCAACTTTGAACAAGCCTGCAAACGTTTAGAGAACAATGCGCATGTGCCGCGTAGTTTTCAAATTCTAATCCCCCGAATGCTTCCGGCTCTGTACGAAATCCGGAACAATCGCAGCGTTGGCCATATAGGCGGGGACGTTGATCCGAACCACATGGATGCCATCGCAGTGTTGTCAATGTGCAACTGGATCATGGGTGAACTCGTCCGTGTTTACCATGAATTGAGCGTGCAGGAGGCGCAGAAAGTCGTCGATGCACTGGCTGAGGTTCGTATTCCCGTAGTCTGGTCAGACGGATCGACAAAACGCGTGTTGAATCCTGCTCTGAAGCTCCCGGAACAATTGCTTCTTTTGATCGCAACGACACTCTCTCAAACTTCCATAGCCGAGCTGCAGGCGTGGAGCGAAGCATCGGACAAGAGGTATTTTATGAAGATCCTACGAGCGCTTCACAAGAAGCGCCAGATAGAACTGGATGAAACGGCAGGTACGATCCGGATACTGCCACCGGGGGCCAAGACGATACAGGACATCCTTCGAAAGAGGTATAGTTCTGTTATTTAGTGAATCAAATCCCGATGGGCTCAAACGGCTTTTGTCCGGAATGGCCGACCCTTTCGGCGATGGTCCTTCCTGATTAGAAATGATAGAGCCAAGGTACGCTGGGGATGAAAGGACCAGAGATGTACTGGGATGTCGTGGAAGTGAAACCCGAGCCTGACTACCGCCTGTCTGTGCGCTTCGCGGATGGGAGCGGTGGGCGGGTGCAGCTCGCTCCGGAGGATTTCATGGGCGTCCTGGCGCCACTTCGTGAACCGTCGTTTTTCAGACAGGTCTTTGTGGATCATGGTGCTGTGGCCTGGCCGGGCGAGATCGAGTTGGCACCGGATGCGATGTATCGGCAGATCGTTGGGGAGAGGCGATGAAGCGAACCGCAAGTTGCTGATCGGTGCAGCTAGGACTCAGACTGAGTTACTTTGAAGATCTAACGGAGTCTCTAAAATGCGTTTGATCCTAAGGTTCATGCTCGTGGCATTGTCGTGTGCCGCGTTTGCTCAGTCCAGTTCGGAACTCGAACCGAACATGAATTGCATCGAGCGGTTGGAGATGCCAACGTATCCGAGAATTGCGGAACTGGCGCGGATTTCGGGAACGGTGAGAGCGACGGTCACGCCGAACTCGGCCGGTGCCGCTGGCGACCCCATCATCACGGAGACTGTGGTGGACCCCACGGGTAAGCTGAAGAATTTTGCACCAGCCGCGGTCCAGGAGGCACTTCGAAAGTCGCGATTTCGCACGGATTGTAGCGGAAAGAGTATCACCGTCGTGTTTATCTTTGAGAACGATCCTCATCTCGACTCGCGTCATCCGCAGGTGGTTTCCTACGAGTACCCTAATCGTTTTCGGATCTCGGTGCCGGTCCCGCTCGTACAGAATTGAGCGGAAGGCATTGGGGGCGGGCGACCTCGAAACTGGCCCGCGAATGGCACGCGCGAGTGCGTGCGCCCCAGAATCGGTTTCGGCGATGAGCCCCCGCCCTCACGGGCGGGGCTAGTGGGCGCGGCTCTACAACGAAACCGCTCCATCACTGTCGCGGCTCGGATGTGGCGGGACTGCCGTGAGAGCAAGGACCTGCACTTTACACTACCGGTAGAAGGAATCCAGTGTGACGCTGCCAAGTGATCTGAGCGGGCGGGAACTGGTGGCCGCGCTCTGTCGAAAGTGGGGCCACAGAATTCATCAAGTCGGCAGTCACGTGAACCTTGAGACGGATCAACCGTCACATCAACGAATCGTGGTTCCGCATCACAAGAGTTTGCGCATCGGTACGTTGAATAAGATTCTGCGGGAAGTCGCCGAACACAAGGGAGTGTCGCGTGAAGACATTCTCGCGACAATCAGAGGCCGGTAGCCAAAACCTCGTCGCGCACTAAGTGCATTCGAATCTCCGTAGGCTTGGGGCGATCGAAATAGAACGCGTCTACCGCTTCCAGGACATTCGTTCGGAGTTGTTCCCAGGTGTCACCCTGCGTGAAGATGGCCTCGGTGAGGCACTCCGCACAGTACCCGCCGTCGGCTTCCTGGGTGACCTCAAATATCAACTCGTCCACATGACCACTTTACCGTATCAGGTGATGTCGAGACCAACCCACAAAAGGGCGGGATGGGCTCAGGCTGCTGTTGTAATGGATGGTCGGGCGGATTTGGTTAGAAAATGGGGACAGCCAGCCGATTTCGGCGACCGGTGCGGGTCAGCGACGGGTCGTTCTTCGAAATCGGTAGGCAGTCCCCATTTTCCCCGCAGCCAGCCGATTTCGGCGACCGGTGCGGGTCAGCGACGGGTTCGTTCTTCGAAATCGGTGGGCAGTCCCCATTTTCCCCACAAGCTAAGGCGCGCTCTACGGGCGATGTGGAGTTTCTCTACCTCGGTGAGGAGGTCGGAGACGACGTTGTTGGAGTTGGCGGGGTCGAGGAGGCGGGTGGTGGGGAAGTCGGTTGCCAGGAAGTGAAGCAGCGCGGGGAAGTCCCGCGGGCGGGCGTGGATGGTGGCGAGCTCCATCAGAAAAGACGGGAAGCGGAGGCCGTGGCGGCGGCGCCAGATTTTGAGCGCCAGGATTTCGTCGATAAGTCCGCTGAATCGAACGAAGCGGATTTGTTTGTCGATATCAGTTTTCAGTGAAGTATTGAATCGTGCTTGCCAGAGAATATTGTTCTGGGAAGGAACGAGGTCGACGCTTAATCCCTTATAGGCGATGCGCACGGAGACGTTGCGGACCTGTCCGTGGAAGTGATCGGCAAGGTCGGTCTGGATGGCGGAGAGCGGGGCAGGGGTGTGGGGCGAGTAGGTGAGGAATAAATCGTAGTCACTGTCGCGCAGCGCTGTGCCTTTGGCGTGGGAGCCTGCCAGCTTGATGGATTTGAGATAGCGTTCGAACGTCATCTGAAGTATGCACTCCAGTCGATGGCAGGGGCGGTGCCCATGGCGCGGAGGCGGTCGAGAAGACGAATGATGAAGAAGACCAGGCTGTCGTTGGGGGAACTGATGCGGTTGTCTTCGAAGGAGCCGTGTTCTAGACAACAGCCGATGTTTAGGTCCTGGCGGGCGCGGCGGAGGTTGGCGGCGAAGGTTTCGGGATTCCAGACGGAAGTGGTGGCGAGAAGGCCGGCGAGGATTGCGGGCGGCTTGGTGGCCGTGCGGCCGATCACCGAAACCGATGTGCGGCGGAGGGATCGGACGGAGGCGGCTTTTTCGGCGGCGTCGCGGAGCCATTGACGGGAGAAGGTCGGTTTGACTTCGAATACGGCGTAGACGCTCTCGGCGGGCAGGTGGAGTCCCGCGGAATGAGGGAACAGCGGCGGCGTATAGAGATTGTCGAAGATGGCGATGTCGATCTGGCGGGAGCGGCGGCCGGTGGAATCGATGACGAAGGCGGGGGCGGCTCGGTAACGCTTGGGGAGATAGCGATCGAATAGCTGGAGCCAGTGGTGCTCGGTCGCTGCTCCGGCGGTGGATGCGTGCTCAAAGAGTCGGCCGACGGAGAGCTGGGCAAGCATTTCTTGTTGCACTCGGCGGAAGACGTCGGCGAGGTCGATCTGGCCGGAGTCGGGTCGGCGAGGCATGACGGTTCGAGAGTAGCTGAGCAAATCGTGGGCGGGGCGCGTCCAAAACGGGAAGTGATTGACAGGCGACAAGATCACCTGTCCCACTGCAAGCGCAACAATCGCTACCGGGCGAGCGGGTCGGGACGCAGCTGGAAGTGGACGACTTTACTGCTGGTTCCCTTGCCGGTCTCGCTGTGGAACGGCGTGCGCGTGGCCCAGGTGGACCATAGACCTTTGCCCTTCCAGCCGGTCTTCGGATCGTCGATGCGGCCGTCGAGCCCTTTCGCGAAAAAGCCGATCGGGTAGGGAACGCGCAGGATCACCCATTTGCCGTTGACTAGGGCGAGCAGGGAATCCGAATCGTTGCCGGTGGCGATGGGTACATTCTTGCCCAGGCCGAAGGTGTCGAACTGATCGACCCAATCGTAATAGTGCGAGTCGGCGCTGCCATATTCATCGCCGTTTTTGAATTTCGGGCCGGGCGACGAGTACAGCGCCCAACCTTCCACACAATGCTGACCGGTGGCATTAGGACCGTTCAGCGGACCTTTGCATTTGCTGCGGTCGAAGCTGGCCAGGTGTCCGCTGGCGAGGACGGTCCACACGACCCCATTGCGATCGATGTCGAGTCCGCGGGGCGAGAAGCCTTGCACCTTGGCGCTGGGAGTGTTCCACGGAACTTCGTAGTATTCCGACAGAGCGGTGTGCGTCGGGTCGGATCCTGGAACCACGCGAACAACGGCGCCGGGGAAACCCAGAACCGTGCCCCAGATGGATCCGTCCTTGGGACTGACGGTCACGCCGTAAAGTCCGATGTTCAGGCGCTTGTCCTTGGTTGGATCGGCAGGCTGGTTCGGCTCGGTATATGCATCGCGCTTGCCGTTGCCGTTGGTGTCGAGAATGATCGGGGTCCAGCCCTGCGATTTATCTTCGTCGTGGGTTTGATCCCAGAGCTTCACGTTCAGCCAGCCGACTGCTCCACCGCCTCCACCGCTGCTGGTCCAGAGAGTGTTGTTGGCATCTTCGGCGAACTGCAGGTGGTGGGTGCTGAAGCAAGTACGGATGAGGTCGACTTTCTTGGTCTTGGGATCGTAAACAGCGAGATGGCGGCCGGAGCTGGCCAGCGGGAAAACTTTCGCCGACGGATTACTGGAGCCTTCCTTGCAGAACGCCGGATTTTCGCTGACGCCCACGCGCGAGGTGAACCAGACGCGGCCCTTCTCGTCGAACATCGGATTGTGGACGGTGACGTGACTATCCCAGATCGCTTCGTCGCCCCAGAATTGCGAGGGCTGCAAGGGTTTGGGCTGGCCGGGAGTGTTGGAATCGCGGTAGGGTACCTTCACGGTGCTGGAGGTGTTGTGAACCGGGTCGAGCACGGGGAGGTAATCGCGGCTCTCCTCGGCGGACCCGTAGAGCGGACCATTGGCGTTCACGGTGGGATTGCGTTTATCAGTGGCGATCTCGTCATGCAGATAGGCTTTCGGATCGGCCCAGTCCCATTGCGTGATCACGACGTTACGCTCGACGCCTTGGGGTCGCGGCGGCGCTTCTTTCGGCAGTTCGCCTTTGGCGATGCGCGTGGTCCAATCGCCGAACATGGCGGTGGCACGCGGCGCGCCGAGCTGATTCAGACCGTTGGCCATCATGGAACCGGCTTGCCCGGATTGCACGCGGCGAGCCCAGGCCTGCGCGGGTGAGTCGAATGCGCCGAGGCTGGTCGGCAGCGTGCGCGTTGTTTTAGTGCCGAGCTGATGGCAAGACTCGCAGCTATCGGTCTTGATCTGGTGGACCCATTCGGCCTGGCTGTGCATGTTGGGATTGATCCCATTGCCGCTCGGTCCCGTGCCGGGGAATTCGCTCTTGGCGGGAAGCTGGAGAAGGGAAAACCAGTAGTTCGCGGGATAGTATTGGGCTGCGGCGGCGGCGTTGGGCGCGATGACGGCGGTCAGGTTCACGATCTTACCGGGAGCCGACTGCGTCTTGGCGGAATCGACCAGTCCATAGCCGCGCGTCCAGACGGTGTAGTTAGCCTTGGGAAGATCGGGGATCAGGTAGCGGCCGCGGTCGTCGGTGACCACGGTCTTGCTGAAGCGGGTGGGCAGATCGGTGGTTTCGGCGATCACCCATACTCCGGCTTCGGGTCCCTTGGAACTGGTAACTATGCCGCCGATGTCGGTGGGGTCTACGGTGACGGTTTGAGCCGCGGGCTGCTGTGCCCGAATCACGATCACCGCGCCAGCGAGCGCTATGCCACACAACATAAGTTTCCAGGACTTCATGACGAATTCCTCCTCGCCGCAGGCCAGTATACACCCGTGGTGTCGTCAGTGCGATGGTTGTGGGCTCAGGAATGCCTTGCCGGGCGCGGTGAGTTTCCCGTGGTCATCGTAGAGACCATAGAGCCCCTTGTCGTTGAGTCCTGCAAGGGGCGGCTGGTCGAATATTTGCCACCATATCGAGTAGCTCACGCGGGCGCGCTGCATGGTTCTGATCGCATTGGCCGCGTGTTCCGAAGCCGATTTGTCCAAACCGCGATCGAATCCGAACTCGCCCACGATCGCGCGTCCCTGGAATCGAGTTTGCAACTCGTCGAGATCCTTCAAGAGCTGTTCGGGCGTGGAGCCGATGCTCTCCCAGGCGGAGTAGCTAACGTAATCCGGCAGGGGAACGGAGGGAACAACGTCCTCCAGCATGCTTGGCAAGCGAGCTTCCTTCAGGAAACGGAGCGCACTCACTTCAATGACGGATACGACAGAGACGCCCTGGAGTCCTTCGCGCCGCGCGCGATCCCGGCCGAGCTTGATCCCCTGCTCGCGCAGCTCGAAAAACTGCCGGTAAGCATTCAGGACGTCCGCCGTCTTGCGTTTAGCTTCGCAGGACGATCGAAAGGCCGGGGTGGTGGCGAAGTAGTAGGCCGAATCGCAATACAGTTCGTTATCGCCTTCCCAGTTGGAAATGCCGAAGACCTTGCCGCTTCCGCGATAGGTTTGATAGAGGCGGTAGGTCAGGCCGGCATATTCATCGCGCGTACGATCGCGATTCGCGGCGATCGCATAAAACCCCTTGTCGAGATAGCGCTTGTGCCGGTGCTGATCGGTGCGGGGATCGCGCGCTCCGCAGGCATCGTAGGAATGGGAGTCTCCCCAAATTGTGAGGAAGATCGTGCGGAACGCCGGATCCGTGAGCACCTGGGCGTAGGCCGGAAGCGAGATCAGAGATTCGAGCGTCTGTTGATTCTGGCAGGTTTTCCCGATTCCGAAATCGATATCGACGCTGGCGACCAAAGGAAGCCGGATGGTCTGGAAACCCGATTGTTTAGCGAGGCGCGCGCCTTCCTGAAGGCGATTGCCCGGATAGGCGCCGACCCATCCCAGATACACGCCTGTTTCGGGCGAAGGTTTCGGCGCAGGGGCCTGAGAGCTGGCAGCGATCGCCACAAGGACGACTAAGAGGCTACTTTTTATTGGATGGAAAGGCCGCATCTGCCGCCGACACGATCAGGCGCTCCAGCGCGAAGTTGGGATATTTCTTGACCATTTTCGACCGGAACTCCGCGGCGGTCTTGGAAGAATCGAGCGCTTCGTTGTAGTCCTTGATGTACGCCTTCATGAACGCGATGGTGGAGGCGTCATTTCTCGCGCCAGCCCGCTCGTGACCGGGAATCACCGTGATCGGTTTCAGATCGGCGATCTGATCCAGGGTCTTGAGCCATTCTTCAGGCATCTTGGGCGGATTGAAGTGAGAACCGCTGAATACAATGTCGCCGGCGATGACGGCGTGCAGCGAAGGGATCCATACGTAGGAATTATTCGGCCCATCGCCGATAACGCCGCCGACGACTTGCAGCGCCTCGCCTTCGAGGTTCAGCGCGTTTCCCTGGAGTTCGTCGGGCAGGATCGGACCGGTGGTGGGGAGATTGAAACCGAATTCGGGGGTCCAGTTCTTGATGCGTCCGTCCCAGCCATTGCGGATGGCGGCGATGGTCGCGGGAAGGGCGACGAATTTCGCGTTGGGGAAAGCCTGCTTCAGGACCGCGATTCCGAAATAGTGGTCGGGGTGGCCGTGGGTAATGTAGACGGTGGTGAGGTTTTTCTTGCTCTCGAGGATCATGGCCGCGACGCGATAGGCTTCGCTCCTGACGAACTGCGTGTCGATGAGAATGGCGTCTTTCTCGCCATAGATCAGCGTGGAATTGACCGAGAATCCGTTGGGTCCCGAGGTGAATACCCGGAGATGGAGCTTGGATTGCGCGGATGCCGCGGATGCAGCCGCCAACAATATCAATAACGGCGCAAGCAGAATCCTAGTTTTCACGTACCTAGTGTACGCGACGGCCGGTTTCAGCGGGAGCTGAGGGCGACTTTACTGGCGTATCCAAACCTGGAGCCGTTGCGGGCGGGATAAGCGGTGACCACTACATGGTCGCCTCGCCGGAAGGTGTCGAGCTTCCAGCCGTTCTGGATCTGCATATTCGGGCTGCCGAGTTCGAACTCCCAGGCGGGCGATGTTTTGTCGTCGGCTTGCAGATACAGATGGACGTGAGGATTCTCCCAGCTGATCTTCATGACGGTGCCTGCCAGAACGATAGATTGACGAGTGTCGTAGGTCGCCGCCAGGGCGTGATGCGCCCAAACGGGCGCGACCACCGTGAGTAAGCCGATCCCCGCGATCAGCAGAAGCTTGATTCTTATCGCTTTTCTCATCGTGTACCTCCCGATGAACTGTATCTACCTATAGCTGACCGAATTGCGGCAGTCAAGGCGGCCGTCTATCGCTTCTGGTACCAGCCGACGGCCTCGTGGGCGCTCGCGTCATGATCGTCGTAGCGCACGTCGGTGGCGCCGGCCAGGCGTATGGAACCGCCGGGAACCTCCGGCAGGCGGTCATTCGTCAGCAGGAGACCTCCCGGCTTCAGCATGGCGCCGGCGTTCTCGAGCGCCAGCATCTGCTCGAACGGATCGTAATAAAGGAAAATATTGGTGCCCACGATCAGGTCAAAGCGGTTGGCTGCGGGCAGATCGCCGCGTTCGAGAACGATATTGAGATCGGCCGGATCACAGGCGAGCACCACGTCGGGGCGGACGCGCACCGCGCGGGTTTCGAGGCCTCGCCCGCCATTCAATGGTTGAAAAATATCCGGCGGCCGGATAGGCTTCACGGAGGTCCCGACCTGGTCGCCGAGCGAGCGCCAGTAGTCGATCAGCGCCGGAGGCCACGGCCGCGCAACGTCGCGCGGCAACTGGATGACATAGCCGGTGTTCTTCTGGGCGCGTTCGCGGGCGCGCCGGAGATGATCGAGCACTCTTTGGCTGATGTCGAAAATCGACAGGGAAAGGGCGTTGGTTCTCGCGAGTTTCAGCCGCAGCAGCGAGTCGTACAGCGCAAAGGGCTGCACGGTCTGCTGAGGATAGTAATCGTACCCGGATTCTTCGTTCTTATCGATGAAGTCGAGGCCCGGTCCAATCACGGCGACGCGAGCCACCTGGCCTTCGCGCAGCACACCTCGCTGCTTGAGATCGCGCAAGGTCTGCTCGATGGAAAAATCGGGCAGAATGCTGGTATCGAGCGAGACACCGCGGTCGGAGAAAAGCGATGCCCGGTCCAGGAGCGATGCGGGCTTGGCTTCCGCGGCGCGCTCGGCGATAGTTCGCTGGTCCTGAAGCACGCGCTGGAGGTTGTTGTAGAGGAATACGCCGGTCTGGCCGGGGATGCCGGGGTCGATTCCTTTGGTTCTCAGGAGGCCGCTCAGAAAAGCGAGCCGCTCATTATCGCCCGGGTGACTCAGGCCTGCGACGAGATCGTCGACGCGGGCGCGCAAGGCCCCGGATTTCGAAGCCTCGGTGATGTTCTCGACCTTGATGCGCGGCTGTTTGGTGAAGGAAGTCCCGAGGAGCAGGAGATTCACCATGGAATCGAGGTCGCCTTGTTCCAGGCGCGCGCGGATGTCCTGGTCGTGGCGCTGGGTCCAAGCGGTCCATTTGGCTGCGTCGGGATTCTGAAGATCGGCGGGCAGCGATTCGCGCTGGGCATCCAAAATGGATTTGACGCTCGGGTAGGGGGCGAACGCGTGCGTAGCCGCGAGCAGGCTCGCGGCGGCGGTGAGAGTGATCGGGATGCAAGCGAGCCGCACAACAGTTCCCCTAAAAAGGAAAACCCGCCGGCCAGTAAAGGCGGCGGGCTTATCCTCTAATCCAGCTTAGCTTAGAATTGGAACCGCGCGATCACCGTACCCGTACGGCCGGTGAGGGGCGTAAGGGGAGCGGTTGGCCCCGGAGCCGTGCCCGGCGCCAGGTAGGCGTTGATGACTCCGAACCCTCCGGTCAAGATTGTACCGTTGCCCGCACCCTTGGTGGGCGCGATCTGCGGGTTGGTCGTAACTGGGTTCGGCAAAATCGTACGGTTAAAGATGTTGACGAATTCGCCGCGGATGTAGAAGTCGTAACGCTCCTTGATCCGGAAGTGGCGGCCGAGATTCGCGTTTTCCCTAGGCTGGCGGGGTCCGCGGAAATCGGTGTATAGCGTACTAGCGGCGGGCCCGGTGGTATTCGCAGGCACCTGCTGCCAGGCAGCGGGGTTCAGCACAACATCGGTTAAGGGACTGTAGCTGTGGATGTTGTTGATGTCATGCAGGTACAGAGGTTGACCTGTTCGGACATCCTCGCTGGTCAGGAAGTTGGGATTGGTGCCGGTAGGCGGCGTCAGGAAGATGCCGCTTTGGTATATCGCGAAGAAACCAATTTCCCAATCCTTCGTGACGAGGTTCGCATACTTGGGCAGGAACCCAAACTTCTGTATGGTGTAGGTGAAGTTGAAGGTGAGAGCCTGCGGCGGAATCTGCTGGAGCTGCCACTGGCTCGCGCTGGGATTAAAGAAATCCTGCGGGGTGGCGGGAGTAGCGAAGCCCTTGGCCCAGGTGTAGGCGGCGCCGGCCTGGAAGCCATGCGAGAAGCGCTTGGTGGCGGTAATTTGCAGCGAATCGTACTTGGTGTCGCCAGTTGCCGATCCCGTGGGTCCCAGGGCCGGCGTGAAGCCAACCGCTCCGAACTGCGGGAAGGGTATCAGGGCGCTCGCCAGGGTGCTGCCGGGGAAACCGGGGTAAGGCAGTACATTCCCCAGTCTGGATACGACGGCGGTGCTGGTCGGTGGTTGAAGCAGCAGGTTGCGGTCTGCGAGGTTGTCCGTCCCGGCCGGACCGGTTCCCGGGTAGGGGTACAGACCATATTTGGCGTACGCAGAAGCCGATAGTTGATTGAGGAAGCCGTACGGGCCGTTCAGCCAGACAGCGCGGTTGGCGACGTAGGAGGCTTCTACAACGAAGTCCCGGGTAAGCTCCCGCTGGATGCCGACGCTCCATTGGTTGATACGCGGGGGACGATTTTGGTTCGCATCCGGCATGAAACCGGCGGGGAAGCCGCCTATGGTGCCCTTCACCGGGAAGCGGTTCGGATCGGTAACGGGCCAGACGGGCCCGACAACGGAACCAGGCGTCTGGATATTCACGTATGGGTTGATGCCCGCCAGAGGGAAGGTGCCGTTGGTGCCGATGCCGTTGCTATTCCCGGCGAGGGCTCCCACGAACTGGTAATTGATTCCCCAACCGGCTCGGAGAACGGTCTTGGGGTTAATCTGATAAGCAAGGCCGATCCGGGGTCCGATCGCATAAGGATAGGTCGGCTGATAGAACTGGCAGTTGCAAGTGTTCGCGTAGATCGTGGATCCGGGGTGGCCGCCGGCGTTGGGATTGGGAGTGTTCGGATCGAATTGCCCTACGCGACCATATTGCTCGTGCTGGGCAGTTGCGTAGTCCCACCGGACGCCGTAGTCCAGAGTGAGCTTGCGCGTGATCTTCCAAGTATCTTGAAGGAATAATCCCCATTGCTGGTTGCCGAGGCGGTAATTGATCTGCGGCGTCTGCAGTGTGGAATTATAGTCGCCCAGGAGGAAACTCGCGAAGCCGAACCCTTGAGTAAAGCCGTTGAGACTGCCGGTGGGGGTGAAAGGCTGCGAGGTGGCATTGAGACCTGTCGACAGCGTAACTGTGGAAAACGCTCCGGTGTAGGGCTGCTCGAGATACATCTCGCCGCCAATCTTGTAAGTGTGATTGCCCCGGATCCACGTCAGGTTCGCATTGAAGGTCGGCTTTTCTTCGTAGTTTTGCGATTGGATGGCTTCGCCCAGATTCTGCATTCCACCGAGACCATTGCAGCCGGTCGCGCCGAAACCCGGAGGCGGGGTGCACATTCCGTTGATGAGCGGGAACTGGCGATGGATCAGGAAGCCGGTGAGCCCGAGCGACGCCGGATCGAAATTCAGATTGGGCGCATGGTCGTTGAAGCTGGTGTGATAATATCCCACGCCTAAGTGGAGCAGGATGGTCGGAGTTACTGTGCGGTCATAGTTGAGCCGTGTGGTGTAGGTAGGGATGAACGTGCCGCGATACCCGCCGATATCGGCGGGCAAACCGTCGGCTCCGCCCAGGGGAGAGGAGATCTGGCTCTCGGTATTGATCCTGGACCAGAAAAAGGACAAATGGTCCTTGGAAGAAATGTTGTGATCGATCTTGATCGATGGAATCGCCGAGTAGCGGCTTCCTTGGATCCTTCCGGTGTAATTACCGGCGAGATTGGAGTTTTGAGCCTGAGGAAGCAGCGCGAGGATTTTCTTGGTCGTCGGATCGATACGGTCGAGGGGAATCATGTTGTTCGGGAAAGGATCGGCGAATCCAAGGCCGCCCGACGTTACGCCACGGGTACGCGGGTCGTAGATTTCATTGGCGTACATCGGCCTGCCGAGAGCGTCCACGGCGGGCAGCGCGGTGGTCTGAATTCCGTTCGCGGCGCAGAGGCTGCAATTTCCGTTCGGTGAAATCGCGGAGAAATCGCCGTTTAAGTAGGCGGCTGCGGGTACGGTGTCGGTAAAGCTGTACCCGGTGCTCTCCAGGAACTGTTCGTAGTTCCAGAAGAAGAACGTCTTGTCGTGACCGTTATAGACTTTGGGGATATAAATGGGACCGCCCAGGGTGCCACCAAAATCCTGGCGGCGGTTGCGCGGCCGATACTTTCCAGGCTCGCCATCCACGGTGTGGCTGAACGGATTGCCGGCGTTCAGATCTTCATTGACGAAATAGTCGTAACCGCTTCCGTGATATTGGTTGGAGCCGGACTTCATGGTCATGTTGATGACCGCGACGCCCGCCTGACCGAATTCAGCGGCATAGTTGCTGGTCTGGTACGCAATTTCCTGAATCGAGTCCACGCTGGGCTGGCCCATCTGCGTGTAATCGTAATTCCCGAAGATGCGGGAGGTCGCGTCCTGGCCTTCCACGCGCATGGTCTCGGTGAGAGCCGGAATGAACGAAGCTCCGCCGCCCAGGCCGTTGAGGGTGAATGTTCCACTGCTGTTGTACGAGCTAACGCCAGGAAGCGTCTGCAGCGAGTTGTAGGGATTGCGTACCCCGCTGGTGCCCGAGTTCGCCGTCCCGATTCCCAGGAGGGGGAGATCGGTCAATGTGCCCACGGTGACGTTGTGGGTCAAATCGCCGGCTTCGGTCTTTAGCAGGGAGGCCTCGGCCGTAACTGTAACCGACTCCGTCTGGGAACCAACCTCGAGGGGAACATCGATACGCATGATTTGCGCGGCCGCCAGATCCAGGCCCGGCCGCTTGTAGGTTTTGAAGCCTGTGACGGTGGCTGTCAGATCGTAAGTGCCGACCGGCAGGTTGGAGACCGTGTAGTTGCCGGTGGCCGTAGATACGGTGTTGAAGACTGCACCCGTCGCGGCATTTTTGACCTCGATCGCAGCGTTGCCTACGACGGCGCCGCTAGGATCGGCTACTGTACCAGTGATGGTGCCGGTAGCGCCCTGCCCGAAGATCGCGGACGCACATAGAAGAAGACAAAGTACGAGACAGAAAACTTTCATGTGTGACCCCTTTAGAACTACGAAAACGCCCCTTGTAGTCGATGTGTCGACAACAGCCCATAGTGTACTCCATATTCGTGGGAGGGTGCAATACCACGAATATGGTAAGAACGCGTGAAAATGCCTTAATTTTGGCCGATTTTTGTATGCAAAAAGGCTGTTCCGGCCGCGCGTCGACTTGGTCCAAATCACGATGGGCGTGGCTGGCCTAATCCGGCACATGATTCACTTTCAACTGGAGGGAACTGACGGAGCCCGGCTCCGCCTTCACGCTGGTTGCTTGGAGCAGCAGGCCGCGCAGACGCGGAGCGTCCATCATGATCGATGGATCGAACCGGTCCAGCGCGATCGCACGGTACTCGCCTGGGGGAACGCCGGTCAACTCGAAGGCTTTACCGGCGCCTTGAACCGAGTAGCCTACTCCCGTGAAGCCGGGCGGGAACAAAACGACCGTTGCGGTATCCCCTTCTTCGAGGGTCCCCCGAACGGTGCCCGCCGGTTTAAGGATGATTTTCAACGGCGGGGATGCGGGTGTCAGCTCGACGCTCTGCCCCGCGATGTCGGTGGATCCTAGTAATAGCGAATCAACATAGTAGTTTCCAGCCTCGACGTCGGCCTGGATCCGGCTGGTTCCGGGAAGCACCATCTCACCGAATCGCAATACGCCATCCGGTTCGATCGGGGCCTTCATCATTGCGGAGGCGGTATCCGACATTACGGTCACAGACACCGAAACCCCAGGAGCGGGAAGAGAACCGTCGCTCAGGACGACCGTTACAGGGACAGAGAGACTGACGGGCGTCACGAATTGTATCTTCAAAGGGTCCGGGTCCTGGTGCTCAACCCGGAAAGCGGCGCTGCCGAATCTGAGGAAATTTCGATGTTGGATCTCGTCGCGAATCCAGTCGGAGTGCGCTTCCGCTGTCCACTCGCCCATCCGGACCGAAGGGAATTCGAAGAGTCCATCTGCCCCCGTTATGACTGGCTGTTCGTCAGCTTGCCCTCCTACGGGGCCTGTACGGAAGGAATAAGCGAGCCCCTTGCCGGCGGAACCGCGAATCGTCATACCCTGGCTGACAACAATTTTGGCGCGGAGCTGGACCACGGCTTTAGCGGCGGGTTTGCCGTCAGGGTCCAGAACGATGCCCCGAACGGGGTGGACCTCGGCCGACTGCAATCGGATTTCGTACCCGTCCAGCTCGGCGCCTGGGTGAACCGCTATCGATTCCGCGAGGGACCGGTCGAGAGCGGACGGGTAATATGTGGGGACCACTTCCGTGCGGATTTCATCCCTTGCGGATGCGTGTTCGGTTGACCTGGGACGGGCCAGGAGCATATAGGCTCCTGGCGTGAGATTTTCGAACGCGTAGGAACCGTCGGCGCCGGTGTCGACACTGCGTTGTGGATTAAGCTCGACAGCCGCCCGGGCAGGGTTTCCGTCCGGGCCGATCACGCGGCCGCGCAGCACTGCGGGCGGAATCAGCTCGAATCGGAAGCGAACCGGCTCGGTACTCGCGCTGATGTGGCGTTTGGGAGGGTCCTGGGGCAGGGGATCCAGCTGATTGGAGTCGGGAAGGGTATATCCGCTCTTCTGGACAGAAGAACTATAGTCGCCGGGAGTTAGCCCCGAGACTTGAAAGACGCCGGCATCGTTCGTGACGGCTTTATAGCTGTTGGTGCCGCTGCTCCAGAACCACAGGGTGACGTCAGGGATTCCCGCGCCGGTGACTTTGTTCACCACCACGCCCTCAACCGTGGCAGTCTCCTGCGCCGCGGCCCCGGGGGCCAACGCGGTTAGAACGGCGCAGAAGGCAGCGAGTTTCATGCAACCAGCCTTTTCTTAGCTTAAACCGGCTGGATGCCCGTTAGCGAGGGAGGATCTGGCCCTGCCGAACGCGTGGCTCTATTGCGCCCGGCCATCCCCGAAGAGAGTTTGTGTCCCGGTGGAGGAGCTGAAATGAATTTCGGGCCTGGCACCGGTTGACGAATCACTCTGGGTGAGGACAAAACTCAGCAGGAGTGTGGGGCCAGTCGCTCGGATGCCGGTGCTGCCAGTGCTCGAACTGGGGGCGGTCAGCGTTATGGTCCCGGTGCAATCGCTGGCGACCGTGTAAGATCCACCGAACTGCAGCGAACTCATGGAAGAGTTCGGGCCATGCGGCGAAACTATGCCTCCATTGCCATCGAATTGGGCCGTGCCGAACATGAAGAACGGAGCCACGGTCTGCACGGGGACGATCCCGATCCCGTCGACGGTTGTGGTTCTAGTGCCCGGCGAAATCAGAACATAGGCGCCATCCAGGTTGCTTACGTTGCAATAGGTCGCCAGCGGGCGAACCAGCCGGATCAGCAGACTCGACTGATTCATTGCAAGCGCAGTGCTGGAGGAATCCGTCGCGCTGCTTTGCAACATGCCGAGATCCATTTCCGATCCATTGCCAAGCACGACCCCTTGCAGAGTCGCGACGGTCCGGTTGGTCCCGAACGCGTCCGTCAGCATCACCGTGATGGTGCAATCTGTATTCAACGCATAGGCTCCGACAGCTGTCGTCGCGGCTCCCAACTGTGCTGTGCTGCTGGCGCGGATACCGCCCGCGCCGTCGAAGTAGAGGGTTCCGGCTGATGAGAAGGGCATGGAATTCGTCGCGCCGGCCACCAGTTGGCCCACGCCGGTATTGCTAAAAAGGGCAGCGCCGGCTGGGGGCGCGCCGCCAGGAACGCCATTTCCGATGGCCGAGTATAAGTAAGCCCCATTGACCGCGGATTGGCACGTCTGGGCTGTAGCGGCTGAGGCGCACAGAAAGGCGCCTACACACAAAAGCAGCGTTGGGCGAGAAAATTCTTTGTTGAACATTTGGTCCTGATCCTCCGAACTAGAAATCGAGTACCCTTCACGAATTGCATGTGCAGGGCCAGTCGGATGGAGGATGATCGCCGCTGAAAGAATCCGGCCTTAGGATCAGGGTTACCCTAGCTGTGTATGACCGTGGGTTCAATCGTTCCTTACGCGCGCCATAGACTCTGCGCACGGCCGCACCAGTTGGGCAGGGGTCTTTACCGAAGCGTTGTCGTCCACCGGCTTCTGTGCGTCTCTCACCGGATACACAGTGAGAGCTGCTTGAGCGGCTTCAGCGCGATGCGAGCCTCAAAAAACGCTCTTAGTCCGGAACTCGATTGACCTTTAATTCGACGTTCGCGGAAGACGCCGACTGCACCTTGAGGCTGGTCGCCAGCGGCATCAGGCCTCTTAGCCGGACTGCGCCGGCCATGGTTCGCGGATCGAAGTGATCTACTGCGATTGCGTAATACTCGCCGGGCGGGATGCCCGCAAGATCGAAGTTTCGTCCGGCATCGCTTTGGGCGTAGTAGCCGATACCGGTAAAGCTTTGCGGAAACACCACGACGGTGGCGGGTACGGGGTCCTCAATGGTCCCGTGAACGGAGCCGGCGGGCTTCAGGATGATTTTGATCGGCGGAGAAGCGGGTGTGAGCGCCGCTGGCTGAGTCGTGATATCGGTCGAGCCAAGCAGAATCGAGTCGGCGTAGTAGTTCCCCATCAGGATGTCGACCAGGATTCGGTTGGCTCCCGGAACTACGTCCAGTTGAAGTTTGCCGCCGGGTCCGTTCATGCCCCCGGTGCCGGCGCGGCCCGTGTCCGAATACAGGCTCACGCCCAGCACCATATCGCGCCCAGGGGGAGAGCCATCGCTCAGCACAGCGACTCCCGAGAGGCGAAAGGATGCCGCCAATTGAATTTTGAGATCGTCCGGATCTCCATGTCCCAAGCTGAACGTGGCGGTGCCATAGCTTGAGAGGCGCTGGGCCTCATCGCCAGCCGGCTCGCCTTCCGCGAGAGCGATCCATTCACCGGCGGGCACGGAAGGGAACTCGAATACTCCATCGTCACGGGTTACAAAGGACTCTGCTGGTTCGAGTAATTCGACTTCGGTGGTCCGGATGGAGAAGGACGCCCTCGGTCCTCCCGGAATGAGGAAAGGCCGGTCTGGACCTTCGCCGGGAATACGGGGTTGGAGGTTGACGACTGCCTTCGCGGCGGGCTTGCCTTCAGGATTCAGCACCACGCCGCGAACGCGATAGACGGGCACGGACTGTAAACGGATCTCGTAGCCGGTCAGCTCCGCGCCGGCCCGAACCACGATGGATTGGGCCTGAGCCGGCTCGACCGCTGAAGGATAGTACGTAGGAACCACTTCGGTGCGGGTTCCTTCGTGAGCCGCGGCATGTTCGATTGTTTTCGGCCTGGCCAGCAGCGTGTAAGGGCCGGGCGAGAGTTTGTCGAACGTGAACGAGCCTTCCGCGTCGGTATTGACGGTTCTGCCCTTGCCCAGGTCTACCGAAGCTCGCGCCGGATTTCCGTCCGCGCCGATTACGCGCCCGCGGAGCACAGCTGGCGGGTTCAGCTCCAGGCGCAGGCGCAGAGGAGCTCCGGCGGGGTCGACGTGGTGCTTAGGCCGATCGCCGGGAAAGACCAGGAAGGCCGCGGCATCGACAGGAAAATATCCGTTCTTCTCAACTCCTGCGTCATAGTCGCCGGGTTTTACTCCGGTGATGCGAAATGCTCCGATCTCGTCACTATGAATCTCGTAGCGGTTGGCCTGGGAAGCGAAGAGCCGCACCGTGGCGTCTGCGATCCCTGCACCGGTGACCTTATTCACCACCACGCCTTCGACGGTCGCGGTATCCTGCGCGGCGGCCCATAAGGCGAACGCGACCAGAGCGCAGGAGACCGCGAGTTTCATAACGACATTTATTTACCCGGTTTCAGAGTGAGTTTCTGGACGCGCCAGTTGAGGATCTCGGCGACGTACAGCTCGTTTTCCGAAGGGCACGCCATCTCGTGGATCCAGCCGAACTCCTTCGGCTGGCGGCCGGAGCGGCCGAGCCATCCCAGCACCTTTCCGTCGAGCGACAGCTTGTATACGCGCCCCGGGTAAGCGTCGGCGCTATAGAGATACTGCGTTCCGGGCCCGGGCGTGATGCAGATGGCCCACGGCGCGCCGGCGGTTCCCACTTCTTGAGGTGTTCCTGCGTTGCTGAACCAGGATTTGGCGTTAGGTGCGACCGGAACATCGATGGTGATGATCTTCTTGAAATTGCCGTCCTTATCGTACAACTGGATGCGCCGGTTGCCGCGGTCGGCGATATAGATGTTGCCCTGCGCGTCGGCGGCGATGCTGTGCGGAGTGTTGAACTCGCCCGGGGCCGGCATAGCGCGATTCATGACGGGGCCGCCCCAGGACTTGATCCAGTCGCCGTTTTTGTCAAGCTTGGCGACGCGGGAATTGATGTAGCCGTCGCTGATGAAGATGTTGCCTTCCGGATCCCAGGTAACGTCGGTGGGCTGGCGGAACCGGCCGTCCTGCGCGGGACGCGGCGGATTCGGGTGCTCCAGGGGATGCGCGTTTTCGTCGGAGGCTTCGGACTTGCGGCCGAACACCATCATGACGCGTCCCTGAGGGTTGAACTTGATGATCATGTCGGAGCCTTTGTCGACGGCCCAGAGGTTATCCTGGCGGTCGACACGCACGGTGTGCGCGAAGGACCAGGCGTACAGATTCTTGCCGATTTCGCGCATGAACTTACCGTTCTTGTCGAATAGAAGGACCTGGGAGGCGGTGGCTCCATACGCCGGGCCGGTGGTGTTGCCGCGCGAGAAGACGTACACCTGACCCTGGGAATTCACCGCGACGCCGGCGGTCTCGCCGAAGTGCAGATCGTCGGGCAATTTGAAGAAGTCGGGATTGGAGTCGAACGGGATTTCGGGCACGCTCTGGCTGAATGCGAGCGTCCCGGCCGCGCACAACAGGGCGAGGGTGGCTGTTTTCATGAAGCAAATTGTAGCGCGATATAGTGGGGAATAGAATGGGCGGTCTGCGGTGGGTGATGGTCGTGGGGGTATTTGTCACGGTACCCGCCTGGGCGCAGATGCCGACCTGTACAGTCGCGGCATGGAGTTCCTGCGATCTGGCGTTCGACCTGGAAGCCGGGGAAAACCCTGCCACTGTCCAATTGCATGGCGAATTCCGGTCGGCCAAACGGACGCTGCTGATTCAGTCGTTCAAAGACGGCGATCGTAGATATGTCTTGCGATTCGCGCCGACCGAGCCCGGGCAGTGGGATTACAAGCTGACCAGCAACCTGAAGCGCCTGGACGGGCAGTTGGGCCAGGCCACGGCCACCGCGTCGGACTCGCCCGGCTTCGTCAAAGTGGCGAACGTGCATCACTTCGCCAACGAGGGCAGCAACAAGCAGCACCTGTGGATGGCGACGGCGATCGACGATTTCCTCAAACTTCCACGCAGCGACTTCGACAACGCTGTTACACAAAGGCTCGCGGAAAAGTTCACGCATCTGCGGGTGACCATCGCGAAGGATGCCGATCTTGCCGAGGCTGCCGAACGAATCAAGGCGATCAACGGGCGGGGCATCGTCGCCGATGTGGTGCTGGGCGGCATTCCCGCCGAGCGCATGGAACGCGAGCGATACATCACCGACATGGCCGCGCGATTCTCGGCTCTGAATATTACCTGGATGGGCGCGCCGGCCTTCGAGAAAATCCCGAACGGGAAAGCGATCCTGAAAGATGCGGGAGCGCTGCTGGCCAAGCTGGATCCTTATAATCACCCGCGCACATCCATGGCGGAGACAACCTCTGCCCCGCTCTTAGGTGAAAAGGCGGGAGATCAGTGGATGAGCTTCCTGAGCTATGGGACCGCCGATCCAAACGTAGGCGCCGTGGAGCACCAGTTTTATGCCATGCCGCAGGTAAACACCGGAATCCAATCGGAACGCGATTTGTGGAACGCGACGATGAACGGGCAGTATCCGGCCTCAGGCTCGGGAAAGTACATGACGGTCTGGTTCGACTTCATGTCGGGGAATCGCTACTGGGAGCTGGAACCGTATTTCGACGTGGACGGAGGGCGGGCCGTGGCGCTGGAGGATGTCGAGTACATCGTCTATGTCGAGAAGCCCGGGCCGGTGGAGTTAACCGTGGAGGATCACGGCTATGACGTGAACTGGATCAACCCTGCCACGGGAGAAAAGATTAAGGCGAAGAATTACAAAGGCAAGCATTTCACGGGCGAGCCTCCCGACAAGTCGCACGACTGGATCCTGCACGTATCGCGCGAAGGGCACAAGGAAGGTATGTTGAGGTCCTACAAGTTCGACTCCCGCGAAATCCCGATTCGGCTGCAGGAAGTGGAGACGAATCCACAGAAGACGCCGTTCGAAGTGGCGTCGCCGGACGGAGATATTTCCATGACGATCGCGCCGCGTTATTCGTTAAAGATTGTGCGTCCAACGCGCGCCACCCGGGACCTGCTGATCGAATGGACGGCGGAAGTGGTGCTGGACGGCGAAGGCTTCCGGGTCGCGGGAACGGGCCCCGAAGGAACGCTGCGTATACCCAAGGAGATCGTTCACAAACTGCCCGGGACGCTGAGCCTGCGCGTGTCGATCCTGAACGCGAACGGCAAGGCGTACGTGATTGATAAAGTGTATCGGCTGGGACCGTGAGCGGAAGGTTTTTACTGGCGATCGATACCACCAGCGACTTCGGCAGCCTGGCATTGTTTATGACGGGGGCCGAGGGTGATCGCGTGCTGGAGGAAGTCGCGATGGATTCGCCGGACGGCTTTGCGCACGTGATGTTCCCCGAGATCGAAGCGCTGCTGGCGAGGCACCGGCTCAAGATCACCGACATCGACGGTTTCGCCGCCGCGGCGGGGCCGGGATCGTTTACTGGTGTGCGTGTAGGATTGACGGCTGCGAAAGGTTTGGCCGAGGCCACGGGCCGTAAAGTCGTCGCGGTGTCGAACCTGCAAGCCATCGCGTCCTTCGGTACGCGCGCGTTGCGGGCCCCGGTGATTGATGCCCGGCGCGGCGATATATTCGGCGCGGTCTACGATGCCGGCCTGCGGCTGGTGGCTCCCGAGGTGGTCATGAAACTGGAAGATTTCTTGAGCACGCTGCCCGCGGGCGCGGAGGTCATCCGCGACGCCCCGAAACGGCTCGCGGGAGCCATCGCCGGGATCGCCGCGGGACGCCTGGAAGCAGGTTTGGGCCAGGATCCCGCCGAAATCGACGCGAACTACGTGCGGCGGTCCGATGCGGAACTGATGTGGCGAGATAAGGTATAACCGTTCACGGTATAACAAATCATGGTGGTCATCCTGGAGGCGGTTTCTGGACCGGTTTTAGGACGGCGCATTGAGGTGCGCGGCGGCAGCATCGTGCGGATCGGGCGAACCGGCAAATCGGACTACCCGATCATCGAAGACGGATACCTCTCCGGCTTGCACTTCGCGGTGGAATGCGATGGAACGCAGTGCCGCGTCCGTGATCTGGGTTCGAGCAACGGAACGTTCGTAAACGGGTCGCGGGTCACGGAGCAAGTGGTTCAGGACGGCGATTCGGTGGTGGCGGGCGGATCCACGTTTGTGATCCACGTCGACTTGCTGCCGTCGATCACAGGGGTCGGGACGCTCAGGTCGGTGACCGCGCCTACGCCGCTGGCGGTCGCGACGAAAGTCATGCCCGAGCCCGCGCCGCAGACCGGCGGATATTCGCCCGCCGAAACGGCATTGTTGACCGCGCTCTACGGCCCCGGTGAGGAAGTGTTCGCGGTGGTGGACGCGGCGCGCGATTCGCGCATCCCGGCGTTTCTGGACGCCGCGGGCGAACTCTACACGCCCTTGCAGTCACCCGAAGATTCGTCGAAGAGCGCCGCGTTCGTGGTCGCGCTGCCGGCCGATTCCCGTCTGGTGCATGTGCTGATTAAGGACGGCTGGGGCCGCGGCTGGGGATTCTATGGAACGTCGCGGGCCGGCCTGGAGATCGTCCGGGCGCACTTCACCAGCTTCGTGAGCCTGCAAACGCCCTCCGGAGCGGCCATGACGTTTCGCTTCTGGGATCCCCGCGTGCTGCGAGCGATCCTGCCCGCCATGCCGGCGGGAGAAGCCGATGCCTTCTTCGGACCGTGCGAGAGAATCGTCGTGGAAGCGGAAAAACCGGCCATGGCGCTGGAATTTTCGCGGTCGCCGGGAAGACCGCGGCAGCAGACGATCGTACTTGCCTAGAAGTGGGTTTTCAGATCGGCGAACCGTTCGATTTGCAGAAATCGTGAGCCGGCAGGTGTCCGCAATTCCTGATGCTCCAGGACCCAGGTGCGTGCGTGCGGCACCAGCACGGCTCCTAGACCGGCCTCGAGCGCAGGATTTATGTCGGACTTGGGCGAATTGCCGATCATCCACGTTTTCGCCGCGGAGAACTTGTTCTCCGCGATCAAGCGTGAATACGCCCCCGAGTCTTTTTCCTTGACGATGCCGGTGTAGGAGAAATGCCGGGCCAGGCCGGAGCGGTCAACCTTCATCCGCTGCTCGTCCGGATGGCCCTTGGTGAATAGTGCGAGATTATGCCGCTGGCTTAGCTCGGCGAGCGTTTCTTCCACGCCTTCGATCAGCTCGATGGGCTGGCGGAGAATCCGCTCGGCGAGCGACATTACGTGCTCCAGGTCGTCGGGTCGGATTTCCCGCTCGGCCAGATGCTGGTATGCCTGCTGGAGATTGCGGCCGAAATTGAGCGACCCATAGCCGTGGATTCTGGAGTTCACCAGCTCGATTTCATTGAGCACGTCGCGGACCTGAGGAGCGGTCAGCGAGGAGTGCGCGAGAAATTCGACGAAATGGTCGAAGGCGTGCTCGAAGTAGATATTGTTTTCCCACAGCGTGTCGTCCGCGTCGAAGATGAGTACGCTCATTCGGGTTTATGAGGCCCGTGCCCATTGCTGCCGGCCACGTGCTTGACATGCTCCACCCTTTTCCGGCGCGCCAGAAATCCGGGCAGGAAATCCGCGATGCGCCGCATGCGCTCGGCTTCGCTGCGCATGGTCAGCAGGGTCTGGCGGAATCCCAGGTCGGGGACTTCCTGCGCCAGGCGAAAGCTGAGGCGAGGATCGTCCGTGCCGGGATCATTGGGGTCGAGCAATTTGAACTCGGCGAATCCCGCCATCACATTCTTCAAAAGATCCGGACCCGCCGGTGCGGAGGAATCGGGCTCGTCATCGTCGAAGAACTCGACGGCTCCGCGCAGAAACGAGCGCTCGTCATTCAGCAGCAAAACCTCGAAGCGGCGACGCCCGCGAGCCAGGATGTCCAGACGTCCATCGGGGTATTCCTTCAAGACGCGGTCTATGGTGGCGGTGCACCCGGTGTTGACGATGCCCTTTTCGCTAGCCAGGACCACGCCGAATTCGAGCTTGTCGCGCAGGACTTCGCCGATCATTTCCTTGTAGCGGTCCTCGAAAATATGAAGAGGAAGCGGCGATCCCGGAAGCAACACCACCTGAAGCGGAAACAACGGCAGCAAGCCGTCCTGCATGTTACTATTATGGCGTTTCTGATTTCATCGGATGATTCTAAAGCTCAAGCGGACGCCGGGAATCTTTCTGGTCGGCTTCATGGGGAGCGGCAAATCGACTGTCGGCCGCGCACTGGCTGACGAGCTGGGCTGGGGATTCACGGATCTCGACGAGGACATCGAGAAGCGGGAAGGCATGTCCATCAGCCAGATTTTCGATACTCGCGGGGAAGCCGAATTCCGGCGAGCCGAGACGGCCGCGTTGCAGGAGCGAGTCCGCTCGGTCGAACGCGGGAAGCCCTGCGTGATCGCCCTGGGCGGCGGGGCTTTTTTGAGCCAGGAGAACTTCGAGGTTGTCTCCAACAACGGCGTGAGCGTGTGGCTGGACTGCCCGTACTCCATGGTTGAACGCAGGCTGGCTAGTTACGAGCATCGTCCGTTGGCGCGCGATCCGGAAAAGCTGCGGGAACTGTTCGCGGTACGGCGGGCGGGGTACGAGCGCGCCGACTATTGCATCGCGGTAGAGAGCGATGACGCGGCCGCGACCATGGCGAAGATCCTGGCACTACCGTTGTTTTAGCGAAAATGGGGACTGCCTCCGATTTCGAAGAACGATTGCTCCCCTGTCCGCGGAGGCACGCCGGAATCGGCTGGCTGTCCCCATTTTCCGGAAATGCGTAAACACGCTCTCCAGATCTTTCGCGGGGAAAAAGGGGACACCTCCTGGTGTTCGCTCCGCTACTAGCTTTGCGGAAGTTAGGAGGTGTCTCCTTTTTTCCCTTAGGATGGTGGTCGGGGCATTTTCATTCTTCCGGGTGAAGCGTCAGCTTCATCCCTCTGCGCTGTCCCCATTTTCCGGAAATGCGAAAACACGCTCGTCAAATCTTTCGCGCGGCGCTCGCTGCGGCCGATCCCTATACGGCGGTTCTGCGGCATCTGAAATTCGACGGGCGCACGCTGATCGCAGGCCGGCGCCGGTACAGGATGGCGGATTTCGATCGCATTCAGGTGATCGGGGCGGGAAAAGCCAGCGCGGGGATGGCTCGCGCGGTCGAAAGTCTGCTGGGCCGGCGGATTGCCGGCGGCGTGGTGAATGTGCCGGATGGAACCACCGCAAACGTGCGGCGCATCGAATTGAATCCGGCGGGGCATCCGATTCCAGACGAACGCGGCGAGCGGGGAGCGCTGCGGATGCTCGAAATCGCCAGAAAAGCCGGGCCCAGGGATCTGCTCATCTGCGTGATCTCGGGTGGCGCCTCGGCCTTGATGCCCGCGCCGTCGCCGCTGCTGACTCTGGCGGCCAAGCAGGAGATCACCCGCAAATTGCTCCATGCGGGTGCGACGATCCATGAGATCAATACGGTCCGCAAGCATCTCAGCCTGATCAAAGGCGGACAGCTCGCCGCCACGGCATCGCCGGCATGCGTGCTTAGCCTGATTCTTTCAGACGTGATCGGCGACGATCTGGATGTGATCGGATCCGGTCCGACGGTTGGGGACCGGTCCACTGTGGCGCAGGCGGAGTCCGTTCTGCGAAAGTTTGGTGTGACTGTACCGGCGGGCGCTCTTCTCGAAACACCGAAAGACACCCCAGCACAGAACTTGATCGTCGGAAGCAACCGGCTGGCGATAGACGCGGCGGCTTCGAAGGCGAAGGAACTTGGCTATCGGACCATGGTGTTATCGAGCTCCGTGGACGGCGAGACGCGCGAGATCGCGCGGATGCACGCGGCCATCGTGAGGGAGATTCTCGCGGCTGGGCGCCCCGTGCGGGGGCCCGCATGCGTCCTTTCGGGAGGCGAGACAACTGTGACCGTGCGCGGAAAGGGGCTCGGAGGACGGAATCAGGAATTCGTTCTGGCCGCGGCGATTGCGCTCGAGGGGCGCGGTCCGGCCACGATCTTTAGTGCGGGTACCGATGGTCTGGACGGTCCCACGGATGCGGCCGGGGCGGTTGCCGATGAGAAAACTCCGCTGGCCGGCGCGCAAGAGTCTCTGGATAACAACGATTCGTATCGCTTTTTCGAAAAGCTCGATGCGCTGATCAAGACAGGTCCTACGGGGACCAACGTTATGGATGTTCGAATTCTGCTGGTCCCGTGAACCACACGGTTACTGCTCGACTGGCTGCGGCGGTTTCGCCTGGATTTTTGTGGCGGGAGGTGTGGCCTCGGTAGCCGACGCCGATCGCACCACCACCTGTCCATTCTCGGTCGAAATATTTACAGGCGCTCCGCCGTTCGAGCCTCGCAGCGTGGCTCCGCGGCGGCCGGTGGGCTCGAGTTTCAGCGGGGCTCCGAATTCGTTCTCCACCGACCCGCGCGAGCTGGTTGCGGTCAGGTCGAACTTGGCGGATTCCGGCAGCGCCAGTTCGATGTGGCCCGTGCGGCTGCGGACGTCCATCTTCGCCAGCGGAAGCTGGCCGGGCCGCAAATCGACGTCGCCTCCGTTGAGGTTTATGTCGAGAGCATTGGTGAAATTGGTGAGGCTGACATCCCATGATCGCGAGGAGGTCATGCGGACCGGACCAGTCAGGTCGGACGCATTCAGATTGCCCAGGGTCATTCGCATGTCGGTCAACTTCTCCGCCGAGAACTCGGTATACGGGGTGACGATCCGCACCGGCTTGGCGAGATTGTGAAACTGAGAGTTTCCGGTAAACGTGCCGTTGAGCGTAACGGTTCCCGCGATGTCCTGCAGGTCGATATCGGAGCCGCGGCCCTTCATCTCCACCGACCCTTTGACTTTGGCAGCGCGCAGGATGTCGCTGCCGCGCACTTCGACGACCACATCGCCTCCGATGTCTTCGAGGCGCACGCTGGCGTTGTCGGAGTTGACGTCGATGGAGCCGTTCACGCCGCTGATATCGAAATCGCCGGAGCGGCCGTGAGCTTCGATGGTTGCGCCTTTGGGAACCACGATCTCCAGGTCGGCCGAGATGCGGCGGGTGCTGCCGGAGATCCGGTTTTGCGAGGTGCGAATGTGGATTTCGTTGGGATCTCCGTCCAATTCGAGGGGCGCTTGTTGATGGGCGCGATCGGCGGAAGCCTGATCCAGGCTGCGGATGGTGGAATGCCCGGTGACTTTAACCGTCTCCACATCGGCTCCGGTGATGCGGGCATTGCCGCGAAAACTTTCCAGAATCACGCGCGGCGTCTTGCTCGATGGCCGTTCGGCGGCAAGCGGATAGTCGTAACTTTCTCCGAAGATATCCAGGCCGCCGAGCTCGATCCGGCTGCCCGGCAGCCAGTCGGAGAATCCGCGCACCGCGTGCAGGCTCACTCCGAGAAAGCATAGGAAGATCACCAGGACCCATTCGCCGCTGCCGATGCCGAAGCGGGGAAGAGTCCGTCCGGTGGCCGCCCAAAACAGGATCTCGATCAGCCGCAGCCCGCCCCACACGACGAGAAGCAGGGGCCAGTATTTGGCCAGGTAGTCCAGCAGCTGCATCTCCGGAAAAATGTTGCGGGCCAGGAACAGAAGTCCGATGCCGATCAACAGCAGCGGCGCAACCAGGGAAGCTCGTCTCATAGGTTGCTGGCTCCCGGGTGGTTCGGGTTCAAGTCGGGCGGAGTTGGATCTTTGGTTCCCAGATGTTCGGCGAGTTTGAACAGTCCGAAGAGAATCAGCAGCACCGGCCAGGTGCGCGAAAAGCTCATTCGGCCGAGTTGATCGGCCGTCATCAGCAGTCCGAGCGCAACCAGCAGCACGGGGCCTCGAATGGCCTGGAGCAAGCTACCGCCGGTCATTGTTAGCCTCCGAAGAAGTCCCGCTCATTCGCAGATATAGCATATAGAGACCCAGCGCGATCAGCATCACCGGCCAGAACCGCAGCATGCGGCGAAGCTCGAAAATTTCGAGATTGTTCAGCAGAAAAATCACGCCCAGGGCGATCAGCAGAATGGGCGCGACCGGGAAACGCGATCCGCCGTGACCCGGCACTAAGCTGGAAAATTCGTCCACCGGTTGACCCAACTGGCGCAGCTTGGCGGTGTGGTAAGCCTCGAACGCCATGTACGCCCAGAAGCCAGGGATGAGCACGGCAAACAATGGTTCGAATCCGCCCATGTCGTTGCCGCTGACGATCGTGAACAGCATGCCCAGGATGAAAACGTGGATCAGGCCCTTGGCGTATTGGCCGTTATAGATGGCGCCGACTCCCGGAATCAGCCCCAGGATAAAGGCCACGCCCGGCGATACGTCGGTGCGGGGAATGGCCGGCGGCGTATTCGCGGTATAGGGGCTCGCATACGGTGAATCGGACACAGGCGGTTCGGCGGGCACATGCTCGGCGCAATATATGGTGCCGTGCGCCGTGCGAACGTTCGCCGAATCGAGCGCTTTTCCGCAGGCGCGGCAATAGCCGACGATGGGGGTCTCGGCGGGAATGGAAGGGGGGGCTTCCGGATTCATTTCGTTTCTCCTGCGGAATTAGGGGGTGGTTGGGCTGTCGACGCGCCCGGTTGCTCTTCGGCCCATTCCTTGAGCCTGGTCTGGATTTCGTAGACCACCTTCAGGCTGTCGTAATACTTCACGCCGCGGTTATACCAGCGGACCACCCGGTCTTCCGCCGCGGTCCAGACTTTCACCGGATCCAGATCGGCCGGCGTCAATTGGCGTACATGGGTGAAGCGGCCGATCATGGCGAAGGATAAAACCGTCATCGCCATGCCCATGGCGAAGCGCGGCTGAAGGATCGGCTCGAGCACTCCTCCGAACAACCGGCCGAAGAGCCGGCGGACCCAGGAAGGCTTGACGACGGCGCGGCTGGGTCCCGCGGTTATCTCGAACAAGATCCGCGTGACCAGTTCCGGCGGGGCTTCGGCCACCGCGGCGCGCTCCATGAACGCCACCGCGCCGGCTCCATCACGGGCCAGCTCGGAGCAGCTCGCGCATCCGGCCAAGTGGGCTTCAAGGGCCGACGCCGCGTCGCCGCGGAGCGTTCCGTCCACGTAGTCGGCCAGCAGGATTTCTACATCCGCGCAGTTCACAACATTCCTTTAAAAAGCAACGAGGCCTTTATAATGCCGCAAAATCCGCCCCAGCTCGGCGCGGCCGCGATTCAATCTCGATTTCACCGTGCCTTCCGGCACATGCAGCACCTGAGCGATTTCCCGGTATTCCAGTTCTTCCAGATCGCGCAGGATCACGGTTTCGCGCAAATCCGGTGAAAGCTTCTGCAGCGCAGCCTGAAGGACTTCGCTGGCTTCCCGTCCGGCCAGCAACCCTTCGGTCCGGCCCAGGGCGGCGGTTTTTTCTTCGAGCATCGGAAGCTGGTCTTCTATGGAAGAACTGGCCCGCTCCAGCTTGGTGCGACGGTAATGATCGATCAACAGATTACGCGCCAGCCGGGCAAGCCACACGGAGAAGGAACCTTCGCCCGCGCGAAAGCTCTTGAGCGAGCGGAACACCCGCAGGAATACTTCCTGGGTAAGATCCTGGGCCTCATGATCCGACCCGGTGAACCGGTAGCAGATGGCATAGACACGCCGGGTATGGACCTTGACCAGATCCTCCCAGGCGGCCTCCTGGCCTCCCAGGCACCGCTCGACTAGTTGAGTGTCCGCGTCCAAGAGAGGTCTCAGGATCTCACGAGGCTTGGAAATCCGGCCAGATATCTGCTTCCACAGCGAGCCCTCTCCGGCGGCCGAGCGGCTGGGCATGGTAACCTGTCGGACTGTAGCGATTGCCTCCATGGCGTTGCGTACGAACGAACCCGTGTATCGCGATGTGTTCCCGGAAACCGTACCCGTGGGTGAGGTTCCTGATATGAGAACGAAATCCCCGCATGGAAAGTTCGCTCTACATTCTATCCGCAAACAGGCAGGCGGGGACTGACCCCGGGATCCCGGAAAAGCCGAAGGGAGCAGCGGTAAAAGATTGAAAAAGCAACATGTGGGCGCCGGGCTGGGTGTTCTCGCGATGCTCGCTGCCATCCTGTTTGTGGTCTATCGCTGGCGCCATTCGGGTTTCGTCTGGGTGAAGTTCCTGGCAGTCTTCAGCGATGTCGACTGGAGCTGGCTGGCGCTGGGCCTGGCGCTGATCCTGGCAACCTACGTCGGCCGGGCCCTGCGCTGGGAGATCATGCTGCGCCCCCTGACCAAAAGCGTACGGCTCTGGGGGCTGGTGGTGGCGACCTGTATCGGATTTACCGCCGTGGTCCTCTTCGGGCGGGCAGGCGAGCCGGTTCGTCCGTATCTGATCGCCCGGAAGGAGGGCGTGTCGTTCTCGAGCCAGGTGGCCGCGTGGCTGGTCGAACGAATCCTGGATCTGCTGATGGTGCTGCTGATTTTCGGCATCGCTCTGACGCAGATATCGCGCAGCGGGATCCAGCCCGGGCCGCACATCCAATCGGCGCTTCAGGCCGCGGGATTGCTAGCGGGGATCACGGGCGCGCTGTCCCTGGCCCTGCTTATGGGGCTGCGCTATTTTCGCGGAAGTATCCGGACCCGGCTCATGGACTCCCTGACGTTCCTTCCGGACGTGTTGCACCAAAAGATCTCCCGATTCCTGGGCGCATTCGAGGAAGGGATGCAATCGACGCAGCGGCAATCCTACGTCTGGCTGCTGGTGATTTACACGATCATCGAGTGGCTGGTGGTCGCCGGGTCTTTCTTCTGCGTTTTCCGGGCGTTCCCAGCCACGGCGGGGATGCGTCTTACGGATGTAATCATCGCGCTTGGGTTCGTGGCCTTCGGGAGTGTTCTGCAGATACCCGGCGTGGGTGGCGGAATGCAGATCGCGACCGTTCTGGTGCTCACCGAGCTTTATGGGGTCGGCCTGGAAGCAGCCAGTGGAATCGCATTGGTGCTTTGGATCATCTCATTTGTAGCGATTGTTCCGCTGGGTCTGGTTCTGGCCTTCCATGAGGGTATCAAGTGGCGTAGTTTAAGGAACATAGATTCTGCTTCTTCGGGTTACGGGTTATGACCTGCCCGTTCTGCCGGCATCGCCAGGACCGGGTGATCGACTCGCGCGAGAGCAAGGAAGGCGATCTGATCCGGCGGCGGCGGGAGTGCCTGAAGTGTCTGCGCCGCTTCACCACCTACGAGCGCAGCGACGAGATCCCGTACATGGTGGTGAAAAGGGACGGGCGGAGGGAGCGTTTCGACCGGCAAAAAGTGCTGGAAGGGCTTCTGAGGGCTTGCGAGAAAAGACCGGTACCCATTGCCAAGCTGGCTGAGGTCGTGGATGCCGTGGAGTCATCGCTGGCTGAGAACCCGGAGCGGGAAGTTTCGACGGTGGCCATAGGGGAGATGGTACTGGAACGGCTAAAGAAGCTGGATAAGATCGCATACGTTCGTTTTGCTTCGGTTTACAAGGACTTCCAAGATGCGGAGTCCTTTCTGCTGGCGCTGAAGGACCTGTTCCGCGAGACGAAATAAGTCCGTCCAGGTCCTGGTAAGGCCGTAACCAAAAGCGTTTTCACGCATCCTTTGAAATAGAGACTTAACTTAATTTCGGAACACTGATATACTGTATGCGGCTTCGACGCCACGGCAGGAATTGCATACGCTACGTTTGAATCCAGCTAAGTATTTGATAAGTAAAGGTGTTTTAGTTTGACCCGGGTGAACCACGTGGATCATTTCGAAGACCAATTCCTAGGCGAGGGTCATGAGCCGCTCGGACTTCCTTTTGACGAGGAAGGCGGCTTTTTCCACCCTGAAGAGGTGCACGATGGCGAAGATTTCGCTCACGCGCACCCCGTCGAGGAGTCGATTTACACAGACGACCCCGTTCGCGTATACCTGCGCGAGATGGGTGCCGTGCCTTTGCTTACGCGCGAGGGCGAAGTTAACCTCGCCCGGCGCATGGAGCGCGGCAAGCTGCGGATGCAGAAGGCGATTAGCCGCTCAGCCCTGGTGCAGTTGCGGGCCGTCGAGATCGCCGAACAGATCAAGCACGAAGCCGAGGAGCTGGACACCTACATCGATCTGGGGGATCTTGAGGACGAGAGTCCCGCCTACAACAAACGCCGCAACGAGGTAAAGGCGGACCTGGCCGAACTGGTGGCGCTGCACAAGAAGCTGGGCCAGGTATCGGACAAGCTGGATTCGGTTCCGCTGAGCAACAAAAAGCTGCGCCGCAAGTGGATCGGCAAGATGAAGCGCGCCCGGGTGCAGGTATCCCAGGCGATCCGGCATCTTCCCTACTACCTTTCGCAGTGGAAGGAATTCACCAAGGAAATCGAGAAGGTCGCGGAAGAGCTTTCGCGCCTGGAAGCCGACCTGCGCAAGATCGAGGGCCGTTCGAGCCAGACCGCGCAGAGCAAGGCACGGGAAATCCGGCGCGAAATCCGCAAGCGCGAGGAAGTGGCCGGGGCGAACATGGTCGACCTGCGGCATACCTTGTCGGTGATCCGCCACGGGGAGATCGAAGCCGAGCGGGCCAAGAAAGACCTGGTCGAAGCCAACCTCCGCCTGGTGGTTTCCGTCGCCAAGAAGTACGTCAACCGCGGTTTGCACCTTCTGGACCTGATCCAGGAGGGCAACATCGGCCTGATGCGCGCCGCCGACAAATTCGAATACCGGCGCGGCTACAAGTTTTCGACCTACGCCACCTGGTGGATCCGGCAGGCCATTACGCGCGCCATTGCCGACCAGTCGCGCACCATTCGTATTCCCGTTCACATGAACGAGAGCATGAACAAGTTCCTGCGCGCGACGCGCGAGCTCGAAAAAGAAATGGGCCGCGCGCCCTCGAACGACGAAATCAGCCGGCGCATGGACATTCCGGTGGAGAAGGTCCAGAAGCTGAAGACCATCTCGCGCGATCCGGTGTCGCTTGAAACCCCGGTGGGCCGCGACGGCGAATCCGCTCTCGGCGATCTGATCGAAGACCGGTGGGTGGGATCGCCCGTCGACGCGGTGATCGACACGAACGTTCGCGACGAGACCGCCAACATCCTCAAGACGCTTTCTCCCAAGGAGGAGAAGGTGATCCGCCTGCGCTTCGGCATCGGCTGCGAGCGCGAGCATACGCTTGAAGAGATCGGCCAGGAGTTCGACGTCACGCGCGAACGCATCCGTCAGATCGAAGCCAAGGCGCTGCGGCAACTGCGGTCGCCGGAACGGGCTCGTCACCTGCGCGCGCTGCTGGCGGCGCGATAGATCCTAGTTGACGATTATTCCACTCACTTTGATCCACTGACCGCGGTCGAAGTACAGAACTTTTCCGTCGGCAGAATAACAATACAAACAACCGTCTCGCCGGTAGCCAAATTCGGCAGGCGAGCCGATTCCATCGTGGTCAAGTTGCAACGATCCGTCCTTGGGTAGCCACTCTTGCGGGAAATCGTGTGCTGCCCTGGATTACGTTGTTGCGTCTGCGCCTCTGAATTTGCGGAATTCGGCAGCTGCGGGTCTGTAGGGCTTGCATAACAGCCGAGGGTAACTCTGGAAATGCCGACGGCGGTAGAAGGGGTGCTTTTGCCGCGGCCGGGCGGAGGCTCATTGCCACGAGAAGGAGAATCGCGCTGAGGTTTCCTTTTCGCACAGCTACAGTTTACTCCGGGCGCGAGTAAATCAGTTCGCCACCCGCCAGGGCGAGAACGTCCTGACCGACTTATTGGCCCACTCTGCAGTCTCGCCAGTGTGACAGGATGTGCAGGAGTTGGGCATCTTTAGCCGCTCCGCTGACGGCGCGGTAAGATCCGCCTGTAATACAGATTCGTAATACGTTATAATAGCCGCGTGGAATCTCCCATCACCTTGCGGCTTGATCCCGAACTTCGCCGTCGCGTCGATCGCATTGCGCGGCGAAAGCGGACGACTACCTCAAGCGTCCTCCGTGAAGCAATTTCAACCTGGCTACAGCGAGAAGACAGCAGTGAAAGTCTCTACGACCGGGTCGCGGATCTGATTGGGAGTGTGCGCGGGGGAGATCCCGGACGCTCGACCAGAAAACTTTCGGAAGTGCTAAAGGCTCGCCGCAGAAAATGATCCTGATCGATTCTGGACCGTTGGTCGCCCTGGTGGACGCCGACGACCAGTATCATGCTGCGTGCTCGACTGCGTTCCGGACACTACGGCGGCAGCGGATGGCCACGGTTTGGCCGGTCTTAACCGAAGCCATGCACTTTCTGGATGACCTGCCGAAGGCCCAGGACAACGTTTGGGAGATGGTCGTCCGTGGCGTTGTGGACGTCCTCCCGCTCGGGTTGGATGATGTACCGAGAATCCGCGAGTTGATGCGTCAGTACGCCAACCGGCCGATGGATCTGGCTGATGCAGCTTTGATCCGAGTCGCGGAGCGAGAAGGCATCCGCCAGTTTTTCACGATCGATCGCAAAGACTTTGCCGTGTACCGGTTGCACGGCAAGATTCGACCCACGATCATCCCGTAAAGACCTAGTTCGCGACGCGCCAGGGCGAGAATTCGGTCCACGTCCTGAGCGACTTGTTGGCCCACTCCGCAGTCTCGCCGGTGTGACAGGATGTACAGGAGTTGGGCATCTTATTGCGCTCGGCTTCCAACGGGGCGATGAACTTGAACGTATGGCTGCGCACGTTGGTGGTGGTGAATTCCTGCTCGATCTTCGGCATGTGGCAGCCCACGCACTCGTTGCCGGCCGATCCGGCGGGATGATGGGTGTGCTGCTCGATCGTCCCGGTGTGCGGGCCGTTGGGAGAGTTCGGGCCGTGACATTGCAGGCACAGTTCATTAGCTGGGCGAATCAGGTCGGCGTTATTTTCCGTGCCGTGGACGTCGTGACAGGTGAAACAAGTAATGCCGCGCGTGTACATGACGCTCTGCACGAAATCGTTTCCCTGCATGCGATTCTTATGCGCGGTTCCATCGGGGAAGTGGGTGAACGTCGTCTCGCCCAGCTTGTGGTCTTCGAGCTGCCAGAAATCGCTTAGCTTCTTCGTTGCATCGTTCGTCACAGTGAAGCCGACTGGCCAATCGTAATATTTCCCCTGGATGGGATTCGTCAGGGGCTGGCCTTGGGAGTGGCATTGAATGCAGACGTCGACTCCGCGAGCGCCCAGGCGCGCAGGATTCACGATATTCGCGAGCGAAGGCCGGGCAACGTGCAGGCTCCCCGGGCCGTGGCATTTTTCGCAACCGACGTTCCACTCAGTCACCGTCTTGGTCTGGATGTTGTAATTCACCGAGTGGCAGCCGTCGCACAAGGGGCCGGTGGGCCGCTGCATATTGTCTGCGGGATAGTGAGCCGCCCACCAATCGGTGCCATTGGCGACCAGATATCGGCTCCAGCGTTGATTGGCCACGTCCCACTGCGCGGGTAACGGGAAGTAGTCGTCGCCGACTTTGGTGAAGTAGCGCTGCTTCCACTTGCTGCCGTAGACGAAAGCGATGGCGTCCTTGGTGAAGGTGACGATGGCCGGATCGGCTTTACTCAGATCGGGAATGATCGCGTCCGGATGTTCCTTGGGATCGCGCACCACGTTCGCCATGCGGGTCTTCGACCAGCGCTCGTAGGTCGAGGCGTGGCAGGTCTTACAGGCAGCCGATCCCACATATTGGGCTGTTTGGGCCGAGGCGGTCCCGGTGAAGGCGATCACGAGGAAGCCGATCACTCCGAGCGTGCCCCACGATCTGGTGAGTTCTCTTGGAAATAGCATTTTGGAGGTCCCGTTATAGGGACTAGTATGGCAGGAATGAAGCATGAAGAAATACGTTCGCGCGGTGTTGGACGATCTGAAATCGAAGGCCGGGAAGAACCAGCAGAACCCGGTAGTCTCGCCGGATCTGGAAAATCAGACTCTCTCCAAAGATCCACAGCAGAAGGTCCGGCAACTGGACTATCAGGCGCAGAAGGACGAGGAGCGTGAGACGCTTTCTTAGAATACCGGCGTTCCACGGCCGAGCAATACGGCGCGGCGGGCCCCCGTTGCGGAAGGCAGGTTGCCGGGCCGGCTCATAACAAACTCGTGAGCCAGAAGTGCGAAGGCGATAGCCTCTTTGGCGTCCGGATCGACACCGTGATCGGCGCTGGTGGACACGTTGAAACTGGGAAGGAGATCGCGCAGACGGCGCATCAGCCAGCGATTATGAACGCCGCCGCCGGAAGCGATGACTTCGCGTGCGTCGCCCGCATAAGCCGTGATCGCAGAGGCGACCGAGCGCGCGGAGAATTCGGTGGCGGTCGCAATCAGAGTCTCGAGCGGAAGGCCGGTCGCGGCGAGGCCGCTGGCAAACTCCTGGCCGAACTGTTCGCGGCCCGTGGTCTTGGGCGGACGAAGTTTGAAGTACGGATCGGCCAGCATCGACGCGAGCATGCGATCGTGGACCTGGGCGCGGCGCGCGATACGGCCGCCGCGGTCGTAAGTCTGGCGGCCTTGAGTCAAGCGGGAAACCAGCGCGTCGATCACCATGTTGCCGGGGCCTGTGTCGAACGCCAGCACGTCGTCGCGCGTGGCGCCGCCCGGAATCACGGTGATGTTGGCGATGCCTCCGAGGTTGAGCGCGATCCGGCCGATGCGGCGATGGCGGAACAACAGGTAGTCGGCCAGGGGCACGAGTGGCGCGCCACGCCCGCCGGCGGCGATATCGCGCTCGCGGAAATTGGAGATGGTCCACAGGCCGGTACGTTCGGCTACGACGGAAGCATCGCAGATCTGCAACGTGCTCGCGACGCGGCGGCCAAGGTAGTTCACCGGTGCGCCTTCGTGGAAGATGGTCTGGCCGTGCATGCCGCATAGCGAAATCGAGTGGAGGGCGACACGACGGCGGCGGCAGGTTTCGCGCACAGCGTCGGCGTACAGCTCGCCCAGAAGGAAGTGCAGCCGGGCGATGGCCGAGGTGTGGGTCATCGTGTTGGACACGCCCAGGACGGCTTCGCGTACGTTCTTGGGGTAGGGAACTGTGTGGAAGGCGATCGTCTCGATCTTCTTACCGCGAATGTCGACGATGGCGACATCGATTCCGTCGAGCGAGGTACCGCTCATGATCCCAGCTACCCGCATCAATTCTTGAGCTCCTTCTGGAGTTCCGCCAGGAGTTGCAGGGCTTCGATCGGGCGGAGATTGTCGAGGTTCAGATCGCGAATGCGGGCGGCGAGCTGATGATTGACGGGCTCGAACAACTGGATCTGCATCGGCGCGGACGGCGGGGCCAATTCTTCAGTAACAGCGGACTCATGGTGCGCGAGGATCTCGCGGGCGCGCTGGATCACGCTCATCGGCAGGGCGGCGAGGCGCGCGACTTCGATACCGTAGCTGCGGTCGGCCGCACCGGGTTCGACGCGGCGCAGAAACAGAATCTGGTCGCCGGCTTCTTTCACCGAAACATGCAGATTGCGGACGCCGTCGAGCTGGCCCGCGAGCTCGGTCAGCTCGTGATAGTGCGTCGCGAAGAGCGTCTTCGCCCGGATGTAGCGATGAATATGTTCGACTACGGCCCAGGCCAGCGCGAGGCCGTCATAGGTCGAAGTGCCGCGGCCGATTTCGTCGAGGACGATCAGGCTGCGGGCGGTGGCGGTATTCAGGATCACGGCGGTCTCGGTCATTTCGACCATGAAGGTAGATCGGCCGCGCGCGAGGTTATCCGCAGCTCCGATACGCGTGAACACGCGGTCGACGACGGGCATCAGCGCCGACTCCGCGGGCACAAACGATCCCATCTGAGCGAGAATCGCCAGCAGAGCGGCCTGCCGTAAGTAGGTCGACTTGCCGCCCATATTGGGGCCGGTAATGACGGCGATGAACTCGGTGCCGGGATGGAAATAGAGGTCGTTGGGGATGAATCGTTGCGCGTCTTTTTCGGCCAGCTTCTCGATCACGGGATGGCGGCCGGCCATGACTCGCATTTCGCCGGATGTCGAGAATTTGGGGCGCACATAGCGGCTTTCCGCGGCGACTTCCGCCAGCGCAACGGCGACGTCCAGCTCGGCGACGGCTGCCGCGGTCGCTTTGATGCGCGCGGCATGTGACGAAGCCAGCAGACGGAGCTGCTCGAAGATCTCGCGCTCGATGGTAAGCGATCTTTCTTCGGCTTCCAGAATCTTGACTTCAAGTTCCTTGAGCTCGGGTGTGGTGAATCGTTCCGCGTTGACCAGAGTCTGCTTGCGTTGGTAGTCCGGCGGAGCCAGGTGCAGATTAGCCTTGGAAATTTCGATGTAATGCCCGAAAACGTTGTTGAAGCGGACTTTTAAGGATGCAATGCCGGTCCGGGTGCGCTCGCGCTGTTCGATCTGGACCAGGTATGTCCGGCTGTTCCGGGAAATGTCGCGCAGCTCGTCGAGGCTCGGGTCGAAGCCGGAGCGGATCGTCCCGCCGTCGGAAAGATTCGCAGGCGGCTCCTCGGCGATGGCGGCCAGGACTCGGTCGCCGACTTCGGGGATGGGGTCGAGCCGTCCTTGGATGTCTCGCAGAAGCGCAGCCTTTACCGGCTGCGCAACGAGGCCCGGTATCACGGCGAGGGAGCGCGCGAGCGCGAGGAGATCGCGGGGTCCGGCCGACGAAAGGGAAAGTTTCGCAAGCAGCCGCTCCAGATCCAGGATCGATTCCAGATGCTTGCTTAACTCGGCGCGAAGAATGGGGGCTTTATAAAGCTCTTCCATCGCATTGAGGCGTCCTTCGATTTCGGCCACATCGATCGAGGGCGCGAGCAGGCGGCGGCGAAGCAGGCGGCCGCCCATGCCGGTGCGGGTCCGGTCGAGCACGTGGAGGAGCGCCGATTCCTTGGATTCGCCGGCGAACAGAGGCTCGACCAGTTCTAGATTGCGGACGGTGGTGGCATCGAGAATCAGCGCGTCAGCGCGGTTATAGAAAGATGGGCGCTCCAGATGATCGAGCGCGGTGCGCTGGGTATCGCGGAGATAGTGGAGGATTGCCGCGGCGGCGCCCGTTGCCAGCGGACGGGACTCGAGACCACACCCGTCCAGCGAGATCAGGTGGAAGTGATCGCACAGGCTGCGCGCGGCGTAATCGGGCGCGAAGACCCAGGCATCCACATTGGTTTTGAGGCAGGGGAGGGAATCAACCAATCCCTCCGGAACGAGAGCCTCACGTGCATTCAAAGTTTCGAGCGCTGCGCGAACTTCGGCGACGTCGATCTCGGTCGCACGAAACTCGCCGGTGGAGATATCGACATGGGCGACGCCCGCGCGGCCGTTGTTAGACGGCATGACGGCGGCCAGATAATTGTTTTCGTGCGAGCGCAGCACCTGCGCGTTCATCGCGGTGCCGGGAGTCACGATGCGGGTGACTTCGCGCCTCACCAGTTTTGACGCGGCCTTGGTGGCAGCGGTGACAACCTCCATCTGATCGCAGATGGCGACGCGGTAGCCCTTCTGGATGAGGCGTGCGATGTAGTTTTCGGAAGCGTGATACGGGACGCCGCACATCGGAATAGGCTGGCCCTTTTCCTTGTTGCGCGCGGTGAGGGTGATCTCGAGCTCGCGTGCAGCGGTGACTGCATCGTCGTAGAATAGCTCGTAGAAATCGCCGAGCCGGAACATCAACAGCGTGTTCGGAACCTGCTGCTTGATGCCGTGGTATTGCCGCATGAGCGGCGTGGAGGGCTCGGAGGACACGAGCTTCCAGTCTAGCGCCCGGCGACTTTCGCTACTTTGGCCGTTTCCGCTTCGACAGCCTGGAGGTGTTCGAGGACTTCGTCCCAGCGATGATCGAGCATGGATCCCGCGGCCAGGCCGAAGAGAAGCTGGAACCGGGCGACGGCGGCGGCCGTGTCGGCATTCAAGGACGCTCCCTGCGTCGACAGCCGGGCGTTCATTTCCGCGGCGCTCTTCCAGGCGGACGCGGCGCGCGTGGCATCCACACTGTAGCGGGCTTGCAGGTCGCTGAAGGTTTCCCTGTCGGCAGCAGGGACGTTATCGACCGCGGGCGGTTTCAGCGAGAACGGCGGCTCCGTATTCACTGGCGGCGGGATAGGATCGAAGACCAGCTGCTCGGGTTGATATCCGGCCCAGGCGCATGGAAACGCCGAGATCCGGCCCCTCAGTTGGCCCAGAGACGTCCGCATTCGCGGATCCCGCGTGTAGGCGTTCATGGTGGCGACGTAGGATGCCATGCTGCGAACCATGTATCGATTGGCCGCGTAGTCGGCCGGAGTGAGGGCCGAGCAATAGGCTCCCGCGCCAACCAGGTACTGATCGAAGCGATTCAGATCGTCGTATGTGACTTTATTGGGCTGCTGTCCCAGGATGCCGCCGAGGTTGCCGCGCCACAACGAACCCGCACCCATACCGACGCCGCCGACGCCGGGAACGCCGACGCGCGGAACGATCTGCGCGTATGCGCCGGCGCAAACAAGAAGCAGGAGCGCCCGGATTCGCATGCCGATCCTTTACTTCCTAACGACGTCGCCGACCACCGGTGCGGGGCCGCCGGCTGCGGCAAACGTTCCCGTGGAGATGCGATCGCGAACATTGGTGATGGTGAGCTTGCCAATCGGCGTGGTCTGGACGTCCAGAACTTCGCCGGTCTTGGGATCCTTGATTTCCTTGCCCTTGTGATAAATGGTGAAGGTCTGGCCGTTGGCGAGACCGGCCGCGCTTCCGGCGTTGATGGTGATGTTGGTTCCGTCCACATCCGCCACGATGGCATCCAGGTCGTCTGCTCGGCTCCCGGCGCTGCCTGTGGTGGGGCCTGCGGCGATCTGTTGCGAGAGCTTATTCACGGCGTCCATGGTGGCTTCGCCGATGATGGTTTCGGCGAAGTTCGAGCTGGTCATATTGAAGCCGCCGCCCGCGATCACGCCGCCGGCGAACATCCCCGCGCCGAAACCCTTGCTGGTGCGCTTGGATTCACCGCGAGCCTCGCCGCTGCCGACGATCTCGCTGGTTTCCGCGTCCACCAGGCGATAGTCGATGACAACGACGGCCTTGGCATCCGATTTCGACCCGCCGATGACGCCGCCCGCTCCGCCCACGATCGCGCCCACGCCGGCGCTGGTCTTGCGGTCATCGCGGCCGAATACCACGATATCGCCCATGAGCGTCAGGTCCGCACCGCGAATCTGGCCGACGCGCGCGCCGGTGCCTTGCTTCACGCGATTGCTGGCGGCGAAATCCTGTTCCTTGGTGAGGTTTGCGACCTTGCGGCGCTCGACCACGGTGAACTTGCCGTCCTGCGTGACCCGAGTGGTCAGCATGGCGGCGATGCCGGTGCCGATGTTCTGCTGCGTTCCGAAGATCGCCTGCACGGCCGTCATGACGGTCGAATAATCGAAGGGCTCGATCATGAGCGCCTTCTTGGTCTGCGCCGATGCCAGGGTCGCCGAGGCGGCGAGTAAGCTTACCAGAAGTTTTTTATTCATGACAGTAGCTCCTCTATAACTTCTTGCGCGCCATGAACCCAACCTTCGCGGGCGATCCCGTATAGGTTCCGGTGGCTACTTTATCCCGCACGCTGGTGATGGTCATCTCGCCGGTTTTCTCGGTCACCACGTCCAGGGTTTCCTTGGTCACCGGATCCTTCACTTCGCGGATAATGTTGAGAACCTCGAAGGTTTCGCCGACGTTTACGCCGTCGTTCGATCCCACGTTCAGGACCAGGGTCTTGCCCGAGACATCGGCCACGCGGCCTTCCACTTCGCGGACCGACTTCTTCATATTGGCGGTCTGCTCGAGGAGAATGTCCGCCAGCTTGTTGACGCAGTCCTGAGTGGCCTCGCCAATGATGGTCTGGGCGAAGTTGGAGCTGGTCATGTCGACCTGCACGCCCGCCACGCCTTTTCCGAGCACTCCGCCGATGGCGCCGAGAGCGTTGCCCTTGCGGACGGATTCGCCCTTGGCCTCTCCGGTAGCGATGATTTCAGAAGTCTCGGCATCGATCAGGCGGTAGTCGATGGTGACCACGGCCTTGTCCTCATTCTTGCTGGAGGCGATCCCGCCGATCACGCCGCCGATCAGGCCGCCGCCCTTGACGCTCTTCTTCTTGTCGTCGCGGCCGAAGACCACGATGTCGCCCGACAGAAGGGCGTCGGCGCCGGAGATCTGGCCCACACGCGCGCCGGTGCCCTGCTTGACGCGATTGCTCGCGTTAAAGTCCTGTTCTTTGGTTAATGTGGCCATCTTGGCGCGTTCGACGATGACAACCTTGTTCGCCTGCGCGAGCCGTGTGACCAGCATGGCGCGGATGCCTTTCCCGATGTCCTGCTGGGTGTTGAACACCGATTGCACCGCCGTCTTCACCGTGGAATAGTCGAATTCGTCGACGATCACGCGCTTCTTCTGGGCCTGCGTCGTGGCTGCCGAAGGGGCAGGCGCGGGGGCCGCGGCCGCAACTGGTTCGGGAGCAGGCGCGGGTGCGGGCGCAGGAGCAGCGGCTGCCGTGGGCGCGGGAGCAGGTGCAGGAGCAGCGGCCGCCGCCGGCGTGCTGCTGGGATCGAGCATCACATTGATGATGTTCTCCGATACTCCCGCGTTCTTCAGCTTCACCAGATCCGCCGTGGTGAGGTCGGCTGGTTTGTTATCCCTCTTCAAAGTCCGGATGATGATGGATTCGGATAAGCCTGCCTTGACCGATTCAATTACGGAATCGACCTGCGATGGAGCCGTCTTGGCAGCGGCTTTCGCCGGCGCGGCTTTCGGCGCGGCCTTGGGCGCGGGTGTTTGCGCCAGCCCGACGCCGATTGCGAAGCCGGCCAGCACCACCAGGCCGAACGTGAACGATTTGAGTTTCATCTAGATCCCTCCTACCAACGCCATTAGGAATACTTCGCTCAATCGGCCTGCACCAACCGATCGCCTCTTCTGAAGGTTCCTAAAGGATACTGTGAATTAGTATGTCGATCCGGGAAGATCCGTGTCAAGGGCATCCTCCTTCCAACTTCAGGCTTGCAACTACAGGGGACAGATCGGCAAGGAATACGCCCGTCATTAATGATGCTAAAATCCCGTCGGATGCGCCGGAGTTTCGCTTTGTCGCTGTGCGCCGCGTTCCTTGCTGCCGGCATCGCCGCCGGGCAATCGGCTGCCCCGCGCATCAAGCCGCCCAAAAAGGAAAAGGAGCCTGAGACTCAGGCCCTTCCGCTGCCGCCCGAGCCCCCGACGGCAGTGGTCGCCGAAACCGGGAAACTGGCGTTCCAAGTATCGCCACTCTCGGCGAAGGGCCTCCTGACGCAGCAGGTTCACGATGCGCTCAAGGCGTTGGAGCGCGCCAATGGGGCCGCGACATTCGTGAAGCTGCGGGCATTTGTGGCCGGCACCGGAGACATGCGCCGCGTGGCGACGATCGTCGCCGAGGAGTTTTCCGCCAAGAAGATGCCCTTGCCTGCGGTGACCACGGTCCAGGTCGGTGCGCTGCCCATGGAAGGCGCGCAGGTGGTGATCGAAAGTATCAGCCAGGAGAAGAATGACAAGAAGATCCTGAACCCGAACGGTCTGGCATTCTTTTCGGCCCAGCAACCTCCCGACTTAGCAATCGCGGCGAAGACGCAAGAGGCGGTCATGGTGCAGGTCACGTGTTTTGTGGGCGACCTCGCCCAGTTGGATCGGGCGCGTGCGGAGGTAACGGCGGCGTTCCCAGGGGCGACCGCGAACTTCGTTCAGCCGACGCGGCTAGCGGTCGAGCCGGGGATTTCGTGCGAAGGTGTGGGACGCCTTCAGAAACCCGGAGGAAGCCCGGCCAAGCTGGTCTTCACGGGCACCCAGATGGCCTTTGGGGATCAGGAGCAGGCGCTTCGGCTGGCTTACGGGCGGCTGGGACGAGCGCTCGAATCGATGAAGGCGTCTTACGCCGGTGCGCTCATGATGAGCGTTTATTCACCCAGCCAACCGATGGCGGACAGGGCGGTGGCGCTGGCGCCCGAGTTCCTGGGCCCTTCCGCGCACCCCGCGGCATCGACGCACATCGTCGAAGGACTGCCCTCTCTGGATGCGACCGTGGCCATCGAGCTGGTGGCGGCTGGTCCTTGACACCCGGTTGACCCAAGTGGTACTTTCTACATGAGATACGCGGACCGGGTGGGTTCGCAAGCCGAAACTCTGATGGATCAAGTTCTGGAGTCAATGACATGGCATATACGCTCAAAGTGAACGGGCAGTCCAAGACTGTAGACGTGCCCGCGGATACGCCCCTCCTGTGGGTACTCCGAGACGTTCTTGACATGAAAGGCACCAAGTTCGGCTGCGGAGCCGGGCTTTGCGGGGCTTGCACGGTCCACGTGAACGGCAAAGCGGTCCGGTCCTGCCAGACACAAGTGGGGACTGTGAAGGATCCGGTGACGACCATCGAGGGGCTGTCCGCCGATGGTACGCATCCGGTTCAGAAAGCCTGGATGGAAGTGGACGTTCCGCAGTGCGGCTACTGCCAGGCCGGTCAAATGATGACGGCGTCGGCTTTGCTCGCGACCAAGCCGCAACCCACCGACAAGGACATCGATTCCGCCATGTACGGCAACCTGTGCCGCTGCGGAACGTATCTCAGAATTCGCCAGGCTATTCACCGGGCGGCCCAGCTCGCCTCGGCGCGGCCGGGAGCCACCTCCGGCGGCGGCGCTGGAAGGGCCAGGGAGTAAGGGAGAACGATCATGAAAAAGAAAACCACCGTAAAGAGTATCGATCGTCGCTCCTTCCTGACCGTGGCAGCCACCGGAACCGGCGGCGTGCTATTCGGATTGGTATTCAAGGCGGACGCCCAGCAGGGCGCTGCCAAAGGCGGACCTGCTCCAGCCGGAGGCCGTGGCGGACCAGGCGGCTTCGGCGCGCCGGCAGCTCCGCTGAAGCCGGCCGACTTCATCACGGTGAATGCGGACAACAGTGTCACCATCATCGCGAAGAACCCGGAAGTAGGCCAGGGCGTTCGATCCCTGTTGCCGATGCTGATCGCTGAAGAATTGGACGTCGATTGGAAGGACGTCAAAGTCGTCCAGGCCGATCAGGATCAGGCCAAGTACGGCGGCCAGATCGCGGGTGGCAGCACGGCGACCCCCACCAACTGGGTGCCGATGCGGCAACTGGGCGCGGAAGCGCGACAGATGTTCGTGGAAGCCGCGGCGCAGACCTGGAACGTTCCGGCATCGGAACTGACCACTGGGTCGGGCAAAGTGATGCACAAGGCATCCAACCGGACGGCCACCTATGGCTCGCTGGCTTCGAAAGTCGCCAGCATGACACCGCCGGCCGCCGCGTCTATCAAGTTCAAGGATCCGAAAGACTACAAGATCATCGGAACGACGGTCCCCAGCCCGGATCTTCCCAAGATCGTTACCGGCAAGCCGCTGTACACGATCGACATGACCATGCCGGGAATGCTGTACGCCGTGTACGAGAAGTGCGGCGTGTTCGGCGGCAAAGTGAAGACCCACAACCTCGACACGATCAAGACGCTGCCGGGCGTCAAGGCTGCGTTCGTGGTGGAGCAGCCGGATGTCACCGCTGCGGTTCTGCCGGGCGATCCGGGTCTCGAGAGTGGAATCGCGATTGTCGCGGAATCCTGGTACCAGGCAAATGCGGCTCGCAAGAAGCTGCAAGTCACCTGGGACGAGGGTCCCCGCGCGACGGCAGAGCACAGCAGCACTGCGTATGCCGCGAAAGCTCAGCAGATCGGCATGGGCGAGCCCATGAGCACCACGCGCAAAGACGGCGATCCCGAAGGCGCGATCAAGGCGTCTGCCAAGAAGGTGGAGGCGAACTACTCGTATCCGTTCATCTCGCACGCCAATCTGGAACCCCAGAACTGCACGGCGCACTACGAAAACGGCAAGGTCACTATCTGGACCAGCAGCCAGATTCCGGCGAGCGCTCGCGGGTTGGCGGCTAAGTCCTGCGGTATCGACCAGAGTGCCGTGACCGTCCACATGATTCGCGGCGGCGGCGGATTCGGCCGGCGCCTCACCAACGATTACGCGGCGGAAGCGGCGTACATCTCTAAAGAAGTGAATGCTCCGGTCAAGCTGCTCTGGACGCGCGAAGACGATATGAAGCACGACTACTATCGTCCCGGCGGATTCCAGTTCCTGTCAGCCGGACTCGATTCATCGGGCAAGGTGGTCGCGTGGCGGAATCACTTCGTCACCTACGGCGCGAAGAACGACGGTCAGGGCAAGGGTCCAGCGATCCAATCGGTCAGCGCCGGCGGTATCGGGGCCACGGAGTTCCCGCAACCGTTCATCGAGAACTACGCGCTGTACACGTCGGCCCAGCCTCTGGCGATCCGCACAGGTTCGCTGCGCGCTCCCACCAGCAATGCGATGGCGTTCGTCACCCAGAGCTTCATCGACGAGCTGGCGCACGCCGCCGGCAAGGATCCGGTGCAGTTCCGCCGCGATCTGTTGTCGCAGACCAAGCCTGCTCCGCCTCCCGCTCCGGGCGGTTTCGGCGGCGGCAATGCGTTCAAAGCAGAGCGTATGCGGGGTGTGCTCGACCTGGTCGCCGAGAAGTCGGGCTGGGGCAAGAAGACCCTTCCGAAGGGCACGGCCATGGGCGTCGCATTCCACTTCAGCCACAGCGGCTATTTCGCCGAGGTCGCCGAAGTCACCGTCACCGGCAACAAGAAGGTGAAGGTGAACAAAGTGTGGGTGGCGGCCGACATCGGCAGCACCATCATCAATCCCGGCCAGGCGATGAACATGGCGCAAGGCGCGATCATCGACGGCATGGGCGCGATGATGGAGCAGGAGATCACGGTGGATCGCGGCCGCGTGGTGCAATCGAACTTCGATACGCACCCGTTGCTTCGGATTACCGCGGCTCCCGCCGACATCGAAGTGCACTACGTCAAGTCGGACAATCCTCCGACCGGTATGGGCGAACCGTCCATGCCTCCGATCCTGCCGGCGATCGCGAATGCGATCTTCACGGCAACCGGCGATCGCGTCCGGTCGCTGCCTTTCAAGAAGGCGGGCTATAGCTGGGCGTAATTCCTAGTGAGTTGAGAAGAGAGTTGTAACATGAAGAGGGGGTGCGCAAGCGCCCCCTTTTTCGTTATGAGACGCCGGATTCTATCTCTCGCGCTGCTGATCCTCGCGGCAGCCTCCGCGGTGTTCGCCGAAACCGATACTGTCAGCGTGGCATCCCCGGATGGTCAGCTCATTCTGCGGCTGTTTATTGTGTCGCCTAAGGACAGCATTCTGGTCCGGCTGGCGTACTCGGTGACGTTTCACGAAAAGCTGTTGATGAACGCGTCCCTGATGGGGTTTACGCTCCACGATGTGGACGTACTTTTGGGAGAGACCGTCGGCCTGGTCACTGCGAAGGAGGAGTCAGTTGATGCGCCCGGCAACCACTACCATTCGCTCATCGCTCAATATATACAAAACGGCTCGCTGGGGCGGCGCACCACCATCGAAGCGCGCGCCTACGATGACGGCATTGCCTTCCGCTATTACATCCCCCGGACCAGCACAGTGGAGGATTTGCAGATCGAGGAAGAGCTGACGGATTTCCATTTCGCTCAGGATGGCGATTCGTATGCTGCGGTGCTCGACGGCTATGGCTCGGGCAAAGGCGAATATAGCCGGATGAAGCTGAGCGAAATCCAGCGGACGTCTTTGATCGGCTTGCCATTCCTGGTGGAACAGCCAGGAGTGGGCTGGGTCGCGATCACCGAAGCGCAGCTCGAAAACTTCCCCGGGATGTACGTGTTCCATCCGGAGGGCACCACCATGCGCACCACCCTTGCGCCGCGCTTCGATGACCAGGCGCTGGCGATGCACGGCGTTACTCCGGCACAGAGTCCGTGGAGGGTTCTGATGGTCGCTGACGCGCCTCGAAAACTGCTCGATTCCGATATCGTGACGAACTTGAACCCACCGCCGGCGATCGCGGACGCCTCGTGGATCAAGCGGCCCAAGGACTTCGTCCCGATCGGCGATTCCGCGGACCTGGAAGAACAGTTTGCGCGGCTTGAGAAGACCGGCGTAGGCGGCGTGAAAATCGATCTGATGAACCGCTCCGACCAGCAAACGATCCAGCTCTACCGCCGAGCCGCCAAGGCCGCGGCCGAACATCATCTGATGATCGAGTTTTCGAACGGGCCGCCGCCGGATGGGATCGAGAGAACTTGGCCCAACGTGGTCCCGCAGGAAGATGCCGCGTTCAGGCGTCTGCTCACAACCCTCTAAGGATTGGGCTCACTCCTCGCCTCGGACTAGGTCGTCGAACGTCTCGCGCTTGCGGACGACGCGCCAGGAGCCGTCTTCGATCAACACCTCGGCGGGGCGGGGACGGGCGTTGTAATTGGAGGCTTGCGCGAAACCGTAGGCTCCGGTGGTGCACACGGCCAGAAGATCGCCGGGAAACACCTCGGGCATCTGGCGATCCTGAGCGAGAAAATCGCCCGATTCGCAGACCGGTCCCACCACGTCCGCGCGCAACCCGCAGTCCGTGGATGTCGCGCGCAAGGGAAGGATCTCATGATGCGCGTCGTACAGCGCCGGGCGAATCAGGTCGTTCATGGCCGCATCCACCACCACGAATTCCTTGTCGCCACCTTTCTTGCGATAGAGAACCCGGGCTAACAGCACGCCCGCATCGCCCACGATCGAGCGGCCCGGTTCCAGGAACACATGTAGATTGCGTCCCGCGATCTTCTCACGCACGGCGGCTGCAAATTCGCCGATGAGCGGAGCCGGTTCGTCCGGTTTGTAGGTGACGCCCAGTCCGCCTCCGAGATCGGCGTGGCGGATGTCGAAACCCTTGGCGCGTAAGCAGGCGATCAATTCCAGCACGCGGTCCGCGGCTCTCATCATCGGCTCGAAATCGGACTGCTGCGATCCGATGTGGCAGCTCACCCCTTCGAGCAGCAGGTTCTCGAACTGGCGGGCGCGCTCATAGACTGCCTCTGCCTGGCCGATATCGATTCCGAATTTGTGACCCAGACTCCCGGTGGAGATGTAGGCGTGAGTCGAGGCCTCGACATCCGGATTCACCCGCAGGGCCACCCGAGCTCGAATTCCGCGGCGGTGCGCCAGCGCGTCCACCAGCGCGAGTTCCGGTTCGGACTCGCAATTGAACGCGAAGATCCCCGCGGCGAGCGCGCCGTCGATCTCCTGTGAGGTCTTGCCGACTCCCGAGAAGACGATCTTCGCCGGATCGCCGCCGGCTTTCAACACGCGATAGAGCTCGCCTCCGGAGACGATGTCGAAGCCGGCTCCCGCGCGGGCCAGCAGGCGCAGGATCGCTAGGTTGCCGTTGGCTTTCATGGCGTAGCAAACGGTGTGCGGAGAACCGCTCAGAGCATCGTCATACGCGCGATAGTTCGCCAGAATGGCGGCGGCGGAATACACGTAACACGGCGTACCGGTTTTCGCTGCGATATCCGCAAGAGCGATGCCGTCGCAGGTCAGAGTGCGATCCTTGTATTCGGTCGGCTTCATGGCCGGTGTCATTCCTGATGTCATCCGATCACCCTGAGAACCACTACAGTCTGATCGTCGAATATCGGGACTGCCGCGCGGAAGGAGTCAACGGCCGCGATGATGGCGTCGGCGATCTCCTGTGGAGACTCCGTCCCATGCTTCTGGACAATGCGTTTGATGCGTTCGCGCCCGAACTCTTCGTTCTTTTCGTTGGGCTGCTCATCCACGCCATCGGAGTAGAAGACCAGCGCGTCGCCGGGCTCGGCGGCGAGCTCCACTTCGTCGTATTTGCGGCCGTCGAGCAACCCGATGGGGACGCCTTCGATCTTGGTCTCAAGAATTTCGCCATTACGGAAGAGCAGCGGAGGCGCGGCGCCCGCGTTTGACAGGAGAAACCTTCGCGAAGCCGGCTGCCACAGAGCGACCAGCAATGTGGCGTACTGCGCATCCACTCTGCGCTCCAGTAGAGTCTCATTCAGCTTCTGAATCAGCTCCGCGGGATGACGCCGCTGGGCGAGCGTCCGCAGCAAGCCTGTGATCAGCGCTCCGTATAAAGCCGCCGCCGCGCCCTTTCCGCTCACATCGCCGAAGGCGATCAGGCAATCGTCGCCGGTGTGTTCGAAGAAGCCGAACACGTCACCGGAAATCTCGCGTGCCGGACGAGACCGGATGCCGGTCGTCAATCCCTGCATTTCAGGATCCTCGCGCGGCAGCAGGATCCGTTGCAGCTTGCGGGCGGCCTTAAGATCCTGATCCATGCGCTGCTCGCGATGCGCGACCTCTTCGTACAGGCGGGCATTCTCCACCGAGCTCGCGATCTGCTGGGCCAGCAGGGAGAGCGTGCGCTGGTGATCCTCGGTGAAGAACGCGATGCGCTCGCTTTCGACGTCCAGCACGCCCACGACGCGATCCTGAACAATCAGGGGCACAGCGAGTTCCGAGCGGATGCCCGGGTGCGAGGCTATGTAGCGGGAATCGACGCCTGTATCGAGAACGCGCACCGGCTCATGCGAATCCACGGCCGCTCCGGTAATGCCTTTCCCGAGGGGAATGTTGTCGATCTTGACTCGCTTGTCATAGCGAACGCTGAAACGATTGCGAAGAATGCTCCGTTCGTTATCCACCAGAAAAACGCTGAAGGCGTCGTACGGCATCAGAGCGCGCGTCGCGGAGGCGATCTTGTTCAACAATTCATCTAGATCCAGGATCGCGCTGAACTCGCGGGATAGATGCGCCAGGGTGCGCAAAGTACGATTCTGCCGGTCCACGCGGCGGTATAGCCTGGCGTTTTCTATGGACGAAGCGACGCGCGATGCGATCAGACTGAGCATGGAGCGGTCCTGCTCACCATATGCCTTCACCCGCGTCGACTGCACGTCGAGCACGCCCACCAGCTTGCCGCGGGCGGTCATGGGAACGGCCAGCTCGCTGCGGACGGCGTCCAGCGCGTTCAGGTAGCGCGGGTCCTGGCTGACGTCTTCCACCAGCACAGGCTCGCGGCGCGCGGCGGCTGTTCCGACAATGCCTTCGCCGAGCGGAATCGCCAGGCTCCGCACCACTTCCTCGCGATGCCCAATGGCGTGCCGGATGGTGAGGGCGTGGGTGCGCTCGCTGTATAGCAGGATGGCGAACACATCGTAAGGAACCACTTCCTTCACGATGGACGCGATGGCCGAAAGCTGCTCCGCCAGGTCGAGCGTCTCGGAGGTGACGCGGGACACTTCGAGCAGAAAATCCAGGAGCTCGGCGCGCTCGCGGAAGCGAAGAGCGGAACGTCGAGGGGTGGTCACGAGGCAGCCTCCACGATTTGAACGCCGGAGCTGGTGCCGATTCGGTTGGCGCCCGCCGCGCGCATGGCTTCGAGATCTTCGAGTGTGCGAATTCCGCCTGACGCCTTCACGCCCATGCCGGGACCGACGATGCGGCGCATGAGAGCGACGTCGTGTGCGGTCGCGCCGTGGGTCGAGAATCCAGTGGACGTTTTGACGAAATCCGCGCCGGCCTGTTGGCTGATGGTGCAGGCGGCGACCTTTTGATCGTCGGTGAGTAACGCCGTTTCGAGAATCACTTTGACCAGCGCGTGTCGAGCGTGAGCGGCTGTGACCACGGCCGCGATATCGGCCCGGACTGCATCCAGATTCCCGCCGCATAGCTCGCCGATATTCAGAACCATGTCGATTTCCAATGCGCCCCCCATGATCGCTCCTACCGCTTCCATCGATTTAAGGGCGATTGTGGTGGCGCCGAGTGGGAAACCCGCGACAGCAGCCACCCTTACGGATGACCCAGCCAATTCCGCTGCCGCCAGAGTTACCCAATAAGGATTTACACACACGGTAGCGAATCCGTACCGGCGGGCTTCCTGGCAGAGGTGGCGGATATCAGCCTCGGTCGCCCGCGGTTTGAGCAGGGTGTGGTCGATCAGGGCGGCTATCTCGCGGACGGGCATTCTTCATAATATCGTGACGGGCTCGGTATGATAAAAAGATCATGGAAACCGCCGTCGCCACGCCTGCCGCATCGGTAATCGAATTAGAAGCGCAGTACTTATTCCAGAACTATGCCCGCTATCCGCTGGTGCTGCATCGCGGCAAGGGTTGCTACGTCTACGACACGTCCGGCAAACGCTATCTGGATCTGATCGCCGGAATTGGCGTAAACGCTCTGGGCCACGCCCATCCGCGCCTGATGAAGGTGATTCGCGAACAGGCCGGGCGGATGCTGCACTCCTCGAATCTGTACTATCACGAGTATCAGGGACCGCTGGCGGAGCGCATCGCCAAGGCGACCGGTCTCGATCGCGTGTTCTTCTGCAATTCGGGTACGGAGGCCATGGAAGGCGCGCTCAAGATTATCCGCGCGCACGGCAAAAAGATCAGCCCCCACAAATATGAGACGGTCGCGCTGTTCGATTCTTTCCACGGCCGCACGTTCGGTGCACTCTCTATTACCGGTCAGGAGAAGTATCGCCGCGATTTTGAGCCGATGCTGCCCGGCGCGCGCTTCGTGCATCGCAACGATATTGGCGCGCTGGAACAGACCGTCGGAGAAAACACTGCGGGAATCGTCATCGAGATTGTGCAGGGCGAAGGCGGGATCAATCCACTGACCGACGAATATATTCGCGCGGCGCGGAATCTTGCGGATCGTCATAATGCGCTACTGGTGTTCGACGAGATCCAGTGCGGCGTCGGGCGGCCGGGAGCGTACTTCTCGTATCAGTTGCTGGATCCGATCGTGATGCCCGATATCACCACGGCTGCGAAGCCTTTGGCATGCGGCGTCCCGCTGGGATTCGTCGCGGCGACCGAGCGCGCGGCCAGTGCCATCGGCAAAGGCCAGCATGGGACGACTTTTGGCGGCGGACCGCTGGCGTGCCGCATCGCACTCGAGTTCTTCGACATTCTGGACGAGCTGCTGCCCAATATCATTCATGTCGGCGGATATTTCCGGATGCAGTTGATGGAGCTGGCCAAGAAGTTCTCATTCATTCAGGAAGTGCGCGGGTACGGCCTGATGATCGGAGTGGAACTCGAGTTCGCGGGCAAGCAAATCGTGCTCGACGCGATGGAGCAAGGGCTCCTGATCAACTGCACGCACGACAAGGTTCTGCGGGCGCTGCCGCCGTATATCTTGAGCGAGCAGGATGTGGATCGCGCGGTGTCGGTGCTGAAGAAGGTGTTTAAGAAGGCCAAGCCGCCGTCAGAGTAGCGGGAAAAAGGGGACACCTCCTAGGGTTCGCTCCGCTACTGGTTTTGCGGAATCTAGGAGGTGTCCCCTTTTTCCACGCGGTTACAGCAAGTGGTGGTGGCCCGCCGCTTCGAGGAGCTTCACCAAGTCGCCGACTTGCTGGGCGCGGCTACGGTCGGCGATCAGCAGCGCGTCGGGCGTGTCGACCACGATCAAGTCTTTCACCCCCAGCAGCGCGACCAGCTTTTTCTCGGCGTCGACGTAGTTGCCGGTGCTGTCTTCGATCATCGTGTGCGTGCGCAGCGCATTGCCGGCACGATCGCGCGCGTGCAGCTCATACACGGCGTTCCAGCTGCCGACGTCGTTCCAGGCGATGTCGCCGGCCGGCAAGCCAACGACGTTGGCCGCGCGTTCCAAGACGGCGTAGTCGATCGAGATGTTCTCAGTCTTAGGAAAGGTCTCTCCGAGACCCTTCGCAAACTTCGGCGAGCCGAACCGTGGGAGACTGGCCAGCAGGCTCGCAGTTTTCGGTAGATACTTGCGCAGGGCATCCAGCAGTACCGAAGTTTTCCAGAAGAACATCCCGGCGTTCCAGTAAAAGTTGCCTGCTTTTAGAAAACGCACGGCCGTCGCGGCGTCGGGCTTCTCGCGGAAGCGTTTGACGGGCAGGGATTGCGAGCCGCCGGGCTCGACGCCCTTGGGAAATTCGATATAGCCGTAGCCCGTCTCGGGCCAGCGAGGCTGGATCCCCAGCACCACGATCTTCCCGGCGCGGGCGGCTTTCAAGGCGGCTCTTAGCAGGCGGATGTACGGGCCCGGCTTGCCGATCACATGGTCGGCCGGGAAGACGCCCATGATCGATTCCGGATCGATTCCATGTAAGATCTGCGCGGCCAGACCGATCGCGGGAGCGGTGTTGCGCTGCGCCGGCTCCGCCAGGATCTGGCGCTTGGGGACTTCCGGAAGCTGGCGGGCGATCTCGTCCCGCAGATGGCCGTTGGTGAGAATCCAGATTCGCTCAGGCGGCAGAACGGGACGCAGCCGGTCGACGGTCTGCTGGATCAGGGAGCGGTCGCCGAACAGGCGAAGCACCTGCTTGGCGGTGGCCCGCCGGCTCTTGGGCCAGAATCGAGTGCCCCGGCCTCCGGCCAGGATCAGACCGTAGACATGTTCCATGACGCTACTGGACGGGGTATCCCCGGACCAGCTTCAATTCGCGGTCCCAGCGGGTCTTGAAGAAAAAGTTCTTGGCGAGATCGATGAAGTGATCGGAGCTGTAGCCCACCAGGTCCGCCGTGGGGGCATCGTAGGACCAGAAGATCAGCAGCGGCTTGCCGATGATGTTCTCGCGCGGCACAAAGCCCCAATAGCGGCTGTCGAGCGAGTTATCGCGGTTGTCGCCCATGGCGAAATAGCTGTCCGGCGGCACCACCACCTCGCCATTCTGAACGTGCTCGGCGAGCATCTGTTTCGCGCGATCGTAGACCGGGCCGTCCGGCTCGGTCGGGAAATTGTCGCGATAAGGATCCGGGTTCGGGAAGATATGCTGGGCGTACGGCTCGGTGAGCGGCTTGCCGTTCAGATAGACGACCTTGTTCACCAGCCGTATGTGATCCCCCGGGACACCCATCACGCGTTTTACGTAGTTCTGCGAGATGTCCATCGGATAGCGGAACACGATCACATCGCCGCGCTTCGGTTCGGTGTAGGGAAGAAAGTAGCGCGAGATCGATCCCGGCGGCGCGTAAGAAAGCTTGTCCACCAGGAGGTGATCTCCCACCATCACGGTAGTGTCCATCGAAGGAGTCGGCACGATGAAAGCCTGCACCAGCGTGGTGGTGCCGAACAGCAGGATCAGGATGTTCAGCGTCCACTCATGGATGAAGTTCCGGACGGAGTCCGCGTATCGATTCATTGTGGGTCTACTTGATCGGATAGCCGTGGATCAGCATGAAGCTTCGGCGCCAGCGGGTTTTTGTAAAGATATGCTCGGCCAGATCCACAAGATGTTCGATGCTGATGGAAGAGGTATTGAGCTGATCGGTGGGCGCGTCGTAGGACCAGTAGATAACCAGCGGCTTGCCGATGATGTTCTCGCGTGGAACGAATCCCCAGTAGCGGCTGTCGAGCGAGGAGTCGCGGTTATCGCCCATCGCGAAGTAGGAGTTCGGGGGGATCACAACTTCGCCATTGATCACGTGGTTCAGAAGCATGTCCGAAGCGCGCCGGTCGACGGAAACGTTGGGCTCGCCCGGGAAATTATCGCGGTAAGAATCGATGTAATCCGACTTGTGATAGGTGTACGGCTCATCCAGGCGCACGCCGTTCAGATACACCTGCTTGTTGATCAGGCGGATGCGGTCGCCGGGCACGCCGATGCAGCGCTTGACGAACGTCTGGCTGATGTCGACCGGATAGCGGAACACGATGATATCGCCGCGCTTTACGTCGGTGTACGGCAGCAGATATTTGCTCACCGGACCGTACGGAGCGAACGCGAGCTTGTCCACCAGCAGGTGGTCGCCGATCAGAAGCGTGTCTTCCATGGAACCCGTCGGAATCACGTACGCCTGGACCAGGGTCGTGGTCAGGAACAACAACAGGATAATCGTGATGGTCCACTCGGCGATGGTGCTGCGGGGGCGATCGTAGTGCGCGTCTTCTGGAGGAACGGCCGGTCCGGCGTCTGCGGTGGTCACGGCGCCGTTAAGCGGCGGCAATTCGGCGACAGGTCCGGCAGGCTGGGGGACCTCGGAAACCGTACCTGAACTCGAGGGCAGGGAGGGGTCCGTGGGATCTTGAGGGGTCACTACCTCTATCTTACCGGATTATCCTAGCGGATTATCTTGCCGGATCGAAAGGCGCGGCGGCCAAGCGAGCCTCGGAAGCCTCTGAAACCAAAGGGTCGAGCTTCTTGTAGCGACCTATTTTCGCATCCTGCGTGCTGGTTTTGGATCAGACCGTTATTGGGCGTCGTGGAAGATGACGCCCATCGTGAACCGCTGGCCCGAGCGAACGCGGCTGACGCCATGGCGCATGTTCACGCAGTGCGTGCCGCGTGTGCCTTTCACGGGTCTGTGATGGACGGAAAAGATCACGCCCATTCCCTGACCGAGGGGCGCAACCTCCACCCGCGATTGCATGCGCGGCCGTTGTTCGGTGAGCGTGAACTCGCCGCCTGTAAAATCCTTGCCCGGCGCCGACAGCAGAAACGCGATTTGCAGCGGAAAGATGTGTTCGCCGTAAATGTCCTGGTGGAGGCAGTTATAGTCGCCTGCTTCGTACTTGAGGATCAGAGGTGTCGGCCTTGTCTGGCCGGCATCGTGGCAGAGGGTCTTTAGCGCTCCGTGCCCGGCAGGGTAGCGGACGTCGACACCCAGCGCCTCGTTCCAGCGATTGGCGATCTCCGCCAGGTGTGGGTAAAGGCTCTCGCGCAGCTCGGCGACGATCGTCGGGAGCGGATACGCGAAGTACCTATATTCGCCCCGGCCGAATCCGTGTCGAGCCATGACGACGCGAGAGCGGTAGAAATTCTCGTTGTCATACCCGTCGACGAGGGTTTTGCACTCTTCGGGCGAAAGCAGCGGCCCGGCGACTGCGGCGCCGTGGGCGTCGAGTTCGGCATGGATGGCGTCCCAACGAAATGACTCGATCCGCTGGGCGATACTGGTTGGCCGCTTGATTTGAGTTATGTTGATCATGTCGCGAGTCTACGGAATGTAGTTGCTGGATACACTCCGTTTCTTGCTCTCGAAACGATCGAATTTGAAAGCAAGAAACAGGGTGTGATGGACTCGGAGATCGGCTAATCTGCTTGCAGGCCGACCATGAAGAATAAAACGAAGAATAAAATCGAGACGTCCTATCTCACCGACCAAAAGCGTTGGGAGGCAGTGATCCATCGGGAGAAAAATGCCGATGATGCCTTTGTCTATTCCGTGAAGACCACCGGCGTCTACTGCCGCCCGTCGTGCCCGGCACGACTTGCACGCCGTGAGAACGTGGCGTTTCATGCCACTCCCCAGGACGCTGAGCGGAAGGGCTTTCGCCCTTGCAGGCGGTGCAAGCCGAACGCTGTCTCAGCGCATGGCGAACAAGCGGCCATGGTCGCCCAAGCGTGCAAATTGATCGTCGATGCCGAGGAGCCACTCTCGCTCGACGCGCTGGCCGAAGCCGTCGGTATGAGCCCGTGGCATTTTCATCGTGTGTTCAAGTCGATGACAGGCCTGACGCCTAAAGCCTACGCAACCGCGCATCGCGCGCAGCGAATGCATGAGGAACTCTCGGGCCGCGGAACCGTCACGTCGGCGATCTACAACTCGGGATTCAATTCCAATGGCCGCTTTTATGCCGAATCCAACAAGCGACTGGGCATGAAGCCGACGGAGTTCAAAGCCGGTGGCGCGGGCGCGACCATTCGATTCGCCGTCGGTGAATGCTCGCTTGGATCGATCCTGGTTGCCGCTTCCGGCTTGGGTATCTGTTCGATCGCAATCGGCAATGACCCCGACACGTTGGTGAGGGAACTCCAGGACCGTTTCCCCAATGCCGAGTTGATCGGCGCCGATAAGCGGTTCGAGCGAATGGTGGCTCGCGTGGTTGCCTTCGTCGAGAACCCGTCGGCCGGATTGGAACTGCCGCTGCACGTCCAAGGCACCGCGTTTCAACAGCGAGTTTGGAAAGCCCTGTGCGATATCCCCTGCGGTGCGACCTCGACTTATTCGGAGATCGCTCAGAAGCTCGGCCATCCGAACGCCACGCGGGCCGTCGCCGGAGCCTGCGCCGCGAATACCCTGGCTGTGGCGATTCCCTGCCATCGTGTGGTGCGGACCAACGGTTCGCTGTCCGGTTATCGCTGGGGCGTCGAACGAAAAGAGAAGCTGCTGCATCTCGAAGGCGCGAGGATCCGATAGGGGCGGCGGTAGAATCCTTGAGGGGTCACTACCCGAGGGTTGCCCTGGTGTGAAAATTACGGCATGGAACGAACCCCGAGAATCAAGGTAGCCGTTTATTAACAACGCCGGAGCTTTGGAAGCCTTCTTGCTCTGTAAATCCCCCAGGAGAACTGAATATGCGCAACACGCTCTCAGTCATTTTTGCACTCGCCGGTACTCTGAGCACCGTCAGCTACGCGGCGGATAGAGAGATTAAGGTTACTGACCGGCTGGACGCTTCGGCCGACACCTTGTCCGACATGATGAAGGCCAGCGATAAGGGTATTCCCCAGGACCTGCTCGACAAGGCTAAATGCGTCGTAGTTATCCCCGGAATGAAAAAGGCCGGATTCATCTTCGGCGCAAAGTACGGTCAGGGATTCGCGGCTTGCCGCCGCAGCGGTGGCACGGGCTGGAGCGCTCCCGCCGCGATGCGCGTGGAAGGCGGAAGCGTAGGGTTTCAGATCGGCGCTTCGGAGACAGACGTTGTATTACTCGTTATGAATGATGGCGGTATGAAGCACCTTCTGGCTGATAAATTTACGATTGGCGGAGACGCCACCGCAGCGGCGGGTCCGATTGGCCGCGCGGCCAGCGCTCAGACGGACGCGGCACTGCACGCGGAAATGCTGTCCTATTCCCGTTCACGCGGGCTATTCGCCGGCATCTCGCTGGAAGGCGCGACGCTTCGGCCTGACGAAGACACCAACCGGGAACTATACGGTCGCAATGCCACGAACCGCGAGATCCTGACTGGCGACGTCAAAACTCCAGCCAGCGCGGAGACGTTTGAACGCCGGTTGACTCGGGAATCGCCCGTGCGCGACAAGTAACTGGGGAAAGGTCTCTGGCATATTGATGGCGGGCCGTCCGGAAACGACGGTCCGCCAGGCTACTGGCGAACTCGGGTCGCGGCTCCAGTGAGCCTAACCGGCTTGTTCGACAACGCGATTCGGAGCTTGTGGTGCGCGGCTAGCTCTGCCAGATCAGTTAGGTCCAGCCAGTCTTGCCCTTCCAGGTTGAAGCTGTACATTATCGAGTTCGAGTTCAAGCTATGCCGCAATCCCAACACGTGCCCGATCTCGTGTAACGATATCTGGTACAGCTCGGCTGGGTTCAGCGCCTGTCCCGGATTGAACGCAATGCAGCCGTCGAAATCCAGCCGGTCGGGCAACTGGGATCTGGCCGCGATGGTTGCCGGCTGGAAAAGCTGTCGCGCCCCGTCGATAAGCTGGATCGAACAATTCTGACTGTCGTCTTCGTGCCAGTTCAGGTCGAGGACGCTGGCCCACGTATCCATGGCCCGCCGGAACTCTCGAGCGAGCACCGGATTCGATGTAGCCACTCGCACGCCCAGATCCATATGCCCCTGGATCAGTAACTCTGCGTGTCGATTGCAGGGAGGATCGTTCGCACTCCAGTTCGCGAGACTGCCTGCGTCCGCCAAACTCGAGCAGACCACTAGCAGCAAGAGAAGGATGAAGCGCATACACTGCTCCCTTTGTTCGACCGACCGGTAAGAAAACATTATACGCGAGAGAGTCGGGTTAGAATAACGGCCATGAAGGCTTATCTCGTCCTTGGCATTGTTGCAGTGGGAAGCGCTTATGGCGCGGCCTGCGATCGGGCTTGTTTGAAGACCACGCTCGACCAGTATCTGACCGCTGTGGTGCAGCACAAGCCGGCGACCGCGCCTCTTTCCGTCGGGTTTCGTCAGACCGAAAACGCGATGGTGCGGAGGCCGGGCACGGGGCTCTGGGAAACCACCAAGGGCCTGGGCAAACTCCAGCTCAGATTTTTCGATCCGGAAAGTGGCCAGGCCGGATATTTCGGAACTCTGGATGAAGCGAACGACACCGCCATCGTGACGTTGCGACTGAAAGTGGAGGATCGCAAAATCACCGAAGCCGAGTGGGTGCTGGCGCGGAAGGGCGATCCGGGCCTGGGGCCCCTTGGCGGCGGACAGGCAACAACGGCCTACAACGATGTGCCCTATCTGCTGGCGCACGCGCCGGGCGAGCGGGTTGCGCCGAAAGCCACGCGCGTGTCGCGCGCCGACTTGATCGCGATTACGAACAGTTATTGGGATGGACTATCGGCGCACGACGGGAAACTCATTCTCGCGCACCCCGGGTGCACGCGGCTGGAGAACGGCACGCTGACGACCCAACGATCGCTGCCGGCGGGCGGTGAGACCGACTGCACGTCGGAGGGAGCCATGGCCAACATCTTCGCGGTGACGGCCCGGCGGTATCCGATCGTGGATGAAGAAGCCGGCGTGGTGCTCAGCCTGGTGCTGTTCGAGCGCAAGCCGGGCGTCGCCATGCGCCGCAATCTATTAGCCGAGTGGTTCTTCATCGAACAGGGCAAGATCCGCTCGATCTACGCTTCGATGTACTATCCCGATCCCGAAGCGATGGCTCCGAACTGGCCGCCTTATGACGGCAACTGGCCGGTGGCGCCGGCGGCCAAGTAGGAAACTGCCTCCGTCCAGATTTGCTTGACGAGATCGGCGGCCGGGATCGGTTTCGCCATTGCGGCGGATTGACCGGCCCACACTTGCATGCGATGGTGGTTGCCCGCAGCGGCGCCGGCTTGCTTCATCGCCGCCGTAAGGCCTCGCTGCACCGGATAGGGCGCCGGAGGAGGGGCGTCGTGCGATGCAGCCGCTTGAACATAGTCTGTGGCGATCGCGCGGCCTAATCGTCCGGTGAAAGCCCTGGTGAGCATCGTGCCTTCGGGTTCGAGATTTGCGAGAGCATTGGCCCAGGCCGGATGGGTGGCTGCTTCGGGACACCGCAAAAAGGCCGTGCCGAGCATAGCCGCGCTTGCACCCAGGGTCAGAGCGGCGGCCACGCCCCGTCCGTCGCCGATCCCTCCGGTCGCGATGATCGGCAGATCGATGACATCGGCGAGCCTTGGGACAAGCGCGAATAAGCCGACTCCCTGACGCTCGGCGGCTGCATGAGAGAACGATCCGCGATGGCCACCGGCTTCATAACCCTGGGCGAGGATCGCATCCGCGCCGGCATCGCGCGCGATCCTCGCTTCCGCGACCGTGGTGGCGGTCGCGAACCACGCGATACGGCTGTTCTTTAACCGGGTCACGAAGGAGGCAGGGAACACACCCATGATGGAAGAGACGGCGGTGGGCGCAGCTTGGAGAAGCGCTTCACACTGCGCGTCGAAGTCGGGCGGCGCCGCGTCACCGGCGGACGCAGGCACAGGCGGACCCCACGCTTCGAGAAACTTCCGGATTCGTTCCTCGGCGGGTTCGTCTCGGACTGGCTTGGGATCGGGGATCCATAGGTTTATCTGAAAGGGGCCGTTACTGCCGGATCGAAACTCCCGGACCCATGAGTGGATTCCCGCGGGCGGGGTGAGCAGCGCGCCCATCGCACCCATGCCTCCGGCTTTCGCCACAGCGATGGACAAGCTCGCGGGGGACGCACCGGCCATGGGAGCGAGGAGTATGGGGACATTGAGGCCGTGTGTTTTGCAGAATGAATCGGCGCGATCGAGCGGACGGGATGTTGAGTTCGCCATGATCTCAATATATCTGCCTGGGTCTGCTATAGGTTCGCAATCCACGCGCGAGCAAAGAGCGTTGGAATTTCGGCATCGGACAGGCGTCCTGACCCAGAAGTGCGCTCAACTACAAGAACCTTAAACTATTCTGCGCCATTTCCGCGGCTTCAATCATTCAGTTTCTCGATGCGGTTGTGAAGCCGTGAAGGGGTGGCAGATCTGCGAAGAACGTTCCTCTGTTTCAACTGAGCCGCGCGGCCCCTGGGCTTTCTCTGTGTTTCAGCCGCGATCAGATCGATCAGTGTTTCGGCCGGTGAGATCCCAAGCAGGCAGCTCGCCCCTCAAAGCAGCAGCTTGTCCGGCTTCGGCCAATTGTTATAGTAATAACCGCCATGGATCAGTCCCTCGATCTTTTGCTGTGTGTCGACCATGTCAGCCGAGTTTACGGCAAACATCACTGATCGAAGGACCTCCATCACGACACCGTCGGGTTTCTCGCGCAGCCCTTCGCTGGTTGTCGAAATCGAAAAAACGACATCATCATCGAGTTCTGACTCAGGCCCCTTATATGCGTATGCCTCCGAAAAGCGTAGCCACGGAACTCCAAGGATGGAGGACAAGAAAGTCTCGATGATAATCGGTCCACTATATCCCATGGTCTCGAGCATCTTGCCTGAATGTCGAATGAAAAGCAACATAAACCCCACGAATTGGAACGTGTGGATACCGGCTGGAGTGCCGAAGTTGGCCTCGCCAGATATCAGGGCGCCATAGAAATTCATTCCCCAAACGTTGCTCTCAAGCATCGACGGATCTTTGGTGGCGTTGAGGACGATCGCGCTTTCATGTTGGGACAGTATAGGCATCGTCGGGTCAGGGAAGTGAATGCCGCGCCAACTGATAAAACATGTCGTGATGTTACTCTTGAGCGCTTCGGGCTGGCATAGCGGCCGCGAGGGGAACCGTGGTGCGATACACAACTCGACGAGTGAGGGGAACTCCTTCTTCTCATCCTTGGGTATTGTGGCTGCGTGGATTTTGAACCGTCTTCGTGCACGATCGAGGAGCCTAGCACGGTTGTCGCGAACCCATTTTCGTCGATCAAGTAGGTGTTGAAGTTCCGTTTCGTCGGCTAGGCGCGCCTCAAAACGTGCGCTGAACTCATCCGTCCGAACCCAGATCCCTCTTCTACCGTTCAAAAAATGGGGCGCGACATCGCTCTCTGGCGTAGAGCAAACATAGCAAACCTTGCCGTTGCCGGCAGGCGAGGGAATCGGATCCGAAACTTCAACGAGCAAAGGTGGACTGGCGCCGTCGAAGCTCCACTGAATCACCTTCTGTTTGTATCCGGCCTCCACATCCACACCAGGGAGGGCCTGGATTCTCCCGTCAGAGCTGTCCGCCTGCGCACCGATGACCATGAGGCCCCCGAAGGTGTTCGCGAATGATGATAATTTTTTTAGCGTTTCCTCCTTGTTTGGGACCAAAAGCTTGAATTCCAGGCGGGCGTTCTCGACCGCCTTCTGATCTAGCAATTCCTGGAGATCGGTGGATTCCAGCTTTGACAGCGATTTGGTGAAGATCGACATGGGTGTTGAACCACCTCCAAATAGTTACTCCGGCGTATACCCCGCAATCTTTCACCAAAATCAATAAGTCGTGTGTTTTTAGTGGTGAGCGCGGAAGGAATCGAACCTTCAACCTACTGATTAAGAGTCAGTTGCTCTGCCAGTTGAGCTACGCGCCCTTCTAGGGTTGGCGGCTGCGGCGGGGGGACTGCAGCTTCATTCAATTGTACGCAGTTCCGTTCCTGTTTCACAAGTCTTTCGATCCTTACGCTAACGCCGCCTCCGTTGGCACGATAAGTGCTCTTAAAAAAGGGGGGTGAAAGAGATGCATGTAAGAGCGTTGGTGATTCTAATTTTCGTGATAACGGCTGGAGCGGTAAACGCCCAGCCTCGCAAGGCCGTTTTTGTGGGTGGCGGCGACCCATCACGCGGAAAATGCACGGTGGAAGTCTTTGTCGACGGCGCAGCTCAGGTCGAAGTCCGCGGCGATAGCGCCAACCTGCGCAACCTGAACGGGCAAGCGCCCCAGTGGCGGCGCTTCGAATGCACCTCCGCAATGCCTGCGAACCCGGCGGATTTTCGCTTTGCAGGCGTGGATGGACGAGGCCGGCAGACCCTGGTTCGCGATCCACGCAACAACGGCGGCGCGGCAGTGGTCCAGATAGAGGATTCCGACAGCGGCGCCGAAGGCTACACGTTCGACCTGTTCTGGGGAGGCGGACCCGCTTACTCGGGCGGCATTCAGGGCGGCCGCGGCCCGGGCGGACCTGTGGGTCCCGATAGAGGGCCCGATAACCGCGATAACCGCTATAACGGCGATAACCGCGATAATGGCGGTTTCAGGCCGCCAGATGATCGGCAGTACGACAACCGTGGCGGCGATTTTCGACGCGACCGGCGCATGACGGAAGCTCAGGCGATGGACGTCTGCAGGCAATCGGTTCACGACCAGGCTGCGGATCGCTTCCGGACCGCCAACGTCGACCTCCGCAACATCGCGGCGGACAATAATCCAGGACGCCAAGATTGGATTACCGGGGACATCGTCGTCCGGCGCAGGTTCGGCCGCGATCAGCTGTACCACTTTTCCTGTTCGGTTAATTTCGATACCGGCGTGGTTCGCAGCAGCCACATCGACCAGTTCGAGCAAGGTTACTATCCGGGGCGCAGATAACGGCTACAACAGCATCGTCGAAACATCCACAGTCGAGCGGTGGCCTTCCACCACCACGATGCCGCTGTCGGTGACATAGTACAGGCTCCGGTCGCGCTCATGGTCGAAACCGATGGTCGCGTCTTCCGGCACTCTGACGTTTTTATCCAGGATGGCCCGGCGCACCCGGGCCCTCCGTCCGATATCGCAGTTGTCGAAGACCACCGAATCTTCGACCACCGCGCCCGAGTGCACCCTCACGTTGCGGCCCATCACCGATCCCCGCAACATTCCACCGGCTAGAATCGACCCGCCCGCTACCACCGAATCGATGGCCTGGCCCCGCCGCCCCTGCTCGTCGAAAATGAATTTCGCCGGCGCATCGGAATAGCTCGCGGTACGCAGCGGCCACTGGCGGTTATACAGGTTCAGCGCCGGACTGATCGCCTTCAGGTCCATGTTGGCGTCATAGAACGCATCAATGGTTCCCACGTCGCGCCAGTACGGCTCCTGATTCGGTGGATCCCCGGGAATGCGGTTGGTCTGGAAATCGTAGGCGTACATGGGCGCGCGCCCCACCAGCGACGGCAGAATATCGCGGCCGAAATCGTGCGAGCTGTTTTCGTTTTCGGCGTCCGCGTACAACTCGCGCAACAGGAGGTTGGTGGAGAAAATGTAGTTTCCCATGGAGGCGAACACACGGTCGTCATCGCCCGGCATGGTGGGCGCGTCCGCGCGCTTTTCGTGGAAACCGACGATGCTTCCATCGGCCGCGGCCTCGATCACACCAAACTCGGACGCCTGGCTTCTGGGCACAGGAATCGCGGCAATGGTCGCCTGCGACCGCTTGTGCATGTGGAACTCGATCATCTCGCGGATGTTCATGCGGTAAATGTGATCCGCGCCGAAGATCGCCACATAGTGCGGATCGGCCTGTTCGATCAGGTTGATGTTCTGATGCAGCGCGTCGGCCGTGCCGCGGTACCAATCCTCGCCGAGCGAGCGCATTTGCGCGGGTACCGGGATGATGAAGTGCTGTTGCAGCAGCCCGCCTACTTCCCAGCCTTCGCTCAAGTGTTGCAGCAGGCTCTGGCTCTTGAACTGGATCAGAACGTAGATGGAATAGATCCCGGAGTTGACCAGGTTGCTGAGGACGAAATCGACAATTCGATAGCGGCCTCCGAAGGGCGTCGCCGGCTTGGCTCGCTCCTTGGTCAGCGGCGAAAGCCGCGTCCCTTTGCCTCCCGCCAGCACAAACGCGAGCACCCTAGCCTGCATGGGGGTTATTGTGGCAGGACTTAGGGGATGTTGGCAATATAATAAACGCAGATCTTCGTGCAAACAAATGTGACGCGCAACCAGATCCTGGAGGCCCTGCGCGAAAGGATCGTGCGCTTCGCGGCATCTAGATTAGCGGGGGCCTCTGCCGATGGAGCCGCCGACGACATCGCCCAGGAGGTTCTTCTGGTCCTGCACGACAAGTATCCGGCCCTGGACCGGGTGGAAGACCTGCTGCCCTTGTCGATCGAAATCGCCCGGTTCAAGATTCTGGCCGCGCGGCGGAAGACCATCCGGCGGGGCGAGACTACTCAAGTATCGGTTGATGATCTTCCCCTGGCCGGAGGCGATCCAGACCCCCTGGAGCAGGCCGTTCGCCGGGAACGGTTGGATGCGCTGGAAACCGCTTTGAAAGATCTTGGGGATCGCTGCAAGGAGATTTTTCGCTTGAAGCTACAAGGACTTAGCTTCATAGATATCCAGAAGGAGTTGAAGGTAGGTTCGATTAACACTTTATATACCTGGGACTTGCGCTGCCGCAAGGAACTTCGCCAGCGGCTGGGTGGTGATTGGGACCGGAAATGACACCTGACGAAGCTCGGAGACTAATTGGCGGGTATGCCACCGGCTCGCTCACCGAAGCCGAGCGCAGGGTGCTCTTCGAGGCCGCACTCCAAGATCAGGAGTTGTTCGACGAGCTCGCCGGGGAGCAGGTTTTGAAGGAGGTCCTGGACGAACCGGGCGCCCGGCAACGCCTCATTGCGGCACTCGAGCCTCCAGGGAGGCATCGGGCGTGGCTTTGGACTACGGCTGCGGCGACGGCGGCGATCGCAGTCGTGATCGGAATCGTGGTTTCTCAGCGAACACCGCCGCCACCGCCACAGATCGCCCTGGTGGTCAAGTCACCGGAACCGGTAGTGACTCCAGCGGCGGCCCCTGCTACTGAGCCCCCTGTGCCGCCGAAACGAAAGGTCGCACCCGCGCCGGCCCCTCCGCCAGCGCCGCCCGCGGAACTGAAGAAGGAGGAGGGCCTGGCTGACCAGCTTCAGCAAGCCAAACCGCAAGCCACCGAGGCAGCCCGCGGATTCGTCGCGGGAGCGCCTGCCGCTGCTGCTCTTCGCGCTCAGAATGAGACCGTAACAGTAACAACAGGCCCAGTCTTATTTAGCTATGTCGTTGGCACGGACGGTTTTTTACAGATCACTACTACCCTCGCAGCAGGATTCGTATCCGTGTCGGCAGAGTTTGCCGACAGGGATGTCGTCATCTTTCCGAGCATGGAGGTGGCTCCTGGAACTCGGACGCGTATCCAGATCCCTACAGATGCGACCGGATTGATCATCGGATTTTCAAAGACCCCAGGAGTCAACGACGCCAGTATTCGGCGTTCGTTAGTCTCCGGATTCGCATTTGATACGGATCCGTCCAGTGGAAAGGTTCGGATTGAAGTACCAGCTAAACCTTGATCATTCAACTTTTCCTGACACCAGCGACTCGATAAACTTCCGTTCGATCGGCCATGTGCCGGTAACCTGGTCCTTCTGCGCTTCGAAATGCCCGGCGATTAGTACTCCGCTGAGATCCGCCGAAGTCGGCTTAAGCTTATCGCGGTCGAGCATCTTCTTCAGCAAGTCGGTCACGCTCGAAAACTGCGCGGCCATCGTAGCCGCGTCGTCGGGCGTGGCGCAGTCCACGTTCATACGGAGCTCGAAAGACTTGCCGTCTTGTGAAGGACCCAGCGTGAAGACGGTATCGCGAGCCTTCTCCAGTTGCGACTTGAACGGGCTCAGGCCCGCAGGCAAGGTTTTCGCATCGGCGAATACGTAGGGCGGGGCAGAGATCCATAGAGCGGCGGTGGGAATTTTGGGAGGATCTTTCCAGAAGCCGGGAAAGATCGCGCGGGAGCCTTGCGGATCGCGCGTTACGGCCAGCGCCAGAACATCGCGGCGCAGCAGGGAGAACGAAATCGTTTTGCCCGGCTGGCTGGCAGGCATGCTGCATGTGTCTTCACCCTGGCCGGCGCCGCATTTCCCCTGGTGCGATTGCGCGTAGGAGGACAGCCGGTCCCACTTGAACCGGCCCTGCACGGCGAAGTACTCGTCGCCATCGCGGAATCCGGCGGCGACCGCATCCAGATCGGTGCGGTAATCGAATCCGGTTTGCTCGACGAACTTCTGGTAGTCGGCTTCCTCGGCCGCTTTCGAACCGGCCAGCAGATCCAGGATGCCCGCCGAGCGCAACAGTCCGACGTTCATGTAAGCATGCAGGGACCGGTCCTGCGGAAGACACTGAACGAGCCTCACCGCATCGTAAGGACGCGAGTAGAACCAGTACCCCCAGATGCCCAGGAGGACGCCCAGAACGGCCGCGATGGCGGCGCCTTTTTTCATAAAAATGGGGACAGCCAGCCGATTTCGGCGCCCCAATACGGACAGGCGTACGCTGAGTACTCGAAATCGGAGGCAGTCCCCATTTTTTAGACGGCTGCGGCCGTTTCAGCCATGCGCGCCTGTTTCCATAGCGCGATGTAAGGCTTCAGGTCGGCCATCATTTTGGCGAACTGTTTGGGATCGAGCGATTGCGCACCGTCGCTGACAGCTTTTTCCGGCTGTGGGTGCATTTCGACGATCAAGCCATCGGCTCCCACGGCGACTCCGGCGCGTGCCAGTGCGGGGACCAGGCTGCGCTTTCCGGCGGCGTGGCTGGGGTCGAGGATCACCGGCAGATGCGTCATCTCGCTCAAGGCCGCGATGGCTCCGATGTCGCAGGTGTTACGGGTGACGGTCTCAAAGGTGCGGATCCCGCGCTCGCACAGCATCACGTCCGGATTGCCGTGCGCGACGATGTATTCGGCCGACATCAGCAGTTCTTTGACGGTGGCGCTCAGGCCGCGCTTCAGCAGGATCGGGCGGCCGCACTTGCCGAGCGTCTTGAGCAGTGCGAAATTCTGCATGTTGCGAGCGCCGATCTGGAGAATGTCGGCGTAATCGGCCACCAGGCTCACGTCGCGGTCGCTCATCACTTCGGTGACGATGCCGAGCCCGGTCACCTGGCGAGCCTTCGCCAGCAGTTTCAGGCCTTCTTCTTCCAGGCCCTGGAAATCGTAGGGCGAGGTCCGCGGCTTGAACGCGCCGCCGCGCAGGAGCTTGGCTCCGTGCTTAGCGACGATCTCCGCCGATTCCAGAATCTGCTTCTCGCTTTCGACCGAGCAGGGTCCGGCCATGACCACGAACTCGTCGCCGCCGATGGTGGCGCCGTGTACCTTGATCTCTGTCTTTTCGGGACGAAATTCCTTGCTCACGAACTTGTACGGAGCCGAGATGCGGACCGCCTTTTCCACCTGGGGCATGGCCTCGAGCGATTCCAGGCAGGCCGTGACATCGCCCATCCCGACCGCGCCAATCACCACGCGCTCCTCGCCTTCAATGGAGTGGACCTTGTAGCCGAATTCCTCGATACGCGCGCGCACCTGAGCCACCTCCTCCTTGGTCGCATGCAACCGCATGGAAATAATCATTGTTTAAGTACCCCCAAACTAAAAAACCCACTCTTTCGAGTGGGTTCGTTTTGAAATTCCGAATAGGCCCACTCGTCCGTTTCAGCCGCTAAAATAGCGGAACCAAAATCGATACGAGCTAGCAAAGCGCCGATTCATGAAGTTAGATTGTATCACACCCGGTCAAGGCGTTATCGCCACGGCCAGTTAGAGCTAAGCTGCCGGAGGCAGAATGCAGGGCGCTGCTTGAACGACATCCCAGCGATGCGAGCAGGATCGTAAACCGCAATCAAGAGTAACGCCACGATAGCTACCAACCCGTACGTATTATTATCGTGATATTATACGTACATGGCCAAGCTCACCTTGAGTGTGGATACGCAGGTGGTATCACGCGCCAAGCAATACGCCAAGCGCCGAGGCGTCTCGGTTTCGGAAATGGTGGAAACTTATCTGGCCGCGGTCGCGGAACCGACTTCTCCAGCCACCGGAGCCGTTCCCATTCTACGGTCGGTTCGCGGAGTCCTCAAGAAGGCGGACATCGACGAATACCGCAAGCACCTGGCGGCGAAATATCGATGAAGCGAGTCCTGTTCGACACGAACGTCGTCCTGGACGTTCTGCTCGACCGGCAACCTTACGCTGAGGCAAGTGCGACGGCTTGGGCGGCTGTGGAGACCGGCAACGCTGAAGGGATGCTGGCGGCTCACGCCGTAACAACCATCCATTATCTGATCCGAAAAGAGATGGGGGCCATCAAGGCCAAACGGATCGTCTCGGCGATCTTGAGGGTCTTTGGGGTCGCGGCCGTGGACGGAAGGGTCGTCCAAGAGGCGCTTCAATTATCATTCTCCGATTTCGAAGATGCGGTGACTGCGGCTGCGGCGCGATTGGCGGGTTGCGCGTTTATCGTCACGCGGGATCCGAAGGGCTTTCGCGGATCTCCGGTTCGCTCGCTTACGCCAGAGGCGGTCCAGCCACTCCTGATCAAAGAATGAACGGAGAGCTACTTCTTCTGCGGCAGTGCAAAAACGTAAATCGCGTTGGCGCCCTTGGGCTCCTTCAGGCCCGGTGCGTAGCCGATGACGCTTTGCGTCAACAGGCCGTCGCCTGTCGCGACCGCGAGGTACTGCTGGCCGTTCACGGAGTAAGTGATCGTACTATTTGCAATGGGTCCGCCGATGGTCTGTTCCCAGAGCACCTTTCCCGAAACCGCATCCAGCGCGCGAACCCTGCGATCCAGATCTCCGAAAAACACCAGGCCGCCGGCGGTCGCGAGTACGGCCCCATTGATGGGCGCGGCGCCCTTATAAATGTGCTCGATCTTGCCGGTCGCGAGATTGATCTTCGAGATGCCCGAGAATTCGGCGGGATTCGACCCCTCACGAGCCTTGCCGTTGCGCACGGGGCGAACGGTGGGGAACATCGGACCCGTCTGCATGTCCAAACACGTGTCCACCCACGGCGCGTACAGAGAATTGGTCACCGGGCTATAGGCCTGCGACCAATAGCTGCGCGTGTTGAAAAAGCAGATCGTCTTGTGCTGGCTCGGACCGGTGAAGATCAGGCTTTCGTTCAAGTGAACCTTGCCGTCGGGATCCACTTTGTCGATCAGAAAACCCGGAATATCGAACGGCCACGGGTTGGCCCACAGAAACTCGCCCGTATGGCGATCCATGGCGAAGACGCCGCCGGATTCGCCGGTCGCGACCACCACGTCGCGCTTCTCGCCCGGCTTGATTTTATTGTTGAACCACTTCGCTGTCGCCGCCGTGGGATTGAGCGTGGTCGAGGCAAGGAGGCGGTCATCGGTCCAATCCTCATCCCAATCGTCGCCCGCCAGGTGCTGGTAATACCAATTCAATTTCCCGGTATCGGCATTGATGGATACAGTGGAATCGCTAAAAAGATCGACCGGCCCCGAAGTGGGAACCGAGAACGGATCGCCATGGCGCTCCATGCGCGTGTTGGGCGTTGGATTCGCTACTCCGTAAATCACGGAATTCGTGGAGGGATCATAGGTTCCGGGACCGCCCCAAGTGGACGCAAAGCGCTTGTCGTCCGGTGTGGTGCCCCAGGTGTCGCCGCCGGGCTCGCCGGTGTTGGCGGCCGTAGCGAACTTCCACAGTAGTTTTCCGGTCTTGGCGTCGTGCGCCGAGATGTAACAATTCACGTGGTTGCCGGTGCAGGATCCGCCCGAAATAATCTTGTCGCCCGCCACGACCGCGCCCGATATATTGCCGCGCGTGTCGGTCTTGGTCTCCCAGCGCATCTCGCCGGTCTTGGCGTCGAGCGCGACCAGGAAACTGTCCGGCGTAGTGGTGTAGATCATGTCCTCCCACATGCCGATGGTCTTCGCGCGCGCCTGGGCCGCCTGATTGGCGGGAAGCTTGCGCTGGTATTCCCAGATGAGATTGCCGTTGGTCGCATCCAGCGCCTGAATCGCCGCGCCGGGGGCCATCAGGTACATCACGCCGTTGTGCACCAGCGGGATGCCTTCTTGCGCGCCGGCGCCCTGGCCGCGCGTCCAGACCATGCGGAGCTGATCCACGTTGCTCTTGTCGATCTGCTTCAGAGGCGAATAACGCTGCGAATCGTAGGTGCGGTTGTACATCAGCCAGTCGTTGGGACTGGGATTCAGGAGCATGTCACTGGTGACAGGCACGAAGGTACGCGGTTGCGCCGACAACAGGGCAGTGGCAGACAGGAAACCGATAATCAAGGCTCTCATGGCTAGCCTTGATTATACGCGGAGACTATACGCAGAATTGGTCGAACGCGTCGGTCAAGAGACCGGCAATCTGCTGTGGATCCCGGCGTTCGATATCGGAGCGATGCAGGACGTAGACGGGCTTGCCGTCCTTGAACAAAGTCATGGAGGGGGACGAGGGAGGGTACTCGGCCAGAATGTCGCGCAGATGAGCCACCGCGGCGTCATCACCGCCCGCGAACACGGTGGCAGTTTTCGAAGGATGCACCGGATGCTTGAGGGCCATCCCCACCGCAGGCCGGGCTCGGCCAGCCGCGCAGCCGCACACGGAGTTCACCACCATAAGTACGGTGCCGTTTCCGGGCTGGAGAAAGCGATCGACATCGGCGGGAGTCCTGGCTTCTTCAACGCCGTATTGCGTAAGATCCGCCCGCATGGGGGCTATGAATTCTTGGGGGTATGCCACGGTTTGATTCTAACAGCGGGCCAGCCCCTGGTATCCTTTTTGACTCGGAAACTGCTTTTTGACATAATGTTTCGCGTACTTGGAAGCTGTTGTCTCCAATGACAGTTAGGAGTGCTCCGGTGAAGAAGCTTTTTGTAGGGAACCTGCCGTATGGCGCGAACGAGACGGACGTGCAGAATTTCTTCGCAGACTCAGGGGTGAATGTGGACTCCGTGACCGTGATGCGGGATCGTTTTACCGGTCAGGCGAGAGGCTTTGGATTCGTAGAAATCAACGATGATGCCGCCGCACAGCGCGCGTGTGACGCGTGCCACGGAAAAGAGCTGATGGGCAGAACGGTGGTGGTGAACGAAGCCCGTCCGATGGCTCCGCGTGAAGGCGGCGGCGCACGTCCTCCGCGTCACCAGGGTTGACCGGCGACCAGGTCGCCTGTCCTTACTTACTCCGGCTTGAGTTTGCGCGCCAGAAAATCGCCCGCCGCGCGGTACGCCTTGATCCAGCTTTCTTCCAGCAGGAATTCGTGCACTTCTCCGGGGAAAATGAGTTCCTCGAACTCGACGCCCTGCGCGCGCAAGGCTTCCACCAGCCGCTCGGTCTGATTGAAGGCGACATTGCGGTCGTCATCGCCATGGATCAGCAGCACGGGCGAATGCCAGTTCTTCACATCGGCCAGCGGCGAAGATTGCAGCGCGGTGCGCTCGATTTCGCGCAGCTCGTCGGCATTCAGTGCGGTGAGCTGGCGATCTCCCCGAATGCTCCAGTCCTCGACGCCGTGCATGTCGACGCCGGCGGCAAACAGGTTGCCGGCTCGTGCGAGCGCCAGCGCTGTCAGATAGCCTCCGTAAGACCCGCCCCACACGCCGATGCGTTGGGGATCGACGTCGGGTCGCGCAGCCAGGTATAAGCCGGCGCCCGTAACGTCGTTAAGCTCGCTGCCGCCGGAGTTTCCGAAATTCAGGGCCTCGCGGAAATTCAGACCATAGCCGGTGCCGCTGCGATAATTCACGCTCAGCACGATAAATCCGCGGGCGGCCAGGTACTGATTCATGGCGTAGGCGTTCGAATAATAGCGCCGGTAGTGATAACCCAGAAGCATTTGACGCCGCGATCCGCCGTGAAAAAAGACCACTGCGGGGTGTTTCGCGCTGCCACCGGCAGCAGGCATAAAAAGTTGCCCGTGAATCTGCAGACCATCCGAAGCAGGGAAGATCACTTGCTGGGGCTTGACCAGATCCTTGGGAAAATCGGCGGGGATGGAGTCAGGCACCAGATCGCGCACAGGTCCGCCGCCGATCTTGACGGCCGCGCGGCTGATCTCAGTGGCGCTCGAACGCAGGAACGCGACCCCGCCTTCACCAACATCGGCGGGTTCCCATTCGATTCCTTCCCCAAACTGGATCGCGGTAGGCTTGCCGCCCGCGGCGGACACGCGCCACACATGGCGGCGATCGATATCGTCCTGATTGGAGGAGAAGAGCACCTCGCGGCGATCGCGCGAAAGCGAGACATGTTCGATTTCGAAATCCCCCGGGGTGAGAAGCTGCGCGCGCCCTCCCTCGGCCGAGACCGAATACAGATGCAGCCAGCCGTCGCGCTCCCAGGGGAACACTAGGCGGTTACTATCGGCCCAGAAGATCTGATCCGCCGAATCGATCGGGCGAAACGCACTGCCGGGACCCTTGTCTGCATGCCAGACCTCGCGGCCTGCTCCGGTCGTGGCATCCGCAATCCGGATCGACCATGGAGTCGCGGCCTCGCGTACGGGTCCAACCGCGATCGCGGAGGAGTACGCCCGCCGGAGGAAAGCCACGCGGCGGCTATCCGGACTCCAGACGGCGGAAGTGTCGCGGTCGACGCCGGGATCCAGGTAAGTGACGGTCTTGTTCGCGAGGCGATACACGCCGATGAAGCTGTGATCTCCGCGATAGCTGGTGAACGCGAGTGCTGCGCCGTCCGGGGACCATTGCAGTTCATAGGAGGAAGCCTTGGTGTGAACGGCTTCGACAGGCTTAGCACCGTCGAGAGCGGTCATCCAGAGCTGCCCGCCTTTTACAAACGCAACGTGGCCGTCAGCCGACACGGCAGGTCCGCGGCCGTCGCTCAATTTTCTGGGAGCGCCACCCTCGAATGGAATCGCATAGACCGCCTGTTCCGGCGTCTGGGGAAGATTCCGGGGATTAGGAATATCGCCGTTGGTCTCGAGATCGCCGCCGCGGACATACACCACGTAGCGTCCGTCGGTGCTCCAGGCGATATCGCCCAGATCCTGGCCGTCGTCATCTTTATAAGCGGTCAGCCTGCGGCCCTTGTAGTCCGGAGCCGCAGCTACCCAAATGTTACGCGCGCCGCGTTCGTCGAGGATCCAGGCTACCTTGCCGCCGCTAGGTGCGGCGATGAGATCGGAAGCGAAAGGCGCGCTCAGATAGCGCTCAATTGCCTCGGCCCCGAAAACCGGGGTAAGCGCTAGCAAGCAGAGGAGTGCCCGTTTGCCCACGAGCCGATTCTCGCATAGTACTAGGGCGCTAAGAGATGTAAAGCTCATCTTCTACTCTGTCGATCTCTCTTACTGGAAAGGACCACCATGCGTTTTTTGACACTTCCCACACTCACGATTCTCGCCGGGGGACTGCTGGCAGCCGCCGATTCGGCAACCGTTACCTACATCGACGGAAACGTCGCTGAGCTTGCGCCCAATAGGGGCGCGACCCTGTACCTGAATAACCCGCAGTTCATGGAGATGAAAACACCGCTCCACAATGTTCAGATTCCGTACGCTCAGATTTCGAAAGCGGAGCTGAGCTCGGTGATGGTTCATACGTCTGAAACGGAGCCTGTATACAAGGTCTGGGCGCTGCCCAAACGGCTTGTCAAGTCGGAAACCCGGCAGATGACTCTGGCTTTCAAAGCTGGAAACGGCGAGGACCAGACGATGACACTCGAGATGTCGAAGGCCTCCGCGGAAAGAGCGCTTGCCACCATCGAACGTCACAGCGGCAAGGTCGCCAATGCCGATTGGTGGGGCGACAACTACTGGAAGACCAGCCGCAACAAAGACACCTGGGGCGGAGCCGGCACGGTAGCGCAGAAGTAAGGTCCGGCGATCACAATCCGGCAGAAAGAAAAAGGGCGGACCCGCGAGGGCCCGCCCTGATTATTTAGAAGGAGAAACTAGTTGCGCGTTTGTTGAACCTTGGGCGCCGAGATGTAGCCGGCGATCATATCCTTCTTCACTTCGTTCACCACGATCTCGAAGGGCTGAGTCGCACGGGACAGCATGAACTGAACCGGCTCATTGATGGTTTTGTCCTTCTTCTCCACCAGCTTATCGTCGGCGATCAGTTCCAGCGTATAGCGGTTCTTCTTCATATCCGCGGACTTCAGGCGCATCTGGACGTCGCCAACCTTGCGCGGCGTTTTCTCCTTGGTCAACCGGAATTCCGTGTAGTTCCGCTCGCCCAGCGCGCGCAGCGCGGCCAGCTCTTTCCCATTGGTCGCGATCAGTCCGCTTTGGACTCCCAGATCGCCCTTGGTACTCTTCAAGTCGGAGATGGTTTTTTCGAGTTCGGCCTTGGTGGCGGCCGCGTCGGTTTTGACGGTAGCCAAATCGGTTGAGACCTCGCCCACGCGATTCTTGGTGGAGTTGGCGTCGTCCTTAACCTTGGTCACTTCGCCCGAAACTGCCGTGAATGATTCGGCCACTTTAGCGGCTTCTTCCTGCTGAGCCTTCTCCAGCTTGGCGGCCAGTTCGTCGGCGTGCTTGCTGGCGTCGACCTTAGCCTGGCCTGCCAAAATACTGGCCTGCCGCCGGGCTTCATCCATCTGTGTCTTCAGCGAATCCACGGACTGGCGGTTGGTTTTGCTCGAGACCGTAGTGGTTTCATGGAGCTTGGAGATCTGGTCCATGACGGCATCGCGCGTGGAGTCCAATTCCCCGCGTACCTGCCGCAACTCGTAAAACTGATAAAGCGTCGCCCCAATGAGGGCTACCACCGCTCCAAACAATATCGCAATCTTGGGACCGGAAGAATTGTCGGAAGGATCCATGCTGTCGCCCACAGTGTAATCTCCTTTAACGGAATTCGTCTTATGTTACCAGTTGCTTTAGAGTACTAGAAGGGTAGGGGTGGAGACAGGGATGCACTGCCTCGGTAACCGGCTGATTTTGCCGGAAATTCTGGATACGTTGCCGCCGGATCAAGCCCGCGCGAGCCTGCGGGATCTGGTGCGGATCAACCGGTATTGGGGCGGGCATTCGACGCTGCGCAGCCTGCTGAAAGACACGCTGCGAGAGGGCGAGGCTTTTTCGATTCTAGACGTCGGTGCGGCTTCCGGAGACATGGGAGCCCGCATTCGCGAGTGGTATCCCGCCGCGGAGGTCACATTCTTGGATTATGTGCCTTCTCACCTGGGCTCCTCCGCGGAGCGGCGTGTAGCGGGCGACGCGTTCCATCTGCCTTTTCGACCCGGGACCTTCGACTACGTCTTTTGTTCGCTGTTTCTGCACCATTTCACAAATGACCAAGTGGTCGAGCTATTGCGAAATTTCGGAGGCGTGGCGCGCCGGGCGGTCCTGGTGATCGACCTGGAGCGGAATCCGATCCCGTATTACTTCATCGCCTGGAGCCGCCCTCTGCTGGGCTGGGATCCGGTGACGGTGCATGACGGAGCGATTTCGGTGGAGGCGGCGTTTCGACGGAAAGAACTGGAGGATCTGGCTCGGCAGGCAGGCTTGCGGAATCCGCGGGCGAAGGTGTATCGGCCGGCGTTCCGGATCGCGCTGGTGGCGGAATCGACGCCGGACTTAGGCTAATGTCCGCAGCTCCGCCTTGGCCTGGCGGCCCCACGCCGCGGTATACCGTCTGCGATGAGGCGGCGCCGTACGGGCGCCTTCTACCGCGCGTTCAAAGGCAGCCTGGGCTTCCGGGATCCGTCCGAGCTTTTTGAACGTCTCACCCAGCCAATACTGACCTTCGGGATCGAACTCACGCCGGTCGGTATATTTCTGCAACTCGGCGAGCGCCTGTCCGGTGTTTCCCAATTGCAGATCGGCCGCGCCGAGCCCGCGCCAGGCTTCGCTCGACGAATGCTTGTCGTCCAGGGCCAAGGTGGCCGCGAAGTGGCGGCGTGCGTCATCGTAGCGCTTCTGTTCCAGCGCAATGACGCCCAGTTGATGATGAGCATCGGTCTCCCCGGGATCGATTTCGACAGCCTTTGTGAACCGGGAAATGGCTTCCGCATAATTGCGGCGCTGCTGGTAAATCAAACCGAGCTGATAGTGCGCATCGGAGTCGCGCGGGTTCACCGTCAAAGCGTCCAGGTGGCGGCGGAAGTTTTGGCTCGAGCGCAGGCCGCCGCCCAGGCCGGTGAACATATCGAGATTGGGACGGAATAAGAAGTAGAGCCAGAGGAGGACGAGTGGAGATGTGAAATAGGAGAGCATTCCGCCAAAAACCGCGTAGGCGTAGAAGCCACCCACCCCCGCAGCAGCGCCGCCCAGGACCGTTCCTATGGCTTTTCCGATGCCGGTGCCAAATACCGTCCGAATCGCGATGGCCGCCAGGGCCAGGAAATACGCGTCCGCGATCGCGTAAATCCAAAAGCTGACCGCGGGCGCAAGGAAACTTGCGATCCAGGCGGGAAGATTCGCCGCGATCCAGCACATCAAAGTGCAAACCAGAAGCGGTGAATAGTCGCGGCGAAGGACCACGCTAACGCTGCCGAGGTGGTCCCACACCGAGATCATCGCGATACAGGCGGGTGCGAAAAGCACCGCGATGAGCACCACGCGGCTGATTTCGCCCATGGCCAGGCCCAACGCGGCCGCTGCAATGACCGCCAAGGCCAAACTGCCGGAGTCGAGGATCGTACTGAGCGCGCGGGATGGCCGGTAGTAGAGTTGGAAAAGCGTCCCGAGTTTTTCGGCCATCTGGGTTACGATTCTATCGGAAGTGCCTACCGTGTATAATCACGTCTGGGAGGACGATGAGTAAAGAAGATTGCATTGAAGTCACCGGAACCGTAGTTGAGAAATTCCCCAGCGGCCTATTTAGCGTTCAGTTGGACCAGGAACGGAGTGTGCTGGCGCATCTGGCAGGCAAGCTCCGCCGCAATCGTATTCGTGTTTTGGCGGGTGACCGAGTCACCTTAGAGCTTTCTCCATACGATCTGACCAAGGGACGCATCACCTACCGTCATAAATAGCGTTCTGTTTCCCGTGTATTAGCGCTACGCGCGGCCTGCGGCACGGCATGGAACACCGAGAATCAGGTTGTGCGCGGCCAACCTATTCCGATTCGTCCGCGACGGATCGTCGCGATCAATGCCCCCGTCCTAAGCGAACGGGAAGAACTTGCCCAGCAGCTTGCGAACCGCCTGGTGGGGCAGGCTCACGCCATCGCTGAGATTGTTCCCTACGTTCAGATGTATCGGGCAGGCCTGGCGCCAGAGGGCCGCCCCGCGGGCGTGTTCCTCCTGCTGGGTCCCACCGGCACCGGCAAGACCCGCACGGTCGAGGCGCTGGCCGACGTGCTTCACGGCAGCGAAAAAAGCCTGCTGCGGGTGGACTGCGGCGAGTTCCAGATGGAGCACGAAATCGCCAAGCTGATCGGCGCGCCGCCGGGATATCTGGGGCATCGCGAGACGCCGCCGATGCTGACACAACAGAAGCTCGGGGCGGTGACCAGCGAAGGGTCCCATTTGTCGCTGGTGCTGTTCGATGAAATCGAAAAGGCTGCGCCCAGCATGTCGCGCCTGCTGCTGGGAGTGCTCGACAAGGCCGTGTTGCGCCTGGGCGATAACACCTCGGTTAACTTCGAGCGCACGCTGATTTTTCTTACCAGTAACCTGGGGGCGTCAGCGATGCGCAAAGAAGTGCTGCCGGATTTCGGGTTCGCCGCCGGGGCGAATTATGAAAACGGCGATGGCGCGCTGCGGAAGCTCGCGAGCATTGGATTGGGCGCCGTGAAACGGAAATTCGCTCCGGAGTTCGTGAACCGGATCGACGCGGTCATCACCTATCAGCCGCTGGACGCCGGCGCGCTGGAAGCGATTCTGGATCAACAGATCGCCGCGCTGGAGCGGCACATCGCGAATCGCCTGGAAGAACGGGCTTTCACCCTGGAACTGGATGCGCGCGCGCGAGTCTTTCTGCTGGCTAAAGGCACCAGCCGGGAATATGGGGCTCGGGAACTGAAGCGCGTGATTCTGCGGAAGCTGATGCAGCCGCTGGCGGCGATGCTGGAGGCCGGTTTGATCCCGCCGGATTCGGTGGTGCAGGCGGGCCACCGGGGTGATTCAGAGCAGTTGACATTGAGCGTCACTGATAACTAGGTCATTCCGCCCACCCATGCTGAAGTGGTTCGCGCTACGATGGGTGCGGAAATGAAACGCAGCACGGATCGCATTCTCACGACCCACGCCGGCCGACTCGATGGCCCGCCCGAACTCCGGGCACGAACCGGAGCGATGATGATGGCCGGGAGTTCATCGGACATCGAGTCGGTCAGACCGCTGGTGCAGAGCGGCATGACGGAGATCATCGGCAAGCAGACCGCCGCCGGTATCGATATCGTCAGCGACGGCGAACTGGGGAAGCTCGGTTTCGGCAGGGCCTATTATGGGCGCCGCATAAGTGGTCTTGCCGCGCGTCCTCTGAAGCCGGGCGAGTCCGGGTGGATGGGCCAGGGCAGCGGCGAGCGCAAGGAGTTCGCCGAGTTCTATAAGGAACTCAACTTCATGCCGGATCCCACCGAGCGTGCCGTCTGCTCCGGCCCGATCAAATATATCGGCGAGCAGGAGGTTGCTAGCGACCTGCAGCTTTTCAAGTCCGCGCTGGCGTCGGCGAAAGTGAAGCCGGAAGAGGCCTTCATGTGTGTACTGGCTCCCGGCTGGCTGGAGCATTTCTTCCACAACGAATATTACTCGACCGACGAAGAATATCTGTTTGCGCTGGCGGACGCGATGAAGCACGAATACAAGGCCATCGTGGACGCCGGATTTATTCTGCAGATCGACGATCCGGCGCTGCCGGACACCTACGACATGATCGTGCCCACACCGACGATCGAGGAATACAGGCGATTCGCCGAGGTGCGGGTGGAGGCGGTGAATCACGCTCTTGGCGGGTTGCCGGAGGATCGCGTCCGCTATCACATCTGCTGGGGAAGCTGGCATGGTCCGCACACCCACGACCTGCCGCTGAAGCATCTGGTGGATCTGATGCTGAAGGTGAAGGCCGGAGCCTACTCGGTGGAGGCGGCGAATCCGCGCCATGAGCACGAGTGGAAAGTGTGGAAGGACGTGAAACTGCCGGACGGGAAGATCCTGATCCCCGGCGTAGTCAGCCACGCCAGCAATGTGGTGGAGCATCCTGAGCTGGTGGCGGATCGGATCGCGTTATACGCGGGGCTGGTGGGCCGCGAGAACGTGATCGCGGGTACCGATTGCGGCATGGGACTTCGCGTGCATCCGCAGATTTGCTGGGCGAAATTGAAAGCCCTGGCGGAAGGCGCCGCACTGGCCAGCCAGCAGTTATGGTCCCGCTAGCTGGTTATATAGTTGAAACTGTGATAAATTCCGAATGGAATCTCGGATGAATCCGGAGGTGCTATGAAACAAACATTTCTTGCCGGTGTGGCAGCAGGTTTGGTTGCGCTCGCCATGGGAGTACCGGCGTCGGCGCACCACTCTTTTGCAGCGGCCTACGATACCAACAACGCGATCACGGTTCACGGCGTGATCAATCAGGTGCTGATGCGAAATCCGCATTCGTGGTTCGTCATCGACGTGAAGGACTCGAGCGGCAAAGTGGAGCAGTGGTCCTTCGAGGCCGGGACGCCCAGCGGAATGATTCGCAACGGCTACAAGCCGGACATCATCAAGCAGGGAGCCGAGGTCACCATTAAAGGCTTCCGCGCCCGGGATGCCTCGCAGAATCGCGGCATGTTGCGAGAACTCACCACGGCGGACGGGAAAACCTACGGTATGTTCGGGCCCCAGGAGGGACCGGGCAAGTGAACCGCTCGATCCTGACGGCGGCAGCAGCGGCGGCGCTGGTTTGGTCCACGGCCGGCACGGCTCGCCTTGCGGCACAATCGGGGACAACCAAAGCTACTGCTTCCTCGGCGATACCACGCACGGCGGATGGTCATCCGGACTTGTCGGGCGTCTGGTGGAAGGGCGCCGATGTCGGAGGGAAAACGGCGAGCGGGGGAAGCATCACCGCGCCGGCAGGTGGACGAGGCGCAACGCCACCGCCCACGTTTCCGAGTTTGTATACACCGGCAGCCGCGGCTAAAGCTAAAACGCTGTCCGATAAAGACGACCCTGCGCTGGGCTGCACGAACACGGCGTTCGGCACTCTGAACGTGAGCCTGTTCGACGTCGGCGCTGTCGGGCAGATCGTGCAAACTCCGAAGTTTGTCATCATGCTGACGGAGACTTACAACAGCTTCCAGATCATCCCCATCGACGGACGGCCGCGTCGCGAAGCCGTGCCTCCTTCGAATCGCGGCGACGCCATCGGTCATTGGGATGGCGACACGCTGGTGGTCGACAAGACCAACTTTACCGACACCAGCTGGATCTACGCGGAAGGCCGGGTATCGTTCCATTCGGACGCGATGCATGTGATCGAACGCTATCGCCGCGTGGATGCGAACACGCTTGAGATCGAGGCGACCGTCGAGGATCCCAAGGTGCTGACCAAGCCGTGGGTCGTTCCCAAGCAGACTCTGGTACTCGCGCCGTTCGATCAGATCATGGAACTGGCTTGCTCGAACGAAACCCAGTCCCTGGTAGAGGGCGCGGCGAAACAGGCTTCCGGAAAGAACTGAGCCGGTTGTCCGGCTGCGGGCCGACGCTGATTGATTCGGTGAACCCATGACCTCGGACGAATGGACCATGGATGCTTCGGGTCATGGGACTCCTGCTCCCGGCACTCAGGTGGGGCCCTACCGCATCGAGGCGGTGCTCGGCGCTGGCGGCATGGGCCAGGTATTTCGCGCGGTAGACACGCGGCTCGGGCGCCCCGTCGCGATCAAGTTCTCACACGAAAGGTTTAGCGAACGCTTCGAACGCGAGGCGCGGGCGATTTCCGCGCTGAATCATCCCAATATCTGTACGCTTTACGACGTGGGCGAGAACTACCTGGTGATGGAGCTGGTGGAGGGCGAGACCCTGGGAGCGCGCCTCAAGAAGGGCACGCTGCCTATGGATCATGTTCTGCGCTACGGAGCTGAGATCGCCGATGCACTGGCGGAGGCGCATGCCAAGGGTATCACCCATCGCGACCTGAAGCCGGGCAATATCATGCTCGCCAAAAACGGCGTTAAGGTGCTGGATTTCGGGCTGGCCAGATCGGTGGATGACAATACGCTCACGCTCACGAACGCCGTGATGGGCACGCCCGCGTACATGGCGCCGGAGCAGCGGGAAGGCCGGTCGTGCGACGGACGCACCGATATCTACGCGCTGGGACTGATCCTGGCGGAAATGGCTACCGGAAAGAGACAGACCACCGAGGGCTTGAGCGGACCATTCGGCCACGTCGTCGAGCGCTGCCTGGCGAAGGAGCCGGATGACCGGTGGCAGTCCGCCCGCGACGTCGGAGCCGAACTGTTGTGGGCTGGCAAGGCTCCCTCAGCAGCGGGTGAGAGTTCACACGCTCCGGGCCACCGCTGGGTGATCGCCGCCATCGTGATCCTCTGCACAGCCTTGCTCGGAGTCGGATTCTCGTGGCTGCGCCGGTCGGCTTTACCGCCGGATGCCCCCGTGCGGTTCGCCTTAACGGTTGACGGGCAGACCAACGACGCCGCGCCGGAACCTTCGCCCGACGGCCGGTATATGGTCGCCTCCGCTCTTGACTCTTCCGGGAAACGTCTGCTATGGATTCGCCCCGTGAGCGAATCCGAGGGCCACTGGATCGCGGGAACCAATGGAGCGGGACTGCCGTTCTGGTCGGGCGACGGCCGCTGGATCGGGTTTTTTGCGGAGGGAAGAATCAAGAAGATCAGCCCTGCCGGAGGGAGTCCTCAAACGGTGGTGGAGGTACCAGGGATCTACGCAGCCTCTTGGAACGCCGCAGGCGACATTGTGTACGCGCCGAACAACCGGTCTGGACTGTATCGGATCAAGGAATCCGGAGGACCGCCCCAGGCCCTGACCAAACTGGACGCCAGCCGCACCGAGAATTCTCACCGGTGGCCGCGGTTCTTGCCGGATGGCCGGCATTTTGTGTTCACGGCGCGGTGTACCGACGCCAGGAACAATGCCGTGTATCTAGGCTCGCTGGATTCGCCAGAGACCCGCCGGCTCGGCTATGTCGAATCCCAAGTGGCCGATGTTCCCGGCGCTCTGCTGTTCGTTCGTGAAGGCACGCTTCTGCGTCAAGCATTCGACGGAGACAAGCTCTCGGGCGAGCCCGCAGCAATAGAGGAACATGTCCTCAGTAACACAATTAGTGCGCAATCCGCTTTCGGAGCGTCTGCCGATGGCAGGGTGGTGCTGATTCGGCCGGCGACGTCGGGCGGGAATACTCTAACTTGGTTCAAACGCGATGGCGCGGCAGCAGGCACTCTGGGAATGCCCGGAACCTATTTTGAGCCGCGGATCACGCCGGATGGCGGACGAGTTGTGTTCCAGCGTCCCGACGGAGATCATGGAAATCGCGATCTGTGGAGCATCGATACCCGGAGTGGCGCCACCTTCAGGCTCACTACCAATCCAGCCAACGATTTGGAGCACGTACTGTCTCCGGATGGCAAGCAGATCCTGTTCGCGTCGGACCGCGCCGGCCGCCCCGAAATGGAGTTCTATCGGAAGAACTCCCTGGAAGCCGATGAGGAACAAAAACTGGACTTCGGAATGCCTCAGGGTCAGTTCGATTTGATGGACTGGTCGCACGACGGGAAATGGGTCGCATTCCACGGGCACACCCAACCCGATAATGAGATTCTGATCGCCCCGTTGTTGGGTGACCGCAAGGCGTTTACGTTTCTGAAAACGCGGTTCTCAGAATTCTTCCCGCGGTTCTCACCCGACTCGAAGTGGATCGCCTACACTTCCGATGAATCCGGGAAGCGCGAGATTTATGTAAGGCCTTTCACCGGCGGTCCGGCCGGCGACAGCCCAGCAATCCCGGTGTCGAACAACGGCGGCGGATATCATGTCTGGAGCCGTGACGGCGCCGAGCTCTTCTATCTCGCCCCCGACTTCAAGATGTACTCCGTGCAAACGCACGACTTGAAAGCCGGAAGCCTGCCTGCCTCCACTGCTCTGTTCACCGCTTGTCCGGCAACGCAACCGTTATACGAAGTCTTGGGGGGATATCCTTACGACGTGGCCCCGGATGGACGTTTCCTGATCGTTTGCCGGTCAGGTCAGAGCAGTTTCCTTGTCACCGTGAAGCGCTAGTGCAGACGCTACCGGCAAACACTTCGATCCGGGTAGAATCCGCCGCGCGGATATAGTAAAAGCAGTGACCCTCGTCATGACTTGCGCCGCTCTGCTCGCCTGGCCGGCGATGGCGCAGCAGGTCACTTTCTATCGCGACGTCCTGCCGATTCTCCAGAATCGCTGCCAGGAGTGCCATCGGGCCGGGCAGATGGCTCCCATGGCGTTCTCCACCTACCAGCAGACGCGGCCGTGGGCCAAAGCGATCCGCGAAGCGGTTCGCACAAACAAGATGCCGCCCTGGTTCGCCGACCCGTGCTGCGGCAAATTCGCGAACGACCGGTCGCTGACCGCCGCCGAGCGAGAAACGCTGGCGAAGTGGGCGGATGGAGGCGCGCAGCAGGGCAGGGAATCGGACGCTCCTCCGCCCAAGGTGTGGCCCGAAGGATGGAACAGAGGCACGTCGAACACGGCGCCCGATGCCGTGATCGAAATGCCCAGCGCGTTTCATGTTCCCAAAACCGGTGCGCTCGAGTATCAATACTTCATCGCACCAACGGGATTCAAAGAGGATCGATGGGTGCAGTCGGTGGAAGTTCGTCCCAGCGAACGCGCGGTGGTCCACCATGCAGTGGTTTATATTCGTGAGCCCGGCGATACGTGGACGCGCGGGCCGACCAAAGCCGACATTCTGGCGGTGTATGCGCCGGGTAGCGCTCCGGACGTTTATCCGGCGGGAATGGCCAAGCTGGTCAAGGCGGGATCCGATCTGGTATTCGAGATTCACTACACGCCTTCCGGCAAGGCGGTGGACGATCGGATCAAGGTCGGTATGCTGTTCGCAACGGCGCCGCCGGCCAAGCGCGTCCTCACGCTGCAAATGGACAATGAGAAATTCGTGATCCCGGCGGGCGAGCGCGATTTCCGGGTGAGCGTGTGGGGCACGCTGCCGAACGACGCGCTGCTGCTGGGTTTCTTCCCGCATATGCACCTGCGGGGGACGACGTTTGAATACACCAGACTTCGGGGCAATGGTCTCCCGGAAACGCTGCTGCGCGTGAAGCCCTACGATTTCTATTGGCAGCTCTATTACAAGCTGGCGGAGCCCATGCCGCTCAAAAAAGGGACGCGGCTCAACTGGATCGCGACCTACGATAACTCCGCCGCGAACCCGCGTAATCCCGACCCGACGGCCGATGTGCGATATGGACATCAGAGCTGGGACGAGATGATGGTCGGATTCTTCGACGTCGCAGTGGACGCTTCGGTCGACAAGTCCGCGTTTTTCGTCCGCTAGCTGTGCCTCGCGGTGTGGCACACTGGAGGAAAGCCATGCCCTCCGCAACATTTTGGTTGGCGATTGTTTTAGCCGCCGGAGCCGGCGTGGCCTTAGCCGTGGTGTGGATGCGGGCGGCGAACGCCTCCCGGAGTGCCGCCCAGACGATCGCAAATGACGCACGCACGGCGGCCGAGGCAGCGCGTCCCATGGCTGACGCCCTGGCTCGGATCGAATCGCAGATGCGCGAGATCGAAGCGCAAAGGCAGCACTCGCTGGGAGGCCTGGAAGCGCACCTGGCTGCGCTGAGCAAGGAAACAGTGGCGCTATCGCAGGCGCTGCGCGGTCCGAACGCACGCGGGCGCTGGGGCGAACTGACCTTGCGCCGCGTGGCCGAGCTGGCCGGCATGGCTCCCTATTGCGATTTCTTCGAACAGCAGAGCGAGGACCGCAAGCGTCCCGACATGCTGGTGAAGCTGCCGGGAGGCCGGACGCTGGCGGTGGACGCGAAAGCTCCGCTGTCGGCATATCTCGATTCCGAGGAAGCCCCGGATCCCGCGGCTCGCACTGCCGCGCTGGAGCGTCATGCACAGCAGCTCTGGCGCCACGTTATGGATCTGTCGACGCGCGAGTATTGGGCGCAATTCGATCCCGCGCCGGAAATGGTCGTACTGTTTCTGCCGGGCGAGCATTTCATGAGCGCCGCTTTGGAGCGCAATCGCGATCTGCTCGAAGCCGCCCTGGGCAAGAAAGTTCTGCTGGCGACTCCCGTGACTCTGGTCAGCATTCTCAAAGGTGTGTCCTACGGCTGGCGCCAGGAACGGCTGGCGAAAAATGCCGAGGAGCTCCGCCGCATTGCAGGCGAGTTTCATGAGCGCGTGCGGGCGTTCGCCGAATCCTATGCCGATTCGGGCCGCCATCTTTCAAAGGCCATCGAAGCGTACAACCGCTCCGTCGGGTCGTGGGATGCTCGTTTGCTGCCGTCGCTCAAGCGTATGCGGGAGCTGGGTGTAGGCGGCTCGGCCGAGCTTCCGCAGCCTGCGCGAATCGATACAGCCGCACGTCAGCCGGACTTGCCGGAAGACACAGTGAGAATTCGTCCCACATGATGAGGGCGGTATTCCTCTATCTCTCGCGGCGGCCGGCGCTACGGAAATGGATGGAGGCGTGGCCGCCTTCGCACAAAGTCACTCGCCGGTTCGTCGCCGGCGATACGCTTGAAGAAGCACTCGCTGTGTGCGAGCGGCTCCAGGCCGAAGACGTTTTTTCGACGCTCGACCATCTGGGAGAAAACGTCCGCACCATCGAGGAAGCGTCCGCTTCCTGCGACGCCTACGTGAGCGCGCTGGAGCAGATCGGGTCCCGTAAGCTGTCGAGCACGATCGCGATCAAGCTCACCCAATTCGGCCTGGATCTTTCGAGCGAAGCCTGCCTCGAAAACGTTCGCCGCCTGGAAGCGAAAGCTAAGACCGCCGGAAGCCGTGTGGAGATCGACATGGAATCGAGCGCCTACACGGAGCGCACGCTGGCCATGGCGATTCAAGCCGGCAGCGAGTGCGGGTGCGTGCGCGTTTGCGTCCAGGCCTACCTGCATCGAAGCGCTGGCGACGTCGAGCGTCTGAACGCGGCAGCCGTGCCGGTTCGTCTGGTCAAAGGAGCCTATCGCGAACCGCCTTCGGCGGCCTTTCCGCGCAAGCAGGACGTCGACGCGAATTACATCGCGCTGATGAAGGTCCTGTTGGATCACGGAGTGTATCCGGCGATCGCGACGCATGACGAGAAGATCATCCAGGAAGCGCTCGAATACGTCCAGGGCCGCGGCATTCGCAAGGACAGTTTCGAATTCCAGATGCTGTATGGGATTCGACGCGACTTGCAGCGCAAGCTGATCGAGCAGGGGTTTCGATTGCGGCTATACGTTCCCTACGGGACCGAGTGGTATCCGTATTTCATGCGCAGACTTGCGGAGCGGCCCGCAAATTTGTGGTTTGTCCTGAAAAACCTGCTGAAGTGATTCAGTCCGCCAGCGGCACCTGATCGATGATCCGAATGCCGAACGCATCCAGGCCCGGCAGCTTGCGGACGCGGTTGGTCAGAATGCGGATGGTCGAGAGGCCCAGGTCGGCCAGAATCTGCGCGCCGATGCCGAACTCGTGCAGGGGCCGCGGAGATCCGTCCGGCATGGGAATGTGTTTGCGCTCGCCCCATCCGGATTGATGCAGATATACGACGACCCCTGCGCCTTCTTCGGTGATCCGCTGGAGCGAAGCGCGCAGCATAGCGCCGCAATTACACGCTGTGGAGCCAAAAACATCGCCCAACACACAGCGCGAATGCATCCTGACCAGAACGTTCTGTTTCCCGCGAACCTCCCCGTGGACCAGCGCCAGGTGGGCTTCGTCGTTCACGGTGCTGCCGTAGGTGACCGTCTTGAAGCTGCCGAATTCGGTATCCAGACAACCTTCGGCGCGCCGCTGAATCAGATTCTCGGTCTGATGGCGATAGCGGATCAGGCTGGCGACGGAGATCATCTTGAGGCCGTGGTGAGCACAGAACTGCGTAAGCTCCGGAACCCGCGCCATGCTGCCGTCCTGATTCATGATTTCGCAGATGACGCCGCCGGGCTCGAGACCGGCCAGGCGCGCCAGATCGACAGCCGCCTCGGTCTGTCCGGCGCGGACCAGCACGCCGCCTTCGCGCGCGCGCAGCGGGAAGACGTGGCCGGGACGCGCAAGATCCGAGGGCTTGGTCCCGGGGCGCATCGCGACGTGGATGGTCTGGGCCCGGTCGGCGGCAGAGATTCCCGTGGTGACGCCGTCGGCGGCGTCGATCGATTCGCAGAAGGCGGTACCGAAGCGCGACGTGTTCATGGGCGAGACCAGCGGCAGATGAAGCTGATCGCAGCGTTCGGGAGAAAGCGCCAGGCAGATCAGCCCGCGTCCATGCACGGCCATGAAGTTGATGGCCTCGGGTGTGACGAACTGCGCGGCCATAGTGAGGTCGCCTTCGTTCTCACGGTCTTCGTCATCGACCACGATCAGCATGCGGCCGGCGCGGATCTCTTCGATCGCCTCGGGGATAGTGGCAAATGCCATATAGGGTTTGACTTCAGGATAGCGTGGTGGAGAACGCCCTCCCGCCGCCTGGCACAGTTGTCTAGCAACAGTCTACAACCCCAGCTTGCGGTCCAGTTCCGCGGTCATCGGTGGCGATGCAAGTCATGTACGCTTGCCTCCGGCTTCTACACGTGCTACAGGTAGAAGTCAGAGGTATAGGCGATGACGGCCAAGTCGGATCTTCCCCAAGGAACTCTCGATCTCCTGATCCTGAAGATTGTTGCGGGGGGACCCGTGCATGGATACGCGATCGCGCAGCGGCTCCAGCAGGTTTCACGGGACGTGGTGCAGGCTCCGCAAGGCTCGCTCTATCCCGCGCTTCACCGGCTGGAGAACCGAGGACTTCTGGATGCCGTGTGGAAAGAGACGGAATCGGGGCGTGAAGCCAAGTTCTATCGGCTCACCAAAAAAGGCCGCATCCAGTTGGAAGCAGAAACCGCCAGCTGGCAGCGCCTGACGGAGGCAGTGAGCCTGATTCTGAACTTATCCGAGGGAGGGCTGAGATGACCTGGTGGCAGCGCCTTCGGCACAGACAGAAGTTGGATCGGCAGTTGGATAAGGAACTCGGCTTTCATATTGAAGAGCACACGGCGCGTCTCGTTTCGGACGGTCTGGAGCCCGGCGAAGCGCGCCGGCAAGCCCGCATCGCCGTGGGAGGTCCGGAACAAGTCAAAGAATCCTGCCGGGATGCGAGAGGCACGCGATGGCTGGAAGATTTGTGGCAGGATCTCCGCTACGCGCTGCGGACTATACGGCAGCAGCCCGGTTTCGCCGCCGTGGTGGTATTGACACTGGCCCTGGGGTATCGGCTCCACGACGCTGATGTTCACGGTGCTGAACGGCGTCCTCTTCAAGCCGTTCCCCTACCGCAGTCCCGAGCGATTGCTTTCGCTTCAGGAGAAAACCGCTAAAGCGACTCAGTTTGGCGACCTGTGGGCGTTTTCCTACCCGAACTTCCTGGATGTCCGCAGCGCTGTTCGATCGATAGATTCCGCGGCGTGGCGCCATACCGGCGGCACCATGAGCCAGCCCGGAGAAGCCGAGTATATCCTCTCGTGTGAAATCTCGGCGGAGTTCCTTTCGATTCTTGGTATCTCTCCCATGATCGGACGGGACTTTACATCGCAGGAGGACCAGGCTGGAGCGGCTCCCGTGGCCCTCATCAGCGACTCGCTCTGGAAACGGAAATTCGGCGGCCGAGAGGACGCCATTGGAGCAACCCTCACGTTCAATGGTCAGCAATATGCGGTGGTGGGTGTCCTTCCGGCCAGCTTTCGACTTGCCGATGACTCCGTGGATCTGATGACTTTGATCGGGCAGAATACGCAGCCCGTCATGAAAGCGAGGGAATCCCATCCGCGCATCGCCGTATGGGCTCGGCTTCGGGAAGGCGCGACCGTGGAGAGAGCGCGATCCGAACTCGCCGTTATTGCCAGCCGTTTGGCCGCCGAATACCCTCGCTCCAACGAAGGCCGCACGTTTATCGTCGATCCGCTACGTCCGAACACGGGGGATGCCGGTTCCACGATGTGGCTCCTGTTTGGCGCCGTGATCCTGGTCTTGTTGATTGGCTGTGTCAACATCGCGAGCCTCCTGGTAGCAAGGGCGTCTTCGCGTGGTCGCGAAATGGCCGTGCGCGTCGCACTGGGCGCCGGTCGAGGGCGATTGGTCCGACAGTGCCTGACGGAGAGCGTGGTGTTGGCGCTGATTGGAGGAGTCCTCGGAACACTACTGGTGTTCCTTACCCTCCGGCCGTTCATCTCGCTGTGGCCCGGCAGTCTGCCCAGAGCACAGGAGGTGCAAATAGATTGGCGCGTGTTCGCGTTCGCAGTTACCGTCTCGCTGATGAGTGGTCTGCTCTTCGGAGCCGTTCCGGCATTGCGCGCGCCGGCTCAGGAGCTCGAACGATCGCTGCGGGCGGGATCGCGTGCGTTGGTAGGTGGATCGCGGCGGCTTCAGAGCATCCTGATTGCGAGCGAACTGGCGTTGGCGGTTGTGCTGTTGGTGTCGGCGGGGATTCTGGGCAGTACATTCCTGCGATTGTCCGCCCTCGACCCTGGCGTTGAAACCCGCAACGTCCTGGTAACTCGTCTCGCGTTATCACCGAGCGTCGTTACAGACCCAGCGCGCATCCGCGCGGATTGGCAAGACATCCTCGATCGGGCCCGCGCTCTGCCGGGTGTCCGGTCGGTGGCGATGGTCGACACCGTGCCGATGCGCGAGGGCAACAATCAGCTCGGCTACTGGACGAGTTCGGCGTTACCGCCGCGAACGGAGCTGCCGCTATCGCTTGCCTCCAGTGTCACCCCGGACTATCTCGACGTCATGGGGATTGAGTTGCGGGCTGGCCGGTTCTTCGACGTAAATGACCGAATGGACAGCCAGCCCGTAATCGTCATTGACGAGGTTTTAGCGCGTCGCGCGTTTGGCGACTCTTGGGCGGTGGGAAGGCAGTTGTGGATTCCCGACATGGGGCCGGCGCCACAGCAAGTAATCGGAGTGGTCGCGCATGTTCGCTACTGGGGAGTCGCCGACGACGACCCAGCGCAAGTGCGGGCTCAGTTTTACTATCCGTTTGCGCAAGTACCCGATCTTTTGCTTCGGCGATGGTCCGAAGTGATGTCCGTTGCCGTGCGGACGGAAAATGCACCTCTGGGAATTGTGGAGCCGCTACGCCGCGCGATCCGGACCACCGCGCGTGACCAGGTTTTAACTGAGATCCGCACGATGGACCAGCTGGCGGAGGCAACGCTAGCGCGCCACCGGTTCCTTCTGGTGCTCATTGGGGCTTTCGCGGGGACTGCTTTGCTGCTGGCGTGCATCGGGATCTACGGTGTTTTGGCGTTTCTGTCGCGCCAGCGCGTACCCGAATTCGGCGTGCGCATGGCGCTGGGAGCGGATCCAAGTGACATCCTGAGGCTCGTGCTGCGGCAGAGCATTGGAATGATCGCGGTCGGGGTCACCGTCGGTTCGCTTCTTGCATACGGTACCGAACACCTGCTGGAACGCTGGGTATCCGGTGTTCAGTTGGGTGATCCGGTTCCGTTTGTATCTATGGTCGCGATCCTTATTGGCGCAGCCCTTACTGCGAGCGTTATTCCGGCGAGGAAAGCGAGCATGACAAGTCCAGTCACCGCGCTCCGGCAGGAGTAGCCGCACAGGGAATTCGCCGGCATCGAGTTCCGGGCGGTTCTACAACCCGAGCTTGCGGTCCAGCTCCGCCGTTACCTGCGGCAGCCGTTCGGGATTCCGCAAGAGACTCCGCACACCCTCCTCGCCGGTTTCCTTCCACAACAGCTCCACCGCGGCGAGCGATAACTCATAAGACATCGCCGCGTGCTCCGCGTCCAGGTGCGACCAATCCTGTTTCAGGCTGCTCAATCCGGGTATTTTTCCTTCGTGGATCCAGCCCGCGATCTTGTTCATCTGCACGGCGCTCAGCGAATCGCCGGAAACCTTCTGCGCGATTCCTTCCTGCAGCCAGATAGGCCATTGCCCCAGCATGGTGAGGCACGCGTGGGTGGTCTCGTGCGCCAGCGAACGAAGCATTTGGCGATCCAGGACCTTCGGGTCGAAAACCGGCACGCGAATCTTACCGTCAAACTGTCCGCCGGCCCATTCGGCCAAGTCGGTGGACTTGCGGAAGGCATCGCGGCTCTGCACGATCGCGATCACGCGCTCCTCCGCGCTGCATCCCAGCGTCTGGGAAATACGAATGAACTCCTGGTCCAGCACGGTGGTCATCTGCCGGGCAGTCTCGGTGGGAACCACTGCGCTGTCGTAGCGCAGCAGGACACGCAGACCGTACAGCCGATCGGCACTCTGGTCGTTCTTGGCTTCACGCTCCACTTGACGATACAGCTTCTCCACTTCCGGGCTGGGCGCAAGGTCCAGCGAAGCCCGCAAGTATTCGAGGGCCTGGCGCGAATCGTCGGAACGCCACGCGGCGACGCCAGCCAGCGCCAGCAATCCCGGGTCGCGATGGATTTTCAATTCAGGTTCCAGAACTTCCAGCGCTTTTTGGGGCCGGCTGGAACCGATCAGGTCGAAAGCTTTCTGCGCCACGGCCACGGTTTCCGCAGTGACACCGGGGCTTGCTCGCAAGGACGGCAACGCGGCGCTTTCACGGATCGCGTTCACGATTAAAGGCGTATCCATCCAGACGGCTTGGCTGCGGGCGCGGTTGAAATCCTCCACCTGGTCGATGGCGCTGCCCGGCAGGGAACCTTCCAGGGTCTTGCCGTCGACCTCGACCGAGACCTTGTAACAGGGGCCGCTTTCGCCGTTAATCGAATAACGAAGGGCAACGGGAGTTCCGGAGGGCAGGGAAGCCAGAACCCGGGCATCCGGGGAACAGCCCGAGCGTAATGGCGCAGGGCCGTCTTTTACCGCGGCCGCCAGCAGCAGGACCAGCAGCAGCACAGGCATAGCTTGAGCTTACGGACGATTGGTCCGGAATACTCTCCGGTAAACACCGTACTTTCGCCTCAGGCTTTTTCGACGCACCGCAGGAAGTGCGTAGCGAATCAATCAGGTGGGGAAAGCTCCATAAGCGCTAAAGGAACCAGCGGCAATCCAGGGTCATAGTACTTAAGCTCTTGCAAGTACTTCAGAAATCAATGTCCTGAGGAGATTTCAGGGTCCGCATTAGGTGTAATACCGATTCTTTCAGAAACCTGCCGATGATACTTTTGAGTTGGCGACAGGGACTGTCGTGCACTCATAGGGAGAGGAGAATAGAACGAAATGAAGAATCTGCTTCTGCAGCTTAAGGTTTGGAAAGATCAGCGCGGCCAGGACCTCATCGAATACGCTTTGATGGCCGGCTTCGTGGCCGTTGCGGCCGGTGCGATTATGCCGGGCGTTGCGACCAGCATCAGCCAGATCTTTTCGAAGGTCGCGTCGGTGCTCAGCCAGGCTAACGCCAGCTAATAACAACTCTTTTGCCCTGGCGGGGAGCGAGCGGGTTTGGCTCGTTCGCTCTCCGAAGGTTTTTTCCCGCCATTTTGCATCCATTCGCCCGGCCAAAGTCACTTTAATTCCCGCTTTAGCTCCAGGTATTTCGGAAACACGAAGGATTGCAGCAGCGGATCGCTTTCCGCTCCAGGCAAAGGCCACATCGCGAGCAGCTTCCGGGCTTCGTCCTTTTGCCCCGCCCGCGCCAGAGCAGCCGCATAGAGCACTCGCGGAATACCGTCGGCGGTGGGCGGCGTACGCTCATAGGCTTGTTTGAGCGCGGCTGGATCTTGCGGCAGCTTGGAGGGATCCTTCCACAGCGCCAATTGCGCCGCCGCGACGTTTGCGGCCGCTCCGGTCACATTCGACAGACGGGCCATGGCCGCATCCGTTCGACCTGTCGAGTATTCCCACACAGCCTGGCGCCAATCGACAAGAGGGTCCTTCTGCGCGGTCCGGAAGGCCGTGTACTGCGAAAAAAGTTTATCGGCCCCAGGCAGATCGCCTTCGAGCCAATGCGAATACGCGGCTTTCAGCAGATCCCCGCCGCCCAGCATCGCGCTGCTCTTGGCGTGTGCGTCCAGGAAGTCCTTTTCGGCTTCGGCGAACTTTCCGTTGAGGAAGGCAGCTTCGCCCTGGGAGTCCAGCGCGTTCGCGGCATGGGCCGGATCGCGTCCATAGCGTTCGAACGATTTCTTTGCCGATTCGAGATCGCCTGCCAGAGCCTGGGCATACCCCAGCTGGTTCCACACGTCGCCATCCTCCGGGTTCTCCTGCAGGATGGCCTGGTAGTAACGCGCCGCTTCGGAAACATGGCGCGCGTTCAGCTCGCGCGCGGCGAGCTGGCCCAGCAAGGCGACATCGTGAGGCATGAGCTTCGCCAAAGCCGTGAGGGCCCGCTCCTGGCCGGTCTGGTCCTGGCGCAGCGTGGCCGACACAAATTCCAGTTGCGCGCGGTCGACGGGCGACCGCAGCGAGGATTGCGCGAGCGCTCGCGCCGCGATCTCCGTAGCTTGTTGCTGGTCTCCGGCGGCCGTGCGAGCCTGCACCCAGCTCGACCAGGCGGCTCCAAAACCCGGGTCCAGTGACACGGCTTTCTCGTAATCGCCGACAGCCCAGGCGGCAACCGCCTGCGGATTCGTGGATGAAAACGCGTGCGCCCCGGCGTCGACTTGCCTGGCGAGACGGTCGAGAGACGGCAACGGATCACCGTCGGTGACCAGCGTCTGACGCGTTTTATGAGTCTGGGCGTCTTCCACTACAAATTCGAAATGAAAACCCTGACGGCGTTTTTCGACATATCCATGAACCAGCTGGGTGGCGCCGGAAGCGTAAGCATCGCGCAGGGCGCGCGCCTGGATAGGAACAGCCCGGGCCGTGCCGCCCAAGAGTTCGTCGGTTACGATCCTGGGACCCGCCGAGGCGATCCAGTCCAGCGCAGCATCGCCGCTGAGGTTTTCGAAGGGCAGCAAGGCCACGCGCTCCACCACGGGCTGAGGCGATCGGGAACAAGCCGCGCAGGCAGTGGCCACCAGCAACGGAGCAAGGCTTCGCCGGTTCACGAGTCGCCGCTTCAGAGGACTTTGTACTCCGCGGCCAGAATCTCCTGGAATTCCATGTTGTCCTGCAGCGCTGAAAATTCGGGCTCCTTCGTGAACTTTTCCCGGTCTTTGAAGCCGTTTTCGAGCGCCTTGCGCATATATTGCAACGTGCGGTCGGTCATGCCGGCTTTGGCGCAGGTTTTGGCGAGGATGTAGAAATAACCGGCGCGCTCCTCGATGGTACGCTCCTGCACCAGCACGCCCTGGCTGCTGTGCTGGTCGAAGATCTCGGGATCGATGGCGACCGCCTGGGCGTACACTTTCATCGCGTCGTCATACTGTTTGCGGGCAAAATACGCGGTTCCCAGGTTGCTGAGGACGGACGCGGAGTTGGGCGTGATGCGCAGGGCATTTCTATACTGATTGACCGCGCGCCGGTAGGACTTTTTCGCGTAGTATACGGTTCCCAGATTGTTGATGGCTTCGGGATACTTGGAATTCAGCTTGATTGCCCGGCGGTAATACTTCTCCGCGTTATCCAGATCCTGGAGCTGATGATAGGCGATTCCGGTTTTATTCGCCAAAACCGAATTCTTCTCGGCTTCCGGCTTATAGAAGTCGATCGCCTCGCGGTACATCTTGCGGGCCATCATGATATCGCCCCGCAGCTCCGGGGTCAGGGCAGGGTTGGCCGGCGGAATAGGATTGATCGCAGACGTGCGGAGCCCGTCCGAGGTTTGCACTGTGGGCGCAGTTTGAAACGCCAAGCCGGTACCCAACACCAGCAAGGAGACGAAATACATCATAGCGGCCTCCTCCGTTAGTTAACTTTACTGTATCATCGGCGGCGCTCCACCGGGACTGGAGTCCTACTGTTTAAACTGCGGAAGCGCAGGAGCCGAGACCGCGCCCTTGAGGACTTCTTCGAGCGTAGCTGTCTGATAATCCGCGGGAACCTGGAAAAGCGCGTCGTCCACCGGGTCCGCGGACAGGCCGACCACTTCCTGGCTGATCTCGAGCAGGGGAGCATTCGGATCCAGGCCGGCGGGAAATCCCCGGCCCGCTTGTTGCGGCGCCTGCTGGATCAATAGCGCCAGCACTGGCATGACAATTTCCGTATGCGTGCGCAGCGAAATGGAGTTGTCGTTGCTCATTTCCTCGATCATCGAGCTCAGGTTGTCACCCAACCCCGGCATGGCCGCGAGGAGTTGCTTTATGGTCCCCACCAGGTTCATGGCGGAGCCGGCAGATGTCCGGTACTTCTTAAGTTCCTGCAGCGCCGGTACTCCCAGGGTCTCTTCCGGCTTGGCGATCCATACCTGCATCACCATTTTCAGGACCGGCGCGGGCGTGGCGGGGCCGCCCGGCACAGGCATGTCCACAGTCAGAACGAACTCCCGTTCTTCCGTCTGAATCCCCTGAATCGTGGCGCTGCGGCCGGTGCTGCGGGATTCGAGGTTCGTCTTCATTGAGGAAAGCATCGCGCGCGCTTGGGCGGGCATCGACGACACCGCGGTCTCCAGCTGCTGCCCGTACTGGGCTGACGGGACCGTTGCGAAACGTTTGTGCGCCGGATCCACCAGGATCACTTCCTGGGTCGTCAGATCCACAATCGAGGTGAGGATGCCCTGCGAGGAATACGCCTTATTCCCTTTGACCCGGATGTCCATGTCCCGCAGGCCGCCGAGCGCCTGTTCGAGCGCTGCCGCGGGAATGATGGCGCTGGTGTGGATATCGGTGTGGTAATGGACCGTCACGTCGCCCCACATGGAGGGCGAAAAGAGAAACAGGATTCCGGCGTAGCGGCGTAGCGTCACTTGAAAATATCTCTGAGCCGTCCGAAAAATCCCTTTTTCCTCGGCTCGGGTTCCGGCTGAGCCGGCTGCGGCGTAACCGGAATACTTCTCGGCGCCGGCCGCGGCCGAGTGGCCTGCGCAGGTTGCGTACCCTGCACCGCCGCGACTTCGCTGCGGCTCTCCGGTTCGGATGCGGGTCCGGCGGAAGGCGCGTTCTGCTGCTGTACCGGATCCCAGCTGGAAACCAGAGTCCGGCCGTTTCCGTGGATGTGGCAGATCTGCAGCGGCTGGCTCCCGGCAATGAACACCTCACTGCGAACCTTGGGGCAACTCGGCGTGGCCAGTTCGCCGGTCTCTTCGTCGATATCGGCGGTGACGACGCCGTCCGGCGGCTGGAAGGAATGCACGTTCTTGTACTCCGCGTGCTGATGCGCCCGCTTCATGAACTCGACCCAGATAGGCAGGGCGCTGTGGGCGCCTTCCAGTTTGAAGTCGCGGTTATCGTCGAACCCTACCCACACCACGCAGATGATCTTGGAGGTGAAGCCCGCGAACCAGCCATCCCGGGAAGTGCCGGTTTTTCCGGCCGCTGGAAGGACGAAGCCCATGTTCCGCGCACGTGCGCCGGTGCCGGTTCCGCGCAGAACATCCTCCATCATACTTTCCACGAGATACGCCACCCGTGGATCGATGGCGGGCTTCCGCTCGGGTTTGGCTTCGAACGCGGTGGACCCGTTTCCATTGCGAATCGCCTTGATAAAGCCGTTCTTCAGGAGGTCGCCGCCATTCGGAAAGACGGTGTACGCGCTGGCGATTTCGAGCGGCGTGACTTCATAAGAACCCAAAGCGATGGACGGCGTCGGCTGGATATCGTGGTTCAATCCCACCGCGCGCGCCACTTCGGCAACTTTGTCGTAGCCCACCATTTCGGCTACCTTCACCGCGGGAATGTTCTTAGAATGCGCCAGGGCATACCGCAGGGTCATCAACCCTTCGAACTTGTCGCCGAAATTGGTCGGTGTATACGTGCGCGTGTCGTGCTCGTACCAGAAGGTAGTTTCCTCATCCACTACCGTTGAGGCAGGCGTCAGAACCGTTTGACTGGAAGGGTCGAGCGCGGTCATCATGCCGGCTGCATATACGAACGGCTTGAACGACGATCCAGGCTGCCGCATCGCACTGGCATGGTTGAGCTGGCTGCTTCCGTAGCTGCGCCCGCCGACGATCGCCAAGGGCTCGCCGGTTTCGGCCGAAAGAGCCACCAGCGCTACCTGCGCGGCAGGGAACTCACTGGTGCCGTACTTTTTGTTCCGGCGCTTCCATTGCTGATCGGTCTCCGCGATCCCCGCGCGAACGGCTTCCACCGCGTCGTGCTGCAACTCCAGATCGAGCGTCGTATAAACGCGATTCGAGCTGTTGTAGAAATCGCGATTCTGAAAGCGCGTCTGCAACTCATCGTTGACCAGGTCCACGAAATACGGCGCATCGCTCGATTCCACTTCGCCATGATTCACCTGCAACGGACTCGCCACCGCTTCCTGGTATTGATTCTCGGTGATGAACTCGTTCTCGCGCATCTGCTTCAGGACGATATTGCGGCGCGATACCGCGCGGTCCGGATGGGTGAAAGGATTGCGCGATCCCGGACTCTGGATCAGGCCGGCCAGCATCGCGGCTTCCGGCAAAGTGATCTTGCTGAGATCCTTGCCCAGGTACACCTGCGAGCCTTCGCCGAAGCCATGAATACTGAAGCTGCCCTGATTGCCCAGGTAGATCGAATTCGCGTAGTAGTAGAAAATCTGCTGCTTGGTCAGCTTCTGCTCCAGCTGCATGGTGATCAGCGTTTCGGGGATCTTGCGCCGCCACCCGCGCTCGGTCCCGAGCAACAATGTGCGTGCCAGTTGCTGGCTCAGCGTGGAAGCGCCTTCCAGGCGCTTATCGTCCAGCAAATCCCGCCAGGCCGCGCGCATGATTCCCACGGGATCGAACCCAGCGTGCTGGAAGAAATGTTTGTCCTCCGCGGCCAGCAGCGCGTTCACCATCACCTTCGGAATGTCGTCGAAGGCCACGATGCGGCGTTTCTCGCGCTTCTTGTCGTAGAGATTGCTGATTAGTTCAGGCTCCAACAGGTATTGAGTGCGCTCGGTATGATCCCGCAGGGAAATGATCTGGGAAACCTGTCCCTTTGCGAACTTGATGACCGCGCCTTCCGGATCGTAGGCGTCCGCCCCAGGATTGATTTCCACGTCATCGGGACGAACCAGATACCATCCCATCCGGTTAGTGTTCGACGACGAATAGCCGCAGCGCCGCAAGTACGACGCGATGTCATCGCGCGTCATGGCTTCGCCAACCGTAACCGGCCGGGGAGCCGCATACAGCAGCGTCGCGTTCGAGAATACGCCCGAGCGCAACTGCGCGTCGACCATGCGGGAATAATACAGATAGTAATAAGAAAAGACGCCGACCGCCGTCATCCCCAGCAGCAGGAACGTGACGATAAACGCGCGGCCCCACGGATTCTTCAGGATCCGGAACGCCGCGGAATTTTTGGAGATGCGCAGTTTTACGGCCATTTTAGAGCTGGGAATCCGCCTTTGCGTGGTCGCTCACTTCTTGGTATCGTCCAGCGAGACCAGCTCTTTCCACATGTCTTCATGCGGCTGCCAGTCCGGCGCCTGATGACCGGTGATCTGCACCTCGTCGACCTTCAGCGTGCCGTGACCGAATGGGCAGATATATTCGGTGCGCGGCGGCCCCAGCAGGATATGCGTCCAGTCGCCCGTAAGGATCGGCATCCGCAGGCGCCGCAAGCAGGTCCGGCAGCGGTAACGCTGGTCCCAGAGAACCACCCAGACTATTCCCACGGCGATCAGGGAATACACCAGCATGATCAGGGTATATCCGAGATCGAAACCAAACGGCTCCTTCACGGAGAACACCGGGTTGGGAGGCGGAAGCAGGTAGACCAGCGCCCGCCGAAGGCGGTACAGAAACACGCCCGCCACCACCAGCTTGGCGACCAAGTAAGCCCAGTACTTCATATACTCTTGGACACCCGCCCTCGCTCTTAGTCTCCCACATTTCGCAACATTAAATGAGATCCGCGTGGTCGCAAACGTTTCGAAACTCTCAGTCGGTAACGATTCCGCCGTAAACCTGCTTTTCGAACACGAACCCCAGGTCTTCGTCTTCATCCTTGCCTGCACGGTCTCTGGCCCAATGGGTGAGCTCGTGAAGCAGTTGCACTCCGACCAGGTGGACCATATGGCCGTTGGCGGTCTTCCGCAGGTCCGAGCCCATTTCGTAGTAGGCCACGTCCTTCTGGCGCATGACGATGATGTTGGTGTGCGGAGTGTAGCCCGCTCTGGGGCTGTACACCTTGTTTCCGATCTGCTTATCGATCAGAATCTGAATGTCGACCACCGGACCCTTGCCCCACGCAAGAGCCTCTTTGATCTGCGCCGGATCGCCCAGCTCGGAAATGCTGTCGATGGCCGAGACGATCGAATTCACGCCTGCCACAGTCGGCAGTACGGTGCTGACGTACTTCGTAAATTTGGGAAAGCTCTTCGCGTCTTTGAGCTGCATGAGCAGGATCCTTTCTCGACTGGGATTGTACCCCAAGTGATTCATTCTCAGCAGGTTGGTGGTTTTCAGCCATGTGGAAAAGCCACGCTGGACAAATAAATTACATACAATCAAGGGTTTAGCGTTTGGTCGGCCAGTTGCCTTTAGGTATGCGCGAGGCGACGCCCCATGACGCGAATCACGACGCGAATCTTAACGGCGGTACTGGCGAGCACGGCGTTCCTGCCGGCCTGGGCGCAGCAGCCCCAGCCTCAGGATGACGACGGTTATGCTCCCGAGCACGGCGTGGCGCGCATCAGCATAGTGAGCGGCGATGTCTCGGTGCGGCGCGGCGATGCCGGCGATTTAACCGCCGCGGCCCTGAATGGGCCCCTGGTGGTCGACGATCATCTGGCCACGGGCCAAAACGCGCGCGCCGAAATCCAGTTCGACTGGGGAAATATGATTCGCCTGGGTCCACTTAGCGAGGTTCGTATGGGCGAACTCGAGGACCGGCGTTTTCTGGTGCAGATCGCTGCCGGCACCACGACATTCCGCGTGCTGCGCGACAGCGGCGCGGACGTCGAAATCAGCACTCCTACGGTATCGGTCCGGCCGGCCGAGCAGGGAAGCTATCGTGTCACCGTTTTTCCGGATGGGACCACCGAAATCACCGTGCGCTCCGGCCGCGCCGAAATTTTCTCACCGCGCGGGACGGAAACCCTGACTGCCGGCCGCACCATGGAAGCTCGCGGGACGCCGTCCGATCCCGAATACATGATTAACGCGGCGATTCCGCAGGACGAGTTTGACCGCTGGAACGCCGATCGCGACCGCCTTCTGGAGCGCACCTCGAGCTATCGCTACGTGAGTCCCGATGTGGCCGGCGCCGAGGATCTGGATTCCTACGGCCGCTGGACCGTGGATGCGCAGTATGGGAACGTGTGGGTTCCCAACGTGGACCCCGACTGGGCGCCTTACCGGGTGGGCCGCTGGGTGGATGAAGATTACTACGGCTGGACCTGGGTCAGCGGCGATCCGTGGGGCTGGGCACCGTATCACTACGGCAACTGGTACATGAGCTCCTACGGCTGGGCGTGGTATCCGGGATCGATCTACGGCCGCCACTACTGGAGGCCGGCGATGGTCGGATTCTTCGGCTGGGGCGGCGGCTTCGGAGGCGGTTTCGGCGTGGGATTCGGATTCGGCAACGTGGGCTGGGTGCCCCTGGCTCCGTTCGAGCGGTACCGCCCGTGGTACGGGCGCGGCTACAACAACACGACCATCGTGAACGTGCGGGTGGACAATAACTATCGCAACGCGCGGTTCGTGAATGGCCGCAACGGCGTGACCAGCGTCAGCTCGAACGACTTCGGGCGGGGACGGGCGATTAACTCGAATAACTTCGTGCGCGCTTCGAATAACGACCTGGCGCGGGCGGGATCGGTGCAGGGCAGGCTGCCCCTCACCGCATCGGCCGATGCGCGGCGCATGTCGGACGCCCGCGTCAACACGCAATCCATGCCGCGGGTGAACGGCAACACGCGTTTCGCCCAGCGCAGCCCGGCAACGCAAGCCTCCAGGCAAACAGCGACGCAAGCACGTCCGGCGCAGAACTTCGGACAGGCCTCCGCGCCGCGCTTGAATAACGCCGCCCCAGCGGTGGGTCAGCGCAGTGGACCCGCTTCGAGCGGAGTGGTGAACAACAATTCAAACGGCGGCGGCTGGCGGACGTTTGAAGGCAACCGTCCCAACTCGCCCGCGGTGGCCGGCGGCGGACGTAATAATCAGGGCACGGCTCCTGCTCCTCCGTCGCTGCGTCAGAGCGCACCGCGCGAAAATATACGGCAGAGTGCGCCGCGTGAAAACATACGGCAGAGCGCGCCGCAGCAGCAGCCTGTCCGTATCAGCCCGCCGATTGTTCGGGAGCGCGCGCCTTCGCCGCAGCAGATGAGCCGTCCCGCGCCGTCTTCTGGAGGATTCGGCTCGCCTCGCCCGCAAGGCGGCGGTGGAGGCGGCGGTGGTGGCGGATTCCATCCTGGCAACTCCGGAGGTGGGGGCGGTGGTGGCGGCAATCGTGGCGGAGGCGGCGGCGGAGGCGGTGGCAGCCACGGTGGCGGAGGCGGCGGCCACAGGTAGATACGGATTTTAGATTTTTTCTTCCCTCAAGAAGGCCCGGTGGTGAGTTCAATCGACCACCGGGCTTATTTTTTTCTAAGGCTAATCCTTAGATGCAAACTCGAAAGAATCCTCTGATCCATGGGCCGGCTCGTCGATGCAGAGGGCATGAAGATTCTGGCGCTGCTGGTCCTGTCGATGCTGGCGGCAGACGCCCAGGAGCATACGCAGCGGAACTGGAACATTTCGGTCGCGTTCTTTGTGGGCGCGAACGTGATGGACACCATGAGCTCGCGGGGAGCCTTCGAAACCAACCCTGTCCTTGGTAGGGGTCCTTTCGGTATGCGGCAGGTAGCGATTAAAGGCGGTATCGCCAGCGGGTTAATCCTGGCGGAACGGCTGATCCTGCGGAAGCATCCCGAGACCCGGCACGTTTGGACGTGGGTGAACTATGGGACGGGCGCCGCGATCACCGCCGTGGCCGTGAGGAACTGGAATCAGGCCTCGTATACTCAGCCGGCGATGACTGTCCCGATCGTGAAGTAGCCCGGGTCAGTTTGAAATTAGCTGCTCGTCTTTCGTTTTGCAGAGATAAGTTATAGCGGCCAGCAGAATGCTTGCGCCGGTAAGATACTTCAAGTAAAACAGCAGCAGGGTCAAAGTGCCCAGGGTAATTTGCCGGCTGGATACAAAACTGAGCGAGCCGAGCCCTGCAAGCTGGTGGCGAGTCACGCCGTTCATGATGAGTTGGGGAGACTGGACAAGCACGGGCCAAATCACACGCGAGCAAGCACACCCAAGCGCCCGATTTTTGAGCAACGGGAAGATTGGTACGATGATGCCATGACTCAGAAGGCTTGGAGTTGCGCATTATTGCTTCTTCTGTCCCAGTCTTCAAGGGCCGAAGTGTATTGCGGCAAGGTGCGTCCCCTTAAGCCAGTTCGGTGTGTCTGCGGAAGGATCATGGACCCAACCGGTGGACCCACTTCCGGCGTAACGGTAAAGTCATTAAAGATGGAGTAGACATCGCCACGGTGGAAACCGATGGCACCGGCAATTTTGTTTTTGGTGAACTGAAACCCGGCACCTACGAACTGAGCGCCCACGTCGATGGCCTCTTGCCGTTCCGGTCTAAAGTCCTCGTGGACAATCCCACCAAGCAATGCAAGCGCGGCCTGATCATCCAACTCGTACCATCCTACCCGGATAACTGCGGGAGCTTCGTCGTCGGATTGAAAAGACTGAATTTGCCAAAAATCTCAAACTGACCCACTACCCCATAAGGTTACATAATATCTGTTATCGGAAGTACAGCTGACACCAAATCCGCCCCTAGGCCAAGCCAAAGTATCGTGAGATAATCCCCTCCAGGAACCACCAATCCTCATGCCCGGCACTCACGAGAACGGATCAGGCGGATCCCGATTGGATCGCATGGAGCGCCTCATGGCGGGACTGAAGGAGGGCCACCGCTGGTTCGACGAAGAGTACAAGCGATTGCTTGAGGCTCAGGCAAGACTCTCCGAAACGCTCGATCGTTTAAAGCGCAAGCGTCCGGAATAGTCCAGCTAGCTTAACCCCAGCCGCGCCCGGACTTCCCTCCCGACGCTCTCCACCGAGCTTACCCGCAGCACCTCGAACCCCGCCGCCTGGCCCGATGCGACACCCGCATCCGAGTCCTCGATCACCAGCGGCCGCCGCGACCCCAAGCGCTCCGCGGCGAGCAAATACGGCTCCGGCGAAGGCTTAAAGTTCTTCACGTCTTCTCCGGTGATAAGAAGCTGGAAATAAATACGTATTCCTCCGCGCACCAGGGGCGGCTCGACCTCTGATTTATAACTTGAGGAAACTACGGCTAACGTATACAGCCTATGGATCTCTTCCAGCAATCGAACCGTGTCCATCAGGAACGGCTGCGATGCTTCCAACCCCTGGCGGAAGAAAGCTTGCTTCCGGGCGACCAGACCATCCCTATCGGTCAAGCCAAGCCGTTCCCGCAGAGCCACTTCGTCGGCAACTCCCACGAAGTTCTTTTGGTATGCGGGCCAATCGAGCTGAATCCCCAGGGGTTTCAGAGTCTGGTTCCAGGCGCGATGATGGACGCGCTCGGTGTCGGCCAGCACGCCGTCGAAATCGAACAGCAGCGCGTCATATTTAGTGAAACGGGACGGGGTCATTAGAAGAGATGATCAGGCTATAATCATCTCATGATCAAAGCCACGGACAAGATCTGGCACAATGGCAAATTTATCGGCTGGGATGACGCCAAGATCCATGTCCTGGCGCACGTGACCAGCTACGGAAGCTCGGTTTTCGAGGGGATTCGCTGCTATGCCACCGCGTCCGGTCCGGCCCTCTTCCGCGGAACCGAGCACATGCGCCGGCTGCACGATTCGGCCAAGATTTATCGCATCACTATTCCCTACTCGATCAACGAGTTGGTGGCCGCCATGCATGACGTGGTGCGCCTGAACAAGCTCGAATCCTGCTATGTCCGGCCGCTGGTTTTCCGGGGTTATGGCGACCTGGGCGTGCTCCCCACCAAGGACACGCCTATCGAGACCTACATCGCCTGCTGGGAATGGGGCAAGTACCTGGGTGCCGAGGCCATGGAGCAAGGCGTCGACGTCTGTGTTTCCAGCTGGACCCGCCTGGCTCCCAATACCCTGCCTACGCTGAGCAAGGCCGGGGCGAACTACATGAACTCGCAGCTGATCCGGATGGAGGCGAATGCCAACGGGTATTCCGAAGGCATCGCGCTGGATGTTTCGGGATATGTGTGCGAGGGCTCGGGCGAGAATGTGTTCGTGGTGCGCGATGGGAAAATCCTCACACCACCAATAGGCTCGAGTGTGCTGCCCGGCATCACCCGCGATACCGTGATCACGCTGGCTCGCGACCTGGGGATATCGGTCACCGAGACGCTGATTCCGCGCGAGATGCTGTACATCGCGGACGAAGTGTTCTTTTCCGGCACGGCTGCCGAAATTTCGCCGATCCGTTCGGTGGACCGGATTCCGGTCGGCGCGGGCAAGCGCGGGCCGATCACGGAAAAGCTGCAGAAAGAGTTCTTCGCGCTGGTCGAAGGCAAGTCGGCTGACCGGCATGGATGGCTCGCGCCGGTGGCACAACCCGTGGGGACGACTCGCTAGCAAACTGTGGGAGGAGCAAGATTCCGCGGGAACCGAACCTGTGGCCACCTCCCCCGAGATTGACTCACTTGCCCGGCTCCACGCGAAATGTTGTTTCTCTTTCTTACCAGGAGAGACATGCCCGTGAACAGCACAATCTTCACATTTCCACCGGATGTTTCCACCTTGGTTTGTTTGAGTTACTGGATCGCCGCTGTGGACATGCTGTGCAAAAAGCAGGACGCCGATGAAATGTAAAGGGATTGAAACCTCCACAAACGATTTCATCGAGATCCAGGGTGATTCTGTAATCTCGCACGTAGATCCGGTGCTCGAAGCCGCTGATAACGCAAGCCATGAAAATACAACGTGGATCTCACCCGGCTTCGTGGATCTTCAAGTGAACGGATTCGCGGGTGTGGACTATAACTCGCCCTCATCCCCGCTGGAAGAAATTGCACGATCCGTCCGCGCGATGTTCTCTACTGGTGTGACCCGCTTCTTTCCAACCGTGATCACAGGATCGCCGGAGGATATGCTGGGTGCGCTCAGGAATCTGGCGCGTGCGCGAGCAACCCTTCCCGAAGGTCCTGCGATGGAGGCGTTTCACGTCGAGGGCCCGCATATCTCTCCTCACGATGGTCCGCGCGGGGCGCATCCGGCACGCTGGGTTCGTCCGCCCGACGTCGAGGAATTCCGCCGCTGGCAGGACGCGGCGCAAGGCAACGTTCGCCTGGTCACGCTATCCCCGGAGTGGCCGGGATCGACCGCTTACATCGAACAACTCGCGCGGGAAGGCGTGGTCTCGAGTATCGGCCACACGCGGGCGACACGCGACCAGATCGCCGACGCAGTTCGCGCCGGAGCCACGCTTTCGACGCATCTCGGCAATGGCGCCGATGCCGTACTTCCCCGCCATCCTAATTACATCTGGGAGCAATTGGCCGAGGACAAGCTGGCGGCCAGTTTCATCGTCGACGGCCACCATTTGCCGGAGTCTTTCCTGCGCGTCGCCTTGCGGGCCAAGGGGATCGAGCGGAGCATCTTAGTCACCGACGCCGTTATGCCCGCACTATGCGCGCCCGGTGACTATCGCCTGGGCGAGGTGGATGTCGAGCTGAAGGACGACCAGAGGGTGGTGCTGCGCGGCGGCACGCGCCTGGCCGGCTCGAGCTTGCGAATGGACGCGGCGATCTCAAACGTCATGCGCATCGCCGGGCTGACTCTGACAGAGGCAATCGCCATGGCCACCGTGAATCCTGCTCGCGTGGGCCGCATCGGCGGTCGAGTGCGAGGACTGCGTGCGGGAGATCGGTCGGACGTGGTGCGATTCCGGGTGGAAGAAGGCCGGCTCCGTGTGATCGAAACCTTCATGAGCGGCGAGAGGGTTTTCTCCGCGCGCAGCGTATAGTGGTTTCATGATTCGGTTCTTCGCCCTGATAGTCGTTATACTCCTGGCTGGCTGTAGTCGCTCAAGTCCCGCCGTGCAATTCGACAAACTAACGGAAGATTACCTATACGGCAGCCTGGCCTTATCGCCGGTCAGCGCCACCGCGACCGGATACCATCTGCACAACGGTGTGCCGCTGGACGAGCTTATCGACGACTACAGCGCCGGCGGCCTGGACCAGCAGCGGGCTTTCTACAAAGATTTCCAGCTGCGTGTCGCCAGCCTGGATGTCTCCAAGCTCGACAAAGAGCAGCACGTCGATCTCGACATGATGAAGAGCAATGCCGAGCTGGCGCTGCTGGAGCTCGACACGATCCAGAGCTATAAACACAATCCGACGGTCTACGTCGAGCTGGTGGGAAACGCCTTGTACACGCCGTACATGCTCAACTATGCGCCCATAGAAAAGCGCTTCGGGCAGATCGTCAAACGTCTGGAACGAGTCCCAGCGCTGTTTGACCAGGCTAAAGCCAATCTGCTGGACGCGCCGGAAGTGTGGAATCGTGTCGCGCAGGAGGAAAACGAGGGGAACATCGAGCTGATCGACAAAACGCTGCGCGAGGCTGCCCCGGAATCGGAGAAATCAAAGTATGCGATGGCGGCCGCACTGGCCTTGAATGCGGCGAAGGACTTTAACGGCTTCCTCAAAGACAATCTATCCGCCAAGACATCGGACTGGCGCCTGGGAAAAGAAAAGTATGCGAAGAAATTCGCTCTCGTTCTTGCGTCCGGCCGTACGCCCGAAGATCTGCTGGCCGCGGCGGAAACGGATCTGAAGACGGTTCGCGCCGAAATGGCCAAGCTCGCCGCGCCCAAGACCGTCGAGCAGGCGCTGGACGATATCGCGCGCCAGCATGCCACGCCCGATACCTATATCGCCAAGGCCAAGGAGACGCTGGCGCAGGCCACAGCGTTCGTCAAGCAGAAGGATCTGCTGACGCTGCCGGCGCGGTCGAATCTGGAGGTGATCGAGACGCCGGAATTCATGCGCGGTATTTACGGGGTCGGCGGCTTTAACCCCGCGCCTCCGCTCGAGCCCCAGCTCGGCGCGTTTTACTGGATCACGCCGATTCCGAAAACATGGCCGGCGGCCCGCATCGAATCGAAACTTCGGGAATACAACAACTACGGGCTTCAGGAACTGACCATTCACGAAGCCATGCCCGGACACTACGTGCAACTGGAATACGCCAACGACGTGCAGCCGGTTTCGCGCCGCCTGCTGCGCACGATCTTGTCGAACACCCCGTATGTGGAGGGGTGGGCCGTCTACACGCAGCAGATGATGTCGGACGCGGGATACCTGGATAACAGCAAGGCTCTCTGGTTGACGTTCTATAAGCAGATCCTGCGCGTGCTGGCAAATACCATTCTGGATATTCGGCTTCAGACCATGGGCATGACCGATCAGGAAGCGCTGGATCTGATGATGAAAGAAACCTACCAGGAGAAGGAAGAGGCCACGGCCAAACTCCAGCGCGCGCAGCTGTCGTCGTGCCAGTTGCCGACTTATTTCGTCGGCTGGAAAGGCTGGCTGGACGTCCGCGAGCACTACAAGCAGCGCAAAGGCAGCTCATATTCGCTGAAAGATTTCAACGAACGAGCCTTGAAAGAGAGCGGCGTTCCGCTCCCGGCCCTGGACGCCTTGCTGCAGTAAAATATTCGCTCATTCCCGCTCTGAGTTTGGCTATACTTTCTAGACCGGCGGGAAATCAAAACTGAGGCCTCTTCCTCGAATGAAAACGCACATCCTCTTGGCCATTGCTGTGGTTGCAGTACCTGCATTGACTTTCGCGCAGACCGACGAGATCCAAGTGTACGATGGCGCAATTGCTGCGCCTGGAATTTTCAATCTCACCTGGCACAACAATTTCACACCCAAGGGACTCAAGACCCCTGGATTTCCCGGCGGCCTGGTGAACCACAGGAACCTCAACGGCGTCACGGAGTGGGCCTACGGGGTGACGGATTGGTTCGAAGCCGGGCTGTATCTGCCGCTCTATAGCCTCTCCGCGGATCGCGGCCCTTCGATCAATGGCGGCAAGATCCGGCTGCTGTTTGCCGTCCCGCATGCCGACGATCGCAAGTTCTTTTACGCCGCGAATTTCGAGTTCAGCTACAACTCCCAACATTGGGATTCGAGAACCTACACGTCCGAGATCCGGCCGATCATTGGCTGGCACCTGCATCCGGTGGACATCATCTTTAATCCCATTCTCGACAACTCTTTTACCGGCGGGTTCAAGAGCCTCGATTTCGCCCCCGCCACTCGAGTGGCTTATAATCTAAATCCCAAGACGGCCGTGGCGATCGAAGAGTACGCCGATTTCGGACCTCTCCGGAATTTCTACTCGGCTACCGACCAGTTCCATCAAATCTACGGAGTGTTCGATCGCAGCACCAGATTCGGAGACTTTGAAGCTGGAGTCGGCATTGGGGTTACCGCTGCCTCGGACAAGTGGACGTTGAAGCTGCTGTGGTCGAAGGACCTCAACTCTAAACCCAATCAGTGAACGCGCCTTAGCTCGAGAATAAAGACTTGAAGAACCGGCGGAATTGCCAATGCCGCCCCGGGCAGCGTTCCCAATCCGAGGGTGCGAAGCTGATGATGTTGGTGCCGCGCTCGACCCACAGTACCAGCGGATCCGCGTTGGGATAAGAAACGTTGAACACCACGCCATCGCCGCAGTAATCGATGTTTTCGATCTTGGCAGCGCTGCCGTGAGAATAAGGCGTGGTGGGACCCCAGTCCTTCTGAAACATCTCAAACGGATTGTATTTGCAGAAACTGTCGGTTGGGCACCACATCCTGTAAGCGCCCTGAAAGTCCCGGCTCTCGAGGGCGGCGAAGAAGCGCTTGATGGTCTGTTCCTGCGTCCAGGTCCGGAAGTAGAGGTAGGAACAGGTGCCGATAATGCCCACCGCCAGGACGCTGAACACGATCCGCTTGATCCAGCGCCCACGGCGCTCCTCGCCGACTCCGTAGGTGTCCAGATAGCCCGGCATTGTTTATTCGTAGTTCTTACTTAGCGGGATAGGCTTTGTCGTAAGCGGCGACTACCTGGTCGGTGATGTCGATTCCGCTTTTCACGAAAGGCGCGGCGGCTGAATCGACGATCAGATCCAGGCCCTTCTCTTCGGCCACCTTCTTGAGCAGCTCTTGCATGCGCGTGCTGGCGCGGCGGACCGCTTCGTCGCGGTCGGCTTCGAAATCGGCAGTGAGGTCATCGTTCAAGCGCTGAAGCTGAGTCTGCTTGCGCTGTCCGCGAGCCTGCAGATCGGCTTCGCCTGCCTGGCTGAGCTTCCCCTGGCTGGCGTTGAGCTGGGTCTGGATATCGGAGAGTTCCTGCTGACCCTTTTGAAGCGCGTCCTGCCGAGGCTTGTACTTGGCTTGAATATCCTTGAGCGTCTTCTGCATTTCGCCGGTGCTCAACACGGCATTCTGGAAATTGATCACGGCGATTTTGGTGCCGCCGGATGCGGGGGCCTGCGCTTTCGCAGACGACAGAGAAATCAAGCCGGTGGCGCACACCGCGACCGCGGAAAGCACAAAAGAACGCATGAGCGAGTGAAACTCCTTTGAATCCATTCTACAACCCAGCGGCTACTTCAGCATCTCCGTAAGCACCCGGCCCATGTTTCCACTGGGGGTTTCGATCCCCAGCAGCGTCGCGAGCGTGGGAGCGATATCCTCGACGCCGACGGTTCCCGCGTAGCTTCCGGCCCGAATCCACGCCGGGCCGAGGAAGGCGACCGGCACGTGAGTATCGTACCCATAAGGCGATCCATGCGTGGTTCCCGCGGCGCTAAACATGTAATACGGCTCGGTGACGGTGAAGATATCGGGACTGCGGGCCGGGTTGAATCCATTGCGCACCCGTGTGTCCACCGGATCCCGCCCCAGCGAGCCGTCAGAGAGCTGCGTCTTGGTGTAAACCCGCGCAATGTGGGGCAACCCGCGAATCGTATCGGCAGCCACTCTTTGGACCTCGGCCCTATCGATCTTTTTGCCCGGTATCGGATCCGGGCTCAAGTATAGGACACCGTCGGCGCTGAAAGAGATCCATTTCCCGCTGCCGAATTTATCGTTGAGCGCCTTCTCGACGGCCGCACGATAATTGTTCCAGGCGATCCGGCCGCCCGGCATCTTGCGTTTTTGGTTCGCTTCGGGGACTGGGGCCACGCCGTGATCTGCCGTGAAGGCGACCAGCACGCTTCCCCGCCCGGCGCGCGTTTCCGCGGCATCGATCAATGCGCCGATTAGCTTGTCGGCTCGCATCACCATGTCGCGGATTTCCGGGGAATCGGGCCCGTCGCGATGCCCGACGTAATCGACCGAGGAGTAACTGATCGCCAGCAGATCGGTCTTCTGGCCCGTGCCCAGGTTTTCCGCGGTCAGCGCGCGCATCCCGAGCGCCTGTAGAAGCTCATCGCCGAACGGTGAAGCATCCACGGCGTTGTAAAGCTGAGGACCCGCAGCGGGCATCTTGTGACCCAGCCATTCCCGCCCGGCGTATTTATCGGCCGGACGGCTGGCGTTGAAATCCCGCACCCAGCCGGGAAGCTCGGCGAAATAAAAAGTACTGGAGACGAAGTTGCCGGATGCGCCGTCGAACCAGTATGCGCCGTCGGCCATGTGGCCGGAAGGCAGAATAGCGCTGCGGTCCTTAAGGGAAATGCCGATGACCTTGCCGCCCTTGCCCGAAATCTTGAGTTCGTCGCCGATCGTGGACACCAGCAGGCGTGCCGGAGAAGATCCCGGGCCGTTGCCGCCCAGAAGCCTGGTGTTATCGTCGGAAACGCTGGTGCCCGCTTTCGCTTCCGTACGGTCCCACCACTGGTTGCCGACGATACCGCTGATCGCGGGCATCGAGCCGCTCAGGAACGTCGAGTGTCCCACGGCGGTTACTGTGGGCGCGGCGTCGTAGTTGGCGTTGGTAAAGACTGCGCCTTGATCCAGCAGGCGCTTCAGACCGCCGGTAAATTCGGACCGGAAGCGGGTCAGATAGTCGTAGCGGAACTGGTCGACTACGATCGCCAGGATCAATTTCGGCGGCGTCTGAGCCGCGGGTTTGGTTTGTGCGGCGGGACGCGCTTGGGCGAAGACCGAGACCTGGGCACAACCGCATAAGCCCAGGGAAAGGGCTAGAAATCGCCTTCGCATCAGGCTATAGTCTAGCAACCGTGCGTGATCGCGCAGCTACTGCTGGCGGGCGCCGTTCTGGCGCGCCAATTGGACGCGAGCGTTTTCCAGCTTGTCCTTAACCTTGGCGACTTCGGCCGAGTCAAGATCGGCGGGCGAGCTGGTTTGCCACTCGCGCAGCGAAGCCTCCCACTGCGTGATCGCGTCGCGAACTTTGGAAGCCTTGAAGAGCACTTCGGCATAGTGATCGCGCATGGTGGGATCGTGCGGTGTCAGTTCCACGGCCCGGCGCATGGCGTCCTCGGCTTCGGGAATCCGGTTGAGCCGGAAATACACCCAGCCCAGGCTATCGAGATACGCGCCGTTGTTGGGGTCCTGGTCCACGGCCTTCTGGATCATCGCCAGTGCCTCCGGCAGCCGCAAGTTACGGTCCGTCAGCATGTAGCCCAGATAATTTAGCGTGGCTGGATTGTCCGACCTCACCGCGAGCACCTTGCGGAACTCGGTTTCGGCGGCGGCCACGTCTTTCATCCTCTCGAACATCGCGCCGCGCTGGAACCAGATATCGATTTTGTCGTCCTGCGATTCCGACAGCTTCTCGGCTGCATCCAGAGCCTTGGCGGCCTCGTCGAACTTACGGCCCTTGACGTAGAGATCGGCCAGCCTGATCTGAATGGCGCGGTCGTCCTTACCGTCGAGAAGCTTCTTCACATCCGCCGCGGCGGCGTCGGTCTTGCCCATTTCGGCCAGCAGCAGAGCGCGGCCCACGCGAACTTCGCGGTCGTTAGGATACTTTTTGATCGCGGAGTCGGCTTCCTCTTGCGCCTTGGCGTATTCTTTTCCGCCTATGTAGGCGGCGATAATTTGTGCGCTGGCGTGGGGCGCTTTCGAGGGATCCAAGACCGCCATCTGGCGATAGGTATCGACGGCGGGTTGGGTCTGGTCCGCGAGCTGCTGCATCACCGCGAGCTGCTCCAGCAGTTCATCCCGGTTCTCCAACTGAGCCGGATCATAGGACCGGCTCTCGGTCTGTTGAAGAATGCCCTTCATGACTTCAATAGCCTCGGCCGACTTGCCCTCGGCCTGCAAAATATACAGCTCATTCAACCGCACTTGGATATTGTTGGGATCGATGGCCTTGGCTTTATCGGAAGCCTCGCGCGCCTTGGCGAGGTCGTGTTTCTGGCGGTAGATCTGGGAGATGCGGAGATAGGAATCGGCGTCGGTGGGATCGTCCATCACCAGTTCCTGATATGCCGCGAGCGCATCGTCGTAGCGTTCGGCGGAGATCAGATACATGGCCATCTTGCGTTCGATATCGGCCGAGTCCTGGGGACTAAACTCGAGCGCGCGGCGCAGCGTGTCGGCGGCCAATCCGTATTCCTTCATCTGCTCGTAGGCATCCGCCAGCCGCTTGAGGCTGTCAGCACTGGGATTCTTTTCCGAGGCGCGCTTGAGCAAATTGGCCGCTCCCGCGTTGTCGCCTTTAATGCCCAGCACGATGGCCATGCCGGCGAGGGCATCCTCGTTATCCGGCTCGATGTCCAGAGCCTGTTTGTATGCGCGCTCCGCGGCATCGATGTTCTGCGAGGCGTTCTGGAGGCGGCCCAGCCAGACCCACGAATCGGCGTCCTTGGGCGCCAGCTCGGTGATCTTCTGATATTCCTGCGTGGCCTGGCGGACCATGGTTTCATTCACGCGCCCGCGCTGGGCGTCGATTTGACGTACGTAAATGCGAGCCAGGATGCGGTGCGCCGCCAGATCGTTGGGGTTCGCCTTGATGGCTTGCTCGGCGTCGGTTTGGCCGTCGCGCATGCGGCCGCTCTGGCTGTACAAATCCGATAATTCCTCGGCCAGCAGCGCGGAGTTGGGATCGGCCTTGATGGCGGCTTTGTAGTTCTCAATCGCGAGATTCACGTAGTCATTGCGGCTGGTGGTGTTCCCCGCCAGCTCGGCATACATGTGCCCCATCGTGTAGCGATAGTAGGCGTTAGCCCGATCCGCGCTTGAGACGGGAGCGGTTCCCTGCCCCCAGCATGCTCCCGCGCCCAGCAGTAAGATCAGGAAGACGGCGTTCAGTAGTCGCATTTCAGTTCGCTTTCCTATGGCCAGCCTGGCGAAATCCCACATCATCAGTATATCCAGTCGTGTAGCAGGTGTGCGGCACAAGTTACGATGGCAGAACGTGGAGCGTCCCTTAATCGCGATCGTGGGTCCAACCGCTTCGGGTAAGAGCGCGTTAGCGTTGCAACTCGCCGCGGCCTTTTCGGGTGAAATCGTCAATTGCGATGCGCTCCAGCTCTACCGGGGCTTCGATATCGGCACGGCCAAGACGCCCGCCGGCGCCCGCTCCGGAATACCCCACCACTTAGTAGACGCCCTGGCCCCCCAAATGAGTTTCTCTGCAGGTGATTATGCACGCGCCGCCAGAGAGATCATCGCCGGAATTTCGTCCAGGGGGCATGTGCCATTCGTCGTAGGCGGGTCCGGATTCTATCTTCGGGGCCTGCTTGATGGCCTGCCGGAGTTGCCCGGACGCGACCAGGCATTACGGGAACGGTTGAGCGCGCGGGAACGCCGCCGCCCCGGCTCGCTGCACAGGCTGCTCAGCCGGCTGGAACCCGCCGCCGCCGCGCGCATTCATCCGCGCGATGTGCAGAAAACCACCCGCGCGTTGGAAATCCGCCTGCTTACGCGCGCGACATTGCCCGCGCCGTCAACCGCACGCCCTCTTGAAGGCTTCAGGTTGTTACTCATCGGTCTGGCTCCGGAACGGTCGCTGCTGGCCGGGGCGATCACCATCCGCACCCGACAGATGTTCGAGGCAGGATTGATCGATGAGGTTCGTAATCTCCTTTCCCAGGGCCTTTCCGGAGACGAGAAGCCCTTCGAATCGCTGGGTTACAAGCAGGCCCTGGCCTATCTGCGCGGCCGGCAGACCTTGGAACAAGCCGTCGAATCGACTGAAATCGAAACCCGCCAGTACGCCAAGCGGCAGCTCACATGGTTTCGCGGCGCCTCCAGGCCGGGCGCCCAGATCACCTGGTTCCCGGGATTCGGATCGGACCCGGGCGTGGTGAGTGCATGTCTGGATGCCGTCCGCAAGTTCCTGACAGGATGATGGGTTAGGCTCCTACAGGGAAGCCGGATACCGGCCGATGGAATACGTAACGACTCATGAGCGCAACCCAAGCCGATCAACGCAGGCGGGCTTCACGTCGCAATGTCTCCAAGCCATCCGTGATCCGCATCGAACTGAAGGACGGGATGGGGCATGCGCGCAACATCACCGCGGACCTGGTGGACTGGTCGGAGACCGGGCTGGCGGTCACTCTGGTCGCTCCCATCAAGCCTGGAGCCATCATCCAGGTGCGGGGAAAGCTCGGTGACGAGCGTGTGGAGATCTCCCGCCGCGCCACCATCCTCTGGTGCACCGAGGATCCCAATGGCGGCTATCGCATAGGCCTGGAGTTTTTGGACGTCCAGTCAGGATCCAACGGAAGTTCCCAGCATTCGACGCACTCCGATTTCAAGCCGCACGATTTCAAGTCGCACAATCTCTCGTCTGGTTTCCAGGATCTGGATTACTACGAAATCATGCAGCTGAGCCCCAACGCCGATCATGAAACCGTTCATCGCGTGTACCGGCTGCTGGCCCAGCGCTTTCATCCCGACAATGCCGACTCGGGCAACGCCGAGTTGTTCGTTCAGCTCACCGAGGCGTTTCAGATCTTGAGCGACCCGGAAAAGCGGGCCGCCTACGATGCGCGTCACACCGCGGACAAAACATTGCGCTGGAAGATTTTTGATCAGGCCCTGGTGGCTACCGGTCCGGAAGTAGAGCAGCGCAAGCGCCGCGGGATTCTCGGACTGCTCTATGCAGCGACGGTGAAAGATCCTGAACGGGCTTCGATGACGGTCCACGCGTTTGAAGATATGCTCGGTTGTCCTCGCGAGCACCTGGAAGCCGCGCTGTGGTACCTGCGCGGAAAGGGATACGTCCAGAGGACCGATGGTGGGCGCTACACCCTGACGGTCCACGGCTTCGAGGAAGCCGAACAACACTGCGTGACCGTGCCCAAGAACGCGGGTGAACTTCCCGAGCCTGCCAATCCGGCGTAGACGCTAATTCGGATCAATGGAATTCGGGGCATTGTGGCGTTAGACTGAAGCAAGAACGCCATAAAAATGAAGTTTGTCGCAGTAGCCATCGCAACCATCGGATTCGCGAATGCGCAATCGCAGACCGGGCTCGCACCCAAGATGGAGTTCGAGGTCGCTTCCGTCAAGCAGAACAAATCAGATGCGAGACCGGTCACGAATTTTCCTGCGGGTCCCGAAGACGCCTATGCTCCCAGCGGAGGCTCATTCTCGGGATCGGGAAATACGCTCTACCAGTACATCTCGCTGGCATACGATTTTACGGTTTACGATTACCAGCTGCTTAAATCCCGATTGCCGGAGTGGGTATTGACGGACCGGTTTGATATCCAGGCGCGCGCCAGCGGCAAACCGACGAAAGCCCAGATGCGCCTGATGATGCAGTCGCTGCTATCGGACCGGTTCAAGCTGGCGATTCATTTTGAAACCCGTGAGGTTCCTGTATTCGCGCTGGTTCTGGCGAAGCCGGGAAACACCGGGCCAGAGCTCCGTCCGCATGCGGACGAACCACCATGCTCGAGCGCATCTCCGTGCGGCTTTGATTCCCTGCCAAACCCGCCTGGCCAATTTAGAATCGGCGCACGAAACGTGACCATGGGGTTTATTGCAAACGTCCTGGCTACCTCTGAGTTGGGCCGCCCCGTTTTGGATCAGACCAAGCTAACCGGAAATTTCGATTTCACCCTGGAATGGACGCCCAATATACCGGCATCCCCGGATTTTATACCAGACCAATCGGGACCGACCTATATCGAGGCACTGAAGGAGCAACTCGGCCTAAAACTGGAATCCACGCGAGGCCCGATTCAAGTACCCGTGATTGATCGCGTGGAAAGGCCAGACGAGAATTGAACCGGCCGGGCGGATCTGGCCGGATTGCTTGCCTAGGGTAGCACCTAGTTGTGGATACAGCGGCAACCCGCCATACTTGTGGACGCGCGATCCAAAGTCTACCTAGCGGACACTCTTTTCATCGAGCAGAAAAGAGCGTTCGTGTTGACAAACAGGCGATTTCAACTCAATCGAGATATCGTGGGCATTCAGCTTGTGGACGGGTCAGGCTCGATTGTGACCGTACCCGGCGGTGCCGTTATCAGTGTTCTCTCGGGACCAAACGGACAGGGTTCAGTTCCCGAACAGGGCATTGTCTACGTAGCATGGGAAGGCCGCACCGTAGCGCTGTTCGCGGTTGACGTGCAAGCGCGCGGAGCCGACATCACCGACAAGAGCACCAGGGCCTCGGGAGCTTTTTAGCCATTTTTCCCTTCAACGCATTATTCGGGCACTCCCTGGAAGCATAGGCGAGCCGCCTGCGCTGTTAGACTGAAGACTGTGAAAACAGGGCTCTATCTGCGCGCCGCGCTGGCACTGTCGGCGGGTGCGATCCCGGTGTTGGCGCAGAACACGGCCATCCTTCCCTTCTCCAACGTTTCGGCGTCGAACGCCATTTCCAACCCGGCCAGCATGGATTGGATCGGGGAGAGCATCGCCGAAACCTTGCGCGCGGCCTTTTCCGCCCGCGGCGTCCTTACGCTCGAGCGCGATCGCACGGCCGAGGCCTACCAGCGTCTCCACCTTCGCGAGCGGACCGAGCTGACCGAAGCCTCGATGCTCAAAGTGGGAGAAGTTCTCGATGCCGAACAAATGGTCTATGGCACGTTCTCCTTCGTTCCGGCCGCGACTGGCGTTGCCGCGGGCAATCCGGCGGCCACGTCCCCATCCGCCTCCAAGGGATCGTTGAAAATCCGGGCGCGCGTTTCCGACCGCCGGCGGCTGCAGCAAAGCGCGGTCTTCGAGGAGAGCGGGGCGATCGAAGACCTGGCGTCGCTCGAATCGCACCTGGCCTGGCGGGCTTTGACCGTGGTTGCTCCGGCGCGCGCTCCCGCCGAATCGCAATTCCGCACCCTGCGCCCCGCGGTTCCGTTGGATGTGCTGGAGAATTACATGCGCGGACTTATGGCGGCGGCCCCGGAGCAGAAAGAAAAATATTTCGCGCAAGCCGCGCGCCTGGATCCTGATTTCTCTCCGCCGGCCTTCGAGCTGGGCAAAATCCATTTCGAGAAGAAGGAGTATCGGGAGGCTGCGGATTGGCTGGCGCATGTAGGTCCCACCGAGAATCATTATCGCGAGGCCAGTTTCTTTCTGGGGTACGCGCGCTATCAGGCGGGCGATTTCGAAGCCGCGCGCAAGGCGTTTCAGACCATCGCCGAGAAGGTTCCGATCGCCCCCGTATGGAACAACCTGGGCGCCGCTGAGAGCCGCCTGAACCTGCTGCCCCAGGCCGTCGAAACATTTCGCAAGGCGCTCGATCAGGATCCGAGCGATCCCGACTACCATTTCAATCTGGGCTATGCGCTCTTCAAGAAGGGAGATTTTACAGCCGCTGCAGACCGCTTCCGCGCGGTGCTCGACCGCGACCCCAGCGACCAGATGGCTACGCTGCTGCTCGGACGCTGCCTGAAGAAGCAGGGATTGCGCCCATCTAAAGGAGAAACCACTGCCTCCGATGCCCGGCTCCAGGCTTTGGAACGGTTGAAGGATACCTACGAAGAACGGGTGTACTTCCAATTGAAATCGATTCTGGAATCGCCGCCGGCATCCGAGCCGCGACAGTGATGGAGCGGTGTCAGTTATAATCCTTAAAGCTCATGCTCGAAGCTTATGGAGCTTCCGACCCCGGTTGCGTCCGCAGCAATAATGAAGATTATTTCCTGGTTGTTCCCGCCCTCGGCTTGTATCTGGTGGCCGACGGGATGGGTGGCGCGCAGGCCGGCGAACACGCGTCCCGGCTAGCCGCCGAAACCATCCAGCAGGCCGTGGAGCAGAACGGCAAGGCCATGGATTCCGACGGTCTGGTGGTGGCTTTCAACCGCGCCAACCAGCGCGTCATGGATGAGGCCGCGCGCGATCCGCAAATGGAAGGGATGGGCACCACGCTGGTCGCGGCGGTCGAGAACGGCGGCGATCTTCTGGTCGCGAGCGTTGGAGACAGCCGCGTGTACACGTTCGAGAACGGCACTCTGCAAACCGTCACCGAAGATCAGACCTGGGTCAACGAAGTGGGCCGGCGGTTGGGTATCGACGAGGAGAACCTCAAGAACCATCCCATGCGGCACGTGCTGACCATGGCAATCGGGGTCTCGGATAACCTGCGCGTGCACACGCACCGGATCGTGCCGACGCCGGGCATGCTGATCCTGCTATGCAGCGACGGGTTGCATGGAGTGGTGAGCGAGGAAGAGATCAAGAACGCCCTCTCTTCCGCAGGCTCGCTGGAAGCCAAGAGCAAAGAGTTGATCGCCACGGCCCGTTCTCGCGGCGGCCCCGACAACATCACCACTGTGCTGCTTCGGGCTGCCTAAAAATCGGAACCGAATTGACCTGCCCTCACGAGCACTAACGTCTCGTCGTCAGTTTGCCGTCCGAACTGCCGGACCGCGGCCCATAGGATCTCCGTTAAATCTGCTAGCGGACCATCGGCATTTCGCGCCACAATTTTCGCGATGCGCTCCAGTCCGAATTGCTCATTGTTGGCGTCCTCCACTTCCGGCATCCCGTCCGTGAGCAGCGCCAGAATATCCCCGGGTTCCACTTTGACCGTGCCACTCGCAAATGTTGCGTTCGCGAATAGTCCCAGCGGGAACTGGTCCATCGCCAATTGCGCCGTTGTTTTTGACCTCGCGCGGTAGTGCAGAATCGGCCCGTTGCCGGCCAGCGTGTACTCGACTTTGCCGCCCTCACCGCATCGCAGGCAGGCGAACGTCACGTAAGTCGGCGACCCGCCCTTTACATCGAAGAGGACCCTGTTCAGATCTGCCAGCAACCCCTCCAATGGCCTGGGCCGGAGCAAAGCTGTCCGGGCGCTGCTCTTCACCATGCCCATAAACACACCGGCTTGGATTCCATGGCCGGCGACATCGGCGACGTAGCAGGCCATCGCCCCGCAGTCGTCGACGGCGTCAAGCAGGTCACCGCCCATTTGGCTGCTGGGCACGGACCTCCCTAGAATTTCGTACGCTGCGTTGCGCGCTGCGAGTGGAGGAGCAAGCGTTTGCTGGAGCTTTTCCGCCAGTTCAAGTTCCGTGCGAACGCGAACGTGTTTGACTCCTTGTGTCCCCGCGAAGATCACGAATACGGCATAGCCTATTGCCGCTGCCGCACCGGAAAGCATTCCCTCAGTTGCCAGCCGCCATCGGACATCCTCGAAATCGGACCCTATCAACACCTTGTTGGCGAGGAGGTCCGACTGAATCTTTGGCAGAACGACTAGCAGAACAACCATCGGAATGAGGATTACGAAACGAGCCTTGGGATTTCGGAGGATGATCGCGAAGGACACAGCTGTGATCGCGCCGAACAATGCAGCTTTGACGAGTACCCACCAAAAGGGCCATTGCAGGCCGTCGACCAGGTTCGCTGCAAGCCCAACCGAAGCGAAGGTGAGGAAGGCCGTCAGCGCCATCCACGCAAATGCCGACCGCGGCAAACTTTGCCAATAGCGGCGCCGCTCCTCCGAAGCAATCCAAGCCATCTTAGTATTCGCGGTGCTGCACAACTGTGAACGCTGCGAAAAACAGAATTGCCGCTAGCGCAAGAGAGAATGTCATCGCAAGCCACGGCATCGTGTGTGCCACCAGCGGTGAACCCTCTCCCATGGCTCGAAAGATGTTCATGGAGGCAGGCAACGGGGTGTAATTCAAGAGCCACCATAGCGCCGCGAAAACGAGTCCGCTGCCCCAAACGCGCCATTGGTCGTCGAGGAAAGTGGCCAACAACACGGATATGGCATAGAGTCCCGAAGCACAGGCAATAAGCGTTCCCGCATAATCCAACATATCGAGAGCCGTCGCCGTTCCCACTGGAAACAGAATCCACATACCGCAGCACACTGCACTAATTCCTCCGGCCATCTCCAACCATCCAAAGCCGGCTCGGACCACGAGCAAGCGCAACCGGCTCACCGGCATGGAAAGCGTGAACAGAATCGATCCGTGCAGGCCTTTCGTCGCCTGAAACGCAGGTTGGGTGGCGATTCCCGCACCTGCAAGCATAATGCATAGTAATGCCGCCAATCCTGTTGCGTTTCCAACGACTGCCCGGGCGTCGGTGGCCTTCTTCGAATACAACAAAGCCAGAACAAGACTTACAACGATGAGCGAAAACAGCAGTCTAAACCTGGTTTCTAGCCACGCTTTGTACCACAGCATCTTAGTTGCTCCTCACGTGTTCCAGGAAGATCTCCTTAAGCGTCACCGGGAAGCTTTCGACCGCCGTGCCCGGCAAGGATCGCGCCTGTTCGATGATGGCATCGACGTTGTGGCTTGCCAGAATCGAAACAACTCGCCCCTCCTGCCGCACGTATTCGACGCCGTCCACCCAGTGCGCGGGAACCTGCACGGAATCCGCGAACACCACCTGGAGCCGTTGATATTGAGCCTTCATATCGTCCAAAGAGCCCGCTACGATCATCTTGCCTTGATCGATGATTCCGATGTAGTCGGCGATCAGCTCGACCTCGGCCAGTTGATGAGATGAAAAGAACATGGTGGTTCCTTCCGACGCTGCAATAGCAACCAGCTCGCGCAGCACGTCTTCGGTAGCGGCGGGATCCAGACCGTCGGTTGGTTCATCGAGGATCAACAACTCGGCTCCGCGCGAAATCGCCAGCAGGAGCATGAGCTTCGATCGCATGCCTTTTGAAAGGTCGGGGATCTTTTTCTTGGGCGGAAGCTCGAACATCTTCAGATAACGCTGCTCCAGATCGTCGCGCCACTTGGGGAAAAAGGGACGCGTAAAGCGGACAATCTGCTCCACCGTCATGTAAGGGTACAGTTCCTTGTCCTCTGTGACGAAGCCGATTCGCCGGCGAATCTCGATGGAGCGGTCAGCATCGGAAACGAGGTTTCCAAACACGCGGGCGGTCCCGCCGTCGGATCGCAGCAGCCCCATCAGAGTCTTGATGGTGGTGGTCTTCCCCGCTCCGTTGCGGCCAAGAAAGCCGAAAATACTTCCCGCGGGAACCCGCAGGTCCAAGCCGCGCAGCGCCGGCTGGCCTTGGAAAGACTTGGTGAGTTGGTTGGTCTCGATAATGTAGTCGATCATGGTTTCCCTTCCAATTGGCGTGCGGCACGCGATTGCGCCAGCTCGTTCTCAAACACTCTGCGAAGCTCGTCTTCGCTCAGCCCCAGCGGCGCGAGCCGTTCCAGGGCGGACTGGACCAGGCCTTGTGCCTTGCGCAACACCCGCGCCCGTCCGCCCGCGGATTCCCTGATGAACGCCCCCGAGCCGTGCCTCAGATCGAGGATCCCCTCGTGTTCCAATTCACGGTACGCCCGGACGACGGTATTGGGGTTCATGACCAGATCCACCGCGACCTTGCGGATGGTCGGGAGCTGATCGCCTTCGTGGAGCGCGCCCGTTTCGACGGCGTGCTTCACCTGCTCAATGAGCTGCAGGTAGAGCGGAATACCCGAGGATGGATTGAGTCGAAAAATCACAAAGTGTACTAGTCTAGTGATACACTACACACTTTGCGGCGCTGCGTCAATGAGAAAGTTTCTGCGCCGCGATTAACGAGTTCCGTCTGTTCCTTGATCGGCTAAACTGAGCTGAATACCCGCCATGTCCCTTTCCGCAGGCGATAAACTCGGCCCGTATGAGATTCTTGCGCGGATTGGCGCGGGCGGCATGGGAGAAGTGTGGAAGGCTCGTGACACGCGGCTCCAGCGTATCGTCGCCATCAAGCAATTGAAGGGTAACCACGGCGCGCGTTTCGAGCAGGAAGCCCGAGCCGTCGCGGCGCTCAACCATCCGCACATCTGCCAGATCTACGACGTCGGGTCATCGCCAGATGGTTTTGGCTATCTGGTGCTCGAGTATGTCGAAGGCGCGCCCATCCAGGGACCCATGGCCGAAGCCGACGCGGTGCGTACGGCTTTGCAGATCGCGGCGGCTCTGGAAGCCGCGCATGCCAAGGGGATTCTCCATCGCGATCTGAAACCCGGCAATATTCTGATGACCGCCGGCGGAGCGAAGCTCCTCGACTTCGGCCTCGCCAAGCTGGTCTCGGACGACGAAGCAACGCTCACCATCGGTGTCTCCGGCACGCCGCTGTACATGTCACCGGAACAAGCCGAGGGCAAGACGCTCGACGCGCGCTCAGATGTGTTCGGCTTCGGCGCGGTGCTCTACGAACTCCTCGCCGGGCGCCGCGCATTTGATAGTCTCGCCGCCGTGCTGCGTGACGATCCCGCGCCGTTAACGTCGCCGGCAGCCGCCATTGCCAGCCGGTGTCTCGCCAAGCAGCCGGGGCAACGGTTTCAAACCATGACGGACGTAAAGCAGGCGCTGGCAAGGGTCGGACATGCCCGGCCAGCGGAACAACCATCCATCGCGGTGCTCCCCTTCGCCAACATGAGCGGCGATAAAGAACAGGAGTACTTCAGCGACGGCCTGGCCGAGGAGATCATCAACGCCCTGGTGAAGGTGCCCGGCCTCAAGGTGATCGCGCGCACCTCTGCGTTCGCTTTCAAGGGGCAGAACACCGACATCCGCAAGATCGCCGAGACGCTGGGCGTCGCCAATATTCTCGAAGGCAGCGTGCGGCGATCGGGCAATCGCATCCGCGTGACCGCGCAGTTGATTACCGCAGCCGATGGGAGCCACTTGTGGTCGGAACGCTACGACCGCGAAATGGCCGATGTATTCGCCGTGCAGGACGAAATCTCCGCCGCCATCGCCGGCGTGCTTGAGGCTAAACTCGCTTCCAAGCCCGAGCGCCGCAAGCACCACATGCCCAATGTTGCCGCCTATGAGGCGTACCTGAAGGGGCGGCACTACCAGTGGAAGCTCACGCGGGAAGCACTCATCCAGAGCCGCGAATTTTACCAGCAGGCCATCGCGCTCGATCCGAATTTCGCATTGCCCCATGCCGCTCTGGCCGAGCACTTTCACATTGCGTCCTCGGGCCTAATGGAACCCAGGGAAGGGCTGGCTCGGGGGCGCGAGGCCGCGCGCAGAGCCCTCGAAATCGATCCAGATCTTCCGGAAGCCAACGCCTGGCTGGCTATCTTTGCCGCGGTGTTTGACTATGACTGGAACGAAGCCGAACGGCTGTTCAGGCTTGCCCTTACGCCACAGCCGGTTCCGCCGATGATCCGCCATTGGTACGGGTATTTTTATCTGCGCCTGGTCGGCCGGGCAGCGGAGGCTGTCGAGGAGCACCGTCGCGGGCTCGAAGCAGACCCACTGAACCCCATTTACAGGACGGGTCTCGCGGTTTCGCTCCGCGCAGCCGGCAGAGACAGGGAAGCCGCGGAAGAAGCGGCCAAGGTCTTTGAACTGGACCCGGAATTCACGCCAGCCTACACGCTCCAGGCCTTCGATGCGATCCGGATGCCTGTGCCGGAAGCGCTGGCCCTGGTCGAGAAAGGGATTTCTCTAAGCCCCTGGCATCTGCCCAGTATGGGCCTGCTTGCCGGACTTTTGGTCCGGAACGGCGAGCCAGAACGGGCGCAAGAAATGCTCCAGCGCCTGGGCCATGCGGATACATATCGAGTGCACTGCGCGTTGGCCATATTCCATTGCGTCTGTTCGGACGCCGAACGGGCCGCGGAGTGGGTGCAGCGAGGAATCGAACAAAGCGATCAAATGGTCGCCATGCTGCTGCTGTCGCCCCCCTACCTTCCTGTTCTGAGATCCGCGACGCGCTGGCCGGCGCTGGCGAAACGGATGAATTTGCCCGTGGCGATCTGACCATACCCGGTCACGTGACCCGATATGGTCAGCTCCCTGACTCTGGTCTAGCGCCCGTTGCCGCGGTTGTTGCCGTTGCCGTTGTCGTGATTGTCCTGGTCGGAGTTCCGGTTATAATCCCGGTTCCGTTTGTCCCTATCCCAGCGATGATCATGCTGTTCCTGGCGGTTGTTGCCCGACCAGTACCCGGCATAAAACTGGTTCCCTTCGTAGCGAGGACCTATCCACGCCGCCCCCTCAAAAGGAGGCCTCGTATAGTATCCGTTATGCCAGGCATAGCGATTGTTTGAGGCGTACCAGTAGCCATCCACCCACACATACCCCGCTCCAGGGTTGTGGGGCCGAGACCGAATCACACGGGGAGGCGGCGGTGCGCCAATGCTGATCCCAAAGGATACCTGGCCGAACATGGAACTCCCCGCCAATATCATCAGTGCCAAAAGTTTCTTCATTTGATTGAATGTTCCTTCAAGCGATTGAAGGCACGTGCACGGCCAAACGCGTGCACTCAAGGGAACAAATACTTGTTGGGCACGTTGCGGATCTTGAATTCCGTCCCGTACCGTTTCCGGTGAAGATACGCGATGTTGCTATAGATGTCCTCCTCGCGGCGATGGAACTGCCGGTATAGCCCACATTGCGCGTACGAAATCGGCGTCACGTCAAACAAGACGGTCTCCCACGGCATGGTGTCTCCCCAGACCAGGCCCTTGAGGCGGATGTCCAGAGCGGTTCCTGCGTCAACTAACAGCTCCATCATCGGACGGCAATAGTTTTGGTTGCTGTTGACGGTGTGGAAGAGAGGTGTCTGTCCGCCGAGGCCGTCGGAGTCGACGTCGGCCCGCGCGTTGACGTCAGCACCCGCTTCGATCAAGACCTGAGCACAACGCACGGAGTTGAACTCCGCGCAAATATGAAGCGCTGACACGCCTTTGCAGGAGGTGTATGCGCATAACGGGGATAACTGGCGTTGCAAATCGCCGCTCGAAGTCTTCAGGATGCGGCGGAGACCGGCGTCATCATCCAGCAGTACCGCTTCGAGCAGCGGATCACCCACTGCCGCTCCGGCGTTCAGCATCACGCGAAGGCAGTCTGCGAATTTGGGTGAGCGCGCGTACATCTCAATCAAGATGTCGATCGGTCTCTTGCCGTTGATCAGGTCGACTGGGCTTGCCCCGGCCGCTAGTACCTGGCGGATCCCGGCAGGCGAGTGCAGTTCGAAAGCTTCCAATACGTCTGACTCAATAGACATGGTTGTCCTTTACTTCCAATCAAGTATGCTACTCTCAGTTCTTATACATGCGAACTGTCGACCTCATTCACCAGAAGAGGGATGGCGAAGAACTGTCTCCTGAGGACATCGCTTCTCTCGTTGACGGTTATCTTAGCGGAGAGATTCCCGATTATCAGATGTCCGCGTTTCTCATGGCCACGTATTTTTCGGGCATGAGCGACCGCGAAGTCAGCGCGATGACCGAGCGTATGATCGCTTCCGGATCGTCGCTCGATCTGTCCGCGGTAGCGGGCATCAAAGTGGACAAACACTCGACCGGCGGCGTCGGCGATAAGACCAGCCTGGTGGCAGCTCCCCTGGCCGCCGCAGCAGGCGTGGTGGTCCCCATGACGGGGGGCCGCGCCCAAGGTTTCGCTGGAGGAACTCTCGATAAGCTGGAAGCGATTCCCGGCCTCCGCACGAATTTAACCCCGGAAGAATTCATCGCTCAGCTGAACGAGCACAAGCTGGCGTTCGCGGCGGTGCCCGCGGAGATAGCACCGGCCGACGGCCGGTTACAGGCCTTGCGCGATGCCACGGCGACCGTTGAGTCGATCGCCCTGATGGCGACGTCCATTATGGCGCGCAAAATGGCTGCCGGGATCGATGCGCTGGTCCTGGATGTAAAAGTGGGAGCCGGCGCGTTCATCAAGAAGCAGATCGACGCGCGCCGTCTGGCGCAACTGATGGTGGGCATCGGCCGCCGCATGGACAAGAAGGTCCAGGCGCTGATCACCGACATGAACCAGCCGCTGGGGTTCGCCATCGGCAACGCGCTCGAAGTGATGGAAGTTTCGCAGACTTTGCAGAACGTCGGACCGACCGACCTCACGCGCCTGTCGCTCGAACTGGCCGCGCGGATGATTTTCGTCGGCAAGATCACGGCTACGCTGGAGGAAGCACGCGAGCTGGCGCAATCGAAACTCCTGGATGGTTCGGGATACCGCAAGCTGAAGGACGTGATCACGGCGCAGGGCGGCGATGCCCGCGTGATGGATCGCTTCGAGCTGCTGCCCAATGCCACGGGCGCGCGCGAAATCAACTCGCCGCGGGCGGGCTACGTCAGCGCCATAGACGCCGAGGGAATCGGCCAGGCTTCCGCCATGATCGGCGCGGGCCGCGAGAATAAGGACGACGCCATCGATCCCGCTGTGGGCGTGATTCTCGAGGTTAAGGTCGGCCAGAAAGTCGACGCGGGCGGCGTGCTGTGCCGCTTGTACTATACGCGCGAAGATCTGGTCGAAGAAGCCGCGCAGCTTGTGGAAGGCGCTTTCCGCATCTCTTCCAGCGCACCCGAAGAACGCGCTCTAATTCTCGAAGTCGTCGGCTGATTCCCCGCGGTTCCCATGCAGCGTTTCACCGGGCTGCTCGGACTTGTCGTGATCGTTGCCGTGGCGTTTTTGTTCTCAAACAACCGCCGGGCGATTCGTCCCCGCGTGATTTACTGGGGCCTCGGACTGCAATTCGGCTTCGCGTTCCTGGTCCTGAAAACCCCCCTCGCCGAGTGGTTCAAGGCACTGAGCAGCGGCGTGAACAACATGCTCGGCTACTCCCTCGAAGGCAGCCGGTTCGTCTTCGGCGACAAGCTCGGCGCGCCCAACGACCAGTTCGGCACGGTATTCGCGTTCCAGGTGCTGCCGATCGTTATCTTTATCGCTTCGTTCTTTGCGATTCTTTATTACCTCGGCGTCATGCAGGTGTTCGTGCGCGGAATGGCGAGCCTGATGCAGCGCGTGATGGGTACCAGCGGAGCCGAATCGACCAGCGTGGCCGCCAGCATCTTCATGGGGCAAACCGAGGCTCCCCTCACGATTCGCCCTTTCCTGGCGGGGCTGACGCAGAGTGAGCTGTTCACCATCATGACCAGCGGGATGGCGCACGTATCCGGCGCGGTGATGGCCGCCTACGTTCTGATCGCGCACGTCGAGATACGGCATTTGCTGACAGCCGTGATCATGACGTCTCCGGCCACGCTGATGTTGGCCAAGGTGCTGATGCCGGAAACGGAAAAGCCCGCGACCATGGGCGGGGTCAAGATCGAAGTGGAGAAGCCCGGCGTCAACGTGATCGATGCGGCCGCGCGCGGAGCCGCCGACGGCCTGCACCTGGCGTTGAACATCGGGGCCATGTTGATTGCGTTCATTGGGCTGATCGCAATGGTAAACGGCGGGATCCACGCGCTTCACGATACACGTTACTTCGGATGGCTGCCGGACACCATGCAAGCCATCCTGGGGAGAATCTTCGCGCCCATTGCATGGCTGCTGGGAGTGAAGTGGAACGATTGCGCCACAGTGGGAAATCTCCTGGGCACCCGCCTGATCCTGAATGAATTCGTGGCGTTTGTCGACTTGGGAAAGATCGGGAGCATGCTGGATCCAAAGTCGTTCGTGATCGCGACCTACGCGCTGTGCGGTTTCGCCAACCTCAGTTCCGTGGCGATTCAGGTGGGCGGCATCGGGGCGCTGGCGCCTTCCCGGAAATCGGACCTGGCGCGGCTGGGAATGAAAGCGGTGGCCGCCGGGACCATGGCGAATTTCATGTCGGCCTGCATCGCGGGGATGCTGTTATGAGCGCCCCATCAAAAATTGGGGTAATACTGGGCAGCGGGCTCGGAGCGTTTGCCGATACGCTGGAGAATCGCGTCGAGAAGCCCTACTCGGATATTCCTGGCTGGCCGGTATCGACGGCAAAGGGTCACGCGGGGAAGCTGGTAGCGGGACAGCTCGACGGTGTTGACGTGATTGTCGCCGCGGGCCGCGCGCATCTGTATGAAGGCTACACAGCGCAGCAGGTGGCTTATCCCATTCGCGAGCTCGCGTGGCGAGGCGTGACGAGTCTGGTGATCACCAACGCGGCCGGCGGGATCAACTTGAGCTACAAACCCGGAAACCTGGTGCTGATTTCCGATCACATCAACCTGATGGGCGTGAATCCGTTGAGTGGTCCGGAGTTCATCGACATGAGCGAAGCGTATTCCAGCGCTTATCGCGCCATTGCCAGTGAGGCCGCAGCTAGATTAGGGATGACTCTCAAAGAGGGTGTTTACGCCGGCCTGCCCGGACCGAGCTATGAGACGCCCGCGGAGATCCGCTATCTGCGAACTATAGGCGCCGACCTGGTGGGGATGTCGACGGTCCCCGAAGTGATCGCGGCGAATCACCTGGGGATCCCGGTGCTCGGAATTTCGTGCGTGACGAATATGGCGGCGGGTATCCTGCCGCAGAAGCTGTCTCACTCCGAAGTGATGGAAACGGGCGAGCGTGTGAAAGATACAGTGGCGGCACTGTTGCGTACGGTGATACCGCACCTACGATAACCGCACAAGCTGAAAAGGGGACAGGTCCTAGTTCTGAATACCTGTCAACGTGTCCGGACAGCGGGACCTGTCCCTTTTCCCAATTGAAGTAGGACAGGTGATCTTGTCGCCCGTCATCACAATCGATAAATCGTGACGCCGCTTAAGAGCTTCGGATAGAAATCGGTCGACTTCTGCGGCATCACGCCGCCCGCGAACGCGATGCGGGCCATATCCTCTATGGGCGTCGGCTCCAGCAGAAACGCCGCCTGCGCGCCCTTTTCGCGGACTTCGGCCACTGCCGCGTCGATTCCGCGCACGTAAGTTATGTATCTCTCATCCCTCACGGATTCTTCGCTGATGCCCAGCAAGCCGCCCAGGATTTCGGTGTGGAGCACGGGGACGTCCAGTTCTCCGTCGCGACGCGGTCGCTCCAGAACGTAGGCTCGGCTGGACGCGACCAGTCCGATTCGCACGATGTCAGCGGGAGCCCCGCGTTCCGGCATTCCCTCGCTCACCGACCATCCACTTGCGCGAGCTTTCGCCAGCAGCGCCGCAGCCTGAAACCCTTCGAGATTTCGTAAAACCCGATGCGTCGCCAGGATTTTCAGTCCGGGAGAGTACATATTGACGAACGTCATCATGACGTACTGAGCGCCTGGGACACCGGGATTCTCGTCGCGATAGGCCAGAGCCGTTTCGTAGCGATGGTGCCCGTCGGCGATCAGCAGCTTCTTGTCACTCATCAGCAACTGCATAAGTTTGGTGGTCGCCTCATCGGTGATAGGCCACAGCCGGTGGCGCGCTCCGTATTCGTCGAGAACATCCAGCGCGGGTGTCGCCGCCGCAGCGCCGGCCAAAACGTGATCCACCGACCCTTCGCGATCCGGATACAGCATGAAAATCTGTCCAAAGTGTCCACGCGTGTGGCGCAGCAGTTCCAGGCGATCTTTTTTCGGACCAGACAGAGTCTGTTCGTGGCGATACACCACGCCCGCCGAGTAATCCTCGACTTTGGCGAGCCCGATAAAACCCATGCGTGTAGCGCGCTCATTCGTGTCCGGTACTACGAAATCCTGAAAGTACGCATAGAACCCGGGCTTCGGATCCTGCGCCAGAATGCCATCGCGTGTCCAATCTTCCAAGTGCTTCGCGGCTCGCGTATAGACGTTGTCGGAAGGAGTATCCGCGCTGTGGCGCTCGCCTAAAATCACCCGTACCAGATTGTAGGGGCTGGCGGCGAGGTACTTCGCCTGCATGGCCGGGTTGATCTTATCGTAAGGCTGGGTGAGCAGGTTGGCCGGATCGCCGGCCTTCAGTGTGTAGCGATAAGGTTGAAACGGTTTGAGGGTAGCCAACCTCCAGAATAGCGGGTCATAGTACCTTTTTGGGCAGTTTTTGCGCGTAACGCATCCACGCGGGAATGATCCCATCGTAATGCACGCCGCAGAGGCTCCCGACTGCAAAACTCGCGAAATTCTGAGGGCGCGCCTGCGAGCCGATCTGAAGGTTTACGCCGACAGCATCGCCGTTTTACAGCGAAGCATGGGAGAAACCTTCGAGAAGGCTCACTTGCGCGTGGAGACCGCCCGCCGTGCCTACCAGGTTGCCCGCAGGAAACTAAACGATCACTTGGCCACTCACGGCTGCGAGTAGATCCGGGCGGAACTGGATGCCGATCGCGCCGCCATCGGGGCCGTGATCGACACCGCGCGGGGGCTCACCACGGTTCGTGCGAACCATGGAGAGAAAAATTGCGACTGGAAATTCACGATGCTCACGCTGAGGGTTTCATCGTCGGGACGTTCGGACGGCGCGATGTGACGCACCACCACGTTCTCGCGCTGCATCCCTAGAAACGCGGGCGTATCGCCGCGGGGTGTGTCCGTCTGGTTGTACAGCACCAGATTGACGATCTGGTCCGCGCCGCTCTCCTGTCCCCATGGATGCACCACGCCCCAGCGCACCGCCGACCGCACGCGTTCGACCAGGGATTCATGGGCGAATAAAACCTGGCCGCAATCGATTACGCCGAGCAGCAGCGTGAAAAACACCAGGAGCACAAGCGTGGCTTCCACCATACTTTGGCCGGCTTGGTTTGCCCTTCTCACGGCTCGCTCTCCGAGGGTGCGAATGTTCCCACGAAGGGATACTCCACGGCCGGTTTTCCAGTGAAGCGAAACATTCCGAATGCGGCGTCCACAGTGTAATCGACGATGGAGACGTTGATCGCTACAGGCCGGGTGCCGGATTCGTCCATGACCCAATCGACCTGCACTTGCTCCGGCTTGAGATTTGCCGCTTGCGGCAAGACATCCGGTGCGGGACGCGGATCGCCATAGGCCACCATATTTCGAATCGCCGCTTTGCCTTTTTCGACATCGCGTGATCCGGCGGCGCGAAATGTTCGCATAGCCGCGTAGCGCCCGCCGTTGCCGACCGCCGTCACCAGCTCGTTGTAGATGTAGAAGGTGTAACCGAACTGGATCGTGCCGGCCAGACAAGCCACCATCACGCCCGCCGATAGGGCGAGCTCGATCATCGCGTGACCCCGCTGGTTTTTTCTGGTCACTCCACCAGCCTCACTGGTTTTGTTGCCGCGACACTGTGCGCGGGCACGGTGAACACGGCTGGTCCGCCTGCCGCGCGCAGAAACGTGATCTCCACTTCATTGTCCGGAGCTGTGACGCGGGCCCAACTCTGTTTGTCCGGACTGAACTCCACCAGGATTCCGGTGAACGGCCGTGTGCCCAGATTCCAGCGCATCGGCAGCCTGCCGACAGCCTGGCGCGCGCGATCCAATCCAACATCGGTTCCGTCCAGTTTGGAAGCAGCTGCCATGGCGGCGGCGTCGGTGAATACCTGAGCTTCGTTGCGGGCGATGTAGATGCGGCCAAAGTCGAAGGCCAAGCCCATCACGGCCAGCATCAGGACCATCGCGACGGACATCGCGATCAGGACAAATCCTCGTTCCCGGTTGTGTCGGCGCACACGCATCCTTGCGCAGAGATCGGCAGAATCGTCGGGTTTATTTAGGCGTGTACAGGTTGGCGCACGGCCGCGGGTCGGCGCGCCCGGACCAACAAGACCGCGCCCGCGGCGGCCAACCCTATGGCGATCCACTGCGTAATCGATAAAGGCAAGCCGAAAGGCAGCGCCTGCTCATGATTGCGGGTGAATTCGATGAAGAAACGCAGCACCGAACTGAGCACCAGGTACAATCCGATGATCTGGCCGGGCGCGTGTTGCCGGCCGAATCGCCAATAGAGGAATCCGAACACCAGGGCTTCCGAGCCGGATTCGTAGAGCTGAGCCGGATGCAGGGAGACTTCGAGAGGGACTCCGGTGAGCGCGTAGGCCGCCGGGTCGTGAAACTTTACCGCCCAGGGCAGATTGCATTCCGTTCCCCAGCAGCATCCGGCGGCGAAGCAGCCGATCTTGCCGATCGCATGGCCCAGCGCGAGTCCGGGAGCGAAGGCGTCCGACGTGCCCAGCAGCGGCATCTTCTGCTGGCGCATGTAGAGGACTGCGGTGACCAGCGCGAGAATGAGCCCGCCTTGAAAAACACCCGCCGCCTGGAGCGTCGCCAGCGAGAAGATGTCGCTGGGATTCGCCATGTAGCGGTGCCAGTCGAACACGATCATCAGGATCTTGGCGCCCAGCATGCCGGCGAGGGCCACATAAACCGCCAGGTTCGTGATCAGCTCAGGATTCAGGCCGCTGCGGCGCGCGAGCTTTACCGTGACCCACAGCCCGGCCAGAAACGCGAGGGCGACCATGACGCCATAGGTCGGAAGGTAAAAGCTTCCGATGGAAATGAGCTTCGGGAGCATTCTGCTTCTAGATTAACATTCGCCGTGCGTGGCGCAGGTTTTCAACCTGCGCGCCGATTTTGAATCGGCGCTGGACGCGGTTACCAACCAGTCGCAGGATACAATCCGGGAAAAAGGGACACCTCCTGGTGTTCGCTCTGCTACTGGCTTTGCAGAAGTTAGGAGGTGTCCCCTTTTCCCATCCCCCTTGCCGGATACAAACCCGCCCCACAAGTGCTAAAATCGGCAATAGAAGGACTTCCGTGCGATTCGGGCGACTCATCCTGGCAAGCTTGGCACCGCTGATCGGCCTCTCGGCCCTCACGGCGGTCATGGCGACTGGTCCCGCCGTATCGAGCGAGCATAAGTCGAATTCGCTGACGCGCCGGTTGCTGCTTTCCGTCGTCACGCCGCTGGACGAGTCGTCCGCGCTGAACGTCCAGGCAGAGAGGCCGTCGCCGCAAGCCGTCTTGCCGGTCGCGGCCCTGGCGGTGACTCCACTCAAACACTCGGTCTGGCTGGTATCGAGCCGTACGGTCCTTCCCTTCTCTCCCCGGTCGCAACATCGCGACCAGCTGCGCTGCTAATTTCGCTGAAAACCCGCAACCCGAACGTTGTCCAACTGTAAATTACGGGAGGTTCGATTATGCCCATTGAGCAAATGATGGCGAAGGTTTTCGGCACCAAGCACGAGCGCGACATCAAGGCCATGCGCCCGCTGATCGCGGCCATCAACGATATGGAAGGACGGATTCAGGAGCTGTCCGATCAGGAACTGGCCGCGCAAACGGTCACGTTCAAGGAGCAGATCGCCCAAGGCGCTTCGCTCGACGATATTCTGATCCCCGCGTTCGCCACCGTGCGCGAAGCCGGGCGCCGCATTCTCAATATGCGGCATTTCGATGTTCAGTTGATCGGCGGTATTGTGCTCCACAGGGGCAAAATTGCGGAAATGAAGACCGGCGAAGGTAAGACGCTGGTCGCGACGCTTCCGGTTTACCTGAATGCGCTCTCCGGGCTCGGCGTCCATGTGGTCACGGTCAACGATTATCTGGCCGAGCGCGATTCGGCGTGGATGGGCCGGATCTACAAGGGCCTGGGCCTGAGCGTCGGTGTGATCGTGCACGATCTGGACGACAGCGAGCGCCGCAACAGCTACGCGGCCGACATCACCTACGGCACCAACAACGAATTCGGGTTCGATTATCTCCGCGACAACATGAAGTTTCGCGTGGCGGAATGTGTCCAGCGGACCATCGAACCCATCACTGTGCCCGCCGTCGACGGTAAGGGCACCCAGTTCAAGATGTTCAACTACGCCATCGTCGATGAAGTGGACTCGATTCTGATCGACGAAGCGCGGACCCCGCTCATTATTTCCGGTCCCAGCGAGGAATCGACGGACAAATACTACAAGATCAACCGGCTGATTCCCAGCCTGATCCGCGGCGAGGTGATCGAGGGCAAGGAGCCGGGCCAGAAATGGACCACCGGCGATTACACCGTCGACGAGCGGCATCGCAGCGTGGGATTGACCGAGGAAGGTTCGCTTAAAATCGAGCGGCTGCTCGGCATGGGCAATCTGTATGAAGCCGCCAACATGGAGGTCAACCACCATGTGCAGCAGGCGCTCAAGGCCCACGTGCTGTTTCAGCGCGACAAAGACTATGTCGTAAAAGAGGACGAAGTCATTATCGTCGATGAGTTCACCGGACGCCTGATGCCGGGCCGGCGCTGGTCGGACGGATTGCATCAGGCTGTGGAAGCCAAGGAAGGCGTCAAGATCCAGCGCGAGAACCAGACGCTGGCGACCATCACCTTCCAGAACTACTTCCGCATGTATAAGAAGCTGGCCGGCATGACCGGAACGGCCGATACGGAAGCTGCTGAATTCGAGAAGATCTATGGACTAGAAGTCACGCAAATCCCGACCAACCGGCCTCTGCAGCGCACGGATTACCAGGACATGGTGTACCGCACGGAAGAAGAAAAATTCCGTAACGCCGCCAAGGAAATCCAGGAAATTCACGCCAAGGGGCAGCCGATCCTGGTGGGTACGGTTTCGGTCGAGAAATCCGAGAAGCTGTCGAAAATTCTGAGCAAGATGGGTGTCCGGCACGAGGTCTTGAACGCCAAGAATCACGAGCGCGAGGCGTTTCTGGTCGCGCAGGCTGGGCGCAAAGGCGTGGTCACGGTGTCGACCAACATGGCCGGCCGCGGAACGGATATTCTGCTCGGCGGAAATCCGGAGTTCATGACCAAGGAGCGGCTGCGCAAGGAGAATAAGGATCCCGACGTGATGCAGACCGCGGCGGTAGGATCGCCGGAGCGCCAGGAATGGGATGCCCTCTTTACGCGATTCAAAGAGGAAACCCAGCAGGAACACGACGAGGTTGTCGATCTGGGCGGTCTGCATATTTTGGGCACGGAACGGCACGATTCGCGGCGTATCGATAACCAGCTTCGCGGACGTTCGGGACGGCAGGGCGATCCCGGATCGGCGCGCTTCTATTTATCGCTGCAAGACGATCTGATGCGCATCTTCGGCGGCGAGCGCATGCAGAACCTGATGCTGCGGCTGGGCATGGAAGAAGACGTGCCGATTGAGAGCAAGATGATCACCAAGCGCATCGCGGCCGCGCAGAAGGCCGTGGAAGCGCAGAATTTCGCCGCCCGCAAACATATCATTGAATACGACGACGTGATGAACAAGCAGCGCCAGGCGGTGTACGGCATGCGCCGCGGCCTGCTGGAAGGCATCGACCAGAAGCAGCGCGTCCACGAAATTATCGAGGGCATCCTGGGGTCGTTCGTGGATGCGCGCCTGCCTGAAAAAGCGCACCCCAGCAACTACGATTGGACCGGGCTCGAAACGGACGTGCTCACCCAATTCGGCGTCAAGATTCGCACCGAAGATCTGTTGAACCTGCACCGTAACCAGGCCGAGGCGGACATTCTCGAGCAGCTTACCAAGAAGTATCAGGAAAAAGAAGACATGCTCAGCGCGCCGCTGCTGCGCGAGACCGAGCGGATGATCATGCTCAACGTCATCGACAACCAGTGGAAGGACCACTTGTTGTCCATGGATCACCTGAAGGAAGGCATCGGACTGCGCGGCTACGGCCAGAAGGATCCGCTGGTCGAATATAAGAAAGAGTCGTACGTGCTGTTCCAGGACATGATGGACCGCATCGAGGACGAGACCATCCGGTATCTGTTCTTCCTCCAGCGCGCCGAAGGTCCGGCGGATGCCAATGTGCCGCATCCTGAATTGTGGAATGAGGAAGACGAAGACGGAGGCCGCGGAGAAGACGAGCCCGAAGCCGTGGGAGTTGCCGCGCAGCAGCGGCAAATTGAGTCCCGCGCCGCGCAGAACTCGGTGCTGGACTTCACGCGCAAGATCGAGCGCAAGAAGGAAAAGGAACTGGCCGAGTTGCAGTTCGTGGGCGGCGAAAGCTCGACCAAGAAACAGCCGGTGCTCGCTAAGAAGGTGGTCGGGCGTAACGATCCTTGCCCTTGCGGCAGCGGAAAGAAGTACAAAAAATGCTGCGGGAGTTAGTCCTATTCTTGGCCGTCTTACCGCTCGGCGCAGCGATCCTGCCCGACCAGATCGGCGATTTCGCCAGGGGCGAAACCAAGACGTTGGCAGCGCAGGACCCGGTGCTGTACCAGGAGTTCGGATTCATCTCCGCCGAGCAGGCTGAATACAAGAACTCGGCAAAACGTTTTACCGCTACCGCCTGGCGGCTTCGCGATTCCACCGGCGCTTTCGGACTCTTTGAAGCGCGGCGTCCAGCGGATGCCACACCGGCGAAGCTGTCGGCCCTCTCGGCCAAAACGCCGGACGGAGCTATCTTTGCCTACGGAAACTATGTTTTTCAGGTTTCCGGCGAGGTCCCGGAACAAAAGGACCTCGAAATGCTCTTTGCCCGGCTCCCGCAGCTGGACAACGCCCCGCTCCCTGCCCTGGCCAGCTATCTCCCCCAGGATGGGCTGATCCCCAATTCCCAGCGGTATATTCTGGGGCCGGTTTCCCTGGCCCGCTTTGAGCCCAGGATCGCCCCGTCCCTGGCAGCCTTTCACCTGGGTACCGAAGCCCAACTGGGGCGCTATAGAACGCCCAAAGGCGACCTGACCCTAGTCATTTTCAGCTACCCGACACCCAATATCGCCCGAGAGCGGCAGGAGGAATTCTCGAAACTGCCGGGCGCGATCGCCAAACGGAGCGGTCCGTGGGTGGGTGTAATAGTACAGCCGCCCGATGCGGACGCGGCCGAACGGGTCCTGGGCGGGGTCCAATACGCGGGAAATCTCACGCTGAATGAGAAAGTTCCGGTGAATCAGGGCCTGCTGCTCTACCGTTTGTTTCTCAATATCTTCGTGCTCTCAGGGGTACTGATTGCACTGAGCATCATCGTGGGAGTCGGGTTCGGAGGCTTCCGGATTCTACGCAGAAAACTGGGAAAGCCGGGTCATGACGACCCCTTTCAGTTGCTGCGGATCGGGGATAAGTAAGCCTTGACGTTCCGCACTCTTACACGGAAAGCAGGCCCTAGGGAAATCGGATTAGGAACAGTTTTTCCACAAACGATGCACTTCTGCACAATCAGACAAGTATCTTCGATTCAGCGGATTACGAGCAGAATCGCAAGCTAAGTTTTTTCCCTTGACTTCATCTGCTACGAAGCCCTAATATCGCAATCACAACCAGGTTTTGGCGGTTGCGAAACCGTCGAATCTGATTCTCCCATGTACATCACCCCGCGACAGCGGGGAGGCGCGAATGCTCACCTTCGGGTGAGCATTTTCGTTTT
>DASYSG010000086.1:0-4879 GCA_036003585.1 Bryobacteraceae bacterium | reverse complement strand
CGCGGGTTTCGGCTCCGCCAAATGCACCAACGAAGAGGCGTACGTCTTCCAGAAGCTGGTTCGGACGGGCTTCGGCTCGAACAACGTGGACCATTGCACGCGTCTGTGCCATGCGTCGAGCGTGGCGGCGCTGATGGAAGGCATCAACTCGGGCGCGGTGTCGAATCAGGTACGCGACGCCGCGAACGCGGAGGTCATTTTTCTGATTGGCGCGAATCCGACGGTGAATCATCCTGTCGCCGCGACCTTTATCAAGAACGCCGCCAAATCGGGAGTGAAGCTGATCGTCGCTGACCCGCGTCGCGGCGATCTGGCCCGGCACGCCACCTACAATCTCCAGTTCAAAGCCGACACCGATGTGGCGCTGCTCAATGCGATGCTGCACGTCATCGTCGAGGAGGGCTTGGTCGACAAGAAATTCGTCGCCGATCGCACTTCCGGCTACGAAGCGCTCGCCGAGAACGTGAAAAAGTTCTCACCGGAACTGATGGCCCCGATCTGCGGTATCGACGCGCAGACCATTCGCGAGGTCGCGCGTTTGTACGCGACATCGAAGGCGTCGATCATCTTCTGGGGCATGGGTATCTCGCAGCACGTTCATGGCACCGACAATGCACGCTGCCTGATCGCTCTCGCGCTTTCGACCGGCCAGATCGGTAAGCCGGGCTCGGGGCTCCACCCGTTGCGCGGGCAGAACAATGTGCAGGGCGCTTCGGACGCTGGGCTCATTCCGATGTTCTACCCCGACTATCAAGGCGTTGGCAAACCTGCGGCGCGGCAGCGGTTCGAAAAACTTTGGAAGATCGGGCTCGATCCCGATCCGGGCCTTACGGTCGTCGAGACGTTGCATGCCGCCAAGAGGCGCGAGATTCGCAGCATGTTCGTCATGGGCGAAAATCCGGCGATGTCCGATCCGGACGTCGACCATGCCCGCGAAGCGCTGGCCACACTCGATCACCTGGTTGTCCAGGATATCTTTCTCACCGAAACTGCGTACCTTGCCGACGTCGTACTGGCTGCCACCGCGTGGCCCGAGAAGATCGGCACCGTCACCAATACCGATCGCATGGTGCAGCTCGGCCGTAAGGCGATTGAGCCCCCCGGAGACGCCAAGGAAGATTTCTGGATTTTAAACGAGCTGGCTCGCCGCGTGGGTGTTGACTGGTTCTACACTCATCCCAGCGAAGTATTCAATGAGATGCGAACCTGCATGGATTCGATCGCCGGCATCACCTGGGATCGCCTGGAACGCGAGTCGTCTGTTACCTATCCGTGCGTGAAGGAAGGCGATCCGGGAGATCCGGTGGTGTTCATCGAGGACTTCCCGACGGAATCGGGACGAGCCAAGTTCGTTCCCGCCGACCTGATCTCGGCCGCCGAACGGCCGGACGCTCAATACCCGATGGTGCTGATCACCGGGCGCCAGCTCGAACACTGGCACACCGGGTCGATGACGCGCCGTGCATCGGCGCTCGATTCGATCGAGCCGGAACCGGTTGCGTCAGTGCATCCGCTCGATCTTGAAAAACTGGGCGTCCCGCCTGGCGACACGATCACCATCGAATCGCGGCGTGGCCGCATCTCACTTTACGCGCGCGCCGACGATGGAATGCCCCGTGGCACAGTGTTCGTCCCCTTCTGCTACTATGAGGCGGCAGCGAACATGCTGACCAACCCAGTGCTCGACCCATTCGGGAAGATTCCCGAGTTCAAGTATTGCGCGGTGAAGATCACTAAGGGCGGCCCTCCACCCGAGCGTATGAGCTTCGGGGGTGGTGTGATGCTGCCCGAGCGGCAACCCGTGCCCGCCCGGTAGAACCCAGCTCAGGTGGACAGATGGAAGACCTCTCGAACCGTCTTGACAATTCCGGCGTCTTTGCATTTATAGCCTGGCAGCCCTGAAATAGCCGTTTGGAATTCTTCACCTCGCATGATCGCCAGCACGCGTTTAATCGATTCCAGTTCCAGGAGCTGCTTCCGGCAGACAAAGAAATAGTCCTCCGTGACTAAGCGGACAAAATCAAGATCGAACAGCCGGGCCGCAGCTTCCACACCAAAACTCACATCCGCCATATCGCTGGCGACATAGGCCGCGACAGCCGCATGGGTGAATTCGACCTGTTCATAGCCGTTGATGCGTGAACCATCGAGCTCGTGTTGCGCCAGGAACTGATCGAACAGCAAGCGGGTACCAGAGTCGGGATCGCGGTTCACGAAGCGAACCTCCGGATCCAGCAGCCGTTGGAGCGAGGTGATGCCCAGCGGATTTCCACGCTTGACCATCAGGCCCATCTCGCGAGTCACCAGGCCGATAACCCGATGAACGCCCGGAGTCAACCAACCCTTGCTGGCGTCGATGCTCCTCTGCCGCAATTCCCCTTGTGGCAGGTGCATGCCGGCCAGCTCGCATCCATCGTGCGCGAGAGAAACCAGGGAGGTCTGATTACTGACGTACCGGAGATCCACGCCGAGATCAGCTTCGCGGCTGAGCAGTTCTCTCAACTTCGAAACCGCGAATCCGTGGCTGGCATGCACGCGGATAATCGAAGGGCCGTGCGGGAGAAATTGGTTGATCTCAGTTTCCAACTCCTGAGAGAGATTCTGGAGTTGAGGTCCCAGGCGCGCCTGAAGCCGCTGCCCGGCCCACACAAGCTTGCCACCAAATTCAGTCAGGCTGGTTCCGCGTCCCTGCTTTCTCTCGACCAGAGGCGCCTCGAAGAAGGCAGACCATTTCTCGATCAGATTCCACGCGTGCCGGTAAGACACACCGGCTCTCTCCGCAGCCCGGCCGATCTTTCCCGTCACTCGAATTTCGTTCAGGAAATCGAGCATGACCATGATGGACTGCGTTTCGTCATCTCGCTTGAAACGCCATACCGGTTCGATTTCGATGTGGATCAGCGCAGCCTCCTTCTAACTTTGATCGAGGATACGATCAGGATCACGCCAAGCATCGCTTTTAGCAAGCTGGACGGAGCCAGAGAAGAAAGTAGTCCGCCGCCGACACCGCCGGCGATCGCTCCCAGGCCCATCGGCAGAATCAGCCGCATGATAATCTCTCGATCATTCAGAGCGCCGGCACGGTAATGCCTCACAAATCCCGTCAGTACCGTAGGAATGCTCACCATCTGACTGAGCGATCCGGCCACTTTGATGGGGGCGCCAAATCCTACGATTAAAGTCGGGATGATCACCTCGCCCCCTGCCACTCCTAAGAGCCCGCTGATCGCGCCGATTGCGAAACCCAAAACCAGGCCGGAGATGATCTTGAGAAGCATCCTGGCTGGCAACACGCCAAGAGGGGCAATCGAGACAACCGACTCAGCCATCATCACCAGGCCGAGCGTCAGGAGCAGCGCGAAAACTGCTCGCGTCAGTGCTGCCGGTGAAAGGCGTCTGAGCCAACTCACTCCCGCATAAGCGCCCACAATCGCCCCAAGCCCTAGAGCCGTCGTTTCGTATAGGAACGGTATCAGGCTCGCCGTACGAAGTGTATAGAGGCGCGTGGGCAGCGCGGCGAGAAGAGTTATCAGGCTGACCGCCAGATTTACCGGAATGGCCGTTCTCAAGGGAAGGCGAAGCGTACCTGCCAGATAAGGAAGTCGCAGCTCAGCGCCTCCTAGCCCGACCAAGCCACCTGCCAGCCCGACAATGAATCCAATGAATACGTTGACCACAACCCGCCCGAATGTGGCACTATGCTTCATATATCCAGGCTCGAAATAGGCCGTGAACATCATATTCCCATACTCCTAAGGATGAGTCTATTCTTGAACACAGAGCGTAAGTGAGGAGTCCGTGGTTATATATGAAATGTATTGCATATATTCTGCTGGCGATTTCGGCATTTGGGCAGACTGCCGCGAATAGCGGCCAGATAACGGGCGTCGTGAAAGATCCGGATCAAGCTGTCGTCTCGGGTTCCCAGGTCACTCTCACCAATCAACAAACGAAAGCTAAGATCACCACTGTGAGCGATGGCCAAGGCGTGTACAAATTCCTGTCTCTGGAGCCAGGCGGCTACGTGGTCGCGGCCGACGTCAAGGGCTTCAAGACGAGCACGAGCCCCGAACTCAAAGTTGCTGCGGGCCAGTCAGTTAATTTCGACTTTGCCCTGACCCTCGCGGGTGCCACCGACACCGTGAACGTCACGGCCGCCAACGTCGAGAATGCCTATCGCGTGGACAATGTGGAAACGGGCGGACCGCTCGGAACGACTCCGATACTGAATCTTCCTTACACGGTCAACGTGATTTCGCGTCAATTGATCGACGATACGCAGTCGAGAAACTTCAAAGAAGCTGCCAAGTATCTTCCTCTGGTGATGTTTCAGGAGATGCAAGGCCCCGAGGTTCTGCGTCCCGAGACCCGCGGTATGCAGGGAAGCAATATGCAGAACGATCGCAAGGATGGAATGGGAATCGCGGTCACCACGCCATCGGCCTTGGAGGAGTACGAACAGATCGAGGTGATCAACGGTCTGGGTGGGCCTCTCTATGGTCCTGCCAATCCTTCGGGCATGTTCAACTTCGTGACCAAGCGCCCCACTGACGAAAGGCTCGGCGAAATCGAGCTGGATTATGAGGGACGAAGCGTCGGGACCATTCATACCGATCTGGGCGGGCGCTTCGGCAAGAACCGTATGTTCGGTTATCGTACAAATCTGTTGCTGGGTGACGGCGAGGGCTATGTCGACTCCAGCCAGTTGCGCCGCCAGCTCGCCGCAGGTGCAGGCGATGTGCGTATCACGAACAACACAGTGATCGAAGGGAACTTCAGTTACTACAATCTCTTCCAGCATGGATATCCGGGCTGGTTTGCCTACGCGCCAACGACCACCCCTCTGTCTGTCGCTGGTTCCAAAAGTATTTTGTTGCCG
>DASYSG010000085.1:0-60579 GCA_036003585.1 Bryobacteraceae bacterium | reverse complement strand
ATGGCCGTGAGCCGTTGGCAAGCCTCGTTCTCTCGGGCCGTTTGCTGGATCACTGCGTCCATCTGCTCGATGCGCGCCGTCAGCTGTTCCAGTTCTAGCTGCAGCTGACCCAGCAGCACACGAAGCGAGCCCGACAGTCTCAAGGCGGGATCCGTTAAGATCTCAGGAAGCGCATGATCCACATGACTTCGGCCTTTGGGCAGAGTAAGGCCACGTTCGAGCAGGAGGCCGCGAATCTGGTTGACCACGGCGGTCCTTCGCATCACCCAGCGCTCTCGCACTCGATGCACGGCCTGCAAATCCAAATGCTCCTCGGTTTGGATCGGCACGAAGCGCATCGTCGGCCGATGTACTGCTTCGGCGATGGCTTCCGCATCGATGTAGTCGCTCTTGTTCGTCTTTATATAAGGCTTGATTTACTGGGCGGGCATCAGACGTACATCGTGACCTTGAACTCGCAGGGCTCGCCCGAGGAAATGGGATCCGCTGCAAGCTTCCATCCCGATCACTTGGACGCGCACGTTGGCGGTGTATGCCAGGAGTTGCGTACGAGAACACCGTTTGCGAACGACGACCTTTCCGCTTGAATCGAGGCCAACCAAGTGAAACACGGTCTTGCCTAAGTCAATACCAATCGCGTGTAGTTCCATATGAGATCTCCTTTTAAATCTCAGTCGCCTCCTTTGTTTTGCCCCATGCTGAAGGCAAAAGTCCTCCGTGAGTCTCGTTCCCGGCGGAGCCGCCCGGCGCTCGCCCAATAGGGCGACGGGCGGTGTAGCTGGGACGAGACGAACGTTTCCCGGTGGTGAGTCCCCGAGTTCGGTTTCTGCGGCGGACCATACCAGTAGCTATCCCGCTCGCCAGATTCCTAACGGAAGATACTGGCAGGCTGCCGGTCAGTCTAGGCCAGAAGTTCACAATTAGAAGCTCATAAAATGAGCGGTACGTGAGGGAAGGCCAGCTGAAGCCAATCCTCTATCATTGGAGACATTGTCTATGCTCTCGCTGCCAGAACGAATCCGACGCTCTGCCCGCTTGTCCGGGCGGTTTGTTCTTCGTTCCGGCGAGGTGAGTGACACCTACTTTGACAAGTACCAGTTTGAAGCAGATCCGCAACTACTTCGCGACATTGCGATAGCGCTGAGCCACCTCCTACCCGAAGGAACCGAAGTGTTGGCTGGTCTTGAAATGGGCGGGATTCCAATCGTCACAATGTTAAGCCAAGTTACCGGCATTCCCGCTGCCTTCATAAGGAAGGAACCCAAAAAGTACGGCACCTGCCGCTATGCGGAAGGCACGTCACTCAAGGGCAAACGCTTCGTTCTGGTTGAGGATGTCGTCTCTAGTGGTGGCGCGCTGGCAGACTCGCTGGCCAAGCTCAAGGCGGATGGCCTGGTTCCGCTCTCGGCTTTGTGTGTCATCGATAGGCAGACTGGCGGAGCTGAAGCATTGACGGAACTGGGGCTTCACCTCAAAGCTTTGTTCACTTTCGCAGAAATTGAGCAGTCCTAGCGGATAGACTTCCTATCGCCAGGCTCGCAGTTATAGGCTCAGAAGCCGGTCTGCGCGGACCCCCTCGCCTATATGGCTCGTGATTAACAGCGTAGCGTTGAACGCTCCCAACTCTGTGTAGTCGCCTAAGACATCGGGCCGAAACTCGTTGTGGGAAGCCAGACCGAGCGGACGTTGTGCAGCATTAACGTACTTGGCGTTTCGCGTGTCTGGATTCGGGTAGCGGAAGTAACGTACGGGTCCGATCCCGCCTCACCACAGATGCTAATGCCGGGGCGTCAGGCCCGCGAACTGCAACTTAGACGAGGTCTGAGTAATGAGGCGCGCCCAGAGGTACTCAGGTTTCTGATCGAACACCTCTTAGCTTCGGCCGGAGAAAATATACCACCCGCCGTCCTCGACTCCAACTGCCCGGCGCCCCATTCGCAGTGCCCCAGGTAGACATGGAACTGTGCTGGGGGCTGGGCCAGAGTCTTTTCGAGCAACGATTGGTCCGAGATGACGAACAGATCGGGGAAAAAAGAATACCTGCCGATCGCAGCTGGAACAGAACTGAAGCACACACACCCTCCGCGTACCGGCGCGAGTAGTGGCGCTTCTTCAACGTGATCCACTAGGATCTCGGCGACGAACTCCCGCGCGAAGACGTTTGGTGAACACCATGAAGAAAATTTATACTCTTGTCCGGTAGGGTGCATGGAATCTACTTGACCACCACCGGCGCCACTGCGGACACCGGGTCACCCGCTACCGTGAGCCCCTGCAAATAGGCCTGCGTTGCGCCCAGTTGCAAACCGCTGATCTGGACGTCAAAATGACACACCAAATCGAGCAATTTGTCTTTGTTTACGTCTTCGCCATCCCGGCCACACGAAACCAAGCTTGCCTCGGCCCCCGTAGCACCGAAATGTAGCGAAGAGATGTTAATTCCCACAAGTGGATTGAATGTAGACGACGCCAGTATGGCCACGGCCACTGCCCCACCCGCTTTCTGCTGAATCGTACTGTCGACACCCGGTTTTACGTCGATCGAGATGGTTGGCGGAGCGCCGCTGAAGGCGCCATACCAGGCGGGGTAGCCCACCGGGATCTGCGCAGTCACGTGATTCGATGTCAGGTCCACCACGTAAACAGTCCGAAGGTATGCTCCCATAACGTAGGCTTGCTGCTCACCGCCTAGGACGACGGAATTGACATAGGAGGGCAGCGGCGTCACCGCTGAGACCGTATTTGTGCCCGTATCAATCGTCGAGAGCTGACTGCCGGCTGCTACATAGGCCTTGGAACCATCCGCGCTGAAGACGATATCATCCGTGTTTGGAGGGAACGCCAGCGTCGCGAGCACAGCATAGGTGTTCGCATCGAGGATCGAAACCGCGCCCGACTCGGATGCTACATAGACTTTAGACCCATCCGGCGAAACCGTCACGCCGCGAGGGAATTGAGGCATCAGGACAGTGGCGAGGACGCTTAGAGTGCCCGCGTCTAGCACCGACAAACTAGAGTCGGCGTCGGTGACCACAAAGAGTTTGGAACCATCGCCTGCGGACGCGATGCCATTTGGAAAATCAGCGAGTTGCACGAAGTTGGTGATCGTGTCGGTGGCGCGGTCCATCGACAGTATAAGCCCGTTGCCGGTGGTGATGAAAAGGATGTGTTTATCCTTACTAAGAAGCAGTCGCTGGGCCCCCTGCACGCCGATCTGACCCACGAGGGTGTCGGTCATGGGATCAATGACGCTGATTCCGGATGACCCGAACTGAGCCACCAAAACTTGATTAGTGTCGGAAGTGTACAAAACTCCCCAGGGATACTGACCCACGTTGATCGTTGTAAGCACCGAATTGGTGTCCGGCGAAATCACGGACACAGTGTTGTCCAGGAAGTTGGACACGTATAGCTTCGGCTTTGTTTGAGCCGAGGCCGCTGTAACGAAACCGAACAAGACAACCGCAACAGCAAGTGTCAAAAGCAAGCGACGGAAGCGCACCTGGAGTATTGTTGGCATGAGCGCAGTTCGGCAGAACGCATGGATCATCCGAGCCACCTAGGTACAATCATTCAGAACTAAGGGCAACTCCCGCTCGCACTATCACCTGCCGATTAGGGTCCGATTTCCCGAATCCGCACCGCCCAGCTTGAATCTAGCCGGTATTTCCGTGCTGACGGCGATTCTGTTCGGCCTGGCGCCGGCGCTGCGCTTGACGCGCTGGACCTCGCGCCGGCCTTGAAAGAAAGCGTGCGCGGTGTGAGCCAGAGCCGATGGCGCTTTGGCGGGCTGCTAGTGGGGGACAACTGGCATTATCCACCATTAACGGAAGCTTCTGACTGCCGACAACGCTGCTGCGGCAACCAAATGGCAGGTTGCCGGATTGCCCGCAATGCGACGGAAGCAGGTGTAAACTTCTCACCAACCGACTTCTTTCGCTTTGGTGCATTTGGGTACTCAGACCTGGGAAGTTAACCGTTATGGCATTATCGGATGCGTCACAGGGACCCCGGGCGGAAGTAACCTAATTTTCCCGATTCACCTGGCGAAAGCTGCCTCAAGTGATTTCTAACATTAAGCTTTGTGATGTCTTGCCGCCGCGCCGCGTCTAATAGGTATGAAAGGAGCTCCAAGATGAGCAGTACGAGGCCCATAACCGACAAGCAGCAAGGTCAACATACTCAACAGCAAGCGAATGACCCAAAGCGGATGGGCAACAATCCGGTCGAGCCCCGAAAAAATCTCCAGAAAGATCAACGGGACGATCGGAACCAGAGCCCAAATGACCAGCACGATAGCCAGGGGGACAAACCCTCGCGCAGATAAGCTTTCGGCTTAATTGCAAGGTCTGCCCCTTTCGTCAACTCCCTCCTGCCACCTGTCGGTGGGAGGGAGTCTCTATTTTCTAGGTTCTCTTTTCTTGTGACGTTCGCACGGAGTACCGTATCTATCATGTGGAGTCCACGATGACAAAGAACCAGCAGAGCAAACCCCTGAACGAACACGGCCAGCAGAATCAGGAACCTAAGAAGGGCCAGAGTCCCAACGACCCCCAGAATCGTGAGCAGAACCCGAAGCACCAGGAACATCACGACGAAAAACAGCATCAGGGCGACAAGCAGCCCACACGCTAAAGCCTTTCAAGACGCGCGTCCGCGCGTTCAACTCATCTTGAGAATAGGAGGCAGCATGAAGGCGTGGATCAGAATCGCGATGTTGGTGGCACTGACTGTGTCCGGGACGATCGCGTCCCCGGCTCAGGAACCGAAGCGGGAGGCTGAGGCGAGGCCAGCGGGTGCTCCGGCTGCTGATGACAACATGACCCCATATCGAAAGCTGGCTACGGACACCCTGCTGGCGTTCAAGGCCCACGATATGCCCGCCGTAAAAAAGAAGGCCCGGGAGCTTGAAGTGGCGTGGGACACCCAGGAAAAGGCGCTGAAAAAGAAATCCCCTGATCTATGGGGCCAAATCGATATGGCCATGGATGCTTTCATCAAGCCCGTGCAAGATAAATCACCCGACCCCGCCAAAGTACAAACGGCCTACGACACATTCATCGCCAAGCTTCAACTGGCGGTCAAATAGCGAAGAAGAAGATTGCCCAATCCGGTGGCTGGGGCAGATAAGTGATGGGGGGGCGCTCGAGTCTCTCACGGAATGTGGGCCGACACCGCCACCTTCCGGGAACAGCTCAAGAGCAATCCCCAAGGTTGTGATTCCGGATTGTCGTCAACTACTCTTTGTAACGGATCGACTCGTGCGCGTCCGTCGCCCTGCTGGGTAGTCGGATACATTTATCCGACTACTCCCTGCTTCAGGTGGTAGATTGTGGCCCGACAATTATCATTATCGGTAGTCATCCAAGCGCTCTAAGTCAGCGCCTTGCATGATGGCATCGACCACCTCGAGCGGGATTAGACAGCCTTTTACGTCATCGTCTCCCGCTAGGATCTTGCCGACCCGTTCGGTCCAATAAGCCATCCATCGTGGTGAGTCGGGCATCAAGCCAGCGTCATCGGTCATCAGCGCTTCGAGCTTCTTGAGCCGCCTATTAAGATTCAACATTGCCTATTCTCGGCCGGCGTGAACGCAATCTACACCTAACTCGCTGCAGCCTTCGATTCCGTCCGGCTCAGCAGCCTAGATGTAGGCGCGGAGCACTTCGAGCGGAATTTTGCAATCCCTTGCGTCCGGATCTCTTGCAATGTACTGGTGGAGCTGTTCATTCCAGTAGGCCCACCATCGTGGTAAGCCGGGCAATGGCCTCCAGGGTCCCGGCCATGCCAGTGTACAGCAAACCAGATGATGCTCCACTCGGTTCGAGTTTCAGCTAAGTATCTCTTAATATCCCGCTGCCGGTGCCGGACTTTGTGTGTGCCCAGTCTGCTCCGTCGGGAAAGCTGAGCGTGCAGACGATGGCTGGAAGGGTCCCACGGATCAACACGTTCAACGATCGCAATGATGAAACGAAAGCAGGCCTAGGGAGTCCTCTAGGCAGAGGATGCTCATGAATTTCCGCCACGTGTTCGGTGTGTTTCTGGCTCTGTCGTCATTATCAATGGGCCAGACCCTTGTTGGGATCACGGGAATCTCAACATTCAATAAGGAGCTCCTTGCGGAGCGCCACGCAGCCAGGGCCGCACTGAGCGCAAATGTGATTCAGCCGAAGGTGGTGGTTTTCGCCGGGGATCGGGTATTCCCCCAGGTAGTGAACGGGGGTGGTTGGAAGACCAGCTTTTTCCTGGTCAACTTGGAGAATCATCCCGTGACATTCCAAATCCTCTTTTTCACAGATGATGGCAACGATATGTTTGTTCCCGTGGACGGCCTTGGGGTCGTCCGCCAAGTCAGCGTTACTTTGGATACTGCAGGCAGCACTGAATTTGAGTCCACGGGATTCTCGAACAACTTTTCCGATACGTTACAACAAGGCTGGGCGCTACTCTCCCAGACCACAAATGACACTATTGGCGGAATGGCGGTCTTCCGACAACGGGTGTTCGGGAGACCAGACCAGGAAGCCACAGTACCGATCGTCAGTCAATTCGACAGTCATTTTGTGTTGCTGTTCGACAACACGGCGGGCTTCGTTACGGGTTTGGCAGTTGCCAACCCCACGACGGATTCTGTTGCCATACCAGTCACCATCCGAGATCAGTCGGGCAATGTCATTGATAACCAATTCATTCGACTGGGATCCTACAACCACACCGCTTTCAACCTTCCTGACTTTTGGCCTTCCACCGCAGGTAGACGCGGGGCCATCGAGTTTCAGACTTCTGGATTTGGCGTTGCGGCATTGGGTCTGCGAGCCGGCGCCGCGGCCTTCACTTCGTTCAATGTTCTAGAGAACATCAATTGGCGTTAGTTCCGTCGCGAAGGAGTCAACTCATGAACCGGTCTTTTAGATTTCTTAAGTGGTTTGGGATGAGCTGCGGAACGCTTGGACTCCTGATCCTTTCTTACCCCTCGTCGTTGTTACCTCAGGTGGCTGATTATCATGGCGGCCCTCTTGACGCTCGCCAACATGGTTATCAACACGGTTACCAGGATGGTTATGAATCTGGGCGCCCTTCCACGCTGAGCAACCGCGATCAGGATATTCGAAATCAACGGCTCAAGGCGCAGGGAAACGGGTACCAACCCGCTTTTGGCTCGGAGGCAGAATACAGCCAAGGCTATCGGGAAGGCTTCGATGCTGGTTCCACCGATGCCAGCAATGGCGTCCGCTCGCGGCTAGAAGAACTATTTCGCTGGCAAGACCCGAATTTCAATCCGGACCGCTCGCACTCTGATGCCTCAGACCAGATTTACCGCGAGAACAAATGGAGTCTTGAACACGTAGCCGGAGACATCGGCTATCGCGATGGCCTAAACGCCGGAATAAGCGATCGCCAAAGCGGCCGTCGCTATCAGCCGCGTCTTCGCGTGGCCTGGAAGAACGGCGTCCACGGCTACGACCCCGCATTGGGATCCAAATCAGCTTACCGCACCGCGTACCGGCTCTCATACGAGACGGGATACCAAGACGGATTTGGTCCAGCGGCCGCAAACCGATAGCCAGTCTATCGCACGAGCGGGTCCAAAGATCCCGTTAAGTACTAGGAACCGACTCAGCTGTGGTCCGCAATAATTCGATTCAGTGCTCATGCAGCACCACCTTTTCCAGCCAATACTCGTGGTGCCATCCGCCGAGCACTGCCTTGCTTCGAAGAACGTATCCCGCCGGAAGGCGATGAGGATGACGGCTCATCGGCGGAGATGGTCGGATCGGGTCGGGAACGCCTGGACCAAGACTGGTGTGCACCCTGGCGTGATTGTAATGGGCTGACCAGTGCGTAAGAAGCCGTTTCAGATGCAGCTCCCCAAACGGGATCAGGAACACTCCCGTCGGATCGCCCCCACCAAGCGCTCACAGAAGGCGTTTGCCTTGGGAGCCCGCGCGGGCGTCTTTAGTATTCGTACACCCATCGCAGTCACAGCCTTGTCCAAGTCCTTGGAAAAGATGCTGTCCCGGTCGTGGATCAGAAAACGGTACGGATGTTCCTCGGTCAGCGCCTCGTGGAACTGCTGGAGCGTCCATTCAGCGCTCGGATGCGACGTCACATTGTGATGCAGGCTCTGGCGCCTGCCCAGTTCCATGATCACGAATACATAAAGGATGCGGAATCGGGCTGTGAACACCACGAAGAAGTCGCAAGCGACGATGGCTTGGGCATGATTGTGCACAAAGGTCAGCCACCTCTGACTCGGATCCGGCGTCCGATCGCGATAGCTGGCCAGATACTTCCGCACCGTACGGGGGGAAACCCGGATTCCCAGCTTTAACTTCAACTCGTTGGCGATGAGCTCCTCGCCCCAGGTGTGATTTTCAGCCGCCATCTTCCGTATCAGCTCTTGGAGGTTTTTCGGCAGAGCGGGTCTTCCTACTGGTTTGGACTTTCTGCCATCAACGCACTGCGGGATTTGGTGGCCAACCGGAACAGTTCCACCAAGTCGAACATCACGCGGGCCATTGTCCGTGCGCAATGCCAGAATGCCTTCAGCCAGATCCGTGAACGGGATCGAACGGCAATTCTACGACTATCACGCCCGCGGGGCGCCCTATGGTCCCGATGACGGCACGATCGCTCCATGGGTAGTTGGCGCGTCGCTGCCGTTCGCGCCGGAAGTCGTAATCCCTACCGTCCGTAAAATGGCCAAACTCGACCTCGGGGCGAAGAAGCGCTACGGCTTCAAACGCTCGTTCAACGAGACCTATGAAGTACCTAATAGTCCGACCGGCTACTGGGTCACTCCCTATCATTTCGGCGTCGATCAGGGTCCAGTGATCCTCATGATCGAGAACTACCGTACCGGTCTGATTTGGAACATTGTGCGACGGTCCCCTTATGTTGTGGCCGGACTGCGCCGGGCGGGATTTCGCGGAGGCTGGCTCGGCGGCGCGGGATGCGCGAAATGGTGGTTTGGCAGGATAGGGATGGATGGTCGGCGAGACACTTCCCCTGCTTTCTGCGGGGAGCTCAACTCTACGCCAACCTGCGCCGTCGAAAAGTAGTGTACGGTTGCGCTGTGATCCGATCAGAATCTCCCAAACGCGGAGGTGATTCCGGTCCATATTTCGGCATCGCTTCCAAAAAGTAGAAGTCCAAAGTCCAGCCTAAGCATCGTAACTGGGGGTCCGTTTGAGGGTCGATTGTCCGATAGGAAAGGAAGACGCAGTTTAGCGCACGCAGGCAGATCGTCTGACCTTGCCGAGGGACAGAGGGGTCCGAACGGGAGGAATTTAAACATGAGAAATCGAACTCGCAGCTGCTTGCTGGCGCTTGTTTCTCTGCAGGCGGTATTTTGCCAACAAGCCGGGAATACTGCGTGTGCCGCCTCGACGTCAAGCGAAAGGGATTTTGATTACTTGTATTCTTACCTGAATATGGCCTGTGCTAAGAAAACCACGGACTTCCAGCCGTTGACGCAGAAGGAGCGGAACCAGCTCTACGGAAAATCGTTGGTCAATCCTGTCTGGTACCTAAAGGGGGCGTTCTCGGCCGGGCAGAACCAGTGGAAAGACAAGCCCCCTGAGTGGGAGCAAGGGGCTTCGGGATACGGAAAGCGCTACGCCGACATCATGGGGCAATACGCTATACAGAAAACCACGACGTTCGGATTGGAGAGCCTGCTGCACGAGGATAATCGATATTTCAACTCGGGGAAGAAAGGTTTCTGGCCACGTACAGGATACGCTCTGAAGAGTTCTATCCTGGCGCGACACGACAACGGAAAGCGGTACCCATCCGTTTCCTTGCTCACGGGCTACGCCAGCGGATCTTTTCTCTCCCGGTCGTGGCAGCCAGCAAGCAGCAATACCGCCGGGGATGGAGCCGTCAGCTTCGGCATTAGCATGGGCTGGAACATCGGCTTCAGCATGGTAAAGGAGTTTCTGCCGGATATGTTGGGACCGTTCACGAAGAAGCACTAGTCAGATTGGATCCCGAGGGTCTTCCTCGAAGAAGGCTCGCATCAACTTCAAAGCCTAGCGGGTGGCCAGTATCAGAACTGCCAGAAATGCGAAATTGGGAATCATCCCGACAAATCCAGTCCCCAGCGTCCGAACAGGACTCATCATGGTGGGCAACAAGCCCCTGGATAGTCCCCGGGTCCAGGGAAAGAGTGTGAAGACGTAATCGAAGTATACGTAGGCCACGACAAGAATGATGAGGCCCCACGCGAGGTTCAGAAGACCCGTCAGCGCCCGCCAGATTTGATCAGCTTTTACTATGTGGAAGGCCCGATCTTGGATTCCCTGTACATCAGCTTGGTACCGTCGTTCAATTCCCACCCGCACCATGGCAAGAGCTCGCCTGCCAGCATAAATAACGATGCCTGGCGCGAATGTAGCTCTCGATCGCCTCTTCGATTCGGCGACGGTGTGCATCCGCCAGTGTGCCGTGCGTGACTTGCACGATAGCCGCGTCCTCCTCGAGCACCGTCATAATCCGGCGCCGGCCAGCTAGGATCCAGGTCGATCCGGAATGCTCATCAAGCGTCAGCGAACTTGCACCGATCTTTGGGTCCATTGCGAGGCCTCGGATTCGGGCCGGCGTCGCCGGTCTTACTAATTTCCTGACTGAGCGCAGGTTCATTGAACACTAGCGCAAGGGTCAATGACAGAAGACACAGGAGAAAATGCTGCATGCTCCTACCAGCTAGGGCGATGCAATAACCTGCCTGGCAGACTCAATGTTCTGACTCAGATAGAACGCTCAAAGCAGTCTGTCAGGCTAATCCTCCCCACGACTCACCCTCTCTCCACATGCGGAAGCACGTCGCGGTTTCTGACTACGCAGCTACCCCACGATCCAATCCGTCACGTAATGACGAGGCCCGTACCGAGAAAGCTCAATCAATGACGCGTAAGAATAAGCCAGCAATGATTTTCTTGGTCTTGGGCTCACGATAAGGCGTTGAGCCGTGCCCGATGCAAAACACCCGAACCGGAATGTAAAGTTTGTGCGGCTTAACAAGTCGCCACCCAAAAATAGATCCCAGCCCCGCGAAGTGCATCACGTCAATGCCTCAGATTCATTAGTCATGGGAGGACGTATGAAAAGACTCATTTGGAACGCCGGTTTAAGTGTGTTTGCGGCGGGATTGGCACTGGCTGGGGACGCCGCCGCGGGGAAGGCCGCCTACGATAAATCGTGTAAAGGATGTCACGGCCCTAGCGGAACTCCAAACGCATCTATAGCGAAGAGCCTGAAGGTGAACATGCTGCATCTCGGGGATCCTGCCGTTCAGAAGCTGAGCGACGAAGAATTGAAGTCTGTCCTTGCGAACGGGAAAGGAAAGATGAAGGCGACGAAGAACGTAAGTGGAAAGGCGGCGGATGATGTCGTCGCCTACATGCGAACGTTAAAACCGTAAAGCATCACTGGCCACTGGCAGAGCAGATTATGCTTACACAGATCAGGGGCACACATGGAATACGAATCGCCGCGAGCTTCGGTACTCTCATTCTCGCTTTGGGTTTGACGGGGAGTACCACTCAGCCCCTTAGGAAAAATCAAAAGGCTTTCTTCGCGGACGCAAGCTTGGTGGCTTTTGTGCGGCCGGGCGTGGTTGTAAAGATTACGTCGGCTGAGATCGCCCAGGACGGAACCATCAGCACCGTGTTTTCCCTCACGGACCCCAACGGCGCTCCTTTGGACCGCCTCGGAGTGTCCACGCCTGGCGCCGTTTCGCTTAATTTCATCGCCGCGAATATTCCGCAAGGCCAAGAGCAATATGTCGATTACATCACTCGCGATGCAACCGGGGCAGTTTCCGGGACGGTGAAACAGGCGGCTGCGGAGTCCAACGGTGTCTTCACCCCAGTCGGCGACGGATATCGCTATACGTTTTCTACGCACGCCCCGTCGGGTTTTGATCAGGCGGCTACGCACACCATCGGCATCTATGCATCGCGTGATTTAACCGAGTTTGACCTTGGAACGGACTACGCAAGTACAACGTTCAACTTCGTACCCAACAACGCTCACGTCACGGTGGTGCGCGACATCATCCGAACCCAAAGTTGTAACGGATGCCACGATCAGCTTTCCGCGCACGGAGGGGCGAGACGCGGTATCGATATGTGCGTACTATGTCACACACCGCAGACCAGCGATCCGGATACGGGCAACACCCTGGATCTTACCGTTCTGGTTCACAAGATCCACATGGGTTCACAACTGCCGAGCGTCCAGGCCGGCAAGCCCTACCAGATCATTGGCCGGGAAGGAAGCGTCAACGATTGGTCCACTGTCGTAAATCCATCTGACCCGCGCCGATGTGAAGTATGTCATCAGCAGAACAATGGGGCCGCGCAAGCCACTGCTTATCTCACTCGGCCCACTCGGGTAGCATGCGGCGCCTGCCACGACGATGTGAACTTTGCTACCGGGGCCAATCATGCCGGAGGTCCCCAGGTCAGCGACAACCAGTGCACCAATTGCCACATCCCGCAGGGTGAACTCGACTTCGACCCTTCCATCAAGGGAGCGCACGTGGTGCCGGAAGACTCGACTAGCCTAAGTGGACTCATATTTGAAATCAAACAGCTCCAGAACGGATCAGCCGGGCAGAAACCGACCATCACGTTCACCCTGAAAGACAACAAGGGAGCCGCAGTTCCTCTCAGTAAGTTGGACAATGTCTCCTTCGTGATGGCCGGGCCGGCTGCGGATTATGGCTATACGAGCTTCGGACCGGACGTGACAACACCCGGTTATGTTACCGAAAGCGCCACAACGGCAGCGCAATGTGGAGGCGATGGAGTGTACACCTACTCCTTCATTCACGCCGTGCCGGCGGGCGCGCATGGAACCTTCGCAATCGGCATAGAGGGCCGCCGCACGGAAACGTTGTTACCTGGAACCAGTACGCAAACGGACGTTCAGTATGGAGGCGATAACAAGGTCACGTACTTCTCAGTGGATGGCTCGCCTGTGGTGCCCCGGCGTGAAGTTGTCCAAGTCGCGAATTGCAATCAGTGTCACTTCAAGCTGACTTTTCATGGAGACAATCGTAACGATGTCGAGATGTGCGTCCTGTGTCACAATCCATCCAATACGGATATCGCGCAACGGCCTGGCGCGTCTGACCCCGATGAGAGAACCAAGCCTCCCCAAGGGATCAACTTCAATCTCCTGATCCACCGAATACACACGGGGGAAAACCTGAAGGACGCCGGCAAGAGCTATACGGTCATTGGCCGCAATGGGAGCGTCCACGATTTCACGCAAGTAAGGTATCCGGCAATGAGCGCCACGGGAGCCCCGGGCGACACCAGAAATTGCTCTATGTGTCACGTCAGCGATTCTCAGTCTGATTCGAAGGGGATTAACGACGTTCTCGATCCGCAGGGATTCATTAATCCGGTAAAGCCGAATTCATCCGCGTGTATCGGCTGTCACGTAACCGCCGCCGTCTCATCGCACGCGCTTGCGAATACGACGGCGATCGGCGAGAGTTGCGTCGTTTGTCACAGCGCGGGCGCCGCGTTCTCCGTAGACAAGTCGCATGCGCAATATTAGCGGCGCAATCGTCGCGGCACTTGCACTCTCCGTGATCGTACCGCGAGCTGCACAAGGCCAACAACCGGAGGCAAAGCCGGCTCCCGTCGCTACACCCTACGTTGGTTCCGACGCCTGTCAGGCCTGCCACGAGGATATCTACAACGCATTCGGGAAAAGTCCCCACCACGCGGTCGAGACCGACGTGAAACGCGGTTGGTTGGGGCGCGGTTGCGAGTCGTGCCATGGAGCGGCGCAGAAGCACACCGAATCGGCTTCGGCCGCCGACATCCGCAATCCGGCCAAGCTCGTGGCGGCCGCCGCTGACAAGATCTGCCTCACCTGCCATTTGAATCAGCCGACCCACGTCGGGCGCCTCGAGAGCAGTCATGCCAAGGATCAGGTCGCCTGCACGTCCTGCCACAAAGTGCACGCGAACGGGCCCAACGGACTAGTGAATCGCAAGCAGGCTGCGATCAATGAACAGTGCGCGAGCTGCCATATCAACGTGTGGGCCCAGTTTCAGAGGCCCAATCATCATAAGCTGCCGGAAGGCGCTATGAGTTGCGTCGATTGCCACAATCCGCACGGCAGCATTCGCCCGGCCATGGCGCAATCCTTCGCTGCGAACGAGGCGGGTTGCCTGAACTGCCACGGCGACAAACGCGGGCCGTTCACCTTCGAGCACGGGCCGGTGCGTTTCGAAGGCTGTGTGGCCTGCCATGAGCCGCATGGTTCGGCCAATCCGCGGATGCTGGCACGGTCGGAAGTGCGCCTGCTCTGCCTGGAGTGCCACGCGAATCTCCCCACGGTCAACACCACTAGCACGATCGGCGTTGTGCCCCCGTCGTTTCACGATCTGCGCTCGCCGCGCTTCCGGAACTGCACGGTGTGCCATCAGAAGGTCCACGGAAGTTACGTGGACAGGAACCTGCTGAAATGAGCCGGCTGACGCTTATTTTGGTGATGGTTGCTCCGCTCGTTGTGTCAATGAGCGCCCAGACGACTCCACCGCAAGCTCCGCCAGCCAGTCCTCCGGCTGAGGCCGCCCAAAGCGATGCCACCGTCGCTGCGGAGACTCCGTCGACGGTTCCCCCCGCCGAGTCCTGGTTGACCGGCTCGATCGACGTGGGCTATCGCTGGCGCACCGATGTCGGCGGGAGCCTCGACACCTACCGAAGTATCGTAAACCTGGGCTCAGGGCCGAAGCTGTTAGGCGCGGACTTTACTCTCACCGATCCCCAGCATCGCGCCTTCGACCAGATCCACGTGCGGGCGAACAGTTGGGGCGATGAGCCATACCAGACGGTTCATATCGACGCGAAGAAATCCAAATTGTATGATTTCAGCGCCGACTACCGGGACTTCGCGTATTTCGATTTCCTGCCCTCGTACGCCGACCCGTTGCTGGCGCGCGGCATCATACTCAACGAGCAATCCTTCGACACACGCCGACGTCTTGCGAATTTCCAGATCGATCTACTACCCGGTAACTGGTTCATTCCGTATTTCGCCTACGATCGGGATTCGAGCTCGGGCACCGGCGCAACGGTCTTCGTCACAGACGCTAACGAGTTTCCGGTCCCCAACACGCTGCGCGATCAGACCGATCTCTACCGCGGCGGCGTCCGTTTCGAGCTGCGCCGTTTTCACGTGACGCTCGAGCAAGGCGGCACGACATTTAAGGACGATCAGAATATCTTCCAGAATCCCGGCTCTACGAACCTCGGCAACGTCGCGACACCGATATTCGGAAAGACGACCGATCTGACGAACCTGCTCGCCTCCTATGGTGTTCGCGGGACCAGCATCTACAGTAAGGCTCTGTTTACGGCCTCGGCGACGTCTTGGCTCGATCTCTACGGGCAGTTCCTGTACAGCCAGCCCGATACGAACGTCAATTATCAGCAGACCGCGGCGGGCAACCTGCTATTGCAGAGCCAGCTGCTCTTCTATACCAGCCAGCAGTATCTGGTCTCGGCTGCCGCGAAGCTCCCCCACACCAGTGGAAGCCTTGGCGCGGAAATCCGTCCCTTGCGGCGCGTGCGGATCGTCCAGTCCTGGCTGACCGATCGCCTCCACAACGCGGGCTCTGCGACGTCCACCCAGACGCTCGCCGCAACAGGTGTCTCCGAACAGATGGCCGCCCTGCTGGCTTCCTCCCTGGTGACAAACTATAGCCAGGAAGAAATCGATGTTATCTTCGACGCCACGTCGAAAGTCACCCTGCGCGGCGGCTATCGTTATGTCTGGGGCGACGCCAACGACGCGGTTCTCCCGCCCGAGGGACTCGTGAGTTCGGATCAAGCCAAGCTCCGGCGCAATGTCGGTATCGGAGAAGTGGCCTACCATCCAACCCAGAAAATCTCGATCCGAACCGACGCGGAAGTCGCGTCCAGCGGCGGAGCATACTTCCGAACTAGCCTATACGACTATCAGAAGGTCCACGCGCAGGTGCGCTATCAGGCTTTGACCAATCTCAGTCTTGCGGCGGATTTCACCCTGCTCGACAATAACAATCCGGTGCCGGGCGTGAATTACGATTACCGGTCGCAGCAGGAATCGCTGTCGCTATTCTGGTCGCCCGCGGGCGGCAAGTTCGGGGACTTCCAGGGTTCCTACACACGATCCACGCTGCACTCCGACAGCGGCTATCTGGTTCCTCAAACCCTGACGCCGCAAACCTCTCTTTATACCGACAACGCCCACACCGCGACCGCGCTCTTCAACGTCAAGCTCCCGCATGTGCAAGGAATCGCGCCGAAGCTGTCCGCCGGCGGATCACTCTTCGTTTCGTCGGGCAGCCGCGCGACCAGCTACTACCAGCCGCTCGCGACGCTCTGGCTCCCGATCAGCAAAAAGATCAGCCTGTTCGCGGACTGGCGCTATTACGGGTACGGAGAGGCTTTCTACCTCTACGAAGGCTTCCGGACCAATCTGGTCACCACCGGACTGAGGTTTACAAGATGAGACGGGCGCTTCTTGTCCTCTTGTACGTGACCGTGAGCCTTCACGCGGCTAGCCTGCCCCCCAGCTTTGTAAACAAAGTAGCACCATGACGTTACGGCGCGCCGGGGCGGCCCAACATCTTGCGGACCGCGCCCTTCCGGGCGCGCAGGTTCAGCATCTCGACGAACACCGAAAAAGCCATGGCAAAATACACGTACCCTTTCGAGACATGTTGGCCAAAGCCTTCCGCGATGAGGGTGACGCCGATAAGTAAGAGAAAACTGAGAGCCAAAATCTTCACCGTCGGATGCCGCCCTACGAACGTACTGACGGGCCCGGCCGCCAATATCATAAACCCCACGGCGAGCACGATGGCGGCGATCATGATCGCAACCTCGCTCGCCATTCCAACAGCCGTGATCACCGAGTCGAGCGAGAAAACAATATCGATCAGGGCAATCTGCAACAGCACTCCTCCGATGCCGACGGCGCCGCGGAGAGTCCGTTCGACCGCCGATTCGCCTTCGAGTTGCTGGTGAATCTCGTGGGTGCTTTTCCAGATCAGAAACACACCACCGGCCAGAAGAATTAGGTCGCGGCCCGAGATCTCGCGCTCGAAAACTGCGAAGAGTGGAGCCTTGAGCCGCATGATCCAGGTGAGCGACAGCAGAAGAAGGATCCGCGTAATCATGGCCAGAGTGAGGCCGAAGTTGCGCGCGCTGGCTTGCTTGGGGGCGGGCAGCCTGCCCGCCAGAATACTGATGAAAACGATGTTATCGATCCCGAGCACGATCTCGATAACGGTGAGGGTGACCAGCGCAATCCAGCCCTCTGGAGAGGAAATCCAGTGCATCGATTCTAGGATTCCTCCGGAGATGAGCGCGATGAGGAGGCGAACCAGGATCGGACCCGCGCATCCATCGTAGTCCGCCTGGAATAGAACACGGCGATAACCAGCACATCCCCTAAGTCATCGGCTAATCGCAAGAGCAGTCAAAAAGATCTTGGAACTTGCGGGAAGGCGTGGACCGAGAAGCGCCAGACCCCCGATAGCAAAGGCTATAGAACCGCGAGTTTGCACTCTGATTTCCCACAATAAATTGCCGGGCTGCGCTGGTGATCCCATCGCACGCATCATGCCACCGAAGAGATTCCCAGCAACCACTGAGGATTCAGTATTTTCTAAGTATCGCGAACCATATTAACTAGCTGCGCGTTTGCTATCGACGCCATGTCATCTGCACCCGTCCACGAAACATGAAATAAGGCATCGAGGGTCCACCCTGATCATCAATCGTTATAAGCCGGGGTCCGCACGCCCTGGGTTGTTTGCGATTGGATGGACCTTGTGTGGGGCGATGACGATCGACCGGTCGTGACTTTATTGACGAGCCACTGGCTCACCATGGCCGGAGCCTTGATCGCTTCCGTCGCTGCATGTTCATGGCTCCTGACTCTTCCGGCCCAAGTTCGCGGGCACGCCTCCAATCCTTACATCGGAATTCTGTCTTTCGTCATTCTTCCGATCGCCTTCGCTGTTGGTTTAGGCCTGATGCCTGTTGGCATGTGGCTGTCCAGGCGCGCGGTCCGGCGGGGTGTGAAGGGAATTCTCGAAAAAAAGACAGCGTTGAGGCGGCTGGCGGCTTTCCTTGTCGTCGCGACCTTGCTGAACATTGTGATTATGTCGCAGCTCTCCTACAGCGCCGTCACGTACATGGAGGAGCCCCGGTTTTGCGGCCAAACCTGCCATGTGATGAAGCCGGAGTTCACGGCGCACCGCATCTCCCCGCACGCGCGCGTCCTGTGCGTCGAATGTCACGTAATACCGGGCGCCACGGGCTGGGTAGCGAGCAAGATTGCCGGCACGCGCCAGTTGCTTAGCGTCATGCTCAACGATTATCCTCGACCAATCCAGTCCGCGATGGAGAGCAATCGGCTCGTCCCGGCCACGGAAACCTGCGAGAAGTGCCACTGGCCAGCTCATTTCGGCGGCGCGCAGCTCCGCGTGATTCCCCAATACGCGGAGGACGAGAACAATACGCCGTCTCAAACTGTTTTGATGATGATGGTGGGCGGAGGGGGCGTGCGAGGCATACACGAATCGCACTTCGGACCTGGGGTATCCATTCGCTACGCGTCTACGGATTCGACTCGCCAAACCATTCCCTGGGTTGAGTACAGGAACTCTAGTACAAATGAGGTTCGGTCATACGCCGTGGAGGGCGCGAAGCCAGATGCAGGAACGCTGCTCAACTACACGATGCAATGCGTGGATTGCCATAACCGGCCGACGCACACGTTCCAACTTCCGGAGCGGGCGGTGAACGGCGCCATGGCCCTCGGCTGGATTCCAGTGTCGCTGCCGTTCATCAAGAAGAAGGCCCTGGAGGCGCTGCAAGTCAAGTATGCGAGCCCCGACGAGGCGGGACAAAAGATCCCTGCAGCGATCCGGGATTACTACCGCCAGGAGCAATCGGCGACATATCACTCCCGTTCGGGAGATGTCGAGGCCGCGGCCAGCGCCATTCTCGCGATTTACAACAACAACGTTTTTCCCGATCTTGGGGTCACATGGGGCACATACAAGAACAATCTGGGTCATACGGACTTCCCGGGCTGCTTTCGCTGCCACGATGAAGCTCATGCGTCCGCTGACGGAAAGACCATCACGCAGGACTGCGGCGCCTGTCACGAGATTGTTGCCGTTTCGGAGGCATCGCCCGAGGTGCTGAGGACCCTGGGTCTCCAGGAGAAGATCTCCAGGCTTCAAAGGAAATAGTTCAGCTCCTGGCTTGTGTTTTGGAAATGATCCGGCAAGCGGCGCGCTGAGGTGGATCGTTGAATCGCTGAGATTGTCATGTCGACATCAACACAACCCGACGACTTCAGAGCCTTTGGCTCTCCAGCGGTCGCAAAACAGGATACTCACGCTAAGGCACTATCCTTGAACCTCGAGCCCAACATCTACGGCACCTTGGCCGAGATCGGTGCCGGTCAAGAAGTGGCGCGCTGGTTCCTCACGGTGGGCGCCGCGTCGGGCACCGTTGCAAAGGCCATTTCCGCATACGACAAAAACGTCAGCGACGAGATCTATGGTGCGGGAACACGCTATGTCTCAAAGGAGCGCCTTCTGGCCATGCTTGACCGGGAGTACAGGCTCTTATTAGAGCGGCTGAATGCGACCCGCGGCAGGGACACATGCTTCTTTGTCTTTGCGGACACGGTTGCAGCGCGCAATTACCAGGGCACCAATGAACAGCACGGCTGGGTCGGCATTCTCTTTCAATCAGTGCCTGGCTCTCCCCCCAGCCAGGTTCTGCTACACATCAATCTTCGTGATCCGACGACTCAACTGCAGCAACAGGCCATCGGTGTTCTGGGCGTGAACCTCATTTATGCCGCGTTTCATCAGCGGTCGGTGAGAGCAGATTTCCTCACGGGGCTGTTCACGGAACTCTCCCGTGCCCGTATCGAAATCGACGTAATCGACCTGGTTGGTCCCGCCTTCGCCAACGAGGACTCCAGTGCTTGGTGTCTGGCGCTGCTACATCGAGAGATAGCGCATGCCATCGTGTTCGATGGCCGGGGACAGGTTGTAGAGCCCGCGAGCGTGCTTCGAAAACGACCCCTTCTTGTCATGCGCGGCAGTTTCCGCCATCCCGAACGATTTGACGCCGGCTTATTCCAGTCCGCAAACCGGCGTCTGATCAAGGAAGGAGTTCCACTGCAGCGTGAGCCCGCGGCCCTGTTCGAAATGACCATCCACCACGTCAGCCGCGTCGAACCGCATGCTCCGACTGATATGCTACTAGTCATTAAGCAACTCACCCGCCACAAGATGGTGATCGTCACGGACTTTCCGGAAACCTACTTCTTGAGTCATTATTTGCAGCGTCACTCCAGCGAACCGATACGGATGATCTTGAGTAGCGCGGCGCTAGCCAATACCCTGCACGAAGCCTTCTACAGGACCTTGCCCGGAGCCCTGCTGGAAGGTCTCGGCAGACTGCTCGCGACAAACGTGAAGCTCTATATAGCTCCAATGTCTCGGGATGCATTCCGCGCTGCCGTAACGGACTCATCCGACGCTATCGCGGTCAGAGATTCAGACAAGAGCATAGTGAGTCTCGACGACTTGATGCCCTCCGTACCCATACTGCATCTTTTCCAGTACCTGCGCGCTTCCGACCGTATCGTTGGACTCGAGTAGAACAGATGATGGTCCCGTGTAAGAACATGAGGTTTTCGCACAGCCTAGTCGAGTTGTCCATGGCGAATTCCTAATACGAGCCAGAATCAATGGCTTGCCGACTCTTGATACTATGCCGAGATGCGTGGCGTCCTAATCCTTTTCGTTCATGCGATCGTCACTATACTGCGGCTGTTAGAACGGAGCTGTGATCTGTTCCGGTGCGAATCAGCAACCTTGCGAACCGACTGGGTTCTCGTAGTGATGGACCAATTCACACGCCGTAGCATTGGTTTTGGCATCCGCCGAGGGGTCGTGGTTCGGCATTGCACTGTGCCGGATGTTTCAACAAGCGATTCGCGGGCACGGTCTCCCCAGGTGCCTCAGCTCGGATCATGACCATGAACACGCTCGCATACTGTGCAATATTGACGCCCATCGAAATATGATGTACCTCAGCCGGGAGACAGACGACAATAAGCTTACATGTCGTAAACCCAATACGACCGAACTCCGCATCGAGATTGCATTCAAGATCCGAGTACGGTTTGTTCGCATAGAAAATTGCCGGTGGCAGATGACCTCATCTGGAATCCCAAGCCTGATCGGATCTCCTGTCTTTGATTGGGCCATCCCAGATGCCTGATTACTCAGGTCCTGACCCCGGGAAGAAACTGCCCGGGAAGATCATGTTGTAAACACCGGAGCGCGTAGCCGAAGCCGCTTTCGAGCTGGTCTGCTCTGCGGCGGCTTTCTCGCTATTTCTTCCGGAACTCTACTTCTGGCAGCGGACCGAAACCGCTAACCCCCCGGCCATCAACGAGTTCACGCTCGGATGGGGCTGTTGCGGGCCATGCCTAGAGCTCACCGAGCAACGCGGCCAGTCGCAACACATCGGAACGCTTTCGGGTAGCGTCATTCGGTCCGGAGGGTTTGGGGGTGAAACCTTTGAGAGCTTGACTTCGCCTCTGATAATGGGCTGCAGGCACGTAGACTCGGTTTGCGCCCGAAGATCTGTAGCAACAATGACAAGTAGCTGCGAATGGGGAGAAGTCTCATGCTCAGTTCAATGGCACAGCGAACCCGGAGGACGGCTCGAACTACTCATGCCGGCAGTGACCGCAGGAAGACCATGAAATCCCTCAATGTCCTGGGCGCGCTGTCTTGCAGCCTATGCGTGGCGCATGATTCGCGGAAACCTCAGTTGTAAATGAAATTCTCGATTTGATGCGGAGTCTCTACAAGGGATTGGAGGAATCGGTATGAGGAAAGTGCTGCTTGCTTTGGTTTGTGCTTCTGCGTGCGGGTGGGGGCAGGAGGGAACGGGGCCTTTCCCAGCAGTGATGGAACAGGATCCCGGCCTTGCGACTCACACTGTATACCGGCCGAAGGATCTGTCAAAGCTGCAAGGACAGAAGCTGCCGATCGTTGCTTGGGGCAATGGCGCGTGTGTCAACAACGGCGCCTCGTATCGGAATTTCCTCACGGAAATCGCATCCTTCGGCTTTCTGGCGATTGCGATCGGCCCGCCGCAGGCTTCGCCGGCTTCAGGCGCAGAAAAACAAGCTCAGCCCGCCGGCGGGGGCGCCGGGAAGCAAGGCGCGAAGCAGGGGGGAGGCGCGCCAGCAACAAAGTCTTCGCAGTTGATTGACGCGATTAACTGGGCGATCGCCGAGAACGGCCGGAAAGACAGCCAATATTACGGCAAAATCGATACATCGAAGGTTGCTGTGATGGGCCACTCCTGCGGCGGCATTCAGGCCATCGCGGTGGCCGCGGATCCGCGCATCAATTTGATCGGTAATTGGAGCGGCGGACTCTTCCCGGCTCCAGGCGGCCGGGGCGGCCTCACCGAAGACGTACCCAAGGATCAGTTGGACAAAATCCACTCGCCCGTGTTCTACATTTCGGGTGATTCCACCGACATCGCGTTCGAAAACAGCAACGACGATTTCAAGCGCATTACTAAGATACCCGCCTTCCGAGCGTACAAGGATGGCATTGGGCATGGTGGCACCTACAACCAGCCTAACGGCGGCGAGTTCGCGAAAGTTGCAGTGGCGCTACTAAAGTGGCAGTTCAAGAATGACGCGGAAGCAGGCAAGATGTTCCTGGGTCCGAACTGCGGCTTGTGCCAGGATTCAGCGTGGCACGTATCCAAGAAGGGAATCAATTAGCACCTACGAAGCGCGCTCAACTGTGGATATTGGCCGGTCTAACCAGCCGGTCCGTTTCAAAAAGTTCGCGCGGGCACCAACAATTCACTCAGGAGACACTCATGAAACACAACTTCAAGATGACCACGGCAGTCGTATTCGCGGGCCTCGCAGGGGGCTTGATACTAGGGCACGCTCCAGCTCAAGCACAAGAGCCCGCCGCGAAGCAGGCGGCAAAGGGGAAGGGTGGCGGGTTCATCAAATCGAACGATCCGCGCGTGCAGAATCGCACGTATCACGTTGCCGACACGAATGAGGACTTGCCCTATTGCGTATTCGTCTCCTCCAAGGTATCGAAAGACAAGAAGAATCCGCTGATCATTTCTCTTCACGGCTTGGGGATCGGCCCCGGTTACATGTGCCAGGGTAAGGCGATTGATGAGGCGGAAGCGGGCGGCTACATTCTGGCTGCGCCGATGGGGTATAACACTGGAGGCTGGTATGGCTCGCCGATCATCAATACAGGCGGCAGAGGCGGCAAAGGAGCTCCAGCGCCGGAAGCTCCGGCGAACCTTTCCGAGCTTAGCGAGAAGGATGCGATGAATGTGCTCGACACGATGCGTAAAGAATTCAACGTCGACGAGAGGCGCACGTATTTGATGGGGCACTCCATGGGTGGGGCGGGAACACTTTATCTGGGTTCGAAGTACGCATCGAACTGGGCGGCCATTGCCGCCATGGCGCCGGCCGCAATGCGGATGGCGCCGAACGCGAGCACAATCCTTCAGCCTTTGAAGGACAAGTCGGTTGCCGTGATGATCGCACAGGGCGATGCTGACGAACTCGTCCCGGTCGCGGGCACCCGAAAATGGGTCGATACGATGAAGGAGATGAATATGGTCTACAACTACAAGGAAGTCCCCGGCGCGACGCACGGAAGCGTCATCGAGGCGTCCATTCCGGACATCTTCGCCTTCTTCAAGGATCACACTAAGTAGCTGAAGTCGCGATCCGGAAGGCGCGTCTATCGCCGACCCCTTGCGGGTCTCAGAATCTATATAAAGGAAGAGGAAAGAAATTGGATACAAGACGTTTTAGAGCCCAGTTTGGCGGCATCCTGATGATCTTGGCGGCGAGCTCTACCGTACTATCTGCGCAGTATCTGGGATATCCGACGGCGGGCGTTCCCAAGGGACCCGACGGCAAGCCCAATATGGCGGCTCCTGCGCCGCGAACGGCCGACGGACACCCCGATTTCACGGGCATGTACGGATGGGTCACGCGCGCCAATTGCGGCGCGAAGTGCAACGACACACAGATTCCGAGCGAATTCATTAATATCGCATCTTCTCTCAAGGGCAGGGTCTTGCCGCTAAAGCCTGAGGCGTTGGCCATTCAAAAGGCGCGCGCAGCGGAACAGGGTAGCGATCCCAATGTGCACTGCATGCCTCGCGGAGCTCCTCGCCTCTGGACCGACGACTATTACAAGGATATTGTTCAGACTCCCAACAAGCTTGTTCTTTTGAACGAACGCAACATGCAATTTCGGCAGATCTTCCTGGATGGCCGGCCGCTCCCCGTCGATCCCAATCCGAGTTGGAACGGTTACTCCACAGGGCATTGGGACGGGGACACGCTTGTCATTCAGACGATCGGTTTTAAGGACGATCTGTGGCTCGACGCAAACGGCAATCCCCTGACGAGCGCGGGCAAGATGACAGAGAGAATTACGCGGCCGAGTTTCGGGCTGCTCAAAGTGGAAATCACGATCGACGATCCCAGTAGTTACACCATGCCGTGGACGGTCGTTATCGATCAGCCCCTCGTTCTCGATAGCGAACTGTTGGACTACTACTGTCTCGAAAACGAGAAAGACTTCGTCCACATGTCGGGGCGGTGAAGCACGGTAGGCAGGACGGTCAACGCGCCGCAGATCACCGGCGGTCATAGCGTTCCAACGTTGCGAGGCTCTTGTGGCCTATCCTTGGCTTGCTAGCTCAAGCGAACTGGCAAGGCGCTCGGTTAGGTGCGCGCGTACACCAAGTCGACAGCCCCCGTACAAGCGGAGAGGTGGAGATAAACGGACGTCGCTACCCGCCGAGTCCACATCGCCGGGATCACCAAACACCCTGATCAAGAGTGGATGCAAGGATGGCCTATACCGTGACCCAGGATGAGTGGGGGGACCTCACAGGTTGCCGCTATGTTCTGCATGATCGGGATTCCAAGTTCTGCGCTGCCTTTCGGTCGGAGTAGGTTCTTCAGGAATCAGGACAATTCCCCTCCGTGCCCGAAGTCCGAATCTGAATGCCTTCGCCGAACGTTGAGTTCGGTCGATTAAGCAGGAGTGTTTGTCGAAGCTCATCGTGTTCGGGCCGAGTCGGCTGCGGCGCGTTCTGAATGAATACAGCGCCCATTGCCACCGCGAACGAAACCATCAGGGCAAAGATAACCTGCTTCTGTTCCCCACAGCGGACATTCGAAGATCTGCAACAAAAGATGGCTGCGTGCAATGCAAGCATCGGCTCGGCGGCCTTCTCAAGTATTACGAGCGGGCAGCATGAGTGTTTTGACCATACGGGAACCGATTCCACTGGCGTCATACCTCATGCGGACCTAATGTTCGGACGCCTGGTGTGCCACTCAGTCACCTGCTCGTAGGCATGCGCCAAGGCCAGCATTGTGGTTTCCGCAAATGGCGCCCCACTAATCTGGAGGCCGATCGGCAGACCGGAATTCGTAAAGCCACAAGGAATGGTGATGGCTGGAAGTCCGTACACGTCAAACGCCCCCGGACTGTTGAGGTTCCCTCCTCCAGGATTGCCGCGACCCGCTCCCTTTGTCTGAGGATTCGGCGCGGACGGGTTTAGTGTTGCTGCGATGGTAGCCGGCGGAACCTTCATTGTGGGTGTGATCAAAAGGTCCACCGTCGTGAACGTCTTCCTGATCTCTCTACGAACCAAGTCCACCTGTCGCCGCGCCTCGGCGTAGACTTCCTGTTTCACATTGTTATTAGTTTGGATCATCTGCGTGCGCGTAGCGGCCTGATATTTTTCGGGTGATTCCGTGAGCCACTTCGCGTGATAGGCGTACGTCTCAGGACCCCAAATCGTTTGAGCGCCGACCGCGGGAGGAAGCTGCACGTCGGCGATGCCGGCCGTCAGCTTGCGAAGAACCTCAATCGCGGTGTCCACCGCCTTGGCAAACTCAGGGTCCAGACCGTCGAAGAAGCCGGATCGCGGCAGACCCAATCGCAGTTTGGAAACCTGGATCTTAAAAGCACGCCCGTAGTCCGGAACCGGCACATTCACTGTCGTGGGGTCCATTTCGTCATAGCCCGCGATGACACCCAACATCAGCGCGGCATCCTCGACCGTTTTACAAATTGGGCCCACATGGTCGAGCGTCCATGCCATGGGAATAACTCCCCGATTACTGACGCGTCCGTAAGTGGGCATCAATCCAACCACGCCGCAATCAGAACTTGGGATCCGGATCGAGCCGCCTGTGTCCGTGCCGAGCGTGCCAAAACAGAGGTCGCATGCGATGCCCGCGGCAGAACCGCCCGAAGATCCCCCTGAAATCCGGTCGAGCGCCCAGGGATTGTGAACCGGGCCGAAGTAAGTAACTGCGGAGCTGGGACCGTAGGCAAACTCATGCATATTCAGCTTGCCCAAGATAATCGCGCCGGCGTTCTTCAGCCTGCGAACAACTTCGGCGTCTTCGGTTGGAATTCGGTCTTTGAATAACTCGCTTGCACCGGTGATCCGCACGCCGGCCGTATCGATGTTGTCTTTCAGGGCGATCGGAATGCCGTGCAATGGCCCTCGCCACGTGCCTCGCTGGGCCTCTGCTTCCATCGCGCGCGCGGTTGCGAGCGCGGATTCTCCGGTTACCGTTATGAATGCATTCACAGCCGTGTTGTATTTCTCGATGCGCTTCAAGCATTCCTGCGTTAGCTCGACCGGCGAAGCTCTTTTGTTCCGCAGCAGCTCGGATGCTTTTTTCAATGTGAGGGCTGTGAGATCCTGCGATTCGGCAAAGGCAGGTGTTAGAGCGCATGCGGCTGCTCCGATTCCAGTGGCTAGAAAACTTCTGCGAGATTTAGATTCGCTCATGTTGGCCTGCTTCAGACGCTAAGTTCGTACGTTTCAAGAGTAGAAAAGCGCAAGTCCGGGCGCAAACAGTCGCACCGTCGTGATCGCCATGCGCATGGCTCACGATGATGTACTTGATGTCGGCCGGATCGAGCCCAACCTTCTTTAGTCCGTCCACGATCGCGTCCTGCGCGGCGTAGCCGAACAGAGTGTCGATCAGATGATCCCTTGGCTGGTCTTTACCGCCCAGGCGCTGTTTACTTTGGTGGTCAGCATGTAGAGGTTGTCGAACACCTGGCCGCCTTCGGCGTACCAGTTCTCTTTCGGGGGAGTCGCAGCGGGCCCACGACCCGCCGCCTTGGGCCGCGCCTCCGCCCTTCGCCCCGCCATCGCCTGGAGGGCCCCCTGCACGGCCTGGACCGCCGGGCGAGTTCGCGGTAGACACTGCGCCGATCGTGGCCGGGCAGGCCAGTCGCGCCCCACCGCTATTATTCGAATTCAAGAGCGCTGTGGCAGCGGCCTTGTGCGCTGTTCCGGTATCTTGCGCCAGCAGGGTGCTCAGGCACAGTAGGAATAGGATCGTACGGTTCATTCGCATCGGGGATTTTCTACCTCATTGACCTGATGTGGGGTCTGTGTACAGCGGGCAGTATACACGAGTATAATGTTGGCGTCGCAAACCTCCTTGACATTTGGATGCGACCGGAACTTTAAGGGCTACGTTCGCCACGATATCCGTTAACGGCTTGTCACTGGCGTCGAGATTCGGTAACAGAAATCGGTGGCTCCTTGAGCACAGTTAGGCACTGCTGCTATTATTGCCGCCATGGAGATTCGGCACCTTCGCTACTTCTGTGTGCTCGCCGAACAACTCCACTTCACCAAGGCTGCGGTGCTGTTGAATGTCGCCCAACCCTCGCTGAGTCATCAAATCAAGCAACTTGAAGATGAGTTAGGTACACTGCTCGTGGAGCGGACGAACCGCCGAGTCCGGCTGACAGCGGCGGGGGAGGTATTTCTCACTCGGGCGACACGAATTTTAGAGCAGATTGATCAGGCGGTTCGGGAAACCGCGCAGGCCGGTCAGGGCGACGCCGGGTCGCTGGTAATCGGTGTTATCAGTACCGCGGTATGCAGCGTCCTGCCAGAACTAATGCGTAATTTCCGGCGCGAGTCCCCAAATATCGCCATCGATATTCGTGAAATGGAGCCCGGCGAGCAAGTAGAGGCATTGCGCAAGGAGACCATAGACATTGGTCTGTTGTTCTTGTCGATACAAGACCCCACCCTCGATTCTGCATTGGTTTCAAGGGAACGGCTCATCGTGGCGCTGCCCACTGGACATCGAGCGGCCTCGGCGGGGAAAGTACGTCTTCGCGACTTGGAGTCAGAGACATTCCTAATCCCACGCCAGCAGTCGGTCCCCGGCTTTCATGAGCTGGTCCTGAATACGCTGCGAGCAGGCGGTGTATCTCATCCTCGTCTGCAGCCAACGAGACTGCTTCAGACCGCGGTGTTTCTCGTAGCAGGACAAATCGGAGTCGCTTTGGTGCCGGAATCGTTTCAACAGCACTTGAAAGTGCGAGGCTGCGTCTACCGGGAGCTTGCCGGGGCGCCAAGCCATGCCGATCTCATCGGGTTGTGGCGGCGCGACAATGTTGCGCCCGTACTGCGGCGTTTCATTCACCAGATGAAACGAGTGAAGACGGAGCATGAGCTAAGATGATGTTCGAGCGGGTGCGCTACTTCTGGTGGGAATTCCGGCCTTAGCCGATTTGACCGGGCCCTGGTCGGAGGTGGCCCGACTATCCACCAGGAGAATCCCTGCGATCGCCAAACACGCTTCAGCGCCGTAGCGGAGTACGTCTCCAACAAGCCCGTCTTGCCGTTGCAAGAAAACGCCGAAATCGCGCGACCCAAGAGCAGGACGTCCGAGACAGCCAGATTGAAACCGTTGGCGCCCGTGGGCGGCACGATGTGCGCGGCATCACCGGCCAAATACAGCCGCCCTGAGTTCATGGGCTCCACCACAAAACTGCGCATGGCGGTCACGTTCTTGTTGAGGATCGAGCCAACGTTGGGCTTCCATCCGTCGCAGGAGGTCATCCGTTTCAGCATCTCTTCCCAGATGGCGTCATCGGACCATTTGCGAATGTCCTCGTCGGGCGGAACCTGGAAATAGAGGCGTGATCTTCTGCGAGCGCATGCTGAAGAGCGCAAAGCCGCGCTCGGAGTACGTATAGACCAGCGACTCCGAAGACGGAGGCGCCTCCGCAAGAATACCAAACGCAGCCCGCGATGAAATCGCAAGTGAGTTCGTGGTCCACTCCGTTATGTTGGTAGCGGATTTTGGGCTTTGTGGAATCAATGCCGATTACGGAAACATTGGATACCTCGTAGTGCAGTGGCCGCCCGGTAGCCAGGCGCGCCTGCATCAAGTCCTTCACGACTTCGTTCTGGCCGTAAACGTAGATTGCCTTGCCGCCGGTGAGCTCGGAAAGGGGAACGTGATCACGTTTGCCGCCAAAGCTTAGGTAAACGCAGTCGTGGCGCATGCCTTCGCGGTGCAGTCGTTCGCCGACACCCATTTGCGTCATCAAGTCCGCGGTAAACTGCTCCAGAACTCCGGCGCGCACGCGGTCGATGACGTACTCCTTGTTGCGGTTTCCAGAATGACAGAGTCGATCCCCTTTAGGTGCAACAAGTGTCCCAGCAGAAGCCCGGCTGGCCCTGCCCCAATGATCCCAACTTGCGTGTTCATGAAACCCCGGTTTTCTCAGGCGGAGCTAGATTCGGCGGTCGGAAACAAGACGTAATTCTTCTGGAACGATACACAGTTGTTATTGGAGCACCGTAGCTCATCTACTGTACAATCGTCTGGAATTGGTGTTCGGGAGGCTAGGCTATGCGCCGGATTCTTGAGAGGTTGGACCCGTTTTCGCGGTGGCGCTCTTAATCGGTACGATTCGGTGCGGGACGCAGGGGGATAAAGCCTAATGGAAACGATATCGCTCACGCAAGCGCTTCACAGGCTGGTGGAACAACGCATGGCGCTTCAGAACAGGGCGAGCAACATGTTGAGCGCCTGCGGTCTTAACTTGATCGAGGAAGCGCTATCGAGCGAGGAGAAGCTGACGGCAGTGCTGGAACTGCCCCGGGATGAAGTCCTGCGTATGCAGCTGCGGGTAATCGCTGGACAGATCCGTACCTTAGACAGGAGTATTGCCGAACTGGAATGGAACATTCATCGGGTGTCCGCGGCCCGCTATCCAAGGCGCCGGGCGAGCCCACGTCGGTGAAGGATACGATGATTGGGACCAACACAGAAGAGCGCGAATGACAAGGATAACGAAGAGCGTGGGTTAGCGCGTAGCTTTCGACCACAGGGCGGCCTACTTCTGCGCTTTATCGCCGACAGCTAGGCCACCCGTAATTCCGTCGACCTGATATCCCTTCTGGATTGTACGGATCTTGGCGATCTCAGCCGGTGTCGCGGTTTTCGGATCGACATTCGCCGAGGAGCACGTGAAACCCCTGAGCGTGCACTCGGATGTCATGTGCTCGATGCCGCGCTTCTTCATCTCCTCTGCCATCAGGTCCATGACGTCCCTGTGCATGATTACCGCGTTGTTCGGCACGAAGGTTCCCACGCCAATGGCGTAGTCGATGGGCATAAGCGGCTCTACGCTCGATCCGAAGGCGCCATCATTCTTCTTGCCTAGGTCGTGCGCACCGAGATCGGCGCCTTTGGAAATAAGGTATCTGACGACCTCGATATCTCCGAGATTAGCTGCCACCATCAGCGGGGTGATCCCGTAGTTATCGGCCGCATTGACGTCCTCGCCTGACTCGATCAGCAACTTGACGAGCGCCAGCCGATCCGCGGGGCTTCGCTGGCGGTGATAACCGTTGATGAAACCGGTTCCACACGCCGCCATCAGCGTCGTTTCCCGGTCCTTGGAGATGATGTGCGGATCCGCCCCGTGGGCAAGCAGCAACCGCGCCAATTCGACGTCCCCGGCCAGGGCCGCACGCATCAGCGATGTGGCGTACACCAGCCTAGGCGATCCTTCCCGCATACGCGCACGCGGTGTAGAATTGATCAGCGCGTTCGGGTCTGCTCCCGCATCTAACAGTTTCTTGATTAACGGAAGCGGGTCTCTGGTCTCCATCCAGGGGAAGTTGGGCGCGGTCTCCATATTGCGCCGGTCGACGGCCCAGAACAGCGGCGTGAAGCGCTGCGCGTCCTTCTGGTTCACATTCGCGTGGCTGTCGATCAGGAAATCGGCGACGTCGTAGCTGCCGTCGAAAAGAGCCAGCGATAAAGCATCCTTGCCATCGCCAGACTGCGCGTTGATATCGGCGCCGGCTTTGACCAGAAGGCGTGCCGATTCCAGGCCGTTCTCCCGGGCGGCGAACATCAAGGGAGTAAGCCAGCCGCTCGCGAATTCCTCGAAGTCCTTTCCGGGCTTTTGCGCGACGGGAGTCGTCCCTTCAAAGCCGCGCCCCGATGCAGAGGGAACGTAGTAGGATCGAGCGTTCACGTCGGCGCCCCGTTCCACCAGAAGTCTTGCGACTTCCGGATGCTTTTCGGAAACGGCCCACATCAGCGCCGTGGTGCCACCCCAAGTCTCCTGCGCGTTTACTTTGGCGCCTTGGTCGAGCAACACGCGCACGGCGTCCACCTTTCCGGTACGCGATGCGATCATCAGGGCTGTGTCGCCGGACCGTGTCAATGGAACGTTGGGATCCGCCCCGGCGGCGATTAATCGGTCGAGCATCGCGGCGCTTCCGTTCAGAGCAGCCAGTTGGATCGGTGTTACGCCCGCGACGTTCGCAATGGAAACTTTGGCCCCATTGCGGATCAGGAGATCGACTAGTTCCAGGTCGTCGGCCTCGACGGCCCAGTGCAGCGCAGTGGTTCCGTCAATCTGCTGGACGTTCACGTCGGCTTTCCTCTGAACTAAACTGCGAACGGCAGCTTTATCGCCATGTTGGGCAGCGTCTGCGACCTCGCTTTTAGCGGGTGCAGCGACCGCGTACGATACAACCACTGTGGCAATCATGCAAAATCGGAAGTTCATAGTAAGCCCGTCCTGTTTATTTCTTCGCCGGTTTCTCGGAAGGACGCAGACGCACGTCGCGCAACACCACCGGCAACGCTTCGTAGTTCTCCAAGGTCACGATTTTGGCAGCGACGTCGGGAACTACCTTCCCTACCAGCGAAATTCTTCCTTCACCCTCACCCTTCGCATTCAAGTGCACCTCGATCACCGAAAACTCGTAACTGTTCGCGGCGCCTTCAAACGTAGGGTTCCAGCGTTGGTTAACCGCGCCCAGCCGCCGCTGAGTGATCAGGATAATCCTCTGCGATCCGTCTGGGTTGTCGACCTTACCTGCGTAACGCAAAGCGTAGCCGGCCATCTCGGACGACCAAACATAGCCGACAGTTGTGGTCTCATTCAGAGTCCTTGCGAGCACCGCCTCCGGACTTGCGTTGTTCTCGACCGGGCCCGCTGGCCCTCGACCTTTGCCCGCGGCTTTTCCCTGCTTTGCTCCTCTGCCTTCGCTCGGCCCTGCTGCGGACGGTTTGAGGTTCCAGGCCGACATCAGGCGTTCCCGTTCGTCATCGGTGGACCATCGCAGAATCTCGATTCGCACCGGATCCGGAGCACCAGCCACGTTGGCCGTGGTTGCGGTCAGTTGCAACACGCCGTTCGGATTGGCCGGCGGCGTCTCCGCCAGCAGAAGGGCCGCGGCGAGAATCGATACGCCCAGCAAAAACCAGGTGACTGTAGGGCGTGCCGTCATTTGTCCTGATTCGTACCCCACACGCGACCGAGCCATTCCACCAGCCGTTCCAGCTCCTCGTCCGATAACTCGGCTCCGCGCTCCCGCATGTCAACTAGCGTCACTCGCCAGTCTTCAGCCGCCTTCCTTGCGCCCTGCACCTTGTCGATCGCGTGGCAGCGCGTACAGGCCCGGTTCATGAGGCGGAACGCTTCGGGATCGGAAAAGAACGTAGTGATCTCCGGCGGAATGTAGGTTCGCGGGAACGGTTTGGTGGCAGGGCCGAACCTCTCCGCCAGCCAGCCGAGCAGCAGATTACGGTCGGCTTCGGAAAGGTTGGCGTCGCCCGGCTTATGTTTTTCGGTGATCAGCTTCGACCATCCGGCCTTGTCCATCGCGTAGAACGCATAGTCATCGATGCCATGGCACGCCGTGCAGTTCTTGCGAATGACTTCCCAGACGGGCCCATCCGGCCTCTCGATTTTAGGGCGAGTGGCTCGATTACCCTGAGCGGCCAAGGGCAGGGCCGCGAGGATCGCGATCGTAATGAAGCGGCGCATGCACCTAGAGAGAAAGAGGCTTGGTGCTTGAGCCGAACGATTTTTGCGTCCCGGTCTGGCGTCCAGCCGCGTCGTACTTCGGAATGTCTTCGATGCCGTACTTGTGCAGCAACGCCAGAAGCATATTGGAGGTGCGCTCCGTGTTGTCCGGAAACACGATGTGACGGTTCCCTTGGAACGTTCCATCCAGGCCGCCCAGCAGGATCACGGGAACCTTGATGTGGGCGTGCCGGTGCGAGTTGCCCATGTTGCTGCCCTTATATATAAGGATGTGATCGAGCACGCTGCCATCGCCGTCGGGGATCTTGCTGAGCTTGTCAGCGAAGTATGCCAGGTTCTGAACGTGATACCGATTCATCTTGGCGTAGTTGGCGATGTTGTCGGGTTTGTCGCCGTGGTGCGAAGAGCCATGCCAGGCGCCGTTGAAGCCGGATTCGGGAAAACTCGCCCCGGACAGATCCTTACCCAGCATGTAGGTCGCCGACCGGGTCAGGTCGCCTTCGAACGCCAGTGCCAGCAGGTCGTACATCAGGCGATAGTGAACGTGCTTGTTTTCTGGAATACCAAACGGGATCTCGTTGGAGGGTTCCTTTACGGTCGATTCCATCGCGATGCGGATGCGGCGCTCGATTTCGCGGATGTTTTCGAGATACGTGTCGAGCCGCTGTTTGTCGCCCTCACCAAGGGGCCGCTTGAAAAATGCGATCTCCTGCGTGACGGAGTCCAGAATACTGGCGCTCTCTTTCCGTCCTCTTTTGCGTTCTTCCGGGTTGGTTCCATCGCCGAACAGGCGCTCGAACGCGACGCGCGGATTCACTTCCGTCGGCAACGGCTGCATGGGAGAGGTCCAAGAGACGGAATTCGTGTAGGCGCAGCTATATCCCCAATTGCAGTTTCCGAAGTTCCCATCTTCCTCGACGCCCAATTGAAGCGACGACAGGATTGTGCCCTGGCCATACTTCTGCGCGATCAGTTGGTCGACCGTGACCCCAAGATAGGGGGTCACAGCGTTTCTACGGGGGCGAGCCGATGACAGTAAAACCGCCCCGCGGGCATGATCGCCGCCGGGTTCTTCGGTTGTCGCCGCGGCTTCAGGCATATCCATACCGGAAATCAGCGTGACGCGGTTGCGGAACGGCTCGAGCGGCTTGGTGATGAAGGAGAAGTCGAAGCCCTTGCCTTCCTGCAGCGGGCTCCAGTACCCGGGTGCCGCGCCGTGCGGATGCCAGATACCCATGAACCGGGGAACCGGCGCCGCGGCCGTGTTCTTCAGGTTCGTCTGTGCCGGCACCATGCTGTCCAACAGAGGCAAACCAATCGCTACGCCCGCGCCCCTCAGGAACGTCCGGCGCGGAATGAACTTCTTTGTGAGAAACATAAGGACTCCTTGCGTGCGTTCGTTAGTTCTCGGCCGCTTGCTTCACTCGCATCTGGAAAGGCTCGCTCTTGATGATCCCCATCAGGATCGCCATAAATCGATCGTTGTCTTTCTCCGCGTCACGCGCGATCGACCGGACCACCGGCATGTCTTCGTATTCGACGCCACGCCCCAAGGCGTACGTCATCAGCTTCTCGGTAATCGTTCGGACGAACTGCGGCGAGTACTTCATTAGGGCCTGCCGCAACTCCGTGGGCCCGTTCACTTTCGTGCCGTCCCAGATCGTAGCCGATGCGTCAATCGGCACGCCGCCTTCTCCGCCTTGTTTCGTTCTCCAGGAACCGTCGGCATCGAAGTTCTCCAATGCGAATCCGATCGGATCCATCAGTTTGTGGCAGCCTGCGCAGGGTTCGTTTTTGCGGTGCAGCGTCATCTGCTCCCGCAACGTCATAACCTTTTTATCGGCGTTACTGTCTTCGAGCGGCGGCACGTTCGGAGGCGGCTCCGGGGGCGGAGTGCCCAGGATGTTTTCGAGCACCCACACACCGCGCTTCACCGGGGACGTGCGAAAGTTCTGCTGCCACGCCAGAGCGAGTACGCTGCCTTGGCCCAGTAGCCCGCGTCGATATGCCTGCTCGGGGCCCCACGTGACCCTGCGGAAATCCGCGCCGTAGATGTTGGGCACTCCGTAGTGCTTGGCCAGCCGCTCATTCAGGAACGTATAGTCCGCGTTCAGCAGATCCAGAACGCTCCGGTTTTCTTTGATAACGCTCTGGAACAGCAGTTCCGTTTCCCGCCGGAAACTCTTGCGCAGCTCATCATCCCAGTTGGGATAGAACACGCCGTCGGGGGAAGTCGTCGGCAGGTTGCGTAAGTAAAGAAGCTGATCGCCAAAGGTTTCCACGAGTGCGTCTGCTTTGGGATCCGCTAGCATACGGCGAACCTCCCGCTCCAACACCGCCGGAACATGCAGCTGGTTCTTCGCCGCGACATCGATCAGCGCGTCATCCGGGATGCTGCTCCACAGCAGGAACGAGAGCCGCGAAGCCAGCTCCAGGTCGGTGATCCGGTAGGCCTGCCCGGCGCGAACGCTTTCGGGTTCCCGTTCCGCGCGCACCAGGAACTGCGGGCTGGTCAGGATGCGGCGCAGGGCCAGCTCGATACCGTCCTGGAAAGTCCCTTCGCGGCGGCCCTCCTGATAGAAACCCTGCACCCACTCCATGTCCTGTGGGACCACAGGTCTGCGATAGGCGCGACGCAGGAGCGTAGCCAGGATTTGCTTGGCGCAGGGCCCTTCCTGCTCCGCGCTAGAGGGTTGGCAAGTATAGACTTTACGAATGCTCCGGGAGTCTTCCGCGCGCGTCGCCGTGAAAGGCCCGCGAATACGTACCGTTCCGATGGCAGGATGGTATTCAAGCTGCGGAATCGGATTGTCTTCAAGCGATTTGCGGTCATACTGGCGGATCAGGTCCAGGCTCGGTCGAAAATTCTCGGCCAGAAACGTCACGCCCACCAGATGCGAGCCGGCTTTGACCGGAATAGTCAGGTCGATCGACCCGTCTTTATCTGATGAGTTGGCAGCCGACAATCCCACGCCGCGGTAGTCACGGGTTTCTACAAGTTCGTTGTCGATGAACAGCGCCAGTTTCTCGTTCGGAATGAACTTGCCTAGACCGAAGTTTGCAATGGAGAACTTATATTCGCCATTCGACGGAAAGACATGGCGAATCGCCATCCCTCCGCGAGTCCCGAACGGCAGTCCACTCACGCGCTCGGTCTGCGAAGTATCGGCGGGTGAGATATAGGCGGCTTCCGTCGGCGATTTCCAGAAACCCACGGCCATCCGTGAGATACGAGCCGCCGCCGATGTGTAGGCTTCGAGAAGTGTGGGCGAAATCGTTAAGGAACCCGCAATATTGTCGAATCCATGTGCCGAATCGTCGGGAGGAAGCAGCGAGGCGACATCGATCTCCAGATCCAGAAGATCGCGGATCGCGTTCTTATACTCGGTACGGTTCAGCCGATGCAGGATGACGGAACCCGGATTGGGATGGGCAGCCGCTTTCTTATCGATTTCCGCTTCCAGCCAGTCGCGAACTCCTTCGTAGGTTGCAAGTGGCGGTCTGGGCATTCCCGGAGGAGGCATCATGCCGGCGCGCATCTTGCGGATCACCCGCTCCCAAATCTCCGGATGGTCGCCGGCGACGGCCAAGTCGACTTTTTCCAGCGAAAAGTTCGCGGTCCTTAATTTATCGTTATGGCACCCGACGCAGTACTGATCGAGCACGGTCTTCGTTGTTTGAGGGTTCGTTTGCCGCGGCCCCTGCTGGAAGCCGGGCAGCGCGGAGGCAGCGAGGAACCCGGCGAATAAGAGTCTGGTCTTCATTTGTGCGCCGCGTCGCCGAAGTGATCGTGGTGTTGCGTGTGTTCACTTCGCTGTTTTTCCTGGCGCCGAGTCGCGGCGCGGTGGTGAGCCGCGGTCAGGTTTGCAGCACGGCTGGACTCGGAGCTGACAGCGCAGAGCGACACCAACCGCTGCACCTGCTCCGCCCCGCAGGACGGACACTCGGCTGCAGCGCTGCCGGCCCGTTCAAGATGCTCAAACTGCTGTTTACACTCGAAGCACTCATACTCAAAAATCGGCATAAAGCATCCGTTCGTCGGATCGGCAAACCAATCCACATATAACTGTATCCGATTCGCGGGATGGGAACAATCGTTTGTTCTTCTGGAACGATACGGTTTCGTTATGGTGTAAGGCTAAAAGTAGAGCTAGCGGGTTCGCCCGGCCGGCTCACCGCCCGCGGAGAGATTCTCCCAAGCAATGATACTCCGGCCCTCTAGAACGTCAAGCGCCCAACGAGAAGGCCGCTTCGCTCGCCGATCACCGCTGACGCCGGTTGGGTCGCAATAGCGCCGAACCCGCCAGCATTCACCCTGTTCCCGTTAAAGCCTATCTGTGACGTGATACCCGTGGCATAGCTGCCGCTCACGGGATTGGGCACTTGCGTCCGGTTAAACGGGTTGGTAAATTCCGCGCGAAGTTGAAACTTCACATTTTCGCGAATGCTGAAGACGCGACCGAAGCTCAGGGTCTCCTTTGGACGGCGCTGGTAACGGTAATCGTTGTAGAAAACGGGGCTTGATGCGAAGGTTCCCGCCACTGGGTCCGTCCAGGCCTTGGGATTCAGCACCTGCGTAGTCGCGGGATCGAAGCAATGGCAGTTCAAGTCCGCCAGAAACAGAGGCTGACCGGGAACTCGCTCTGCGTGCGTGCCGCGTAGCAGTGCGGCCGCATTGTTGATGACAGCCGTACCTGGAACAAGAATAGGTTGACCGCTGCCGTACTGCAACACTGTTCCAATCGTCCACTCGCTGAGAAGGTAATTCGCGTAACGCTGAACCTTAACCTTCGGCACGGTATAGTTTAATGCCAGAACGTTCCATAGGGGTCGGGAAAAGCTTGAGAAGGTCTTGTTGGTATTGCGATTGAAGACATCGTTGATTTCTCCGGCCCCTCCGCCGGTGTCGCTTTCCACGCCGAGCTGAAGCTCCTTCGACCACGTGAAACTATAGGTAACGTCGAGGCCGTGTGAAAGTCGCTTGGTCACCTTCGTTTGCAAAGAGTCGTACCAAGTCTTGCCGAGCGGTCCCGCACTGGTGATGCTGGCCGAGTTGGCGAATTGGGGGAATGGTAATAGCGAGCGGGCTACGCTGAACGTGGTCGGGAATCCCGCGAAGGGCACTCGGTTTTGGAAGCGCCCGGCCGCGGGCTGGCCGACCTGGGCCGCCAGAATTGTACGGTCTGCGGCACTCGTAATGTCGAGGCGGTAAACCTGTTTGAGAATGTCCGGTTGGAGGCCGTTGTACTGATTCAGGGCGCTGGTTTGCCACCACGCTCCACGGTTGCCAACGTAGGCCGCATCGACAACCAAGTTGCGGGCGATTTCACGCTGGAAGCCGGCGGACCACTGGACCTGGCGCGCTGGGCGTCCGGCGTTCTGATCAACAAGATTGGGCTGTCCGGCAAACGTTCGTGGATCAGGGAACAGGTTTGCGCGCAGGTCCGGCCACACCGGAGAAACCGGATAGCCGCTACTTAGGGTGAACGCAGGATCACCATACCCAGGAGCGTTGGCCGTTTGAGAGGCGCCTGAAACTCCCTGGCTTCCACCGGGGCTCGACGAATAGACAACCCCAAAACCTGCGCGGAACACCGTTTTCGAATTGATCTGATACGCGACACCAAGGCGCGGACCGAACGCTAAGGGGTAATTGTGGGCAAACGAACAGCCGCAACGAAGGGGGCCATCTCCTTCGAAGATAGAAGCGCCCAGACGCCCGGCCGCGGTGGAATTCGGAGTCGTGGCCGAAAAATCCGGCGTGCGGCCATATTGTTCACGGGAATACGTCAGGTAGTCATAGCGCAGCCCGTAATCGACCGTCAATTTGCGGCTGATTTTCCAGGTATCTTGCGCGAAAGCTCCCATGAAGAATCGCCCGCCGCGCACCTTCGCGGGAGCTGCAACCGTTACCTGGTTTACGCTTCCCAGGAGGAAGCTGGCGAACGGAAACCCGGTGGCTCCATTGGCTAACGTGACTCCGGCATCGTTGTACCAGGGGTTGGCAGTCTGGTCGGCACTGAATGTTAGCGATCCTGAGTTGTTTTCGTAGGGAGTCTGAATATAGCCCTCCGTACGTGCCTCGGCGCCGAACTTATAGGTGTGTTGACCTTTCACCATGGTGAGGGACGCGTTGAACGTCGGCTTCAGTTCGGTCACCAGATTCTGCGTGATCGGCCCCATGCCGCTCATCCCGCCCGAACTGTTGCCGCCAGTCATGGCGTTGAATCGCGGGAAACGCTGGTCCGCTACAGGCCGTGTTGCGCCCGTGATTCCCAGTTCTTTGAAGACGTCGAAGCTCTTGACCGGCGGTTCATACTTGAATTCGGTCGACTGGTATCCGGCGCCGAGGTGCAATAGGGTCGTTGGCGACAGGGTATAGTCAAAATTCAGCCGCTCCGTGTTGGAGCTGATATACGTGCTCGACGTCGTATCGATGGGCTGCGGGAGACCCACACTCGAACACAGCGGAACGCAAAGGACAACACCGGTGCTCGTGTCCGACCAATACCCCGAAAGTTTTGCTTTGGCTCCAAAGCTATGATCGATCTTCAGGGACGGAATTGGCGTCTTACGATCCGTCGGAAAAGGATTGTTGTAATTACTGATCAAGGCGCTACTGGTGGGGTGAGGAATCATTGCCAGGACCTTAGCCGATGACGGATCGAAGGAGGTCGGAGGAATGATATTGCCAGGAAAAGGATCCCGCACTCTATAACCATCGGAGCCGACCCGAGTGGTCGTCGGATCAAAGATCTGCCCGTCGACTACAGTTCGGCCGGTGCTATCTACCAACTTTCCGCCGGTTGCGCTGATCGGAAGCGTGTTTCGGTTCAGCGCCTGGCTGAAATTACCCTGCCTATAAAGGTCCGTCGGCACGGTAGGATTCTGCGTGTTGATGATTCCCTTCTCCCGAAACGCCTCATAGTTGAAAAAGAAGAAAGTCTTGTTTCTTCCGTTGTAGATCTTGGGAAACCAAATGGGTCCACCAATGTTGAATCCGTAGTCGTTGCGGCGCGTCTTCGGCCTGATGCCTGTGTAGGCCTGCGAAGCATTCAAGAATTCGTTCGAGAAGTAATCGTAGGCCGAGCCGTGGAATTGGTTCGTACCCGATTTGACGGTGTAGCTGAACACTCCCGAACCGGCCTGGCCGTACTCGGCTGCGTAGTTCGATGACTGGACGGCAATTTCCTCCAAAGCGTCGACGCTAGGCTGTGCGTGGGATTGAAAGTTCGCCCCCGCAACGTTCACTGTCGCATCCTGACCCTCTACGCGCACTGCCTCCGTATTCGACGGAGATCCGTTCACCCGAATATTCGAACTCGGCGCGAAATAGGTCCCCGGGATCAAATTCGTCACAGCCTGCGGAGTGCGGACCCCGTGACTGCTGGAGTTGCCGTTGCCGATCGGCAAAATAGGCAGGGACGTAAGGCGATCTGTGGCAACGTTGGCAGAAACATCCGAGCTGTCGGTTCGAAGGAGGGTCACCTCGGCGGTTACCGTTACGGACTCGCTGGCCGAGCCGACCTCAAGCACGATGTTCAGAGGAATGACCTGCGAGCTCTGAATTCTAATATTGCTCCGCGTCAGCTTCTTAAACCCCGGTAGCGCAACGGTAAGCTCATAAGTTCCAACCGGCAATTGCGAGAAGGTGTAGTTGCCGGTGGCGGAAGTTACTGCTTGGTATACTGTTCCAGTCTCAGCACCTCGTAACTCAATTGCTGAGTTCGCGACGACGGCGCCTGCGGGATCCGCGATCACACCGGTAAGCGTTCCACGGTCGGTCTGAGCCAACGCCACCATGCCCATAACAACTCCAAGTGCTGTCAGTCGAATCATGGTCTTAACCTCCCGGAGATAATCAAAATGCCGTTACGCCAGCGGCAATAGGCGGCAGCGAAGAATCGATCAGTAGCTAGTGAAGTTAACCCCGTCGTCCCGCCCTGACTAGGGAGAGTATATTGGAGGCTCGCTAAAAGCTCCAATACTGTTTTCTTATCGTTCGATATGATTCAGATCTCGTTTCCATGGCGTGCCGGAAATATAAGGTGATTTTTGGCAAACTGAGCAGACTCGGTTTCTTCCGCCCTCGTCCAATTCCCGACGCAACTCCGCACGGGGTTCCCAGGCGTAAGAATCCGCACTTTCAGCCGGGCCTTCTTGTACTTCGGATACCCCGGATACGAACACATGGGGAGGCTGCAGGCACCGCCGGTCACCGGGATCGACTTCCCCGGGTATGCTCCGTACAAATTCAATCCGGCATGATGCAGCCTTCGTCGGGCATATTGGTGGTGTAGTCCAACTTTATGGACCAGATTCCTTCCCGGCGGAGCAACAGCGGGATATACCGTATGCGCTGCCGATAATGTGGGTTATCGGGCCGCTGCGGCCCAGGGTGGAATACAGTGGAATCGTTCGAACTGCTATGCTCCAACTCAACGGGAATCACCCGGATCGGAGGCACTAGATGAGCGACTTCCGTTTACGCACGGCGCGGGTTCCGCAGAACGCCTGTCTCCGTCGCCGTGATCATTCTTCTCCTGGCCTTAGGGACTTGACGGTCCAGCGTCACCAGGAACCAGTGCAGCTGATGCACCTGGGAGGAATCGTCTACCTGGAGTTTCCTCCTGAGTTCTGCTGTCTGATGAAAACGTCGACGGGCGAGATACAACCTGCGAAGTTGGGTGTTCCGAGCAACTATAAGCCCACCACGCCACGATAGCCGCAACGGCCCATCCTCGCACGATTTGATCGCAGTGCTGCCTTTCGGTGTTCAGTAACTGCGCACGCAGCGCCGCACAATCGAGGAGCTGACGTAAACAAATCGTAAACACTTGGTAAACAAATAATAAAGATCTCACCCCATTGGTATTCTTCTGCGCTGAACCCGCTCAATCAGTGCAGCTTAAAGAAGTCGACCGGTCAAGACGGTCGCCAGAAACCATCTATCCTTCAAGTCGCTCTACTCGCTGAACGATTCATGCCGTTCTCGAAGAAACATGAAGAATGTGGAGGCTGCGATGACAGAACGGGCGCCATTTCGCTGGAAGGCACTATTAGGAGTATTCCTCGTGGGCGTAATATTCTTTGTAGCCCTGCTCGCACCGCGAGCGCAAAGCCAGTCATCGAATCAGGATCCTACCACGGGCAACGCAGTCCAACTAGTCACACAAGGACGCCAATTCTTTCGATTTGACACTTTCGGCGATCAAGCATTTTGGGGCGACGCGCTCAAACTGCACCAGGCGATCGAAGGCTCCGGACTCGGCGGCGTTGGTCCAGGAGTCAGTCCGAAGGCGGCGCTATCCGTAGGCTTGAAGGTGGATGTCGATGCGCTGCCGCAAAAGCTTTTCGAACAACTTCAACACGGCAGTGTCAACCTGAATGATCCTGCCGTAACCGTCGCTCTACTCAAGTTGAATGCGGTGCTGGGCGTTACCGGTATTTTCGATTCCGCTGGAGTGCTCCAATCCATGGGGATTCAGTGTGCCCTATGTCACTCTACTGTTGACAACTCTCAGCCCGCGCTCTGTGCCGGCGTCATACAGCCAAACCCGGGCACGGGGTGTATCGGCCATCGTCTCGATGGCTGGCCGAATCGTGATTTGAACGTAGGCGCGATTATTGCCCTAGCGCCTGATCTGGACTCAGTCGCCAGCCTGCTGAATACAACTCCAACCGCGGTGAGAAGCGTTCTCAACACTTGGGGTCCAGGGAAATTCGATGCTGAGTTGTTTCTCGACGGCAAGGCCACGAATCCTCAGCAAATTACGGATGGTGTTGTAACGGGAACAAATGTATCCGGCGCCTCCTTGATCCCTCCGGCATTCGGGCTGGGCGGCGTGAATCTCCACACCTGGACGGGTTGGGGTTCGGTTCCCCATTGGAACGCCTTCGTGGCGACGCTCGAAATGCATGGGAAAGGCAGGTTTTGGGATCCCCGACTAAACGACGCCACGCAGTTTCCAATTGCGGCCGCTCACGGTTTTGGAGATTTGCGGCTTCCCAATGGGCAATACATCAGTCCTGACGACGACATGGTCACTTCCAAACTCCAAGCCCTCCAGTTTTACCAATTCGCGATTCCCTCTCCCCAGCCTCCGGCCGGCAGCTTTGATCCGACGGCGGCGGCTCGCGGAGATGAGCTGTTCAGCGGTAAAGCCAAGTGTAATAACTGCCACGTCGAACCTCTCTGGACGGACCCAGGTTGGAATTTACACACTCCTGGCGAAGTCTGTATCGATAGCTTCCAGGCCAACCGCGCTCCCGATCATCGATATCGAACATCCCCGATCGGCGATCTTTTTACTCATACGAAAGGCGGGTTCTATCATGACGGCCGCTTCTCGTCACTGGCGAGTGTTGTCGATCATTACAACACCTGCCTTTCGCTGGGATTAAGCACCAGCGAAAAGAGCGATCTGATTCAGTATCTCTTAAGCTTGACGTTCGGACCTACAAGTGAAGAAAAGCGCTCACGGCAGCGATCTGGGAACTAGAATCTTGTGTTGAGACGCACGGCCTTGATCCGAAACACTGTCGCCCGGTCCATGCACGATGCATGCTTCGGTTCCCTAACTCTTTCAGGAGAGGTTCTATGAAACTACAGTCAATGTTGTTCTTTTTTGCGGCGGCGGCCGTATCGATTTCAACGCGGGCCGCCACGCCCGCTAACGCTGTAATTCCTCCGGGTTATACCATGACCGCGATCACCACCGGCTTGAATTTCCCGACTGCAATCACGTTCCATGGTGACTCGATCTGGGTGACCGAGGCGGGTATCATCACACCTCCAGCAGTAAAGCAGATCGATCACAAAGGCAACATCACCGCGGTGCTTACTCCCAGCATGCTTCCAGCGGGCGTCTTGGTGGCGCCGCTGACTGGAATCACATTCGCGGATGGCTGGATTTGGCTGGTGCATCGACAGAGTACGACATCGGGCGGTGTACCAGTCGGCGTTATCTCAAAATTCATGCCGCACGATCCGGTAGGTACCTTTCAAACAGTGTTGAGCGGCTTGCCCTTTTTCGGCGATCATCCAGCATCGTCGATTGCATTCGGCTCTGATGGCCGCGCCTATCTCATGACTGGGCTACCGACGAACTCCAGCGTCGTGGGGCCTGATAACGGTTGGGCTGTGAGTTTGCCAACGTTTCACGACTTTCCACCGGTCGATATCGAGCTAAGCGGCATCGGTTACAGGACCCCGACGCCCTTCGCCCTGGACCCGGCTGCTACAAAGATTACCGAGCCCTTCATGCCGTTTGGGAGCGGGACTGTTCCCGCGGGCACCGTCGTACATGCAGCCACACCCGCGAATCCGGGAAACGGCATCGTGACGGCCGGCGGTGGCGCGGTCTATTCTTTCGATCCTCACGCTAAGAATGCGGCTTCCACGATGCGGTTGGAGGCGTGGGGCTTCCGCAACGATTATGCCTTAGCTTTCGATCCCTTCAACGCGGGCATGCTTTTCGTCAGCAACAACGGTTCCGATAGCCGCGGGTCTCGGCCGATTGCCAACGATTGGGACGATATGTTCGTTGTCCGGCCTGGACAAGGCGTGCAATTCTTTGGTTGGCCGGACTACTTCCATGATCCAGTAACACGTCAGCCGCTCCCGGTGAACAATCTATTCTTTTGCCCGCCAGACCCTCCTTACGGTATGTGTCCGCAGTTTGCGTTCTCGGATAGCTTTCGAGCGACGCTGAAGGTCCAACCGGCATTCGCCGAACTGGAAAATCACTCTTCGGCGAATCTGTTTGATTTTTCGCCCAACTCCGACTTCGGCTTCATGGGCGACATATTCATAGCTGAAACCGGATCGATTCCGCCCGGCACGGGAGCGACTTCGTTGATCGGATTCAAAGTCGCGCGGATCGATCGCGCTACTGGCGCGGTGAGCGATTTCATAACGCATACTTCCAACGACGCGTCCACCATCTTCGATCCAAACGGCTTCAACAAACCCATCGACGTGAAGTTTCAGGGCGGAAATATGTTCATGGTGGATTTTGGCATTTTTGCACCCGAAAAGGCCGCACCGGGAACCGGCAAGATCTGGATGGTGTCGCGGGTTCACTGACCAACTTCGACAAAGAAAAGGAGACTTATATGAAGATCGTGATATCAGAATGTCGCGCACGCGGGAACCGCTTAGCAACCCGCGTGCACCGGATGTTCTTGATCTGCGTGTGTCTGACAGTGGTGGTAGGCAGCGCATCGGCACAGGAGCCGTTGGCTCCCAATCAGACGAATGGCTTTGGGAATGGCAGACTGGTCAAGTTCACTTACCTGCAGAATTTTGACTGCGTCGACCAGCCAACAATGGATCTGGATTTTAACGGAAGAAAAGCGCAGTCCGATCCGAATGAGATGCAAACGCCGATTTGCCAGGTGGTCACGGAATCCACCGCCGACCCGGCTGGCGCGGACATCAAACATACGGCGCATCTGTATGTCTTGGTGCCGATGTTTTCCGTAGACCATGACACCAATCCCGCCGACGCGATGCCATGCCCGAGCGGAGGAAGACCTGGTGAACTTTGTGGAACAGCGCTGGGGAATGCGTTAATCTCACTATTCGGCGTTGTCCCCGAGGCGTGGAAGGCGACAGTCAATCCCGCCATCACGACTCAGTGCCCTGACCCGAACAATGCAGTGCCTGGCACTTGCACCATGCATGCTTCATCGGTTGATCTATCGGTGCTTCTAGCGAAGCCTGGTGTCGCACCGACGGCGCCGATCTTCGTTCCGACGCCTAATCACAGCCACGTCGTCGATAATGACCGCGTCAATACCGGCCCTATCTGGTGGGAAGTAAGACCCGTACTCGTGATGTTTGCAAGCGACTGGCCCAGCGCTGATGGAAGCCGCGGCATCACCTCTTCAAAAGAGATGGATGCTGTAGAAGCAGCAGGAAGAGCCGTCGAGGTTGGCTCTAACTTCTTCCTCTTCTTTAGCTCTGAACATAATTCCATGAGTGGAATGAATCACTGACGTTCCATGAGTGATAGCGACTGCAGGTTAAATTGGGGCATGTCCAACTAATGTTTTGGTCAAGCGTCACATGTTTAGGAAGCGAGGCTGCGGCGCGCGCCGGACACTTGAGCATTAACTGATAAGAAACGTCACGTTGAGGTGCTGGCACAGCAGCGATTTCTGCTATGCGTACGGTTGTTTTCGCACCTTCCAAGCGCGCGAACCGCTGTTTGACGCCGACACGGTGTCGTCGATTCACTGTCTCTACGACGCTCTTACTTCGTCCAGATATCGGTGCTCACGCCACCGAGTTCCAGGATGATTCTTCCGTGATCGATAGACACATTGTTCCAGATCGGGTCCATGCCGGGAACGAGTGTTTCATCGAACTCGTACATTGGTATCGCTATTCCGACGGGATGCTTGGTGTCCGAATCGAGGGGATGGGCGTCCAGGTATCGGAAGTTTCCGCCGAGGTTGTGCGAAGACAGCGTGTAAATTAAATCGTTTCGGCTAGACCAAAACGTGAGGAAGAACGAGTCTGAAACTGGCGTGACTGGCACCCAATCTGATGTCCTGACCAGCTTTTGCTCAGACACTGGCGTGACGAACGCCTGCCATTGGTTTGCTCCCACTTGTGCAACAAAGCTAATCCAGCGGCCATCGGGGGAAAGGTGCGGCCCCCTTATGTCCTTTGTGGTCTCCAGGACCGCGTTGAGTTTGCCTGTCGCAAGGTCGAGCAAGTCTAGACGCCTGAAGGGATCTGAATCAGACCAGAGCAGAAGTTTCTTTCCGTCTGGCGTGAATTGGCGGGGCATGCCGCAACTTTCACACAGGGTGGATGACCAGAACGACCACCACTTCAGTGATTTCAGGTATACGTTGAGCCGCTCTTTCGTTCCTTCTCCGTAAACGTATTGCGAGCCGTCGGGGGCGATGACAGAGAAGAAGCCGTCGCGCAGTTTCTTATCGATGCGATCTTTCGGTCCGTCTTTCAAAAAGAGCGAGAAGCGGTCACTGTTCTCGGCGCTGTATAGCAACTTCGTCCCGGTAGCGGATTGCTGGCCCTTGCGGACAGCGGTTGCCGTGAGCGGTTCCGGCACAGCGGTAACGTGTTCGCCTGTAGCATCGAGAGTCAGCGCCCAGAAGTTCATGTCCACTCCGGTACGAGAGAACACCAGCTTCCCTGCATGGAAGGAAGCGCCATAGTCTCCCTGCGCATCACTCGTAGCGCGGACGGCATTTCCCACGGCCTTTCCGGAGGGGTCAAGCTGGATTTTCCATAGCGTCTGCGTCTCGCCTTGACGACCTGTAAAAATAATCCAGTCATCCGGAAGCCACGCATTCGTGGCGATGTAGTTAAAGCCTTGCGACCGCAGATCTACGCCAAGGGAGGTCATTCGCGGCCCGTCCGCAGCCAGCGGTGCGATCCACCATTCTGGCTCACGGTGCTCCCGTGTTGATGTCGTGACCAGGATCCGAGTGCCATCAGGCGACCAGAGCGGCGCATAGGAATTGTCTACCTGTGGCAAGATCGCGTTAACCGGACCGCCTGACAGGGCGCGCTGAACAAGCTTGCCGGCATTGCTATATAGAATCGTGTTGCCGTCGGGCGAGATCTTCATTGCAAGGGCGTCCGGAATGGCCAGTTCCGGCGTGCCTCCGAACGATGGCACGCGATAGATGCCTTGCGGATCGCGGGTCGAAGTGAAGTAGACGGTCCTTCCGTCGGGAGAAAACTCAGGGTCGTAGTTCTGAGACGCGTCGTTCGTCAAAGGCCGCGGGCTAGCGGTTCCGTCGGCCCGGACCACCCAGATTTGCGGATTGGTATAGCCCTTTGCAGCGGCAGCGAAAGCTATCGTCGTCCCATCTCGGGACATCACCGCGGATGTCGCTACTCCAACTCCTCGCGTGACTTGCCGCTCGGCAATCGCCGGAGGAGCAACTGAACATCCCGAAAGGAAATACATTAGGGAAAACCACGGCCACCAACGCATATAGATATATCGGACTGTCAGTTACGCCAGATTAGAACAGGTTTGACGCTTTCGCTGTTGGCATTTGTGGGACTCGTTTGTAGTTTGTCGGCACAACCGTCTGCCTTGGACTGTCGCCTAATGTGTAGCAACTCGGTGCAGAATCAACCCAATACCGATCGACACGACAAGAAGAGCCCAACCATCCGCCAGAAACGCAAACACAGCAATCAAAAGCGGGAAGGCTGTATACGACAACGTTCCTGCCGGGTGGATATCTGTCGCGAACAGAAACACCGTGAACAGGGGCGCAAACAGAACAAGTGCGAGCAGGGAGGTCCCCGCACCGAGCAATGCAGCCTGCGAGGGGGTGCGCGTATGGGCACCGTCCATCAGGCGGGGTCCGGTGATCGCACCGGCGACGGCATGGACCAGCCCAGCCGCGATGGTGAGACAGGGGATCAATCCGTTCATTCTGGCGTCAGTCCGCCAAGCGAAATGTTGTAACACCAGCGTCCCAGTCCCGAAGGCGAGGGCGCTCGCAGTACGAGGGCTACGTCTGATGCGCGAGGTGACGGACTTCATGGCTTCTCTACTACCGCCGCGTGAGGAACCTCGTCTATCACTAATCTCTTTGGAGAACCCCGAACAATCATAGCGTTTCGATACTGTCCGAGATCTTTCATCGAGCCAACCGGACGCCGAGAGGTTAGACGATCGCTCGCTTCCGGCGCCGTAAATTAACGGAATCTGAGCTGGCCGTCGCCGTAGGCGTTCACTAACGTGATTAGGTCCTTGGCTTCCTGCGATCGCTGCTGCTCGGACTCCGTATTGTCCATCCAGAATGTTCCATCGCGGTCAATGAATAGGAGGAGGCTCCCCGAATGTTTTGCGCTTACCAAGGCGTGCGTTTTGCCGATGACCAGTTCATAGGGAAAGGGTTCGGCATCCTTGAATATATCGGCGTGCATCCGGCGGAATGTTTGATCGCCAACCCGTTCCTTGTACTTCGCCCGCATTTCGATCTCGCGTTGGGGATTCGTGTAGAGTTGCGCGGCATCGGTGATATTGAGATTGCGGAGACGAAACCAAAACAGACGAATGCAATTGATAGGGTTGTCCTGATTCATTGGTCCATTTTCAGCGGTCACCTTCGTAGGCGGATCGAAAACGGTTAGTGAGTAACTTATCTTCCTGCCTTTTGTAATATATTCCCGTTGGACCCCTTGAGCGCATAAAGGCAGGCTTATGAGCAGAAAGAAACAAAGAGTCTTCATGAATGATCCATCGGTTGAGCCGGTTCGTACATTAGTGAGTAGAGTTTCTATCTGGCACCTTAGCTTCGCCATAAAAGGGAGCTTCTATTAGAACGCCACCCCAACACGGTTCCGGCGGCGTCTGGCAGCGGTAAGTTCATCGCCAGCGCGGGGACCGGTAAGCTACCGTTAATGCCCGATATCAGGTTGCTTTCCCAGGGATACTGATCGGGCTGACTTCCGATTCACCCACCTGCTGAGAGGTGAGCGTTACTTCTTCAAACTGGCCGACCCGCCAGTTGACTACTACGATCGCCGGCAAGGGCGACAACATTTTAACCGGCACAGTCAAGATTCTGTCAGGGGGAGCGTTCGCAGCATCACGAACCGCTTGATCCGGCGTGGCCGCAGGTTGGGTCTCCAGTTGCTCTAGGGGAGCCCGGGAGCTATCGGTGTCGTCGCCCTTAACTGCACGTACTGAACAGACAACCTCCATAGGCGAACCGGTCCGGCGAACGCCGCTGGACGGATGGATCCTGGCGGGGATTGCCATTGCCGGGCTGACAACCGTCGCGGGGATCGCCTCGACTGGAGTGGGCCTCCGTTACTTCCTTCAACCCACCGCGGCATGGATCGTCCTGGGAGGAACACTCGGCGTCACGCTGGTGACGACGCCGCGCAATTCTCTGGGTCACGCAGTTCGTCGCGTGCTGGAGATGGTACGGCAACCCGACACTAATCGGCAGGAACTGATCGATGAAATCGTCTCCTACGCAAGAACCGCCCGAATCCATGGATTACTGGCCATGGAACCAAGGATCGGGCAGGCCAGCAATAGTTTCCTGCGGGAAATGCTCGCGCTGGCGATTGACGTGAGGAGCCGCAAGGAATTCCGGACTAATCTCGAAACCAAGTTGCGCTTGCGGGAGAGGCAAGGCGACGCGGACGCCAAAGTGCTGGAAGTGGCCGCCGGATTCGCGCCCGCCATTGGCGTGATCGGCACGGTTGTGGGCCTGATCGAAGTTCTTCGGCAATTCTCCAATATGGGTTCGGTTGCGATCGGCATCGGAACCGCTTTTGTCTCGACGATGTATGGCCTAGCGCTGGCAAACCTGATTCTTCTGCCCGCGGCGCATCGGATCCGGGCCAATGTCGCGGAAACCTTCGAGATTGAGGAGATGATTGTCGAAGGCGGGCTTGGTCTAGTCGACAAGATTCACCCGTCCCTGGTCCGCGAGCGCCTCAACTGCTTCCTGCGCCTGAAACCCCAGCCATGAAGCCAGCGTATTACCAGAGCCAAAATACCGGCCGGGATCGCTGGATGATCAGCTACCTGGACGTGCTGACAATCATGCTGATTCTTTTCGTGGCGATAGCCGCGCAGGCCCTGCAAAGCGCGCAGAAAAAGCCGGATCCAGCGGTTGCGCCAGTCGCAGTGCCTGTCGCAGTGCCCCTGATTCCGGCGCCCAACGCCGCGCTAGTTGCGATCAAGCAGGAATTGGAACAGAACCACCTAGAAGTGCAACTCGATCCCCGCGGAGTCGTCGTCAGCCTTCCCCAGGCGTTGCTGTTTTCGCCGGGCGAGGATCGAATCAATGCTGACGCGATCGCCACGGTGTCGGCGATCGGAAACGTTCTCAGCAAGATTCCCAACAGTGTGAGCCTGGAGGGGCACGCGGACGCCGTTCCCATTCATAACCGGCGTTTCAATAACAACTGGGAGCTGGGTGCGGCGCGCGGCCTTCGCCTACTGGAGTTGCTCAGCCGGTATGGAATCGCGGAATCGCGGTTTTCCATCGAAAGCTATGGTGCCTATGACCCCAAGAGCACGAATGACACGCCGGACGGCCGCGCCAGCAATCGTCGTGTAGAGATTGTGATCCGGGACACTGCTCCCCGCAGTACGCTCTAGCGGCTCACAGCCAACTTTCCGTCGTACACCATGTCCTCGACCTGGAAAGCTCAAGTAACGTTAACGGACAAACCCGACAACTGCAGCCTGGCCTGAGGCCCACGGAAGCATTCCGATCATGTGACCTATCGGGGACGCGTCGCTTCGAAATTAGCAGCCCTCTCGTGTCATTCAAGCGAATTTGCGAACGAGCAGTATTTCCGCTCGAACGCCTGTTTCGCTCTACTCAGCAGAGTGCCGATGCGGGGTTAAGCCGCATCGCGTCCGCGATCTCGCGGTAGCTCAAATCGCTTGCGTGAAGCGCTAATAGCTCGGCGTGCTGCCGTTAAGCGCGGCCAAAGTAACGCGAACCCTCGGGTGGCCCCTATTTGGCGATCCGGTACAAGCGCCCCCCGGCCCCGTTCTTCGAGGACTCGATCTTCTGCCCACCTTTCCCCGGAATGTTGACCAGGCCCCGGACGTGTGCTTCTGCCAGTCCGTCGCATCCATGATCTCGGCCATCGTCGCAATCCGTGTGATAGATTCATCTTTGGTTGTTGGCGACCCCAGTCCGGTGGCGTGAATTGCCATGCTCATTGAAGAGTCGAAGAAGAAAGATCGATCTGTCAGGTTAGGAGACACCATGAGTCGGTTGTCGGTATCTTGTTTGATCCTCCCGCTGATGCTGTTCGGCGGCTCTGTCTTTGCACAGACCAAAGCTAAAGCGCAAAACGTGCCCGAAATCCCCTATGAGTCAGTGCCGAACTTCCTGAAGTTTCCGGCGGGCTTGTACCTGGGTGAAGCCATGGGCGTGGCGACCAATTCGAAGGGACATATTTTTGTCTATACGCGCAGCGCGAACACGCGACTCTTCGAGTTCGATCAGAACGGAAAGTACGTTCGCGAAATCGGCGAGGGAAACTATGGCTTCGAGTTCGCACACTCGGTGCGTGTCGATCCGGAAGACAACATTTGGGCCGTCGACGAGGGCACCAACATGGTCCTCAAATTCAATCCCGCGGGACGAATCGTCATGGTGCTGGGCCACAGGCCGGATGCGGTTGCGGGCCTGGTCGCGCAATCGCCTGCACCCGGAGCGCCGGCCGAGAAATACATCCTCGGACGCCCCACGGATGTCGCGTGGGATGCCCAGGGCAACATTTTTGTTTCGGACGGATACATCAATCATCGGGTGGTGAAGTACGACAAGAACGGCAGGTTTCTGAAGCAGGTGGGAAGCGAGAAGCCGGGTTCCGAACCCAGCCAGTTCAACACCCCGCACGGGATCGCCGTGGATGCGCAAGGCAACGTATATGTCGCGGACCGCGCCAACCACCGGATGCAAGTGTTCGATAACAACCTGGAACGTAAGGCCATCTACGACAACATTGGCGATTCCTGGACGGTGTGTATTTCGCCGGGGCCGCACCAATACCTGTTCACCTCTAACTCCAACCCCAATGGCAACCCTCCGGGCTCATGGGACATCACCGGCGAGATTTACAAGATGGAATTGGACGGTACCATCCTCGGACGATTCGGCCACGCCAGCAAGGAATTTGGAGGCTTCCAGGTGGTTCATATGATGGATTGCCGCAATCCGAACGAGATTATCGTGGCGGAAATCGAGTCCTGGCGGGTACAGAAGCTGATCCTGAAACCGCAGTCCGCCAAACTTTCAGCGGCGAAATAGGAGAGATTATGAGACGTAATTTACAGGTTCTGTTGATCGCCGCCCTCTTTGCCGGGATGCCCGCCGGCGCCCAGACTTCCGTGCCGGAAATCTCGTTCGATTCCGTCGCCGATCCGCTGAAGTTTCCAGCCAACATCCATCTTGGTGAAGCCGCTGGCGTGGCCACCAACTCCAAGGGCGATGTTTTCGTCTACACTCGCACGGGCCACCCGACCATCTCCTTCGGCACGGCGCGGCCGTTCGCTCACGGAGGCTCGCGGCTGTTCCAGTTCGATCGCAGCGGGAAGTTTGTTCGGGAAATCGGACAGGATTCGTACGGATTTCTGGTGGCTCAACAAGTACGAATCGATGCGCAGGACAACATCTGGGTGGTCGATCAGATGTCCAGCATGGTCATCAAGTTTGACCCGAGCGGACAAGTGCAACTTTTGCTCGGTCGCAAGTCGGAGTCGGAGCGGCTGCCCCCGGCTGCTCCAACTGGACGAGGCGCTGGAGCCAATTTTCCCCCAGCGGCCCAGGCTCCTGCGGGAGGACGGGGCGGCCGCGGTGGCGCTCCCGGTGCTGGTCAGCAGAGCGACGTATTTCAGCGGCCAACGGATGTGGCATGGGACGCCCAGGGCAACATCTATGTGGCCGATGGCTACGGCAACTCCCGCGTGGCGAAGTTCGATAAGAACGGCAAGTTCATCAAGTCCTGGGGATCAAGAGGGACTGAGAACGGCCAGTTCAACGTGGTCCATGGCATCGCGATCGATGCGCAAGGGAATGTGTATGTTGCCGACACTGGGAATAAGAGGATTCAGGTCTTCGATGGCGAGGGAACGTTCAAGACCCAGATCCTCAATATGGGTAATCCCGCGGCGATTTGCATCACGCCCGGATCTCATCAATATCTCTACAGCTCCAGCTCCAACCCTCCCGAGAATATTGACGTAGACGGCGAGATTTACAAGATGGAGTTGAGCGGGAAGGTCGTAGGCAAGTTTGGCAGAGCGGGCAAGCTCCCGAAGGAGTTTGGCACGGTGAATGCTCTGAGTTGCCGCAACGAAAACGAGTTGTATGTTGGGGAGATCGGCAACTGGAGAGTACAGAAGCTGACGCTTCGCCCGAATTAGTGCGCTGAGGGAGCCCCAACGTTCAGTTCGAGTTCTCGCGATTCCAAAAGAGTAGATCGTGCGGGCCAACCTGTCAACCTGTTACGGCACGTCCGATTCACTTCAGGCCGAGCAGGCGGGCAGGATTTTGCTTGGTCATCATGTCGATCTCGGCTTGGCTGAACCCCGATTTTGCGAGGACTGCCATACCCATTTGAAAGGCTTGGGCGTAGTTCACCCGGCCGGGTTGACCGAGATCGGTGCTGATGACGATGTTGGCCGGGCCAAGCGCTCGAATGTCGGCCAGCTTCTGCGGCCCGTAGTCCATTACCGGATTCTCGGCATTGATGACCTTGGGTCCACCACCGGTGAAGCCCTCCCCGCTTAGCACGATCTCGATCAGCGCGCCCATGCCGACCGCCTCTTTCATCTGCGCCATGGACATCACGAGCCCCCCATGGTTCGGGTGTTGCACATAGATCTTTTTTACGCCGGTGTCCTTGGCCGCCCGGATCACCATCAGCGCCTCCTCTGTACTGACGTGTCCAGTCGACAGGCACAGATCATACTTGGCGACGAGCTTCAGGACTTCCAGAACTTCCGGCAGCAGTTGTCCGTTGCGCGAAACCGCGACCGCGGTGGGCGAGCGCGGATTGCGGGCCGCAGCGTCGTTCGTAGGCATGTACACCACACGACCTCGGAGGCCGCGCGTCAACGCCATGGACTCGACGGCCACCGGATTGATGCCGCCCACCGCCTTGTTCAGGACGATGCCCCCGAAGACCTCAACGCCCGGGACCACCTGAGACACCAGGTAGGCCCAGGAAGCGGTCTCCGTATTGTGCTCCTTTAACACGATTCCTCTCATGCCGTAAATGTGCGCGATCTGCGCCGCTTCGATTGCATCGAATGCGCGCTTGTAATTCAACAGTGCCGTCTCCGGCGCGACATGGGCGTGAATGTCGATGACGCCCGCGAGGCTCGGTCCGTCGTCCACCTGCGCGGTTCCCACACCGGGCAAGCCGGCGAGCGAAATCAGAACACCCAATAGGGTCCACCTGCGCATTCTCACTTATAGCTCCTTGTTGTAAGGCGGATAGGCTAGTGCGCGGCCGCGCCCGCATGCCGTTCCAGCCACTTGTTGTTTTCCATGCACACGTACTCCATGAGTTCGGTGCCGGGCTTCATGCGCGCCAGCGTTCCTGTGTATTGGAACGGCTTCTCGTAATACTCGGGATCGGTGACGGTTACTTCCCGCGTGATGTGATTCTTGTCGATCATCCGGAAGCGCTCGACCACTTGCAGTTTCTCCCCATGGGCGTGCTCCGCGGTATCCAGGTAAGTCATTGCGTTAAATCCCCTGGTTTCGACGACCATCGTGTCGTCTTCCCAGTGGCCGCGGGAAACTCCCCACCAGGATGGTTCGATGGACGCCGGCATGGGCGTGCCGTCGGTAGGGACGATTTTGTACACGTTGTTGGACTCGAACATGATGGCCAACCGTTGGGGAGTCTGGACGATTTCGACGGGATACTCGGTACCCCAGGCGCGCGTGTAGCCCCATGGCAGGCATCGGGCGGTCCAATCCACATGGCCGGCCTTGTCGTTCCACTTAGCCAGGCCGAGGGGCGTAAAGGAAATCGAAGCCGGCGGCGCATGCTTGCATCCCTTGGTGATGCTGCCACATTCATTCGTGGCGCGCGTAAGGTCATTGGTGCGGGGGTGGTCCCAGACGCCGCTGAGATCCGGCTTGCCGTTGGGCAGTCGAAGAATGGAGTCATCGGCCGATTGGGCCACGGCGGGCAAGCCTACGAGGAAGACTGCGACAGAGAGCACCGCGAACCTGAGAGGACGGCCCATGTCTTACTCCTTTTTGTAGACCGAGAAACTTTGCTTAATACATATTACTTCCTCGCGATTCAGCGAGGGTTGAGGACGTCTCATTACGGGATTTTAACGGCTCTACTCCTCCGAACCGGCGCAGGCGGTGTCAAAATAGGTACAGAGGATGTACCCGCTTGGTAAGTGGATTTTTGCGTAAACGCTCGCGGAGCGCTCCGACGGTCTTCCTCACTGGTGCGACCGGGTTTCTCGGGGGCGCATTCTTAGCCGATCTGCTCCAGTCCTCGTTTGACGGAGAAGTGTTTTGTCTCGTTCGGGCCGACGATGACGGCACTGCCGAGGAGCGCATTCGCCGGTCGCTAGCGAGATTCACGACGGGACGGTTCTCGACCGGCCGGTTCCAGACGACCTACACGCTTCCCAAGAACGTTAAGGTACTCCGCGGCGATCTTCTTTCCGGCGACTGGCATGATGCGCGCCACCTGGATAACGTAACTCACGTTCTTCACCTGGCTGCCAGCACGTCCTTCGGCAACGGCCGGGCTGTTCGCACCACCAATGTGGGCGGCGCGATCTCGGTGGCCAAGGCCATGCGCGGGCGTAGCCTCGAACGGTTTGTGTACACGGGTACTGCCGCGATTTGCGGCGCTTCCCCTGATCCGGTGGTCCACGAAGACGATTACCCCAATGAGCGCGCCACTCATCTGGTGGCCTACACCCGCAGCAAAGCGGAAGCCGAGCGGCAGCTCGCCGAACAGTTCGCGGATCTTCCCTTGGTGATCGCCCGGCCGTCGATCGTGGTTGGCCATACCGAACTGGGCTGCAAGCCATCCGGCAGCATCTTCTGGGTTTTGCGCGCCGTGGAAGCGCTGCGCTTCATCACCTGGGACCTCGAAAACCGCATCGACGTAGTCCCCGTCGATTGGGCGGCTTCGGCGCTGCGCCAGCTACTTTTCGCGCCCCGCCTGAAACATCAGCGCTATCACGTCTCGGCGGGAAAGGGCGCTGCCGTGCGCTGGACTGAACTGGCGGCCGAATATGCCCGTTTGCGCGGCGGAGCATCCGAGGATCGGTATGAGGTCGGCGGAATCCGCCAGCTTACCGCCAAGCGGGTGATGGAGGCTGCCGGCGATGGCCACCCACGCCATCTGCTGCACGCTCTGGAGCTGTACTACCGATTCTGTTCGTTGGACCTGGTGTTCGACAACTGCCGTCTCTTAAAAGAAGGCGTTCCGGCTCCGCCGAAGTTTACCGAGTACATGCGGGTTTGCGAGGAATCCTCCACCGCCAGCATCTATGACCAGATGCGTACCGATCTTGAGCCGTCGCTGACGCTGGCTTAGTTCCCCGCTTAAACAAGTGTGCCGGCGGCAACTCGGGTTGTAAAATGAAAGTTTGATGGGACCGGGCTGAATTTATGGCGCGCACACCCTTACTCGGTCTTGTTCAGTCGTTAGCGCGAGACTTTGCACGAGCGGATGCTTCCGGGCAGTCCGTGCAAGAGGTTCAGGCCGCTCGCCTCAGCGGCCGTTCCAGCCGCCGCGAATTCCTTCGATCGAGCGGTATCGCCGTGGCGGGAGCATCCCTGCCCGCATGGGCCGGACAGATTGCTCCCAAAGTTGCTCCTCGAATCGCCATTGTTGGCGGCGGCATCGCGGGTTTGACCGCGGCGCTTACGCTGCGGGATGCCGGCTACTCCGCAACAGTCTATGAAGCCTCCTCACGCTCCGGCGGTCGCATGCATTCCGATACCGCCACCTGGCAGAACGGGCAGGTAACCGAGCGCTGCGGGGAGCTGATCGATCCCGAGCATGACACGATTCTCGATCTGGCCAAGCGGTTCAATATTCGCGTCACGGACGTGAGCCGGGCAGAACCTCCCGACTCCACCGACACTTACTATTTCTTCGGGCAGCGCTACCCGCGCGACCAGGCCATTGAGGACTTCAAACCCGTCTACCAGGCCGTGAAGCAGGATTTGAACGCGGCCGGGTACCCCACCCTCTATTCCAGTGCCACTCGTGCCGCCCAGATGCTGGATCAAATGAGTCTCTTCGAGTGGATCGACCAGCGCATTCGCGGCGGGCACAATTCTCCCATGGGCCGGCTGATCGACATTGCTTATAGCCTCGAGTATGGGGGCGAGACCACGCAGCAGAGTTCGCTGAACCTTATCTACCTGTTGGGGTATCAATCCATTCGTGCCATCGAGCGGTCCGCGGAACAATATCGCATGACCGGAGGGAACGAATCTCTGCCCCGCGCCATCGCCGCGGCACTGCCGGCCGGCACGATCCGGTTGAACGCGTCGCTGACCGCCGTCGCGCGCAATGCAGACGGCACCTTTACGCTCTCTTTCGAGGGCGGCGGACAATCCAACCCGGTCCTTGCGGACCGCGTAATTCTGACGCTGCCCTTTTCCGTCCTGCGCCATTTGGATTACACGGAGGCAGGCTTCAACAACAAAAAGACGACCGCCATCCGGGAACTCGGGTACGGCACGAATGTGAAATTGCACACGCAATTTCGCAGCCGCCTGTGGAATCGGAGTGGGCCCTGGGGGGTCGGGAACGGATCCAGTTTTTCCGATACCGGATATCAACACACTTGGGATGCGACGCGTTCCCAAGGCGGGGAAACGGGCATTCTGGTGGACTACCGCTGCGGAAATATGGGCGACGAATTGAATGGCGATCTGGACGATCCCGAAATGATTCGGAACTACGCTCAGGAATTCCTCCGCCAACTTGAGCCCGTGTTTCCCGGCATCGCCGCGGAATGGAACGGTTTGGCGACCCTGAGCGTTCCCGCCCGGGTTCCTACGCTGCTGGGATCGTACGCCTACTGGAAACCCGGCCAGTATACGCGCTTTGCCGGAGCCGAGCGGGAACGCTCCGCAAATTGCCACTTCGCTGGGGAACATTGCTCCATCGACTTCCAAGGCTATATGGAAGGCGGAGCCCAGGAAGGCGCCCGCGCGGCCAACGAAATTCTCGCCGATTACAAAGCCGGAATTTATCCATAGGGTTTGCCGGCCACGCAAGGGATTGTCCTGCACGGGTCGCCGTCGAGGATTCAGTAGTACAATTTGGCAGGTAGCGGTCAGCGAACTGAGTCCGCGCACGACGCAGCTTGGCGCGGCGGGGAGGGAACGGCCATGACATCCACAAATCTTCACAACAGATGGCGAAGGGCGCTCTCGGCAGCTTTGTGTGGAGCAGTCGCCACGCTGATTATGGTTGAGTCACCCGCAAAGCTAGATGCTCAGGCGCCCGCGGGCGCACTTGCAGGCGGGGGGCGCGGCGCGGGTCAGTCGGCAGTTCAGGCGGGCGAGGCGCTCTTCACGTCGGCACAAGCGGTCGCGGGGAAGGCTGCATACCAGCAGAACTGCGCCGCCTGCCACGGAGCGAATGTCGATGATGGCAACTCTGCTCCTCCACTTCGCGGCGCTACATTCCTTAGCCAATATGCAGGGAAACCTGCGGCCGATTTGTTTACTTATGTGAGCACGAAGATGCCGCCGGGCAATCCCGGAAGCAACATTCCCGGGAGCATTAGGGGCGCCGAGTACGCCCAGATCATCGCCTACGTGCTCCAGCAGAATGGTTTCGCAACCGGACGACGCGAGTTCTCATCGGATCCGGCAGCGCTCGCTTCCGTGACGATTCCCGCTCCGCCGGGAGGCCGCGGCCGTACGGGCGGCGGCTTATCGGACGGGGTGAAGCTGCCTCCGGCGCCGAAGAAGGCGAACCCTCTCGATAAAATCACTCCCGTCACTGACGCCTTGCTGCAGAACCCGCCCCCCGGCGAGTGGCTCACCTGGCGCCGCGGTTTCGATGATCAGGGATTCAGCCCGCTGAAGCAGATTACGAAATCGAATGTGAACAATCTGCGCGTCGCGTGGACCTGGACGCTTTCTCCCGGCGCCAATGAAGCCACGCCTCTGGTTCATGACGGCGTGATGTTCCTGCACAGCCCCGGCGACAAACTCGAAGCGCTCGATGCGGCCACAGGCGACCTGCTGTGGCAGTACGCGCGAATCCTGCCTCCGGGCGTGAACGCCGGAAACAAGCGCGCCATATCGATTTACGGGAACAAAGTCTACATGGCGACTTCCGACGTGCATGCGGTGGCCCTGGATGTGAAGACTGGCCGCGTGGTCTGGGACCAGCCGCTGGTCGAGGAGAGGGGCTTCAACGTCAGCGGCGGTCCGCTGGTCGCGAAAGGCAAGGTCATGATCGGAACCAGCGGCCGGGTGGGCGGAAAGAACTACATCGTCGCGCTGGATGCCGAAACCGGCAGCCTCGCCTGGCGGTTCAACACCATCGCGCAGCCCGGCGAGCCCGGAGGCGATACCTGGAACGATCATACAGCCGAGGAGCGCAACGGCGGCTCCGTCTGGACCGCGGGAAGCTACGACTCGGCGCTCAACCTCGCGTTCTTCGGTGTTGCACAGACCTATGACACCGCTTTGCTGGTGAAGCCCGTGAGGCCGGGCGTCAAGACCGACGGTCTGTATACGGACTGTACCCTGGCCATCAATCCGGA
>DASYSG010000084.1:0-98466 GCA_036003585.1 Bryobacteraceae bacterium | reverse complement strand
TCAGTAAGGCTACCTGGCCCCGCCGGATGCAACTGAAGGAGTTTTCCGGAAACGTCTCCCACTCCGACGTCGACGGGCTGATGTTCGATCGCGGCCCCAGCGCACAGGGTAAATTCAACCTTGGCGGAAACACGCATCTGCCCTATACGGATCCCAGCGACACCAACAGCGCGAGGCTGGAAACGGTGATCAAAGACTTCACCAGCTACAAGAACAGTGGCGCTGCCATCTGGGCCCGTGGCGAGAATCATGTGTTCCAGGGCCTGAAACTGGCCGACAGCGGTATCGGCTACACACATGCGTACCCTGGTGTGGCCCCGTACCACGGCGACTTTACCTCGAAAGTCGAGGACTCCCTGTTCGTGGGCGAAACCGACAATAAAGGCACCCCCAAAACCGAAGCGGAAATCGCGTATGGCCGAAGCATGCCTCGCACGGACGCGGATTACCCGATCCGTGGGTACGAATACTACGACTTCACGCACCATGTGATCAATACCAAGTTCGTCAATTTTGTGGACAATGCCACTCGCAAAACCGGAGCCATCTCTTACCTGCTGTACACCAGCTTTCCGATCAGCACCAACAACGATGTCGAAGGCCTGAAATTCGAAAATGCCAAGCCGGTGTATTTCCCGCCGCAGCAGGATCGCCGCTGGTCCTTCTCCGGTGAATTCGGAAGATTTTCAGGCTGGAATGGCGCGGTGTTCCACGATATCGACGGGTCGGTCGGCGGCGTCCGCGATTCCTACATCGTGATTGACAACGGGATCGCGGACGATCCTGAACACTGTCAAATCAAGCCGGACTGGAACGCTGCCGTGTGTAAGGGCGATATGGGGCGCATGCAGATTGGCGCCGGCGGTGCCGGAGGTCGTGGCGGACCTGGCGGTCCTCCTGCTGCTGGCGCTCCTGGGCCAGCTGGCGGTCCTGCTGCCGCTGGAGGTCGTGGCGCTGCTGGAGGTCGTGGCGGCCCTGGCGGTAGAGGTGCCGCTGCTCCACCGATCACTCTCAGCCGCAATGGCAGGAAATTTACTGTCAACGGGGACACCACGGTACTCGCCGGTACCGAGATCCGGGCGGAAAGCGAAGCGCCGTCCCTGAACATCAGCCTAAGGGAGCTGGACAACGGCTCCTGGGTTATCTTCGAATTACCGGGATACTCCAGCGCGGCCACGGGCACGGCACAAACCAGCATGGATGCACTGCGCAGCTCCAGCAGCACCTCGTACTACAGCGGAGAAGGCGCTCTTTGGGTGAAGCTTGTCTCTAACGGTGGCGGCGCCCGTCCCGGCGCTGCCGGTCGTGGCGGCGTACCTCCAAGCAGTATCCAAGTCAGCAGGTAAGCTGACCACTGCTGTAAAGGAAGAGCACCGGCGCAGGCCGGGCCTTTCTATCCCGATCGCCTTCGCTTGAGAGAGCCTTCCCGCCGGGACTCAGGCGTCCGGCAGACTCGATCGTTGGTTACCACCTTTGCCGCAAAGATGCCTATAAGGCTTGACAGGCTTCCATTTCTGGACTATATATAGTTCAGACTAGGGAAGGAGCCGAATGGCACAGGAACTTTTGCCCGGGACACTGTACATGATGGTGCTTCGGACGCTCGGAGCTGGGCCATTGCACGGGTACGCTATTGCACGCCGAATACACGATGCATCGCGTGGCGGGCTGGCGATCGAAGACGGATCTCTCTACCCGGCTTTAAATCGCATGTTGGTCAAGGGCTGGCTTAAAGCAGAATGGGGAATTTCGGCGAACAATCGCCGAGCTAGATTCTACCGGCTGACCCCTGCGGGGCGGAAGCAACTGGAACAAGAGACCACCGATTTCGACCAGTTGATCAAAACGATTCAGCTCGTCATGCGTTCGGCATAGGAGCAAAAGCGCCATGTTTGCACAGATCCTTCGCAAGTTGGCTCATCTGACAAGACCAGGCCGCTTCGAGGAAGATTTCGATGCGGAGATTCAATTCCACCTGGAAACCAGGATCGAGAATCTGGAAAGGGAAGGCTTGGGCAAAGAACAAGCGGTGGCGCAAGCTCGCCGGGAATTCGGGTCCCGCGCCCGAGCGAGTGAGGAAACGCGCTCGGCATGGAACTTTGCATGGATCGAGCAAATCGCCGCTGATGTTCGCTTCGCGTTTCGGTCCTTCACACGCCGGAAAACGTTTGCGTTTGCCTCCATCCTATGCCTCGCGATTGGTATCGCGGCGAACGCGCTGATGTTCAGCCTGGTCAACGGAGTTCTGCTTCGAAAACTTCCCTATCCGCAAGCCGAGCAGCTCACCTCAGTGCGCTTCACTCCTCCCAACCAGTCCGACCAGAAACTCGCCAGCAATTCAGGCACGTATTTCTTCGTTCGCGATCACAGCGACGTGTTCGAGAAAACCGGAGTGATCCGTATTACCGGATTTAGCGCCTCCCCCGACCCGACCGGCGAGACGCCTCCCGAATGGATTCAGGGCGCGTGGACATCGACAGGCATGATTGCGGTCATGGGCGTCGAACCGATCCTGGGACGATGGTATTCGGACGACGGGACTGTAGATGTTGTCATCAGTCACCATTTGTGGAAGCGAATGTTTCACGGCGCCGCGGATGTAGTAGGCAAGAGAATCTTCCTGGATTCCCAATCCAACAACATCGTCGGCGTCGCACCCGAAGACTTTCAAACGATGAACCCGGATATCGATCTCTGGCGGTCACAGCCGGACAGCAACCTCGCCACCGCGTTGCGAAGCCCAAATCGCCCGTTCTTCATGTTCGGACGTCTCAAGCCGGGCATTTCGGTGCAGGAAGCGCAGGCGCGATTGAGTGCTCTCGAGCCGGAATTGGGCAACGAACTTCCAATGAACCGAGGCTGGGGAATCCGCATCGAATCTCTGCGTGACTCCTACGTCGGATACCTGCGGCGTCCTTTATTCGTGCTGCAAGGCGCCGTGTTTATTCTGCTATTGATCGCCTGCGCCAACGCGGCAGGACTCTTGCTTGCGCAAGCGGCCACACGGCAAAAAGAATTTGCGCTCCGCGTCTCACTGGGATCCAGCCGCGGCCGCCTGATCCGGCAACTGCTGGTGGAGAACGCCGTTCTCTCGCTGACTGCGGGCGCCCTGGGCACAATCGTTGCCTGGTTCAGCCTGCATGCTGTGCTGAACACTTCATTCGCGGCGAGCCATGATCTCCGCAATGTTTCACTCGATTGGCGGGTTCTCGCCTTTACCTTCGTAGTCTCACTAGGAACCGGACTCGTGTTCGGAGTCCTGCCTGCCATACAGGTGTCCAGACCTGCTCTGATGAACGCGGTTCGCGAGTCGGGACGAAGTCTCACAGCGAGTGCCAGCAGCAGCCGGCTGCGAGGAGCCTTCGTCGTCGCGCAAATGGCCTTGGCCCTGGTGCTTCTCACCGGATCGGGACTGCTGATCCGAACTTTGATCCTTCTCAATACCACCGATCCAGGACTCAATCCTCGAAACGTCGCCGTGGTGCAGGTTCCCTTCGGGCGGACGTTCTACCGCAACGCCAATCGCACCAATCTGACGGGCGCGCCGACGGTGGAGTTCGATGGCCGGTTCGATAATTTAAGCGAACGTATACGCGAACGTTTGGCACAAGTCCCAGGGGTGAAGCAGGCGACGGCGGCCGTCACGCCTCCCTTGGGTTCCGCGCCCAGGCGAGTGCAGTTCTCCCGCCCCGGCGTCACCCTTTCCGAAAGCGACCAAGGTATCTGGTCCGCGGAATGGTATCCGGTCAGCACAGGCTATTTCGAAACGCTGGAAATCCCGATCAGGGCCGGCCGCGCGATCGACAGCAACGACCGGCAGAAGACGCAGCCCGTGGCCATGATCAATGAAGCCATGGCCCGCCAGTTCTTCCCCAACCAGGACCCCATCGGACAGCAGGTTCAGCTCGCTGTGCTGGACGACTTCCCGCGCCAGATCGTGGGCATCGCCGGCGACGTGCGCCAGGATCGTTATCAAACCCGGCCCCAGGCGCAGGTTTATGTTCCGCGAACGCAGCTTCCGAGCTTTATGGACATGAGCATGAGTTTCGAGATCCTCGTTCCCAGCTTCGTGGTCCGCACTGTGGAAGATCCCGGCGTGGTGATCCCCGCCTTGCGAGCCGCGCTGCATGAAGTCGCGCCCGCGTTGCCGGTGTCGAGCATCCGCACCGTGGAAGATTACGCCGCCGGCCAGCTTCAAGACGTGCAGCAATACGCGACTCTGCTGAGTCTGTTCGGCGGCATCTCCGTCATGTTGGCATTGACTGGCATCTTCGGAATCATGGTGAGTACGGTGAGTCAGAGGACGAATGAGATCGGCATTCGCGTGGCATTAGGCGCCACCGCCGGAAATGTACTTAAGTTGGTCATCGGGCAGGGCTTCAAGTTGATCGTCATTGGACTAATCGCAGGGCTCGCCGTCACCTTGATGGCAACACCTGCCATTGGATCATTCCTGTGGGGCGTGCGCGCAAACGATCCGCTCACGTTCGCCCTGGCTGCGGTTGGACTCGCTGCGATTGGGCTGTTGGCGTGCTATGTCCCGGCGTTGCGTGCGCTTCGAGTGCAGCCTGTCGAGGCTCTCCGCAACGAGTGACCTGCTCGGAGGCGCGGCGACTGCACTAAGGAGCATTATGGGAAGCGATCGATGGGCCCACGCTCGCTTGCCACAAAGGCAAAAGGTCCACTCTGACGGCACGCGCGTAATCCGCCTACCTCGAATGCCTTGGCGCGGCGGCTACTTCGCCTCGGGGCTCCCCAATTTCGGCTGTCGCCCCTCTTTCTAAGTATCACCGCATTTGTAGTGACACATTGACGCCAGGCTCATCAATGGGACGTTCAGATCTGCCAAGATTGCTCCTGGATCACGCGCTATTCGTACAGAGCTCCCAGCCACGGTGACCTTCGTCCGTGTCGCCTACAATCCGGACAACGCTGGCTGACTCCCAGAAACTGGCTTCTGGACCTATTCTTGTCCAGCAATGGCACGGCGAAGCTGTTCTGCTTGATCCGCTTTCTTGCCAGCTTCCCGACCTAAAAACACCCAGGCCGCCAACAATACCAGCGGGATTGGCACGAAAGGCCAGAGGTTCGTAAGGAGTAAATCCCGATGCAACTCTTCGTCAATAGGCAGATTGTGCGCTCGAATCGCAGCCGTGCCTCCCCACGTCAACATCAACAGTGAAGGGACTAGCAGGACGAGTCCCCACCGCATCGCCAGCAGAGTTCGACGGCCACCCTCGAACTCACGAATCATAAAGTGCCCGTAGGATTCGCCCACCTGGATTCTGCGAGCACCCACACGAACCGCTCCCAAACAAGCCAGCGCCAGTAGCACCAACATCCAGGCGAAGCCGCGGCGCACCCAAAGTTGCTCAGTTTCAACCGTCAGCAGGCCAAGAATCGCTCCGAGTCCAATGCAGATCAAGATAACCAGCCGCTGGAACCACGTGTTCTCCTTTTCGTGTTGGCGCGCCTTCTCGCACAACTGATCTGGAGTGAGTTTCGTCTCCAATCCTGATCCCTCTTCTAGGTGCAGAGATTGCCACACCTGTTGCGGCGTCTCTAAATCAGAGGGAAATTGTCCGTTTTCATCCCGGTGTTGCATGACCAGCTCCTTCCATAAATTGGCGGCTCAACAGCCGTTTTATACGATGCACTTTGGTAGAGATGTTCGACGCAGAGAAACTCGTAATCTCTGCGATCTGTTCTGCCGACTCGCCTTCGAGGTAGAGCACCATGATTTGGCGATCTACGGGCTTCAACTGCTGGATTAACTCAATCAATTTTGCGGCCGACAGCGCTATGTCTGACTGAGCGCATCCGTCTACTGAAGTGAAACTCGTGTCGAGAGTCTCAAGGGACACAAGACGTTCGGTGTTGCGACGTCTTTGAATTAAGTGGGAAACTCCAACGTTGTTTGCCACACGAAACCCCCACGTGCGAAGCGAGCACCGATGATCGAAACGCGCCATGCTACGCCATAACTCGACGTGAATGTCCTGCAATAGATCGAGACGTCGGTCGGAATCGCTCTCGTAGCTCCGAGCCAGTCGCCGGAGAAACGCGCCACAAACCCTACTCGCCTCTTCGTACAGTTGGTCCTGCTGCCGACGGTCCACAGATCTCTTGTACCCCTATAGAGAATAGTCATCCGATCCGCAGTTTCCTTACAAGCTATTGAAACTTTCACCGTCCAGGCGATAACTCCTGGTGCATCCCGTCGCGATGTGCGGTAGGTCCTGGAAGATCTAAAAGCAAGTTTTGGGAAACTATAAGAGATTCTGGCTGAGTCACGCGGAACCGGGATTAGGAACGATAAACGCGTTTGGGCGCGCTAAACCCTCAGCAATTACAGTCGCGATGCCGACTTCAGGGGGACCTATCCGGCCGCCGCCCCCCTTTGTCCGAGTGTCCGACAATCCGCCCGCTTTCGGGTGTCGGCGTGGTCACGTGGCGAGCGGTCGCGCCGTGCGTGCGGCCACTCAGTGAGTGGCGGGCAGCCCAACGAGGATGAGAACCGCGTAGTCCTGCTTGCGGCAGCCGTTCACGGCGGGCATGGCCGCCCCTGGATTCACCGGAAACCCCGTGGTCCGAACGTTCGCGGGCGAGCACGTGGTGTTAGCCGCCGCCGGCGTGTAGCGTGCGGAGCGGCATCCGAGATGGGTGACATCGTAGAGGGTCGCGCCGTCGGCGAGTTCCCACCGCTGATTGCCGTCCTTGTCCCTGGGCTGAATTGTCAGCACGCTCGTCACCTTGCGGTCGCCCGTGACAAGGTATTTCCCAGGAGGCAGCGGAAAGGTCGGCTTCTCCATGATCAAGCCGTGTTCCTCCAGCCACCAGTCCGCAGCGTCGAATTTCCACTGTGACGGCGTCACGCCGCCGGCCGCCTTCAATTGAGGGTAAAGGTCCAGCTTGCAACCGCGCGGGCCCGGGTCCTGGCTCCAGAGGCCCCATGATTGCGCGCTGTTGCCGGAGGTGGCCCCGGGTTCTCCCAGCGCCGCGATGTACTGCGGCTCGATGAGGATCCTGAACTTCGAGAGGTCTGCGCCTGACGCGTGAACCGCCAACATGAGGGATCCCATGGACAGGAGCCAGCGGCTCACGGATGGCACGAGGTGACGGACATTCATGTGATTGCTCCGGTTGGACGATCTGATGACATCCTACACCAACGCGCGCTCCGGAGCTAGCCTCCTTGTGGTGGATCTCAACCTCGGCACTGCCCCAGGACTCCTCGCGTCACGGGTGACGAGAGAAGTTCACAGTCGAATATGTCGGACGCGGTCATCAGGAGGAAGACCACGACCGTGAGTTGTATAACGTAGTCGCGAAACCATTTGGCAGATCCAGGCCCGGAGTTGTTTACGATCGTCTTCCGGTGTTCTTGTCTCTGTGTTTGATCTACCCGGCAGCCTCGTGGATCATCGCTCGGATCTTGGTTCCCAGGAGCATAAATTGCGCCAAGCCCGAGGGCTTGCGGAAATAGCCGGTTGCCCCCAGTGTCATCATGCGCTCCCGGTCCGCCGGAGCATCCGACGAGCTGATGATCAGTACTTTAACGTTCCAGCATTTTGGGCTCATTCGCACCCGCCTCAGAACTTCTTCGCCGCCAATCATAGGCAGGTTCAGATCGAGCAACACGATGTCTGGCGCCAGACCATCCGGATCGGCGTCAAGCTGTTCGAGGAATTCAATGGCTCGCACGCCATCTCGCATGATGTGCAGGCTGCAATCTAGCTTCGCCTCTTCCAGCGCCTCCTCGACGAGATTTATATCCGCTGGGTTATCCTCCACCAGGAGGACCTTCGGCTTTTCACTTTTCATCTGCTGCACCTGGCAAAGTAAAAGAGAATATAGATCCCCGGCCCAGTTCGGATTCCACCCAGATCTTCCCGCCGTGTTTCTCAACGATCCTTTGACAGATAGCAAGGCCGATTCCCGTACCGGGATATTTCGCGCGGTCGTGAAGCCGTTTGAAAATCCCAAACACTTGGGCGTGAAATTCTTTCGCGATTCCGATTCCATTATCTTCAACAGTGAAGCGCCACTGATCGCCATCCTGGGTCGCGGCGATCCGGATCCGCGGCCTCCACTCACTCCGGTATTTCAGGGCGTTCGAAAGGAGGTTCTGGAAGAGATGCACCAAGGGGACAGAATCGCCTCGAACCATCGGAAGGGGCGACATGGAAATCTCGGCTCGGGTCTCCTCGATGGTTGTCGAGAGATTTTTCTTAACAATCTCGATCACTTCACGAATATTCACGGAGTCCCCGGGCGAATCGGATGCCTTGCCCGCTTGGGAATAAGCCAGAAGGTCTCGTATCAGCATTTCCATTCTTTGCGCGCCTTCGACGCAGTAATTGAGGTATTGAGACGCCTTGCCGTCAAGTTGTTTGGCATGCTTCTTCTCCAGCAGTTGGCTGTATACAGCGACTTGCCGAAGGGGCTCTTGCAGATCGTGACTGGCGGAATACGCGAACTGTTCCAGATCGGCGTTCGCCCGGCGAAGATCCTCGTTGGAGCGCTGAAGAAGTTCGTCACTCCGTTTTCTGTCCGTGACGTCCTCGGCAATGAAGCTAAAGCGCGGACGGCCGGTGGGACCCACGCCCAGGAAGCTAACACAACACTTCAGCCAGCATCGCCCTTCGGGTTTGGCGTGTTCATACTCGAACTGAATGGCCTGACCTTCTGCTCGGCTTTGGCGATAATGCCGAACCCAAAGGTCGTCAATGGCGCGCGGGATTCCAAGATCCGGCCCAGTCTGGTGTCGTATACGGTCCACGTCCGTGCCGAAGAAAGTTGCGGTGGCCGTATTGCAATAAATGGGGACGATCTCTTCGCCCTCGATTTCAATGACGCCCATGAGGAAGCTGGAGCTGTCGTAAAAGCTCTGCAGCGTCGCCTGGCTTTCCCGGAGCGCTTCTTCGGCCTCTTTCCTTCGCCGGCGCATCGACAAGTGGGCAGACACGCGCGCAAGAAGCTCGCGCGCGGTAAAGGGCTTAACCAAATAATCGTCAGCGCCCGCCCCGAGACCCTCCACTCGGCTTTCTTCACCAGCGCGAGCCGACAGGAGGACCACGGGAATCGTTTTCGTTATAGCCTGGGCGCGCAGCTGTTCCAGCAGGCCGAATCCATCCAGGCGGGGCATCATAACATCACTGAGGATGAGGTCGGGCGGATCGGACAACGCGGCTTCGAGCGCCTCTTGGCCATTTGCGACCGCCACCACGCGGTAGCGTTCGCCCAACAACCGCGTAACGTACTCCCGCATGTCGGCATTATCGTCGGCTAGAAGAATTCGCTCAGCGCGACTGCCCTCGGCCAGAGGCGGGGCCGAACGTGCGGAGCCGGTCCAGTCGCTGTCTCCGCTGCCGTCGGCAAGCCATCGAAGCGCCTCCTTCACGAATGTCTCGGAACGCACCGCCGAAAAAGCAATCTCGGATGACGCGATCTCGCTGGTCGACCTGATCTTGCCCTTAGGCAAGTGTTCCGCTCCGAAGGGGATGAGGACCGTGAAGGTGGTGCCTTCCGAGACCTTGCTCTTGACGGTGATCGAGCCGCCGTGAAGCTTGACCAGTTCCTGAACCAGCGCCAGTCCAATGCCTGTTCCTTCCATAGTGCGGCCCTTGGCTCCGGCGACGCGCCGGAATCGCTCGAAGATGTGCGGCAACTCTGATTCCGGAATACCCGTGCCGGAATCCCGGACTGTCAGCTCGGCTTGTCCTTCTCGATCACGGAGAGCCACGGTCACATTACCGGCGAAGGTAAACTTCAGGGCGTTTGAGAGAAGATTCAGGACCACTTTCTCCCACATCTCGCGATCAATGTAGACGGGCTCCGGAAGCGTTTCACAATCGATCTTAAAAACCAGTCCGGCCCGCTCCATCGCTGAGCGGAAATTAGATGCAAGATCCTCGGTGATACTCGCCAGGTCCACCGGCTCATAATCCGCCTGAATTCGTCCGGCCTCGATTCGCGAAAAATCCAGAAGCGTGTTGACCAGCTTCTGAAGCCGCAGACCATTGCGATGCACCAGATCCAGTAGTTCCCGCGCGCCCGGAGCCTGGTTCTTCTCCGCCAGCAGCTCCTCCACTGGACTCAACATGAGTGTCAGCGGCGTTCTAAGCTCGTGGCTCACGTTCGAAAAGAAAGTCGTTTTGGCCCGGTCGATTTCGGCCAGCGCTTCCGCGCGGCGGCGCTCCCCTTCATAGGCTCTTGCGTTCCCGATTCCCGCGGCGATCTGACCGGCCAGCAAATCGATAAAGCCGCTGTAGGCAGTGTCGTAATGGCGATACGGATTGGTGCCCACCACAAAGAATCCTGCCGGCTGCTCCTGCCCCTGCTGCCTGATGGGAACGATCGCGGCATTTTCCGGCGCCTGGTTCCAATCGCCTGTGGGTAGGGATGCCTGCTGCCGTTGTTCGGCTAATTCGATCAGGCGCGACGACGGCTGAAGGAACGAATGGTAAGCGGGCCATGGAGAATCGGCGCCCGGCTCGATTCGTGCTGGCGCCAAGGGATGGTTCTCGGGAATGCCGCTCGAAGCGGCCAGATATGCGATGCCACTTTGGTCAAAGAGGTACGTGAGCGTGAATGGCAGGTCCTTCTGGTTCCTGCTGAGCTGCTGGTGCAGCGCCTGGAGAACCTCTTCCTCGGTGCTGGTACCAGCCAAAGCTGCAGCCACATCGCGAAGGGTCGCCACCCGCCGCTCCCCAATCAGGCGATCGGTCTCCTCAGTCACGACGCATAACATGCCGCTGATCCGGCCGCTATCGTCTAACAGGGGACTGTAGGAGAACGTGTGATAGGTCTCCTCCGGGAAGCCGCTTCGTTGAAGAAACAGCAAGAGGCCTTCATAGTAAGTGGCCTTGCCGGTTGCCAGAACCGTATCAACCAGCGGTCCGATATCCGGCCAAATCTCCGACCAGACTTCGCTGGCTTGCATTCCCAACGCGCGAGGATGCTTGATGCCCAGCGTGGGCCGGTAGGCATCGTTGTAAAAGAAGATCAGTTCAGGGCCCCACGCCATCCACATGGCGTAACGGGAGGAAAGGAGGATGTTGACCACAGTACGCAGACTCTGGGGCCAGTTCTGGATTGGTCCCAGCGGCGTCTTGGACCAATCCAACTCGCGGATTCGGTCTTCCATCTCCTCACCGGTATAGCTCCGCGCCACCGCCGGACCGACGGTCGGGATTGTCTGGGGGTTATTGCCCGCGTTCACAGATCTCTCCACACCTACGACTTCTTAACGGCGGTGTGCGTCCTCGATGCGCGTCCGATAATCTCGTTTACGACGTCACCGAGCTTCATAAACGCATCTAACGAAGGCGCCTTACGGAAGTAGTGAAGAGCGGCATGGCGCATGGCATTGGCTTCGTCATGGGGAGATTCCGATGCAGTCAACACCACCACGGGAGTCTGGCCGCACCTTTCGCTGGCCCGAAGGGATCTGAGAATCTCCTCACCAGCCCGTTTCGGCAGATGAAGGTCTAGAAGGACCAATTGCGGACAGGGCAGAGTTTGGTCAGAATCGATTTGTTCAATGAATTGTACGACGCGCTCGCCGTCGGCGATGACATGAAGCTCGCAGTTAAGTAGCTTGTTTTCAATAGCCTCTCGGACCAACAAGACATCCGCGGGATTGTCTTCCGCCAGCAGAATGTATCTCGAAGGGACCGTCATACCTGTCCGATGAACATAGCATGTGCCACCACAGAATAGAAGATAAGATGCCGACAGGCGTTACCGATTGCCGTTATTTCTAATACAAAACACGGACTGTCACCGTCAATTACGGCGCATTCGGACGCTATCTCCCCCTGGTTCATCGGAAGAGGTCCTCCCAGCCTAACAGCACGGTTCTCCCAGTAGACTGGCAAGATGGGCGTCAATTCAGAGGCCAGCGCGATCGAGGACCGTCGGCAGCTTGTTCGGGCGATCCTAGCCAGCACGATCGGGACTGCAATTGAATGGTACGACTTCTTGCTATACAGCACCGTCACCGGCCTCGTCTTTGCCCGTCTCTATTTTCCGCGAGCGGATCCTTTTGTTGGCACCATTGAGGCATTTGGTGTTTACACTGTAGGCTTCATCGCGAGGCCGATCGGCGCGGTGATCTTCGGCCACTACGGCGACCGTCTGGGGAGAAAGGCCGCCCTGGTAGTTACGCTGCTGTTGATGGGTATTGCAACCTTTCTGGTCGCGATTGTCCCTGGATATGAATACATCGGTGTTTGGGGTGCGGTCCTGCTGACGGTCCTGCGTTTCGTTCAGGGAATTGGCGTGGGCGGGGAGTGGGGTGGATCGGTACTGCTGTCCATGGAGTGGGCCCGGTCGAACCGGCATCGCGGTTTCATTACTTCCTGGCCGCAGTTCGGAGTACCCGCCGGCTTATTTCTCGCAAATCTCGCTGTTCTCGCGTTCAGCAGGATGTCCGGCGAGCAATTCCTGACGTGGGGCTGGCGCTTGCCTTTCCTGTTTAGCATCGTTCTCGTCGCACTGGGCCTCTACATCCGGTTGGGCATCCAGGAAACGCCGGTGTTCGCACGACTCGTCGCCGAACGCCGGATTGAGCGTCAGCCGGTTCTGGAAGTCCTTCGCCGTCATCCTCGCGAGATCGTCCTCACGGCTTTATGCCGCACTGCAGAACAAGCTCCCTTCTATGTATTCACTTCGTTCGTGTTCGCGTACGGCGTGGATGTGTTGCATCTCGATCGCAACTTTATCCTGATGGCAGTGCTTGGAGCGGCCACGCTCTCATTTGTATCGATTCCTTTCTTCGGACATCTTTCCGACCGGCTTGGACGCAAACGAGTGTATATGTTCGGAGCGGCTCTCGTCGGCTTCTACGGGTTTGCCTACTTCAGGCTCCTTGACACCCGGATGCCGTACTTGGTGGTCATCGCGATCGTGCTCTCGCTGGTGCCGCACGACATAATGTACGGCCCGCAAGCCGCATTGATCGCGGAGTCCTTTCCGGGACGCCTGCGCTACAGCGGCGCGTCCTTGGGTTATCAGCTTTCATCGCTGATTGCAGGCGGTCCCGCGCCGCTGATTGCGGCCGCTTTGCTGAGCCGCTATCGCTCCGCTACGCCTCTAACTTGGTTCATCGTCGTGTGCGCGATCATTTCCCTTGCTGCGACAGCGATGCTCAAGGACCATACCAACCGGGACATCTCCAACAGTTGAACCGGCTGTCCAGCAGTCTTCCCGCCCCAGCGTTTGCGCAACCAAGGTTCTGTCAGAAGCCGGTACTGCACGCGAAGTTCGCTGCATCGTCGGTGTTTCCTTTGCCCTTGTACTTGGATACCAGCGGATACTGGCAAAGAACGCGCGTGCGAGGTCCTGACGGTGTCTGTTTCGACGCGGGAAGCGTTGCCGGAGCCTTGCCGTCTTCGACCCACGAGACCAGGGCGTCCAACTGCCCCGAAGGCATCGCTCCAGGACCGCCGCCGCAGTGGCCGATCCCCGGAGCCAGGAAGAGACGTAGGAACTGCGCGGTTTTCTCGGCACCGCCCATTTGCTGCAACACTCGCTTGTAGTAATCGATCGTCCCCTGGGTCGTAATCAACTGATCGGCCCAGCCGTGCCACAACACGAGCTTGCCGCCACGGTCGCGGAAGGCGCTCAGATCAGGGTTATCCGTGGCGATCACGATTCCGTATTGCTCAATCGATTGATCCCAGAAATGTTCGAAAAGCTCGAGCGTCAGGGAGTTCGCATCGAATTGCGGATTCTGCAGCAGCCAGTACTTGACCCAGTCCACGGCGAAGGTGAAGGCCTGGGGCTGAGGAGGGTTCCCTCGGGTTGCCGCCAGCGCCGTCATATCGGCGCCCCATGGTTGCCCGTGCCAGATCAGCGTTCCATCGGCGCGCCGCGGGCCTTCCAAAAGCTGCTTGATGACTTCGGCATCCGCTTCCGTGAACAATCCGCAGGTGCCCGCGGGCTTGCCGATAAGGGTTTTAGGATCGAAGTTGCAAATCGCGGGGTTTTCAATCACGCCGTCTTTCACGCCGTCCATGGCATCGCAAGCTTCGACCGCGGCCGCAGTGGCTGCCTGCAGCTTGCAGGAGGGGACCGGATTCTTAGCCGCGTTCATCACCGCCGTACTCCAAACGGATTGCATCATCAGCTTCGGCCAGTTGATCGCGGGCGCAGCCGACACGATGCCGTTGTAATCGTCCGGATACCGCTGCGCTTCCATCAGTCCCTGGCGTCCGCCCGTCGAGCAGCCGTTGAAGTAGGAATACTTCGGGGCCGCATTGTACAGCGCTTGCGTGAGCGCCTTTCCCGTGACGGTCATCTCATGGATGCCCACGTGGGCGTTATCCCGCACAAGCTGCCAGTCCAGATGCCCGTTCGCGTCCATCGCGAAGCTGCCACTCCCGCCCGCGTGTCCGGTATCGGTCGCGCCGCCCGCATAGCCGAGAGCAATCGGTTGATTTACACCCGTCTCGCTGCCACCCACAAAACCGCCGCCGCCGGTCCCCATGAAACGGCCGTTCCAATTCGTCATCGGAATGGCCACCCAGATGCGTACCTTGTCCCCAGCCGGAGGATGGGTCGTGATTGCCGTCACCCGGCACACGTTAGCGTTGTTCGCATCGATCTTGGCAGACTCAATCGTGGTGTTCGGCAAGGCCACCATCGCCAGGCTGTCGCAAGTGCGGACCGGCTTGGCGTTCGGAATCGCCGGTTTCGGCGTGCTTCCCAACGGAGGCTGTGCCGGAGGAGCGCCCTTCAGCGCCGGTCCCTTGCCTGCGCCCTGCTGCGCCTCGCTCTGCGTGACCACGGGGGCGATCAGCAGGACCGCCGCGAACAGGCGGCTCATGAGTCGAAGGATTCTTGGCATGGACGTGATACCTCCTCGGAGCGAACTCCCGTGATTGTACAGTAGTTGCATTGAGTCCGAAGTCCGTTGAATAATTCCGGTGGCAGCGGAGGGCGGACTTCAGTCGGCGGGGGATGAATCCCGCCCTCCAACCGGCTCCGATATATTCAACGTATTCCTGACTCAAGAACCTCAGCGGCGCAGCAGCCTGTTCAGAAAGCTTTTCGGCTCCGGCTGCTCGAAGCCTTCGAGCATCCAGATATCGAATGGGAACTTGGCTACCGACGTGAGGAAGCGCTTGCCGTCGGGATGGACACTGAATCCGGCGATACGATCCACGGAAGCTGGAAGATCAATGGGCGCGAGAAACTTTTCCGCGCCCGATTTCACGTTCACGGAATAGAGCTGCCACTGCGCGCCGTCACCGCTAGTGTTTTGGAAGACGCCGTACAACTGGCTGCCGTCCTTCGAGAACCCGTAAGCCAGGAATTTTCGTGAAGTCAGGTTGCGCGTGGATCTGCCATCCGGCGAAATCAGATCGATGCCATCCGCGGCCGGATACGCGATCCAGTCTCCCGCGGGCGACCATCGGGGCGTCGAGCCTGTCCAAGTCTGAGGCTTGGCGTTCGTCACAATCTCCGCAGCAGACCCGGGCGTGGCGCGGATCTTTACCAGGTCCTGTTTCCCGGCGACCTCGCGTAAGTAGCAGATCCATTGCCCATCCGGCGACCAGGACATTCCATTCAGTGTTCCGGACTGTGCGGAATCCAGTAGGACAACGCCGCCCCCTGCGGCATTCGCGAGCATCAGTCTGCCGATGCGGTCCTGTTCGAGATGGAAGACGAATCGCCCGCCATCCGGAGACCATTGCGGATCATTTCCGCGAGCGTCGCCCAGCCGCCGGGAAAATCCCTCGACCCCCGCCTGCCGGTCCACGATCCCGGTGTCCTCCCCGGTAGGAATCGAATAGATGAAATGGGTTCCCGAGGGCGCCCAGTCCGGCGTCCTGGCAATGCCGCCTGAAACAAGCGTCCGGACCTCGCCATTCGGAATCGAGATTTCGAGCACGTCCCATCCGAACTGGCCAGCCGCATAGGCAATGCGCTTTCCCTCCGGCGAAACGGACGGCTCCGGGAATCCGTTGGGAGCGGAGGCAATCGTGCGCCGGGTTCCATCCGCTGTATCGACAATCGAAAGCACCGTCTCGTCACGGATCCGCACGGCCACGGCCAGGTGGCGATTGTCCGGAAACCAGCTTGGCTCCGTCAGCACAGGCCCCCCTGCCTCGAGCGGTCGCGGCGAGCCGGCAGGATACGGCACGATCATGATGGGCCCTATGCTGTCGACGGCCAGCTTCGAGCCGTCGGGAGAGAAACTCAATCCGCCATTTGTGGGGCCCTCCCAGAGCTCTTTCGCCTCCCCATCTTTCAGAGATCCGATCCACAACTTGCGGCCGCGGTCGAATGCCAGGGTCTTGCCATCCGGATGGAGAGTGGCGGCTGTGACTCCCTCATATGCTTTCTGCGAAGCGCCGCCGGCGGCCGAGACGGACCACAGACTGCCACCGGAAAGGTAATAAACGCTGGCGCCATCGGGCGACCAGAACGGGGAGGTGCAATTCTGATCTGCCTTGGTGAGCTGCACCGCATCCGGTGTGCCGGCCGGCTTTGTGAAGACCTGCATAAGGCCGTGAACGCGCGTGGTGTAAGCGATGCTCTTGCCGTCGGGCGACCATCGAGGAGAACGCTCCTCGGCCTCCGCTCGTGAGAGCGCCGTAAACTTGTAAGTCGAGAGGTCGGGACCTGCAACAGGCTTCGGAATGAGAAAAAGAGTGAGGACCGAACCGGCCGCGAGGCAGGCGACCGCGCCCGCGCTAAGAACCAGCCCGCGCTTTCGCTTAGGTGTGGAAACTGCGGCTGCCGGAGTTTGTGCACTGGTCGATTGAGACAGGCGGTCGCGGATCTGCTTCAGTTCGCGATACAGGTCGCGCGTGGAATCGTAGCGCTCGGCGGGCTCCTTGGCGAGCAGCCGCTCAATTACCCAACGCAGAGGCGCAGGCACACTGCCGGGGAGCGGCTCGGCGTCCTCGCGGATGATCGCGGTCATGGTCTCGGCGGCGCTTCCGCGCTGGAAAGCCCGTTTCCCGGTCGCCAATTCATACAGCACGACGCCGAACGAGAATTGATCGGACTGCGAAGTAAGATTTGCTTCCCCACGCGCCTGCTCCGGCGACATATAATTGACCGTGCCGACGACAGTGCCGGGATCGGTAAGACCGATGGTCATTGTGGCATCGCCGGCCGGGCGGGCGGTGAGCGACTTCGCCAGCCCGAAATCGAGAACCTTTACGCGTCCTTCGCGTGTGACCAGGATGTTGTCGGGCTTCAGATCGCGGTGGAGGATGCCCCCGGCATGCGCGGCCGCAAGTCCATCCGCGATCTGCACCGCCATATCCAGCAGCTTCCGGACTCCATCCGCCCTCGCAATCGGGGAGCCTTCCACGAACTCCATTACCAGATAGTTCGGGCCGACGTCGTAAATCTGGCAGATATTGGGATGGTTCAGCGCGGCGATGGCTCGCGCCTCTCGCCCGAAACGTTCATCGAAATTGCCTTGAGAGACCTTGACCGCGACGATCCGGTCCAGGCGCGTGTCGAAAGCCTTCCAGACTTCTCCCATGCCACCGGCGCCAAGCCGAGTCAGGATTTCGTAGGGCCCGAGTTTGTCGCCGGCGGAGAGCGGCATAAGAAGTAACCTACAAGTTTACTGGTTCAGGGAGCGGCCACAGCAAGTGCTTTCAAAGGCGTTGGCTTTGCGACGCACACGCCTGGTCCGGCCATCCTGTGCGGAGCCCGGCAAACGCGGCGGGCGCGATCTATCATAAATGAGAGTTTCCACCGGAGGTTTGATGGCGAGACTTTATACAACTGTGATGGCGATCTCCGCCGCGCTGCTGGTCGCAAGCGGGGTGCATGCTCAGGCGTCTCTCGACTCGGTGCGCATTGAGGCGAAAGACACCGTCGCTCTGGCGAAGTTTTACCTGGTGGTGTTCGGTATGCAGGAAGTCAGTCGCGTCGTAAACCCGGGAGGCGTTGAGGTCTTCGTGAACTTCGGCGCCACGGTCGAAGCCGCCAAGGCAAATAAGAACCCGCGGATGATTCTCTTTCACCGCGATTCGGACGACGTGAAGGACCCCACGACCCACGTGATTTTTTCCGTGAAGGACATGGCGGCGACCGTCGCCGCCCTCAAGGCCGCGGGCGGAACGATGATGCGCGATCCAAGCCCGTTCGGAAATACCGGCACCATCCTCGGCTTCGCGGTCGATCCGGCCGGCAACCGCATTGAGCTGATTCAGCGGCCATAAGCGATCCAGCGTAACGCAGTGCAATTGTCCGTGTTATCGGCAGGTTGACGATGGCAGAATAGTTACCTGCGCGAAGACTTACAATAGCGAGAGGAGATCACCAGCGAGAGGAGATCACCGATGGAAATCCGGAAACGATTGTGGATAGGACTGGTAGTTCTGGGCGCGTGCGCAAGGCTCCTGCCTCATCCCTGGGATTTTACTCCGATGATGGCCATCGGGCTGTTTGCGGGCACGTATGCCCGAAAGACCAGCGTAGGCATTTTCGCGACGATGTCGGCGCTCGCCCTGAGTGATGCCGTAATGGGTTTCTATTCCGGGTTCTGGTACGTGTACGGGGCGATGCTGATTCCCGTGTTGCTCGGCAGGGTAATCCGGAATCGGAGTGGTGTGGGCGCGATTGTCGCAACGGCACTTGCCTCCAGTCTGTCGTTCTTCCTCATCACCAATTTCATGGTCTGGGCGACCAGTCAGCTGTACCCGCGTACGGTCGCAGGATTGACAGAGTCATACGTTGCCGGGATACCTTTCTACCAGAATCAACTGCTGGGCGACGCATTCTACACATTTGCGATGTTCGGCGGCTACGCTCTTCTCCGCCGTTTCCTGCAGCCGGCGCAACAGGCTGTGTAGTGTGCGCGTCGTTTCCCTGCTAGCGAGCGCAACCGAAATCGTCTGTGCCCTGGGCGCCGGCGACATGCTGGTAGGGCGCTCCCACGAATGCGACAACCCGTCATGGGTGCGCCGGCTGCCAGCGTGCAGCTCACCCGCCTTCGATGTATCTATTTCCAGCAGCGAAATCGATGCGGAGGTCAGGCGCCGGCTGCGGGCGGCCGAGCCGCTGTACCACGTCCATGCAGAGCTGATCCACGAGCTCCACCCGGATCTGCTGATCACCCAGGCGCACTGTGAGGTATGCGCAGTTACCCCTGGCGATGTCGAGCGAAGTGGCGCCGGCGCATCCGCCACTCGCCAGATTGCTCTGTCCGCTTCGTCTCTGGAGGAAATCTTCGACAGCATCCTTCGAATCTCGAAAGAGCTTGGGCTGGAAGATCGGGGACAGAGTCTGGTCGGAAGCGAACGACTGCGTCTGGAAACCGTCACGAAGGAAACGGGTCGCTTTCGACGGCCAACGGTGGTCGCGCTCGAGTGGACAGATCCAATCTTTGCGATGGGCAATTGGGGTCCCGAGCTGGTTGAAATCGCGAACGGCGAAGCTCTGCTGGGACACAAAGGAGAATACTCCGTGGCCATTCCCGCCGAACAGCTTCGCGATGCCGATCCGGAATACTTAATCGTGGCGCCTTGTGGATTCAATCTGGAGCGGACCCTGCAGGAACAAGCCGTATTGAAGCGATATCCCTGGTGGACGGAACTTCAGGCGGTCCGGAAGGGAAACGTCGCATTCGCTGACGGCAACATGTTCTTCAACCGCTCGGGAATGACGGTAACCCAATCGGCGGAGATCCTGGCCGAGATACTGCACGGCGTCCACTTCGGTGCAGCGACCGAAGGTTCTCATTGGCACTGGATTGAAGCGTCCACGGCGCGGAACGAACAGCGCGCGAGCGTGAGCCACACTTGAAAAAAGTCCTCTTATCGTGGAGCAGCGGCAAAGATAGCGCCTGGACACTCCATCTTCTACAGCAACAGCCGGACGTTCGAGTGGCCGCGCTGGTCACCACTTTCAACTCCGCGGCAAACCGCGTGGCCATGCATGCCGTCCGGCGTTCCTTGGTGGAGGCCCAGGCCCAGCGCGTTGGAGTGCCACTGTGGGCAGTGGATCTGCCGTGGCCCTGCTCTAACCTGGAATATGAAGAGCGCATGCGCGCAGTGTGCCAGCGTGCGTCGGCGGAAGACATCACGGCAGTCGCCTTTGGAGACCTCTTCCTTCAGGACATTCGAGACTACCGCATGCAGCAATTGCAGGGAACCGGCCTCGAAGCGCTATTCCCGGTGTGGCAAATTCCCACCGCACAACTGGCGCGCGACATGATCGCGGCGGACTTAAAAGCAAAGCTTACCTGCGTGGATCCCGCAAAGCTCCAGAAGACGTTTGCAGGCCGCGATTACGACCTGCGGCTGCTCGACGAACTGCCGTCAGCGATCGATCCCTGCGGTGAAAACGGGGAGTTTCACACGTTCGTTTACAGTGCACCGGTGTTCTCCAGCCCGATTAGTGTGCAGACAGGTGAAATCGTCGAGCGGGATGGATTCATATTTGCGGACGTCCTTCCGGTAGGATCCTAGTCGCGAAAGTGATACAGATCCTGGCTGGTCACACGGACGCCCGACAACTTCAAATATGTAAACAACTGGTGCTTGTGGTTGATGAGGTGCTCCAGATTGCCTAGTAGAAGAGTTAGAAGGGTTTCGCCCTGGGTCACGAAGAGTGTGGGCATTTGCCGGCCGAGGTCCGCGTCCGTCAGCTGCGCGAAACCCTCCTCGACGCGCGCGCTATAAATCGTCATTCTGTGGACGGCTTCGACAGGCGAGCAACGGTGATTCACCGGCAGTTCCCGGAGTTCGGCGAAGTGGGCCAGACGCTGAGGCTCGAACGCGACCAGAACTGCGCAGAATCCGGCTGCACAATCGAGGAAATGACCCAAGAGCAGGCCACTTGGCCAAGAATCCGGAATGGGTGGCGCCCAGTCCATGTGGCCAGGCGGCAAGAGGTCGATCAGGTGGCAGGTTCGTTCGAACTGCTCGTGAATTTTCGCCCAAAGAGAAGTGCAGAGTGTCCGCGGATCGTCCATTCAGCCTTCCAGTGTCTCACTGAAAAGGGAACCTCAACTCGCCGGTGTCCTCGAAAAGCACCAGCTTTCGATGGGGCACCGGATCGTTGGCTGTCAATCTCCGGAAATGCCATCGCGGTCGGACAGAGCCCATTCCGGGCTGGGCGCAGCTCGCACTTTTTTCCGCGGAAACGCCCATCTCCAGCCATGAACTGCGTGCCGCTTCAGCCGGCGGAAGGCCGGCAACAGCGTCGTGATACTGATCGCTCCAAGGCCTGCCAATAACGCGATCGTCACGATGTCCCACAACGGCCGGCGATTGAACAGGCCCGGCCAGTCCATCACATGCAGGCCGTAATAGACCCATCGGTTCGCGCGGTCGCGCTGGTCGAGCTTCACCATCTGGCCGAGGGACGGCGTGAAATACAGCCAGGTCTGGTTCTGGTCGCTGTAGCGCACGCGGAGGACAGGCAACACGTAAGCGGGCTTGTGCCGGCCCAGTTCGAAGGACGTAGTCGTCTGGTGATAATAATTGTCGTAATCGGTCAGCCACTCGCGATCTATGACGGGAACGTTCGGCATCGCTTCACGGGACGCCTGTTCCATCACTTCGTTGCTGAACGACGTCATCACGCCGTTCTCTGGATGACGAATAGAGACGAACAGGTGCGGGTTATCCTGCGGAAGATTTACAGAGTTGATCGCATTGTTCGTGGTCCAGTGCCCGGCTTCCGCTTTGGTTGTGGGAGGCCGGTAGGCGAGGAAGTAGGGCTCGCCTCTAAACTGGATGAGTTCCACTTCTTTCGGAGCGAACTTTTCCTGGATCTGCGCGATGGCCTTCCGCACGTTTTCAATCTGGAGAGGCTGCAGGTTCAGGGGACCGCCCGTGATAGCGCGTGCCATGTCCTTCGTCATTGTCGACCGGGGAGAAACGGTGGGAGTCCCCATAATGAAACCCTCGCCGTTGCTTTCGACGCGCTTGGACACATCCGTCCACCCGGGGATCGGAAAGGTGCTGATGGGGATCATTCCGCTCAGGATCCAGGAGATCGAAAACAAGCCAAAGATCAAGCCGGCATAGTGGTGCCACTTCATCCAACCGGAGTAGGGTGTGTAGGACGGAACACCTTTGTGGCGGAATCGCGGCTTGATTGCCACGCGCCAGATTCCGACGACAATGCCGGTCGCCACCATGAGCATGGCGGTCCAGGCGATGAAATCCAGCAACGGCGTCCACCAGGTGCGCTGTCGAAAGAAGAACAGGTTGTGAAGAACGTAGCCGGAGATCGCGAGAATGCGGCCCCTCCGGTCCGTTTTCTGAACGATGTCGTTACTCTTTTCGGAGATGTAGTATTCGGTGCCTGCCGGATCGTTCATCGCGATGCGATGCAGCGGAACATACCCGGCCAGTGTGGGAATTCTCGTGTACTCGTCGGGAGTCTTTAGGTAGGCATCGTAGGTCATGGTGGAAGCGTGCTCGGGAGCGAATTGCCGCATCCACTTCAGGGCCTGTTCCCGGCCCATGGGGTGCAGGACTTCCCCGGTGTCCGCGTACACCGCGGACCAGTTGCCGATGCTCACCCTGGTGAACCGGTACACGGGCCGGCCATCCAGCATGGATAATCGCACGCGGTACGGTTTTATCCCAGCCTTCGCCGCCGCCTCGCCCGGCGTCACGTTTGCTGTGGAAAAGTCGATGGGCTCCAGTCGCAGCAGGCGCTCTCCGGTCGTGATTTGCGGGTGGCCGTAGTACATGAGGACCACGCCTGAGAGCGTCCAGATCAGGAACATCACGGTGATGACGATGCCCAGCCACCGGTGCGAATAAATGAGGAGCTTGCGCCAATCGAGCAGCTTACGGATATTCATGTCGCCATTCCCTGGAAGATTTGAGGTCGCCAGTCTCTTTGTATCAGTTCGGTTTAGAGTATATCGGAAGCACGGAGACGAGATTCAGGGGCCTCCTCGCCTGCACGCCTGCGTCAAAGGGCCGATTGTTTCGTTCGCCAGAAACTCGCGGCAAAGTCAACGGATCTTGTCCAGGCCCTCAGTCAGCTCGATGGAGACTCCCCAAGGGTCGACGATGGTCGCAGTAGCGATGTTGTTCATGGCTGCGTCTCTTTTCTTGTAAGGCCGAATGAGCTTGATGCCCTTCGCTTCGAGCGCCTTCGAGAACGCGTCCAGATTCTTCACTTCGAATCCCACGTGATCGACAACGCGGCCGGCTGTCGGAACGTGCGTGATGGACTGATCGCCTTCCCAGCGGAAGAAGTTGAGGCTGTATCCGACGCCCGGCAGGTCGGCGCCAATGAAGAAGTCGGTTTGCCCCGGACGCAAAGTCGCATCCAACGCCTTCATGTACCACTGCTGCATCTCGACGTACTGCTTGTTGCTGAAGTGGATATGATGCGCAACGATAGGGGTGGCCGCGTCTATTCCCTTACCGCGCACAACGCCACGACCGGGCTGTGCGCTCTCATTTTGATCGCCCTTCTGATCACTGGTCACGAGCTCGATTTTCACTCCATCCGGACCGAGAAAATACGCAAAGCGTCCATACACTGCGGAAGTTCCCGAGGCCGCTGGTGGCGGATCACCCGGTTTCGGCTCCCTACCGGTGGTTACCTGATATCCCGCGGCTGCCAGCTTAGCCGCCATCGCCGGCACGTTGGGAACTCCGAAGCCGATGTGATCGAAGGCGGTGCCGCGGGTCGGGCCGGCCGGCTTCTGCACACGCAAGAAGATGAACGCGTCGGAAAATTCAATTACATCGATGCCGCCGAACTTTATTACTTTACCGCCGAGCGTGTCGGCCCAAAACTTCTTATGAGCTTCGACGCTGGTGACGTTGAGGTGATAGTGTCCGATGCGAATTGGTGCGTCGGGATGACTCACGAGCTGTCCGAAAGCAGGCAGCGCCGCCAGAGCGAGAATAGCTGTTCTCATTTGACCTAACCCTACTTGATGTCGGCGAGTCCTTCCGTCATTTCGATATTCGTTCCCCAGGGATCTTTGATGAACGCGATCGCGATGCCAAGCTGGGGTACCTTGGTGTAGGGACGATCCAGCTTGATGCCCTGGGCTTCGAGCTTCTTCGTGAACGCCTCGAGGTCTTTGATCTCGAAGCCGATGTGATCGATCGCGCGGCCAGTGGTGCCGACGGTTGGTGTGGGCGACGGCGAGAAGTTCAGGGACACGCCCGGCAGCTGATCCACGACGAACGCGGACGCCGGATTGGCCGGAAGCATCTTCGCGCCGAACGTCTTGGCGTACCATGCCTGCATCTCCGTGTTCATCTGCCCGAAGAAGTGGATGTGATGGAGCTGAATCGGGGCCTTTTGCGATTTGACTTCGACGAACTCCACTTTGACATCCTCTGGACCGAGCGCAAACGCGAGGTTCGTCGTGGGGCTGGAGGCCGCAATGTCGTCGGTCACCTTCACGTTCGCCGCGACCGAATCGGCTGTGATCATCTTGAAGCCGTTCGCCTTGATCTTCGCCACCACCGGCTTGAGATCGGGAACGGAAAAGCCGATGTGGTTCACCGTGGTGCCGATCGAGCCGCCCGTCGGCGCCTGCATGGGACGGAAAAAGATCAGAACATTCGGGAACCGGATGATCTCCTGCTGCCGGTCGCCGGAACCGATCTTGACCACGCTGCCGCCGAGCGTGTCGACAAAGAACTTCTTCTGTGCGTCCATGTTCGTGGTGTTTAGATGGTGATGCCCGTACACCACCGGACCTTCTCCGGCAACCAGAATCTGGGCACTGGCTACGGCCGGCACGAAGAGCAGGATGGGCAGCAGGATCGCCAGCCCGGTTCCGGTCAAAAGACGTTTCATGAAAACCTCCCTGGCCGCCAAGTCTACACGATATCGCCTTCGTGCTTCACGCCGGCAGTACCGCAATATTGGTACTACGTAACTTCCCCGCAACTTTCCACGGACGTTCCGTGTTATAGGATATTATCCGGCTCGCGTTTTGGGTTAACACGTGAGGCAAGGAGAGCCAGCGAGGATTTGCCGTATGCGTAGCACGATCTTTAGCATTGCAGTACTAGGGTCGGCCCTGTGTTTGCCGGCCGCCGCCGAAATTCAGGTCACCGTATCCCCTTCTCGAGCCGACGTGAACCTGGGTACGTCTCTGCAACTCTCCGCCAAGGTAACCGGAACCTCAAATACCGGCGTGTCCTGGACAGTAGTTTTGGCTCTGCCGACCTCTAAAGGCTCGCCTGGTTTCATTTCAAATGCCGGGCGATACACGCCACCCGGGACGATTCCAGATCCCAACGTGGTATTCGTCATAGCCGCAAGCAATGCCGACCCGACGGTTTACGGAACAGCCGCGTTGATCCTGGGGAACCCCTATCCGACCGTAGCCTCGGTAAGTCCCGCGTTCGCTCCGCCCGGCCAGGTGACTTTGACAGTGAACGGAAGCCGGTTCGTTAATGGCGCGCAGGTGACAGCGGGCGAATCTACCCTACCGGCCACCTGGGTTCCCACAACTTTCGTCTCTTCCACCAAATTGACCATCAGCATGAATCTGTCGCCGTCTCAGGTTGGCCACACGATTTATGTTCGCGTAACGAATCCGGACCCGGGCTTGGAGACTTCGGAGAACTGGGCCTCCTTCACCGTGGGGTCGCCGCCTACAGGGCCGGCTAAGGTCACCGCCAGCGTTGCTTCGCGTTTCCTCGACCAGGCCGCTTTCGGTCCGGATGCCGCGACCGTTGCGCACGTCCAGCAAACCGGGTTAGAGGGGTACCTCGACGAACAGTTCGACGCACCCATAACGCCTTATCCCGATCCCAGCACCATCAGTTTCGACGTGAGCCAGGTGCAAGCTCGTTTCTTCACCAACGCAGTGCATGGGCAGGACCAGCTGCGGCAGCGCGTGGCCTTTGCCCTGGGACAGATCTTCGTAGTGTCGGCGGTCATGGAGAACTCGGCGCAGCAGCTTGTGCCCTACGAGCAAGTGCTACAGCGGGACGCGTTCGGCAATTTCGCGACCTTGATGAAGGATGTCACCCTGAGTCCCGCCATGGGCGAATATCTCTCGATGCTCAACAACGATAAGGCCAACGCCGCGAAAGGAACGAAAGCTAACGAAAACTACGCACGCGAGCTGATGCAGTTATTTACGATCGGCCTGGTGATGCTCAACCCGGACGGATCGCTGCAGTACGATGCCCAAGGGCAGCCCATCCCCACGTATACGCAAGCGGACGTCGCTGAGCTGGCGCGCGTCTTTACCGGGTGGACCTATCCGACCAAACCCGGCGCGAAGCTCCAGGCGCACAATCCGGCTTATTATATCGGTCCGATGGAGCCGTTTGAGCCCAATCATGACAGTGGTTCGAAAATGTTGCTGAATGGTCTGATGCTTCCAGCCGGACAAACCGCCGAGCAGGATCTGACTGCCGCACTGAACAATATTTTCAAACATCCGAACGTTGCGCCCCTCATCAGCATGAATCTGATTCAGCACCTGGTGACGGGCAATCCCTCCCCGGCGTATCTCGCGCGAATATCCGCGGTGTTTAACGATAACGGGTCCGGTGTACGGGGCGACCTGAAGGCGGTGGTCAAGGCGATCCTGTTGGATCCGGAAGCGCGCGCGGGTGACTCGGACACCGTCCTCAGCGGCCCGGATAAAAACGGCCACTTGCGCGAACCGGTATTCTTTATCGCCTCGGCCCTGCGTGGATTGGGTGCGTTGGTGAACGACTCGAATGCTCTTACCGGACGGGCCGCGGCGTTGAATCAGACCATTTTCGCGCCTCCTTCGGTGTTCAATTATTATGCGCCGGGCTACGTGGTTCCGGCGGATTTGGTCGGTGGGCTTTCCCTGGTGGGGCCGGAATTTCAGCTGCAATCCCCGGCCACGGGCGTGGGACGCGCCAACCTGGCGCAAGCGATCGCCTTCACGAACCTGGGCGCGGGGACCGTGGTCGACTTCACGGCGCTTACGAATTTGGCGGGCGATCCATCCGCGCTGGTTGATGCGGTTAGCAATACATTTCTGCACGGCCGCATGCCATCCGAGATGCGCACGCAGATCATGACAGCCGTAACGGCGGCTACCGACAAACCGACTCGCGCACGAACAGCCGTGTATTTGACGCTGTCATCGTCTTATTACAACGTGGAGCATTAATCATGTTGATCCCATCCAGAAGAACGTTTCTGAATATCTGCTGCCGCTCATTAGCATCTGCCGGCGCGGCGGGAATGGTGTCGCGCTTCGGCATGGTGAATGCGCTCGCGCAGAACTCTTGCCCGGCCGACTACCGGGCGCTGGTCTGCGTGTTCCTCTTCGGAGGCAACGACAGCAACAATATGGTTATTCCGATTTCGACGCCCGCCGGAAACCCCGAAAACTCGTACACTGTCTATGCCAACGTGCGGAAGGGACTGGCGCTGGCGCAGAATTCTTTGCACTCGATCGCTGCCGCCAACGGCGATCAGTACGCGCTGCATTCCAGCATGTCCGATCTGGCCGACCTTTACACGTCGAAAAATCTGGCGATACTGGCCAATGTGGGGACACTGGTGGCTCCCATCACCAAGGCGCAATATCAGGCTCCCGGCGCTACCGTGCCGTCAAATCTGTTCTCGCACGCCGATCAACAGCAGGAGTGGCAAACTTCTCTCGGGCAGCGCCCTTCGAGCACCGGCTGGGGCGGACGAATGGCCGATCTGATGCAAGGCTGCAACAGCTCGAACTTCCCCATGATCATATCGGTGGGAGGGAACTCGCTATTTTCTACCGGAGCGCAAACCAATCCGGCCACCGTCCTGCCCGGCCAACCGCTCGGATTGCAGGGTTTTGATAACTCCGCGGCTGCGCAAGCCCGCCTTACTGCGTTCCAAAACCTTCTGACCTTCGACAACGGAGTTGCCCTGGTGCAGGCGGATAATGCGATCACAAAAAACGGCGTCGATCAGGGGATTCTGCTGAATCAGGCACTCACGGGCGCCTCGGCGCTGAAAACCACTTTCCCCAACACTACGCTCGGACAGCAACTCCAGCAGGTGGCCAGGATCATACAGGCCCGTAGCGCACTGGGCGTGCGGCGGCAGATCTTCTTCACTTCTCTCGGCGGATTCGACACGCACCAGCAGCAGCTCAACGTTCAATCCAACAATCTCCTCCAGGTCAGCCAGGCCATGAAAGCGCTTTACGATGCCACCGTCGAGATGGGCGTGGACCAGCAGGTGATGACGTTTACCGAATCGGATTTCAGCCGTACGCTGCAACCCAATGGCAGCGCGAGCGTCGGCACCGATCATGCATGGGGCAGCCATCAAATGGTCATGGGTGGGGGCGTTAAGGGCGGTGACCTCTACGGGCAGTTCCCGACCCTCGCACTCGCTGGTCCGGACGACGCCAATAACCGCGGCGTATGGGTTCCCACCACTTCGCTCGAACAGTATGGTGCTGCGCTGGCCACCTGGTTCGGCGTGGCCCCGGATCAGCTCGGTCAGGTGTTCCCCAACCTGCCAAACTTCAAGACGCCACCGCCCGCTATTGTTTAGGGCGCGTGGAGGACAGGCAAAGCCCTTCCGCAACAGACGTTCACGACCGAGACCGGCATCGCGTTTAGCGGCACACCCAAAGCCGTCCGACGCGGAATGCGGGGACAGGTCAGCCGCCTGGACGTTGTTCGCGTATGCTTACGCATTCACTTTCCGATCCGTGGTGATATAGTTGACCCTTTGTCGATACTTTGGAGGTTAGCTTATGTCGAAGCGCCACGTAACGGTGTGGGCCATGTTGCCAGCCCTTTTCGTCTTTGTTTCCTGCAGCCGTCAGAAGACCCTCGATGATGCGACGCTCCGCACCGCGGATCAGGACACAGGCAACTGGGTCATGTACGGGCGCACGTATGACGACCATCGGTTCAGTCCCCTGAACCAGATCAACGAGCAGACCGTCGGCAAGCTGGGTTTGGCATGGAGCAGGGAACTGGGCACCACGCGCGGTCTGGAAGCGACCCCCCTGGTGGAGGACGGCATTATATACACCACCGGCTCCTGGAGCATGGTGTACGCCGTGGACGCGAAGACCGGAGACGTCCGCTGGACCTACGATCCCAAGGTGCCGCGCGAGAACGCGTACTTCATCTGCTGCGACGTGGTCAATCGCGGCGCTGCGCTGTATAAGGGCAAGGTCTATGTGGGGACGCTCGACGGCCGCCTGATTGCTCTCGACGAGCACACGGGCACACCTGTATGGACCGCAGCGACGACCGATAATGCCAAGCAATATTCGATTACCGGCGCTCCGCGCATCGCCAAGGGGCTGGTGATCATCGGCAATGCGGGCGCGGAAAATGGCGTTCGCGGGTATGTTTCGGCGTATGACGCGGAAACGGGCAAGCTGGCCTGGCGCACCTACACCGTTCCCGGCGATCCTTCGAAAGGCTTCGAATCGAAAGCCATGGAAGCCGCCGCCAAGACCTGGTCGGGCGAATGGTGGAAAACCGGTGGAGGCGGCCCGGCCTGGGAGGGCATCGTCTACGATCCCGCGCTGGACCTGTTGTACTTCGGAACGGCCAATGCAACGGCCTGGTACCGGGCGATCCGCGGCGGAGGCGATAGTCTGTATACCGCTTCGATCCTGGCCGTGCACGCAAGCAACGGCGAGTTGGCATGGTATTTCCAAACCACGCCGGGGGAAAACTGGGACTATGACGCCACGCAGCCCCTGATGCAGGCCGACCTGACCATCGCCGGACGCCCCCGAAAAGTCATCATGCAGGCGAACAAGAACGGCTTCTTCTATGTTCTCGACCGGGAGACGGGGGAATTCATTTCGGGCGCGCCTTTCGTGAGCGGCGTGACATGGGCCACCGGACTCGATCCGAAAACCGGGCGTCCGATCGAGGCGCCGGGCGTCGCGGCAATGAAGCCGGTAATCGTCTCACCCAGTCCCGACGGCGCGCACAACTGGAACCCGATGGCGTTCAGTCCCGCGACCGGGCTCGTTTATCTGGGCGCTAAAGCCGGCACGCAGTTCCTGCATGCGCCCGATCCAAAATGGAAATACGATTCCGAGCGCTCCAATCTCGGCCTGGACGGAATGTACGATGGCGCGCTGAACGCCAAACTGATCGCGATGCCGCCCGCGGCCGGAGAGTTGGTCGCGTGGGATCCGGTCGCGCAGAAAGCGGCCTGGCGGGTGACCAGCCCCACGGTCGAAAACGGCGGAGTTCTCGCCACCGGCGGCAACCTGGTATTTCAGGGACGCGCGGATGGTTTGCTGGCAGCCTATCGCGCCACCGACGGCAAGCAGTTGTGGACCTTCGACGCGGGCACCGGCATCATGGCGCCGCCGGTGACCTATACAGTCGATGGCACGCAGTATCTATCGGTGATGGTCGGCTTGGGAGGAGCACCGGGACTGTTCAACGGCCCCGGATCGGGTCCAGTCAAGTATGGATATGGACGAATCTTGACCTTCAACCTCAATGGCACGGCGACGCTAAAAGCCCCGCCGTATGGGCACAAGGAGCCGCCCGCTCCGGCGATCGCCACCAACGCTTCTCCGAAAACCGTGCACGAAGGAAACCTGCTGTTCAACGCAAACTGTGGGCCTTGTCACGGGATCAACGTAGTCGCGGGCCCTATGCCCGATCTCCGTTATGCGAGCAAGGAAATCCACCAGGACTTCGAGAACATCGTACTGGGCGGAACGCGCGCCTCCGCGGGCATGCCGTCGTTTAAGAACATTCTCAACGCAGCACAAGTGCGGGCGATTCAGGCCTACATTGTTGCACGCGCTCGCGAATCGGCCAAGCCCTCCGAGGGCCAGCCCAAGTAGCGATGTTTCGAAGTGGCAAGCTCCTGATTAGTTCGCCGAAACGGGCACCGTCGCCGCGCTGGCGACGGACGACTCAAGGTGCTCCTCAATCACACGGGCATGCTCGAGAATCCGCGGGTCTTTCACTCCGAGAGCAAGCGCTTTACGAATCTCCACATTCGCGGCGGCATAATCGCCGTTGGCCGCTAAAGCCCACGCATGGCAGCCCAGCGTGAAGACATCACGACGCCGAGCGAGCTCCTGCTCAGCGACCGTCAATGCCTTTTCGGGCTGTTTCGCGAAATCGATGTAGTACGCAATCAACTCATGATTCGCGTTGTCGGTGATGCCCGATTCCAGCAGGGCCATGGGTTCGAACTGCGCGAATGCTTTTAGAGCCTCGTCGTGTCGCCCTGCGCGCTCCAGAGCCTCGCCCAGCGCGTAAAGATTCTCGGCGTGAGGAGCCGTCCTGAATCTCGCCTCCAATAGCGCAATCGCTTCGTCGTAACGCTTCTGTTCCATACGAACTTGCGCCAGCGTACCCTGCGCATAGTGATACCCCTTGAAAAGATCGAGCGCGCCTTTCGCATACAGTTCGGCGTCCTTCAAATTTCCTTCCACCAGATACAGATGACCGATCTGTGTGAGGATCCAAGCCCGGTCCTCCAGTTCCTGGAAGGGCGTGGAGTCGTGCGCTCTTTTCATCAGCTCGATAGCTCCCGAGATATCGCCGTGCAATTCGCGCTGGTACGCCGCACGGGTCAGCCCGGGAATGTTCCCGGGCTTCATGTTGAGCATCCATTGAACAGCCTTGACCGCCTCGGGGTAATTTCCGAGTTCGGTATTGGCGTCGGCCAGATAGCCGAAGACCACCACATCGTCCGGGACTTTCTGATTCAGCTTGGTCCCGGCTTCCAGAGCCTTGGCAAACTCATGGCGTCCCAGAAGAAGCCACGTCTGGACCTTGGCGGCGTCCATATCGTCGGGCGCAAGTTGAAAGGCGCGCTTCAAGGTTTCCTCGGCCTTCTGGTAATAAGCTACATCCGATGTTTCCCGTGCCCGGCGCGCATACGCCATCGCAAGACTGTCATAATTCGCGACGCGATCCGGCTGCTGGTCGATCTTTTCAAGCGCTTTAACGATGCTGATTTCCGCCGGCGTCGATTGCGTCTGGCCAACGGCAGCGAAGCAGGCCGCCAGCGCGACAAACACTGTAGGCACAAAGGTGGTTTTTGCTCGGTTCATATGTTTCTCCTGGAGGACTCTGAGAAGGGACTAGTTTCCGATACAGAGGCCGTCGCTGAAGTTGCAGCCGCGTTGACCCGGTCCGCTGTGCGAGCTGTCTCGTCCACTGTAAGCCGGCGCGACGAACGGAAAGTCGGGAGAGATCGGGGCAGAGGGCGTGTTGACGCCGTCGCCGATCGGGGTGTTGAACAGACTGGGATTGGCCAGGATCCCCGCGACCACTCGGGCCGCGATGTCCACAACGTCGTCATTCAGTCGGCGTCCATTGGGGAAGCCAGCGACGTCGCCAGCCAGAAAGCCTAAGCGCTTGGCCTTGTCGAAGGGCGTGGGCGGGATTCCCGTGTTCAGCCGGAGGAGATCTGCGACGGGTCCTGCATCGGCAGCCTTGCATCCTGGACAAATCGGCGCTTGATACTGGACCAGCAACAGTAAATCGTTCCGCGGCGGCGACGCAACCGGAATGCCGAGAGAACCGAAAAGCTTCGCCAGCAGCGGGTCCAGCACGAAGTTCGCGAACTGAGCGTCATTCGTCGGGACATCCGTACTGAACTTGTCTTTGGAGCCGGTCCCGATGATCAGCTCATTGATCAGGGGGTTGCCCAAGCGTTGAATTTGCGTGAAGTCTCCACTGCCTTGAGGTCCGAACATGCCCGCCAGATCCCTCAATACGATGGTGTTTTGCCGCGAAGTTGTGCCGTAGCTGCCGATCACGGCCGCCGCGTCCGAAGCCGGGTGTTGCTTGCCATCGCTGGTCAGCATGGAGATGGGAACTTCGAGAACAATGCTGTTTACATCGAAGCCGGCCAGCGTGTTTGGCGCGTAATTGTGATGGTCGTCCAAAGCGATGACGTTCTGGTTGAACACACCGCCGCCGACCGTGTTCCGGAAGTTCAAGGAATCGAAAGCGGCCCCGAGATCGATAAAGAACGGGTCTGCCACGGTTCCAGCGAACACCTGGACATCGTTCCCGAGCTTGTAGAAGCCCTGCGCGCGCAACTTATCGTAATTGGGCATGGTGCGCGGACCCACGTTCGCTGGAATCGCATACAACGTATTGTTTCCCGTCAGATCCTGCGTTCCGCTTTTGGTGACCATCGTCACGGTGTAGTGCTGCCTGAGATTCAAACCTTCCGAGCCGGGTCCATCCAATGCGGTGATCGGTGGAATTCCCGCAATGCCGCCGGCGAAACCCGTAAACACACCCGGCGCCCGGATCTCCGTCGCGAAGCGAAACTGAAAAGTGACATCCGGGACTCCATCCCGATTGTTATCGATCTTCATTTCGTAAAGGATGCCCGGATCGAACGGGAAATAGTTGGGTCCGTTGCCCGGCTCCAGGAACGGATCCACGTTTAGAATCAGCACCACGTGGTCCGGATGGCTGGGATCCACGAAGGCGTACCAGTCCGTGATGTCGGCCTTCTGGTCGAGCGCTGTTATGGGTGCTTCCCGGTGGCTGGAGGCAAACAATTGGGCAGCCGCCAGCGCCGCGAGTGCCAGGATGGACTTCAATTTCATGCGATTATCTCCTCATCTGGATCTGTGAGCCGTTTGGGGTCACGTCTCCATATACGAGAAGGCAGGGATTTCGGATTTAGTTCGACCTATTTCTTCGAGGCCGCCGCGTCTTTAAGCGCCTTCAGATGAGGGAGGTCGCGATCTTCCTCGTGGCAGGCAGCCTCGGCCAGTTCGAACTTGTCGCGCTTGAACGAGACTGCGATCGTCCACGGCCGCGTATACACCACCGGATCTGTGACGGTCGCCTCGTAGGCGACGCTGTCGGGAGCCGTCGGGGTGAATCGTTCCACCACGTGCTCGGCGTAGCTGACAACCTCGCCGCCTTCGTTCAGCCAGGTCTTCCCGTTCAAGTTGGTCGTGTCGACAACCAGCGTGTCGCCCTCCCAGCGGCCCACGGAATCGCCCTGCCACAAACGGATCCCGTCCGGAAGGTGCGCGCGTCCATTCAACGCCACGATGCGCCATGACGTGCGCTCATGCAGGAAGACAATGTAATCGGCTGTTTGAATGATCTGAAACGAAGTCGGCACATACATCGAGCGGGGAACGCCGGCAGGGAAACAGTGCGCCGTCGGATCGTCGTAACCGCGCTCCGTCCGGTTGCGGTCGATCTTTTCCTGCACGGCCCATGGCTGCACGGGCAGCTTCCCATCCGGCGGATCGATGATGACGCCTCGTCCGCCCGGGGTAACGTCACTCGCGGCGCGTTTTTCTAAACCGTAGTTTGCGCCTCCAGCGTCGGGCACGTAAAAACCCTGCAGGTCCGGTTTGCCGTCGGTCCTCCGGCGAAGATTCGCCACAGCTTTCGCCGAAGCCGCGAGTGACTTAGGAGCCGCGGGCGCCGACGTCGATCCCGCAGGCGGCGTTCCATCGCCCGGGTACCACGTTCGTGCCTCACGCGTGAATGCGCCGCTCGCTTCTTCGGCTTCCGCCTGACATACGTACTCGAAAAGGCGGTCGCGATCGGCACGGCGCCGCAAAGGGATATCGATGGTCCACGGTTTCGTGAAAACCTTCGAGTCTTCGATGGTCGCCTGGTACTGAATCGTATCGGGGTCGGTCATGCGGTAGCGCTCGACGATATGCAGCGCGTCGCTATGAAAATCACCCGCCATATCGAACCAGGTTTTGTCGTTGTTGTTGCTCACGTCCACAACCAGCGTGTCCCCTTCCCAATGTCCCCGCGAATCTCCTATCCAGGAATCGAGGTCGGCGGGGTGCGGGGTGCCGTTCGTATGGATCAGGCGATAGTCCAGCGACCACTCGAAGGCCATCGCAATGGCTTGCGGAGTCTGGAAGATCTGAAACGGAAAATCCAGATACATAATTCGGGGCACACCGGGTATGAAGCATTGGTTGAGCGGATCCGCCTTCTGCCGATTCCGAAAATTCTCCGCCTTTTTCGCCGCCGCCCACGGCTGATACGCGATCTCGCCGCCCTCGATAACCGACCGGCCGGCTAACATGTTGTAGCGGGCAGCGTGATCCTGCAGATCGGCTGCCGCGGTGCTGGACGCCTGCCAGATGCCTTCGAAATTCGGCTTGCCATCGGCCGTGCGCGGCAAATTCTTTTTGGGAGCGGGCGCGCTCTGCGGAGTCGCTGCAAGTGCGCTCATCAGGGCGATGGCGGTGAGCGCAGGGAGACGGTGCTTGGGCATATAAAATCTATTGTCGGGCACGAACCATCAGAACTATTTTCGCGGAGCCGCCGAATCGAGAGGATTCAAACCTCTGGTGTAACCCGGATCCATCGCGGCGAAATCCGTGCGATAGCTGACGGAGTTGGCCGTGGGGAAGCTCGCCGGGACCTTTTGCGTCACCTTGCCGGTCGCGGCCCATTCCGTGCCGCGCTGGAACGTCACGACGAAATCGATCGAGCTGAGGGCGTTGATATCATGACCCAGCGTCGTATGGAAGACGCGGCCCTGGCCATAGCCGACGGTCATCAATATAGGCTCATCGTGTCCCGTGCCGCCATTTGCGGGATCGGAGTACGCTGTCGCCAGAACGGTCATGGTCTTCCCGGGACCACGCAGCCTGGCGTACAACTCATCGCCCTGATGCATGAAGAGCTTGGGAAGACCGCTGGTGATGGGATGATCCTGGCGGACCGCTACTTGAAATGGCGTACGCTGGCCGTGGCTTCCCGCAGCCCCCGGAGTCGGATCGGAAACCAGCTTGCCGTCCTTGTAATACCAGAATGGCCCGTTTTTCTCCGTGCGGCCGCGCCAGCCGCCCACGCCGATCATTTCGTTGAACGCGGCCCAATTAGGGAACGCATTGTCGGCCGCATGCACGCTGACGAAGCCCCCGCCCCCGCGAACGTATTTCTCAAACGACCCCTTCAAGTCCGCTGTCCAGCGTTCATCCGGCGCATCGTAGTTCCACACGACCACAGCATACTTACTGAAGTCTGGTTTAAATGCGGAAAAATCACCGCCCGCCGGAGGCGCAGTTACGACATCCACCTGGAACAGGCCCGTTTCCTCGAGCTGCTTCTTGAGAAGCGGCGTGATCAGGCTCCATTTGTGATACGGTCCGCCGCTCTCGCCATCGAGGAGCATGACATGGATCGGATCCGCCGCGAAAGAAACGCCGGCGAGCACCAGCATCGCGCTAATCAATCCGAGCGATCGCATCGCCATCATTCTCCTTTCGGCAAGGCGAACGCGTACAGCGATCCGCCTCCGCCCACCACTATATACTCCCTGCCGTCCAGCTCAAACGCGATCGGCGCGTTGCCCATCCTGCCGATGTTCTGGTGCCACAGGGTCGCGCCATCGATGGTCCGAAGCGCCATCACATTGCCGGTAACGTCGCCGCTGAACGTCAGGCCGGTTTCGGTGGTCAGCACGCCGGCCGTGCCTGCACCGTCACCGATCGGGTGATCCCACGCAATCTTTCCGGTCTGATAGTCGATCGCCCGCAGGAACGCTTTGCCTGCCACGGCGTAGTCCGCGCCCGCCCAACCGTAAGTCCCGTGCTCGGACTTGAAGAAATAAATCCCATAGCCATCCTGAGCGCTCACGATAAACAAACCGGTCTTCGGATCGAAGCTAGGCGGCCGAAAGTTGGTGGCGCCGCTCTCGTTGGGCGCTACCAGAACGCCGTCTTTGGCGGGATACTTGGCCGGATCCGGAATCGGGCGTCCCTCCGAATCGATGCCCTTCGCCCAATTCACAGTGGCGAACGGCGCGGTCAGCAAACTCTTCCCGTTCGTCCGGTCGAGCACGAAAAAGTATCCGTTGCGCGATGCCTGCATCAGCATCCTGCGCGGCTTCCCGTTGAATTTGGCATCGACCAGCACGGGGACTTCGTTCGCGTCCCAATCGTGCGTATCGTGCGGGGAAGCCTGGAAGCCCCATGCGAGTTTCCCGGTGTCCGGATGGAGCGCCACGATGCTGCACGTCCACGGATTATCGCCCGGCCGAACCTGTCCGTTCAGCACCGGCGTCGGATTTCCAGTGCCGACGTACACCAGATTGAGATCGGGATCGTATGTGCCGGTGGTCCACATCTGACCGCCGGTTGCGCCGCCGCTGTTCGGGTGCTTACCGCCAGGAGGAGGCGTACTGTAAAAGATCCACTGCGTCTTGCCTGTATCGGCATTGATGGATTTCAACTGGCCAGGGAGATTATCGAAATCGCCGGAAACGCCGACCAGAACATGAGTGCCGGCCTTTGTGGCGACGACCAGCGGGGCGTTGGTCGACCAGTAACCCTTGTTCGAATCCGCGATGACGACGTCCCACTTCACCTTCCCATCTTTCGCGTTCAGCGCGACAAGATGACAATCCGGAGTCGTCAAATACACGGTGTCCTTATAAATAGCCGCGCCGCGATGGCCGATGTGGAACGCGTTGTTGGGAGGATTCTGGTAGTGCCACAGTTCCTTCCCGGTGCGTACATCCGCGGCCCAGATGTTATCCGGCGTGGTTATATAGAGGACGCCGTTGGCTACAATCGGCGACGCTTTGATCTGCTGATTCTGCCCCGTTTGAAAGCGCCAAACCTGCTGGAGTGTGCCGACATTTTCCTGAGTAATCGCACTCAGGTTCGTATGCCGCTGGCCCGAGTAGCCGCCGTGAAAGGTGAGCCAGCTGTCGGCCGGCGGTTGCAATAGTTGTTCCCGTTCGACACTTTGAGCGGACGCAACGAAGCTGAGCCCGATTCCGAGCATCCACAAAGCGTGCAGGTTGCCCCTCACTTCAAGGTGTCCAAATAGGCGAAGATGTTGTGCATATCGGAATCGGTGTATTTTCCCAGTTGTGTGAAGTGGGCCGACATCGGATCGTCGATCTTAAATTTCACCGCGCTTTTTTCGTATGTCTGCCGCGATCCTGCGGCGTCCAGGACCACGACGGTGAACTCGTCTTGGCTGGCCAGGGATCCCGTCACGGTCTCACCGGAAGCGAGCGTCACGGTAATGGTGGGCCGCGCTGGAGCCGGCCGGCCGCTGGGATACAGCATGCGCTGCAGCAGCGTCAGTCCGGTGTACCGCGTGGCAATTCCCGCCAGGTCCCCGGTTGGCGAATGGCAGCCGGAGCAGCCTCCCTTCCCATTGAAGTAACCACGACCCGCCTCCGCGTCACCCGTCGCCAGGTCCGCGGCGTCCACGGCGCGGCGGCCTCCACCGAGCGTCTCGAACTTCGTCTTCTGGTCGTGAATGAAAGCGACGATCGCGTCCCGATCCGCATCGTTCAGCCTGAAGGCGGGCATGCCCTGATCCGGGCGGCCTGCGCGAAGCAACGGTCCGATTTTGTCGCCGCGCATGTCCTCGGCGACCAGTGCGGAGCGCGTCAGGTCCGGTCCCGTCTCTCCTCCCGCGGCATCGCGGCCGTGGCAGAAGCCGCATTGCGAAACAAACCGCTGCTCGCCGGTCCGAATCTGCCCGGCAGGATACGTCTGCGGCGTCACCGTCTGCGGGCCGGGCCGGGAGGCTGGACTCTGGGCGCCGGGTCCTTGTGCCGTGGCCATGCCGATGCCGATCAGGGCGGCTGACAATACCCAAGTGGTCCGTGGCATCCTCTGAGCAATACTGACGAAATTCCCAGCGGAATGCAAATCGCGGTAAGGTCACGCCGCTCGCACTAGCGCCTGCGCAGCCGGGGGCGCAGTACGCGGTTCCACCACATGATCGCGCCGGTGATGAACATCGCGGCTGGAGCGAATCCGAATATGGCCCAGACGGCCTTGGTCGCCTGGTCGCAGAGCCCGGGACCCTTGCAAGGAATCCCGATGCCGTTAATGCGCCCGAAATGCAAAAAAGCGAGCCAATAAATAACGTTGTCGACGATGCGTATCCCCGCATTCGCGGCCGTGGGAGGTTCGAGCCGGTCGGCGAAGTCCTGGAGCTGCTCCGGAAAACAGAGATAGACGCCGCTGAAAGCAAATACCAGTACGAACGCCATGCTCCAGAAGCCAATCATGCTGTGCAGATGCCAGTTCAAACTCTTCCAGCGCAGGCCGCGGGGCAGTGTCAGGCTGCTGCGCCAGGTCTTGATGCCCGGCCACCAGATCGCCAGCCCCGTCGCGGCAAGCGCGAGCAGAGCGACCGCGCCGGCGCCGTTCACCTTACGCCCGGATGAACCGCCCAGCAGATTGTCGTGCAGGTCGATTAACTTCGTTACCAGCAACATACTATGCGGGACCGAGTCGCCGAGGTCGCTGCCACTGCGGGGGTCGAATAGCCGCTTCTTGAGCTCACCGCCCCGGCGAAGCCAGACGTCTACGGCCTGATCGAGATTCGGCATCCGTGTGATGTTCACCAGACGATAGTCCTGATACAAGCGCCGGGCGGCCTCCCCCAGTTGTTGGTCGGTCAAGCGCGGTCCCGAACCTTTCGAAACGATGGGCACAGGCGTTGTGACCCGGTAAAGCTCGTTCCGATAGACCAGCACACTGCCGGTGACGCTCATCAGAAGGATGTACAGGCCCAGTGCGACGCCGCTCCACAGGTGTACCTGAAAAAGCGCCCTTCGTAACCAGACCTTCTGGGGCTGCCGAACCCAGCGCTGCAACATGGTAAGCTGATGGCCCCTGCTCATTAGCGACAGCCTACAATACGTGGTCGAGCGGGTCAACACGCCCGCTTAGGTCTAAAATTCTCTTGAGGAGGTTGTATGGAAGCAATCATTTCCGATCTGTTGAATCGTTTTGAGAAGGGCGCTCTCACGCGGCGAGGCTTGATTCAGGGGCTTGCGATGCTGACCGCGGCTGGCGGATCTCAGGCGCAGGTCCCAGGTGGGGCCCTCAAAGCCGCGAAAATCGACCACATGAGTATCCAGGTGAGCGACCTGCCGCGTTCCATCGCTTTTTATCAGAAGATCTTCGGATTGACGACGGTCAGCGAGGACAAGCCCAACGAAATCGTGCGTCTGGGAATGGGAACGAAAGCCCTGGTCTCTCTGCATCACAAAAGTCCCACGGGCCTGGTGGATCACTTCGCCATCGGCGTCGAGAACTTCAACAAGGACGCAGTGACGCGCGAACTGAAAACGCGCGGGGTGACTCCGGAAGACAACCTGGATGCAGGGTTTCACATCATCGATCCGGAAGGAATCAGCGTGCAGATTGTCGGCGCTTGAGAACAATCGTTATGATCGCGAGGCCGTCGGCAGTTGCGCGGCCTCCCAGGCGGCCAGGCCGCCGGCCATCTCGATCAGACGCGTTATTCCATGTTGATGCAGGATGCTGGCGGCGATTGAAGAGCGATAGCCGCCCGCGCAATGGACGGCAATGCGACGGTCGCGCGGGATTTCGTCGATGCGCTCCTGCAAATGGTTCAGCGGAATATTCACGCTGCCGTCAATATGTCTGGCTGCCCACTCGCGCGGATTCCTGATATCCAGCACCAGGGGCGGATCCGCACCCGCCAGATCCTCCGCCACCATCGGCGCGCTGAGGCGCTCGGTCGGCCACACCAGGTCGGCACGGGCGGCCAGCGCTTCCATGCCGCCCTTCAGGTAACCTTTGACGTGATCGAAACCGATGCGGCCCAGCCGTAACGCCGCTTCCTCTTCGCGGCCAGGCTCAGCAATGATCACGATCGGCTTGGCGCGGTCCAGGAGCGTGCCCGCCCAGGTGGCGTATTGCCCGCCCAGTCCGATGTTGAGGCTGCCGGCCACGTGACCCTTGGCGTACTCGGCGGGATCGCGCACATCCAGGATCTGGGCGCCGGCATCTCCCATGCGCAGGACTTCGTCGAGATCGATGGGATGAAGAACTTGCTCCAGATTCTTGTCGAGAGTGGCGCGCTCGCGAGTATTGAGGATCGCATCGTAAGTGAAATAGGCCGGCGCATCGGGCTGATCCGCGGTCACCAGGCGAATGAACTGCTCCTTGGTCATCGGTTGCAGCGCATAATTCAAGCGCCGCTGATCTCCGAGGGATGAAACCGTGTCGGAAGAAAGCTGCTTCCCGCATAGCGATCCCGCGCCATGGGCCGGATAGACCAGCGTTTCGTCGGGAAGCGGCAAGAGCTTGTTATGGAGCGAGTCGTAGAGGTGAGCCCCCAGGTCATTGGCCGTCCACCCGAGTGACGCCCGCAGGTCGGGACGCCCCACATCTCCGATGAACAGTGTGTCTCCCGTCAGAACCGCTTGCGGTTTGGCCGGATCCTTTTGCAGATCGAAGACCAGGATCGAAATAGACTCGATGGTGTGGCCGGGAGTCTCGAGGATCTGGAGCTGCATTCCCGGAAATTCGAGCGTGTCGCCGTCCTTCATGGGCACGAAAGCATATTCCGCCTGGGCGCGGGAGCCGAGATGGATCGCCGCCCCGCAGCGGTCCCGCAGTTCCAGATGGCCCGCGACGAAGTCGGCATGGAAGTGGGTCAGGAAGACATGCCGGATCTGAAGGCCGAATTTCTCGGCATCCGCAAGATATTGCTGGATATCGCGTTGGGGGTCGACCACGATGCCGGTCGAGCTGGTTTCATCGCCCAGCAGGTAGGAAGCGTGAGCCAGGCAGCCCAGGTAGTACTGTTTCAGAATCATACGAATCTCTATTGTTCACCCTATTGTTCACCTTGGGGCGGCCCCGGCACAAATCGATCATGGGAGCCGTGGCGCCGGTGACTTTTTCTTTAATCCGGCCGTAATATTTCGAGCTAATTGACGTCTTTAATCCCAAGGAGATTGCCCATGAACAGCCCCTTGAAAAAACTGTTGTGGATCGCGGCGCTCGCGGTGGGTTCCGGAGGCGGGTTATGCGCGCAAAACATAGTGGGTTCCTGGCAGGGTTCGCTTCAGGGTCCTCCGGGCAGGCCGCCGCTCCGGATTGTCGTCAAGATATCGAGAGCCGATGACGAGAGCCTGAAAGCTGTGATGTACAGCATCGATCAGGGCGGGCAACCGATCAATGCGAACGCGATGAGTCAGCAGGGCTCCGTTGTGAAGATGGCCGTGGTCGGGATCGGCGGCAATTACGAGGGGAAACTGAGCGGGGATGGCAATTCGATCGCGGGCACCTGGACTCAGGGCGGTCCTCCGGCGCCGCTGAACCTCACGCGCGCGACGCCCGAAACAGCCTGGGTGATTCCGGAACCTCCGCCTCCCCAGAAACCGATGGCCGCGGACGCGAATCCGGGGTTCGAAGTCGCCACGATTAAGCCCAGCAATCCCGACACGCCCGGCCAGTCGATTTTGGTGGGAAGAGGCGGAACCAATCTTTTCACCACCACGAACACGACTCTGAACGACCTCATCATATTCGCCTATGGCATTCACCCACGGCAGGTCACGGGAGGACCGGGCTGGCTCGAAACGGACAAGTTCGATCTCACCGCCAAGCCGGACCAAGCCGGCATACCCAACGCGACGCAGGTCAGGACCATGCTTCAAAAGCTGCTGGCGGAGCGCTTCCAGCTTGTGTTTCATCGCGATAAACGGGAACTTTCCGCGTATATCGTTACGGTCGCCAAGGGTGGGCCGAAGCTCACGAAGAATGACACCGGCGGGATGCTGCCTGGTTTTGGCGGCCGAGGACCCGGAAGCATCGGAGTCCGAAACTCGACCATGGAGGAATTCGCCGGCTTCTTGCAGGCCAGAATCGTGGATCGGCCGGTTGTGGATCAGACAAACTTGTCCGGCAAGTTCGACTTTACGCTGGTCTGGAGGCCCGACCAGTTGGCCGCGCCGGGACCCAATGCGCCGCCGCCTCCTGCCGACCTGGAATCGCGATCCGATCTTTTTACTGCTTTCCAGGAGCAGCTTGGCTTGAAGCTCGAAGCAACAAAAGCACCTGTCGAGGTCCTGGTGATCGACCGCGTCCAGAAGCCCACGGAGAACTGAAGGGCTAGCCTCGGGGCGGAGCGGGTTGCTTCAAGCGCCCTTCTTGGTGAGCTCCTGGTAAACCACTTCCGTGAAGGTCGGGAATCCCGGGCCTCCCCGGCCGCCACCCTTGCCCTGAGCCGGAGGAGGATCACCAACCGCAGTCTTGATGTCGTTCAAAGACTTGCCCTGCGCCACCAGTTCCTTGATCTTTGCGCGCTTGGCGGCCACATCGGCGGCCTTCTTTTGAACCGCGGCTTTGGTCAGCACATCTCCGTGTCCGGGTACGAACTGATCGGCGTTGAGGGCCGCAGTCCCCTTGGCGGTGGTGACCCAGCCTTCCGAGGATCCGTTTTTCTCCAGGTGGATCAGCGCATCGGGTTGCGTGGTGATGATGTCGCCCGTGAACACGATCTTTTCAGAGGGAAGATAGACCACCAGATCGCCGCTGGTGTGCGCCGGCGCCCAGTGCAGCACCTGCACTTTCACGCCGTCGATCTTGAGATCGTCCTTGTTCTTCGAAATGGTTTGCGTGGGAAGATGACCGGCGGGAGGTGCACCCCGGCCACCCGCTGCCAGCGCCGCGTCCTGTTCCTTCTTATTGTTCTCGTGCGCGATTATGGTGATGCCCGCCGGGAAGGACGCCAGCCCATTCACGTGATCTCCATCGCTGTGGGTCAGAATGACCGTGGTTACAGGTTTAGGCGTGATCTTGGCGATATCATCCAGCAATTCCTTGCCGGCGGCCGCCGTCGTCTTGGCGTCGACGACAATCACGCCTTTGTCCCCGACGATGACGCCGCTGTTCCCGCCGCCGCCCTCGACCCAGTAAACGTTCGGCTTCAATTGATGGACCATGAGCGGCGCCGGGGCGGGACCCTGGGCAACGGCCAACGTGGCCAGCACGCTTAGACTCGCAATTGTGGCAAATCCGAATAAAAAACCTCTACGACGATGCATAGCGGGCATCCTCCTCTCTTCAGGAAAACTGTAGCATGCCGGGAGTCTGAAGACCGCCACAAAGATTCCGCCTCAGCGGAAATACTGGGGGCCGACCCGAGGGCACGAGGCCCCCGGGAGGAGGAAGCGTCCGCCCTCGGTGAGAGGGGTGGACACAACTCGGCCCCGTAGGGAAGATCTCAATTTCATTTTTCCATTTCGTTATGATTTGTTTTTTCAATGAGATCTCCCGCCCGTTCCACTCCTCCCGCCGCACGAATACACTCGGAAATGCGCTTCGCCTGATGGCTATAAGCGGCGTCGCCAAGCACCTTTTTTATCTGGGCTGTAATTCGCGATGCATTTAGTCCAGAGAACGGAATCGTTTCTCCGGCCCCCACCCATCGGACCCTTTGCGCAATCGCCGGCTGCTCATATGTAATGGGCATCACCAGCAAGGGAACGCCACAGGCGAGCGCATCGAGCACCGTATTGAGTCCGCCATGCGTAAGCGCAAGGCTGGCCTGCTGAAGCAGCTCGGTCTGAGGCGCATAAGGAATGGCCAGCACATTCTCGGGAAGAACGCCCAGCGATTCCCCGCCGATACCGGCCATGACGAGCTGAACCTCCAACCCGCGGCAAGCCTCCGCAAAACAACGGAACATCTGGGGATTCTTGTTCTGTAGAGTTCCGAGGGAGGCATAGACCAGCGGCCGTCCATCCAGCCATTCCCAGGGGAATTCCACCGCGCGCCGGCGCGGATGGCGCAGGGGACCAACGTAGTGAAAACAATCGGGAAGCGATTGGCGTGGGAAATCAAACTCGCGCGGCTGTTGGCTGATCTGAGCGAGTGAGGAAAACGTCTCCCCAAGATCCCGGTGAGCCGGCAGTTTCCAGCGGCGGCGATAGCCCGAGAGCGTATTCCGAACGGGCGCGAGAATGCGGTCCGAAACGGCGTTCCCGAGCCGGTTTCGCATGCGTCCCCACGCGGTGTCGCGATACTTCCAGGGCGTGAATGGCGGAGGGATCGCAGGCTCGCGATTGAGAGCCAGGGCGTTGCAAATTGTGACGAACGGCAATCCCAGGTATTCCGCCACGCTTCCGCCGGCCGGCTCGGTCTGATCCACCAGGAGCAGGTCGATGTGCGCACCTTTCACCGCGGCGGGAGCGTCCCGGCAAATCGCCTCGGTCGTTTGCTGGATCGCGCGCACTGTGAATCGCAAAGCTGCCAGACCCGAGAGGCTTCCCAGTTGCCGCAACGACTCCGATAGCGATCCGACCGGGTGATCTTTCGCTCCAATCGGACAGAAGTCAAAACCTTCCGCCCGGACTTCCGTCTCCAGATCCGGTATTTGAAAAAAGGTCACGCTGTGGCCTCGCGACTGCAACTCCTGCGCGAGTGCAAGGAAAGGATTTACGTGACCGGGAACGGGTGGGCCGAGGATGCCGAAGCGAGTCACTTGCCGGGGGACCGCAAAGATTGTCGAAGACGGAGCTGGGCGCTGCGTTCCCTTTGACGCATGGACTTGCCGGTCCGGTAAAGGCGTCGAAGGGACCGGGGAAGGCTGGGGCTGGTCAGTTCTTGATATGCCGCCTCTACGGGAAGATCTGAGACCAGTCGCCGGTAAGCTGTTCCGAGATTGTGATACGGAATCCCTGGAAAATAATGATGCAGGGCATGGTAGCGCAAGCCGACCGGCGCCCAGAGTCCCGTCCATAGGGCTCCGGGTGTGTCAATGGAATCCGTCAATTGCCCGTCGCGATCGAGAGGCGTCCCGGTGCTCTTATAGCGATGCGCTCCCAGAGTGCGCAGGGCGTTGCACAGGGCGGCGCAGGCGCTGATCCCGCACCACGCTGCTAGAGCCTTCCATCCGAGGCCATAGTGTGCGGCAATGACGGCTGCTGCCAGCCAGGTTAGTATCGACACCATTTCCCACCGCCGTATGGAAGCCGTCAGGGCAGGGGAGTCTTCCCTTCGATACCGGGTATTCATCGAAAGCGAAGAGGCGTGTTCTACCAGCCGGCGGTGAAACCGCGGCGACAGCCAACCGGCCGGCGCCAGCACCAGAAAACGAAGCAGCAGGGCGAGAGGGATCAGAACGCTGTGCGCCGCGAAAACGATGGTCATCCAGTGGGATCTCGCGAACGGGAGATACTCCGGATCCTGATCGGTCCCGTAGGTTGCCAGGCTGTGATGGCTGGAATGCACGCCTACGTAAACGAACGAGGGCATCAGCAGCGGGACGCCGATCAATGCATTCCAGGCGGTTTCAAAGCCGCGCAACTGGGAGCGGCGCATGTGACTGATCTCATGCACGAAGCATAGCCCGCGATACCAAGCAATCGTGGCGATCAGAAATGCCAGCCACATGCTCGCGGAAAATGGTTTCGCCAGCAGCACCACGGCAAAGCTGCCCCAACCTGCCACGGCGCTCAACAGAAGATCTGCCCAAAAAATCGCCGGCCGAGGCTGATGGAGGTCCTTCACCAACGACCAGGCGTGGCTGTGGCTGGTCATGCTTTTGCAATCGGTATGGCTGTCGTCTGGGAGGGGACACTTACGCCGGGCTGATATCGTCCCGGCGCGAGCACGCCATTAGGATCGACAGCGTTCTTGATCGCCCGGACCAGATCGGCATAACCGTCCGGACCGCTCATTTCAGACATGGCTTGAATGCCCAGCCGGTAGGAATAGTAGCCCCGGTCTGTCATCGCCTGCCGCAGGTGATGGTAACAGGCCATGGCCTGATCGTCTTGACCCGCCTCGCGGCGGTCATAGCAGATGGAAATCACGCACGCCACGGCGCGCTCGGTGATCAGCGTCATCGAGATGCTCGGCTCGAAACCGTACTCCAACAGGATGTCATTCGCGATTTTCGCAATGAGTTCGACGTGATGACCCTCCGTCGGAGCCACCGGAGCGAGCCACAGGAGGCCGCAGCCATCGCGATCCGGATCCATGCTTGTAGGCGGAACGCTCTTCTTCCGCCAATACGTGCTCGCCAGCGGCTGTTCCGTGGGCACGCCCTTCATCAGGCCGTAAATCGGACGCGCGAGCTCAATGACCTTGCTCAGATCCCATCCCGTGAGGAGCTGGTAGAGCTTGGCAAAACGCGACGCGAATGCCAACTTCCGGTCATCCAGAAACTGCAGACGATCGACCTTGCCTTTGAGCGCCTTGCGGATGGCCCGCCTGGCTTCGGCGACCTGGCCCCGCGTGCCATAGAGCCCCCCGGAGCCGCTCCATGCTCCGAACTTAAGACGGCTGCGAAGCTGAGCCATCAGTTCCGGACGCAACGGCGTCTGGCCGCCGGTCTCCTGCCAGGGATATTGCTGTATTCCCGCGAGGACTTTGTAATCGTTCGCGATGTGCACGGTGCTGCGAAGAATCCCTTGCATGCGCAGCGGCCGTAATGCTTCGATCAGCCCGGCGAGCTGATCCGCACGGTTGCACTGGAAAAAGAAAGCTTCGAAATGCTCCGGAGCCGGCATGAGCCAGATCGTCATGCGCGTAACGATTCCCAGATTCGACTGTGAAAACAGGCCTTCCAGCGTCGGCCCGGCGCCCCATCTGTAAACCGGGCCGGCCTGAGCAGCAGGGAACCGGCAAAACCCGGTCTGCATCAGCGTACCGGTCGGCAGGACGACCTCGAAGCCGCACACCTGCGCGAAATGATCGCCATACGGCGTATGTCCGAAGCCCCGTTCGACTACGTTGCCAATCAGGCTGCATTCCGGACTCGACCCCGTCGCATCCATCCACAACCGCGATTGGTGAGTCCCCAGAAACTCAAAAAGCTGTCGCTGCGTCACACCTGGCTCGACGGTGACGTACGCCAGCTTTTCATTGAAGTCTACGATGCGGTTCATCCGGCTTAGATCGATCAGGACGCTGGCGTCAGCCACTGGCACGCGCGATCCATAGCCCCAGTTCTTGCCGCTGCTGACCGGATAGAGGGAAACGCGGAAACGGTTGGCGATGCGGATGCACTCCTGCACTTCCTCGCGGCAGCCGGGTCTGAGAATTGCGGGGACCCTTTGACTGGTGGCGAACGTGGCGGTTTCCGCAGCCGTTCGACTGCGCTCATCCACCATCACATGGTCCGGGCCCAGGATTGCGGTCCACTGTTCCAGGGCTCGATCGAGGAGCGCTCCGGTATCTTCCGCGAGTAGTGCCGAGGCCAGCGTGCTAACTTCCATACAACCTAAGTTACAAGAGTTAGAAAAGTTCTCTTACGCGACCGCCAGCGCCCCGGGAGTCAATGATAATACAGGAACATTCAGGAGAGTCGCGGCAATCTGATCGATCCATCGCCAGTATTTTGGATTCGGGGAGCTGGAGGTGAACCGCACGATCTCCATCTGGCACTTGTACTGCGGATCATAATAACCGGGCAACTGCTCTCCGTCAACCTCAAGAGCGCCCCCGCCGATGCGCCGGAGTATCGAAGACGACCGGTTGCGCACGGTAGCCGTGGCGATTCCCACGCAGCCGCCGAGGACTTGTGCAAGGCCGTACGTCGCCAAGGCGGTTCGGAGCGCTTCCCCCGTGCAGCGCCGCTCTTTCGCCAGGGCCCATCCGCCCACTTCCACATAGGAAATCGCCTGCTGCCGCGCGGCAACCAAGTCAGTTTCCACCGCTGCCTGCAGTTTCGATCCCCACTGGCGGCACTCCGCCAGCGCACACTTCCGTAGTCCCAAATCCTGGAACGATACGGTGTTCCGGTGAGCATGGTAGCGTACGCACCCGGAGACCGATCCTTTATCGTCGAGAGTCAGCAAGTGCCAGCTCTCGGTGTCCGCTTCGGAGCGATGGCGGCCGTTGCGATCGAGCTGATCGTGTCCAATGGCGCCATCCTCAAGGTAAATGCGACCACGCAATTTTTGCATATCGACCAGGATCGACCCGTATCGGCGCGGATCTATCCGGACGTTTCTAAATCGCGCCGGAACGGGGACGCCATACGGAGCTAGCAGGATAAGCTGCTGATGGGAAAGGGATAGTGCGTTAGGTACGAGATTCATCGATTAACAATCCGTTGAGTACACATGCCGCGTTGGACCGCAAATACTACGGCCGGATGTTTTATTAGCGGATCGGAGAACCCAACTTCGTAGAAGCCCGGAGGACGCAGCAAATCGGGTATCGGGCCTTCATCCACTCCGCTGTGTGGACTTGTCGAATCAACTCGACACGGAACTACTCGGATTAAGGTGGTAGCGTAACATTTTTTTTTCGCACTGGCAACAACTACTTGTGGGCACATCGACTGCATAAGGCTCCCGCGAAGAAATACTTCGGCATTGCGATACGAACGCTGTAGGGAAGATCGACTCTTCTCGTACGGATGGTAATTATTACTGAGATTCAACCCGCAAATTTGACTGGATATGAGACAGCCTTCATCCCGCGCTGTTGAAGGGAATTGGATTGGCGCCGGCGAGCGTTTCGAGTACTCCTGGTACCTGGAAGTTCTTGCACATCTTAGACAAAGCTTGCAGACTCCGCTAGCGCCTCATGCAGCTTCTGCATTGCCTTGATTCGCTATCTCCTGCGGAATCAGCCGCGAGTGTTTGGCTGAACACATGCAACCCTAGCACCGATTACCTAGGCGTTCTCACGACCGGGGTCAATCCAAAAGGAGGATGTTTAAATGAAGTGTACTAAGCTAAGGTCGGCATCGCGCTGGCGAGGGCCTTGCCTGATGGCTGTGGCGGCCTTCCTGGTTTTGATGACCAGTGTAAGTGTCTCCGCCACACCGGTGAGCGGAACGGCCAACATAAACGGAACTGTGACGGTGGGAACGACAGGGATCGCATTTTTCAACAACCTCAGTGTGCCCAACGTATTCAACGCGGCTCCATCTGACGGTTCGTATCTGAACATGACCGGAGGAACAATCCAGAATCTTTCGGGGCCGCCGGTGACGGGCTCGATCTCGATCGTGGATTTCGCTACGTTCTTCGTCCCGACCGGAAATGTCTTTTTCGACTTACAGAACATTTTCGCGGGTGTCGGGACTGCTGCCAATTGCACCAACAATAACATTGGCAGCGTCTGTACGCCTCCAGGCTCTCCGTTCACACTGACGCAGACGAATACGGGCGTTACCGTCACTCTCGCTTTGAGCGGAGTCGCATACACCGGTACGTCCTCCACTGGAGCAAGCCCGACCGGCGGGCTCTTCACGGCGCAGGTGACCACACCGGGACACATCACAGAAGTCCTGGCGGAGGTGGCCAACAATACCTTAGTCAAGCAAACGTATTCGGCCAGTTTCACGTCGACCGCGGTTCCGGAGCCCGCAACATTCGGACTCATTGGGACAGCGCTTCTGGGAGTGGGACTCCTGAAGTTCCGCCGAGCCCGCAGCTAGACGTTCAAGGGAGCCCAGGCCTCGCCCAAACGGGCGAAGCTTGGGTTCCCTTTTTCTTTTGCCACGTGTTTGTTACCAATCGACCAGCAGCTTAGCTCAGCTCGCGCGCTCCGCTCTGGGTTCGTTTTGGTTATTCAGGGCTGGCTCCCCGGCGTTCTCCCCGCCCGGCAGCATAGGAAGAACAGGGATCACGTTCCACGCCCGCCACAGAGCGCGGCTTAGAACCGCAGCTTCCCGTACAGCCCGGGTACCCGCGCCGGTTATTCGGAAGCAGCGTTTGGTGCCATGGTGCTCGGAGCCTCTCCGGTCCTCGAACCAGGATTCGACAAACCCCTTTTTCTCCAGGCGATCAAGAATAGTGTAGATCGATCCAATGGAGATGTAGCGGCCCTTCGTCAGCTTCGAGCACTGCTCAAAGATACCCATGCCGTAAGCCTGGCCCGCGATTCCGCGTGCGGCTACGGCGGTGAGCACTACCTCTTCCGTACGAGTCAGCAGATGCTTGGTCGCCATTTCTCTCTCCAATAAGTGTAGGGCGCGCTCGTTACGCGATCGCCAGGTTGATTTTTGGCGAACCTTCGCGAGATCGCCACAAGGTAGATCTCTCTTGGGGAGAGTTGTTTCAAATGAGACTATTGAGCCTGATACGCGCGCAACACCGAGGAGTCGAAGATAATCGAGTTGTGGCCCACAACCCTTTCGCCATGGACAGGAAGCATCGCCGTGCACGAATGCTTGGCTGGTGGTATGTGTGCATCGGCGGAGCCTTCATTCTGCTGGCAGCCAGAAGCGCCATCCGAGGCGACCGGCTTTGGTCCATCGGAATTCGCTCCGTGATCGCCGTTGGCTTCATCGTACTGGCCGTTGGCACGTTTCGAGGCCCTGCGCGTTGAAAATCGGGAAAGACGTCTCTTTTCGTGCCGCCAGGAGGGGCGAGATGCCTTCTATCCGTGCGCTGCTGAGGCTCTATCCGGAGCAGTTAGCTCAACAGAACCTGCCCCGGATTTCGTCCTTCCTGGTGGCGGCCGCGGGAAACCGGATTATCGGTTGTTGCGCTCTCCAGATCTACTCCAAACGGCTGGCCGAAGTGCGGAGCCTGGCGGTCGCTCCCGCTTTCCAGAAGCGGGGTGTGGCCTCCCGGCTGGTCGAGCTTTGCAAACAGCGCGGGCGGATCAGAGGAGTCAAGGAACTCTTCGCTGTTACGAGTCAGACGGCCTTCTTCGAGCAAGCGGGGTTCTCCACCTTCCGGCGCGAGAAGACCGCCATGTTTTTCGATCTCCGATAGGCCGGGCGTTACGCTGGCCGATTCGCCGCTGCCTGAGGCTTACCCAGCACGTTCATCACAATCGGAATGGTGCTGAGGACGCCCACAGCCAACAAAGCCACACCAGCGCTCTTTCGGGCATCCCGGCCCAGCTTGCCTCCAATGAGCAGCCCCACGCCGGCGCCTAAGGCGACGCGTGTGCCCGCGATGAGCACGAGTTCTGGAATCGTCAGACTTCGCTCCTGCATAAAGTCCTCCTAATCGTTGAAATCTTACGCCGGCAGCGGTTCCGGCGCTATGCCAGGATCGATCACGTCGGGACCTGGCGAATTGGGATCCGGAAGGGGAGGCGGAGACGGTACCCTTGGCGGCTCGCGCTCCGGATCTGGATCAGGCGGGGGCAGGTGTGGATCCGGTGGCATTGACTCTTTAATCCATCACCACACGAACATGCAGGCGCCGCCGCCGGGTTGCCGGATACGCCCGGTCATCACTGAGCTCTGGAATATGGGCGTCGCGTTCTCGTGGCCGACATTCGGCAATTGCGGTTCGGGCCCGCTGCTTTCTTCGATCTCCACCGCCCCGCGGCGGTTCATGACATCGGCGGCCCTATCTACCTTGTCATCCGCACCCGTCGCCAATACCAGCGCGCCGCCATCCCGCAAGCCTTCGATATACGCCTGCGCCTCGGCTTTTGTCGCTCCGATCCTGGTCAACTCCCGCGCCAGTTCGACTTCAAAGTCAAGGCGCGCGAAGCTCATGACCCCCGTGACCTCAAAGGTTGATGGCTCGTCTACAATTCGTACTTCGTTGGGAGGAAGGCCCAAGGCCTCAATCTCGCGCACTACGTCATCTACGACACCAGGATTTTCAAACAAGCCAACGGTTGCCTTCGGCATAGAAGTCTCCCTCTTTAATAATTCGATCGCCTCATCACTCTGACCGGCCGGACCCGGGCCGCATATTCGCGCCGCCGGTGTGCCCATGGTGCGGTTCGATCCCCATGCGGCTCTTCATCCAGTCCCAGTCCAGTTTTTCCGGATGTTGGATGTATTCGTCGCGGTGGGCCACCACGTCCGCCATATAACGGCGGCCGAGCTTCAGATGAAAGGACGGATCAGCCTCGTTTTCAGGGACCGTCACGAACTCGCCGTTTACGAGACGAATCGTTGCCGTATTCTCAACTTCATCCGGATGACGATCGTAAGTGTCGATGGCTACCTGCCGATTGGCGAAGATGCTGTCGTAGGCGGCGATCAGAGGTCCGTACACCAGCGAATGTCGATGGACTTCCGCTGCGGCATTACACACGTCGAGATAATCGATTAATAAACTGATTCCTTTTTTTGCTGTTTGGGCGCCCATAAGGCACCTCCTTTGCACATTCCTATCTCTACTAGGTTGGACGCTGCAGAGGGACTACTGTTTCGTAAGGAAACTTACTGATATCAAAGGGTTGCGCGATCAGGCATCGCGCCGCAGCGGTCGTCGCCGGAAAGTCGCGCGGGGTTACAGCGGGATGGACACCGTGAGCAGGCCGCCATACTGCGGTCCGCCGCCCTTCTGAGGGCCTACGTTGCCTTGGAGGCCGAATGTTGCGCTCTTGGTCTGGTAGGATGCGGCCAGCGTTCCGCTGAGCGCGCTGTCCTGGTACATGGCGCCCACCCCGACATTGAACTTGCCGTTACCGGCCACGCCGTCAAAGCCGAGCTTCAAACCCAGGTTCACCTGCTTCGTTTGCGGCTTGTCGGTACCGGTCAGAGTCACATTGAAAGTTTCGGACTTGACCATTGCCGTGCCTTCCACCTGCTGCACGTCGGGTCCCTTAGCCAGAACGCCCAGCTTGAAATCCAGCGTGACCTTCCGCCACTCTTGGGTGGCGCCGATTCGTGCGCCGAGAATGCGCGCGTCCGGCTGGAAGTCCCACAGGCTCGCATTCAGCTTCAATGTGCCGATTTGCAGAATCTCGACGTCCTTGCCCTTGAGTGGGCTGATCGCGGTGTTCAACAGCGACCCTCCCGTTTTTGTACTGTAGAGAACGCTGCCGGTGCCGACTACCAGCGCGGCGCCAACCACGTACAGGATCTTCTGGTTCTGATCTACCCAGACGCCCAGGGACGAGGATCCGGCCGCGCTTTTGAACCCCTCAATACTCTTCTCCAGCTTGCGGTACTCACCGGTTTTCTTGATCTGGTCGAGGAGATCCTTACTGCCGGCGTCCTGAATGCCCGTGCCCAGCGCACTCAGCAGTTTCTGACTGTCGGCCGCGGACAGGGCGGCGCCGTCTTGCCCTGCTTTACTCTTTGCGAAGTCGAGCAACGTCTTTTTGATAGCAGTCTGAACCGGCGGACTTTGGAGCGCTTGCGCGAGCTGGCTGGGGAGTTCCACAATTTCGGTGTCGGCTAATTCGAATGCGAGAACAATCACCTGGTGCGCAGCGTCGAGAGCATCGGGTTTTCCATCTGCCACAGTCGGGTGCTCCTTTCTTTGAGAGAGGACGCGTCGATTTCACTAATCGGCGCCCGTCATTATACTTTGTCTGGCGGAATCACAAGAGCGGCACCTGGTTCCACCGGACGCACTCCGCAGCGAAGAGGAACATGCCGGCCGACCAGGCTTGATCTTCGGCGCCCAGGGGAACGCCGGTTTCGCCATGGTGCCACTCGTTAAAATGGCCGGATTGATTTAGCTGGGCGAGACTTTGCAGAACGGGACCCGCAGCCTGCGCCCGGCCGGTTTTCACCAGAGCAGCCACGTAGAATCCGCCCAGGAAGGGCCACACACCGCCGTTGTGGTAATGATGCGGAGCGTTCAGCGATCCATAGTAATCGCGCCAGTCCGCATCGCCTGGCCGAATCACGGGAGTCAGGCTTCGAAGCGGCCAGTTGTCCAGCGAGTATCGTGAAATGAAATCCAGGATGATTTCGCTCTGCCGTGGATCGGCGACACCTGCAAGAATCGCAAGAATGTTGCCGAAAGAATCAAACCACTCGCCCAGCGTGCGAAAGCCAAGGTACGGCAGGTAATATCGTTCCTCCCTGAGATAACGCTTCTCGGGCATTTCGCGCAGGCGGCCCATCGAATCGCGCGAGGGTGTTCCCGCGGTGCTGAACGTATTCGAAAGGTGCCGCTGCGTGTCGTTATCGCCCGCATACCAGAAATAGGCGTTGATTCGTTCCGCGACCAGATCGGCCCGCTGGCTAAGACGATCCGCTTCATCACCTGCGAAAAGCCCGGCGGCGCGGCGCAATGCCAAAACGTACAGACAATTGAGATACAAACCCTTGCCTCGCGTGCAGAAAAGATCCTGCCAGTCCGAGGCTTCCTGCATGCTGAGCAAACCGCTCTGATCCACGTCCTGGTATTCGTACCAGCCCAGAACCTCGCGCACGACTTCGGGATCGGGCGCCAGCAAGGTACTGGCGATGATCCACCAGAGGCCGCCGTCGGCGTAAGCGCGAAAGTTGGGACGCAGGGTCGCGCAATCGACGTTGTTCGGAATCGCTCCGCCCCGCCCGCGATGCGTTTTCAGCATTGCGATGCTTGCCCGGATCGCTTCCTGAATCTGGCTGTCGTCGACGAAACGCGCGCCGAGCGCGGCGATCATGCTGTCACGCGCCCAGATCTGATGGTGTCCCTTGGGGCGGCCGGACGCTTTCAGGCCCCACGGTCCGCAGCATCGCCGCAACGACTCTACGGCATCGACGTAAGTCGTCTCCACCTGCGTCACTCCAACATTCTAGCGGCTATAGATGGCCGACCGGGTCCTTTATGTTCGAAACGGATGTTTTGCTGGCCTCGCGTTCGAGGGACCGGCTCACGAGCTCCTTCGATCCGAGACCGACAGCCAGGGCCAGCGCCAGGACAATTCCCCCAAACAGAATCCCGAATGCCAGACGAATGATGCCGCCTCCGATGCCCAGACGCTCGAGGGCGATGGTCACGGAGAGCACGGTCACCAGCCACTTCACGCCGACACTCAGCAGGCGCGCATATTGCAGGTTCATATTGACGGCCCCGATGAGCACGCTGCGCGCCAGGAATCGCGCGATGATGCTGCCGGCAAATAAGACCAGGATGGCGGTGATGAGGTCAGGCAGGTACGCAAACAGGCGTACGACGAACTGCGAAGGGAGTGCGCCATCGAACGCGGAGATGCCGATCAGAAAGCCGATAAATATGATGATCCCCGCGATCGCGCGCGTCACCAGGCGGGCTGGGCTCGACGACGGCGACCACTCCGCCAGTCCCGGAAAGCCCCACTGCGCCACTCTGCGGTCGAAGTCGAATCCGGCGAGTGACCGCCGCAGGATCGCCGCCACCGCCCATGCGAACAGTCCGGCGAGGATAAGCGCCGTCAACAGAGCCACGATACCAGGCAACAGGCTGGCTAGCTGGCTCAGCATTTTCGTCATCGAAAGCCTGAGTGCGTCTCCAACTTGATCCCACATATTCCCTCCTCAGCGTTACGGATTAAAGCGGTCGGGCCACCGCCAACGGGATACCAAATAAGATTTATTGTCCTCGTATGCCTTGGACAGGCGTTCGATTCGTGAGTCGACTTCCGGGAGCGCGGCCGTTTGCGTTTCCAGCGCATAGGAAGCGATCCATCCCAAATAAAGCGGCGTAATCGATCGAAGCAGGTGGTCCCGGCTGATGATCCGGAGGTGATGCCCCAGTGCGAAATCGTAAACGATTCGGACCCACAGATGATCGGACAGCCGAAACCGGTCCCCGGTCAACCGGGACAACCTCCGCAATTCAAGCAATGTGGTCGGAGGCAGAATGAGACCCCAAACATCCTGCAGATTTTTCGTTCCCAACTGAAACGATTCGATTATGCCGTTTATGTCTACAGGGATTGCGGTGTCTTCCGGTAGAGGTCCGGGCTGACCGAACGCCGGTAACGGCTTCGCTCCGCGAATACTCTGCCACTGAGCCGCGCGCCCTTCCATTTCAAGAAAAGCAGCTCCCAGCACTTCCGCCAGCAGGGAACTCAGGTTTTCCCAGTCTGTGTGGTGCTGGGCGCGGACGCCCAAGTGCGCTTCGCAGACTTGAAAATCGCCGAAGGCGGCAGTGGACGCGATGGATGCCAGCACGCTGCGGTCGGATCCCGGCCTCCTGGCGGCATCCTGCACGAGAATTTTCTGCAGTAGCTTTCCCGAAAGGCCGAAATCCGGGCCCATGGGATTTTGAAGCTTCTGACCATAGAGGGCCCGGTGCAGGGGCGCGAGCACGCTGCGGTTCAGCAGGCCCTCCATCTTCTGGCGCGTGTAACAGGGCGCAACCAAATCAAACCCGAGATCCAACACCGGCTGCACCAGACGATAAATCCATTGCGGAGTCAGGCCCGGAGACCGGGAAGTGATCACGCCGCACGCGCGCGCTCCCAGCTTGCCGCCGACGGCGAAGATCGTTCGATAGGCATTGGAGATGCTCCGCTGCGCAGTGTCGCCGGGATCGGGCGCTGGCAGGCTGCAGGACAAGACCACCGGAGGCTGATCGTCGCCAACAAGTTCGGGCCTGGGAGCAGCGGGACTATGAATCCCGTTGCTGCAGACCACCATGGCCCGCAGAGGCTTGGACAATTTCGCCAGAACGTCGCGCGTCAGGGCGATGGCGGTGCTGCCTTCGTGCTCACGCTCGGAGCCCAGAATCCCGATCACGAGGTCGGCGCCGCCGATTCGTTCGATCTGTTCTAGGTCCGGCTGCGAAATGGCGTCCAGGTCCACTCAGGTCCTCCGGCTTCCAAGGGAAGCGACAAGATGCCCATCAAAGGGACGCGCACCCACGCGGGGCGATTATTCAGTTCGTAGGCGAGCTCATAGAGCGCTTTATCCAGCAAAAAGACTTCGAGCAATTTTCGAAAACCATCGTCCGAGGATGGCAGGAACGGCGCTTTTTGAGCAGTTGTGCGATAGGCGCGCAGGAACTCCGCGGCCATCGACCGCTCCCATAACCGCGCCCAGGGTTCGAGAGTCCGCCAATCCTCGGGACGGCGCGTCGTGTGGGCGATCAGGCCGCTATAGGCCGCATAACTCAGGGACCGCACCATGCCGGCCACGTCTTTCATCGCAGAGAATTTCGCGCGCCGTTCCGCAATGGGGCGTGCCGGCTCGCCTTCGAAATCCAGGATCACATAATCCGTTTTGACCTGAAGGACCTGGCCAAGATGATAATCGCCATGAATCCGAATACGCTGGCCGAGCGTGCCGTCGGCCGCCTCGATCCTGAAGCTGTCGAGGATCTGGCTGCGGCGTCCCAAGACCATGCCGGCCAGGTCGACAAAATCGTCGGGTAAGTCGGCCACACTGTCCTTCAGCAGGTCCAGGACGTGAATCGCATTGTTCCGAAGACCGCTAAGCAGACTCTGCACGTCATTGGCGTCCAGGATCTCCCGCGCGAACGAAGGATCGTCCGTAGGCGTTGCAAGCGCAAGATGCATCTGTGCGGTGCGCCTGCCCAGGGCGGCGGCCGAGTCGAGTGCGATGCCCAGATACTCGCGCGCCACGCGCGACGGCTCCTGGGCCGCGAGATCCATCAGATCCGTTGCCGCCGCCGCGCTTGCGCCTTCCGGCCATGGGGTGGCCGCACTGTGCTCGTAGTATTGCGACAGCTCTTCGAGCGTCAACGTCCAGCCATCGCCCTGATTGGCCACCAGACCCTGAAGCATGGCGAGCGTGGACGGCTCTCCATCCGCCGGCACGTACTCGATGACGCCGGCGAAGGGTGGTATGCCGTCGAAACGGATCTTCTCGGTGAGATAGCTGCCGATTTCACAGTCGGGGTTTGGATTCGGCTGCTGACGGCGGAACAGCTTCATCATGAAACGATCGTCGTAGAAGATCGATGTATTGCTCTGTTCCGCGGATCCACGCCGTATGGCCGGAGATGCTTCCTCGGGACCTCTAAGAGCGTCCCATCCGGTGCCCGCCACGCCCCGGATCAATCCGTTTCGTCCCGGAACTTGTTTCGCGCGTTCGATGATAGCGAGCAAGGCCGCGGAGGCGCGATCGTCGACAGCCGCGTCATGCAAAAATCCGGGTCCGCTGGAGGAAATGGCAGGGGCAATGATCGCGCCTGGAAATGTCTCCTGCACCTTCTCGGCGTCCTTGCCGAAGGTCAGCGCCAGAGGAAGGAAATACCTGTCCGGATCGCCTCTTTCATACTGGACGTCGACCAGCGCGATCACGGCATTCGAGTCCGGAAGCGGCGTCCAGTCTGCGATGCGAGCAGATCGGATGCGGCGCGCCTTCCCTCCGTACCATCTTTGTTTCCATAAGTAGTCCGGCAGCAGCACGGACTCCAGCCGATATCGTCCGGCCCCATCGAGCAGGCGCTCCCAGGTATCCGCCGCCAGCGGCGAAGCTTCCAAGTGACTGACCGATGACTCCAGCGGTTCTGATTGCGGATGCAACTCCAGCCAGAAAAAACCATACGGCCCCAGCGTGAGGCGATAGGGCTGTTTGCCGATCGGCGGGAAGTCGACATAGCCGAGCATCTCGACGGGCACCGCACCCTCCAGTTCAGGCAAATCCAGATCCACGGGCTGAGCGAATCGCGAGAGGTTGGCGACGCATAACACGCGCTGATCCTCGTCCACTCGCAGGTAGGCCAGCACTTTCCGATTCGAAGGATTCAGGAATTCGAGGGTACCCCGGCCGAATACGCGAAATAGTTTCCGCAAGGCGATCATATTGCGCATCCAGCTCAGCAGCGATGACGGATCGCCCTGCTGCGCCTCGACATTTACCGCTTCATACCCGAGAACCGGATCCATGATCACGGGGCTGTACAATCTGGCGGGCAAGGTCCGCGAAAAGCCGGCATTGCGATCGGCATTCCACTGCATGGGCGTTCGCACCCCGTTGCGATCGCCGAGATAAATGTTATCGCCCATGCCGATTTCATCGCCGTAGTACACCACCGGCGTCCCGGGGAAAGAGAAAAGCAGGCTGTTCAGAAGCTCGATGCGGCGCCGGTTGTTGTCCATCAAGGTCGCCAGACGGCGCCGGATGCCGAGATTGATGCGCATGCGCGAATCGGCGCTATAGGCCAGATACATGTAATCGCGTTCGTCATTGGTGACCATTTCGAGCGTCAGCTCGTCATGATTGCGCAGGAATAACGCCCACTGGCAGGTCTCCGGGATGGCGGGAGTCTGCGCCATGATATCGGTAATCGGCAGCCGGTCTTCCTGGCGGAGAGCCATATAGATGCGCGGCATCAGCGGGAAGTGAAATGCCATGTGGAATTCGTCGCCATCCCCGAAATAGGGACGGACGTCGGTGGGCCACTGGTTCGCTTCGGCAAGAATCATGCGGCCTTCGTAATTCGTGTCGATCTCCTGCCGCAGCCGCTTCACCAGGAGATGCGTTTCCGGCAGATTTTCACAACTGGTGCCTTCGCGCTCGACCAGATACGGAATGGCGTCCACGCGGAGTGCGTCGACGCCCAGGTCCAGCCAGAAGCGCACCACGTTCAGCATCTCCTCGACGACTTTGGGATTGTCGTAATTGAGATCCGGCTGGTGCGAAAAAAAGCGATGCCAGAAGTAGGCCTGAGCCTCCGGATCCCAGGTCCAATTCGATTTTTCCGCGTCGGTGAAGATAATCCGGGCGTCGCTGTACTTCTGATCGGTGTCACTCCAGACGTAATAATCGCGTTCGGGCGAGCCCTTGGGTGCGTGCCGGGCGCGCTGAAACCACGCGTGCTGATCGGATGTGTGGTTCATCACCAATTCGATCATCACCTGCAGCCCCCGGTCGTGCGCGGCCGAGAGAAACTGCTTGAACTGGTCCAGGGTTCCATACATCGGATGGACGTTCAGGTAGTCGGCAATATCGTAGCCGTCGTCTTTGAGCGGGGATGGAAAGAACGGCAGCAGCCACAGACAGGTCACGCCCAAGTCCTGGAGATAGTCCAGCTTCTGAATCAGGCCGGGAAGATCGCCGATCCCATCGTCGTTGCTGTCGAAGAACGCGCGGACGTGCAGTTCGTACAGCACCGCGTCTTTGAACCAGAGCGGATCGCTGGTGGTTCCGGGCTTCTTCATGGGTGTCTCGCCGGCCGGTCAGCAGACATCCTGCACCTCGGGCCGCAAGACCACAATACCTAACGCCGGCAGTGTCAGGCTCGGTGAAGGGTCCGCCCGTCTGGTGGGAGCATTCTGCCTATCCAAGCTCATCAGAAACCAATATTCGCGCCGAACCGGTTGCGTTCGCCGGGTGATCTCCTTAGTGCGTTGAAAAATGCACACGCGGTTACGCAAAATCTGCATCGGATGCAACGTCGCGGCGAGAGAAAAGATGCAATCGGGCGCTGCCGCGCGATGATTCCATCGGCAGACTCCGTGCTTCGGATACCGGTCCAGTCCTGGCACTAGACATGCACCACGCCGGAAAGCAGTTCGATTTTCCTGATAGGAGGACGTATGTTTCAGAAGGTGTTTTCGCGGACGGCCACTCTGTTGTGCGCCGGCTTAGTTGTGGCGGCCACAACTGTTTCAGCCCAGACGTGTTCGGACACAATCAACGGTTATTATTCATACTCGGCGATCGGGAACGGACTTCCCGGTTCCTTGCTCACTACCGGCACAAGCACGACTGGGGGAAACACGTCCGGTAGCGGCAGTGGGACGGGAACCACCACCACTCCGGCGTTTACCAAGACCGGTGTGGGCCAATTGGTGGGCGGCACTACGAATCCCGTGCCCTTTTCAACCGCGGGAACCCTGTACTTCGACGGCACCGGAAACATCCGCGCAAGTTCGACGCCCTCTTTTGCGGCGACCACCGCCGTGGGAACTTATGTGGTGAATTCAGACTGCACCATCACCGTAATGTTGACGGACGCATTCGGCACCAACAAGACAGCCGCTTCGCTGCAGGGAGTCATCCTGAACGGCGGTTCGGAAATCGATCTTGGTGTGTTGCAGAATGTGGCGAATACGAGCGGATCCACTTCGGGCACCGGCACGGGAACCGGCAATACGGGTTCCGGATCATCCAGCACCCCGATCGGCATATATCAGTCGAATGTATTGATCAAGCTGGTTCGGCCGCTCTCGACCTTTTGCAGTGTGACGAACCTGGCTGGTCCGTACGCTCTGGTTGCTGAAGGCGTTAGAGCCGAGTCTGTGGGTTTCGTAGGCACTCCCGTCGGGACAGGCACCGGCACATCGACTGGGACTGGAACGGGTACGGGAACTGGCACGGGTACGGGAACTGGCACGGGTACAGGGACGGGAACCAGCGCAACGCAAACCGAAACTCCGTTCTTTTTGTTCGGCCGCGTCCAATTCGATGGCAACGGGGGTATACTCTCCGCGTCGGGCAATAAGTCGCCGTTGAGCTTCCTGCAATTCGCGGGATCCTACACAGTCAACACCGATTGCAGCGGGACGATGACCCTCACATCAGCCACTGCCACTACGGCAAGCACGACGGGATCCGGTGCAGTTTCGACCACGACCGGCACTCCCGCGAGTACTACCTCCACGGCTTCGACTTCCACGTTGACCCTGAATTTTGTGCTGACAGCACCGAGTGCCCCGCTCACTTCCGGAAAACCGGTCATCGAATTCGACATGTCGAACTCGACTGAAACTCTGCTTGGCTACGGCCAGCCGCAGTAGCTCACTCGTCCGCAAGTTCGAGTCCTGGCAGGCGCGAGTCAGGGCTCGAACTGTCCAGTGCGGGTTCCGATTACAGCAAAACCTGTGCCACGCCTATCGCCGCCGCGCGCAAAGCGTAGCGCAGGGGCGCTCGATCCGCTACATGCATAAACCCGGCGACGACTCCCATCGACAACGGTGGACGGTTTCCCCACAACTGAGAAAGTGAGGCGATGGATCCGTCGGGCAACCGATAGAAGACGCGATCCGGCCATTCCGTCCAACCGAGCTCGTGGGTTTCGTAGGTTCGAAAGACGTCGAGTATGTTGTGCAACACTCGAACGCTGTGCGGAATCCGATAGTGCGGCATCAGGAGGACATCGCTTCAGCCGCTCCGAATCTCGGATGCGAATTCCGCAAAGCTGGCCGCCCTCGTAAGGTTCAGGGTAGCGTTGGGCTCGACCACATGACGGTCGCCGCCCGAAACCACCGGTTTCCCCCAATCGCGCGCCAGACGAATCACCGACGAGTTCTCTCTCCAGGGCCGGAGTCCGTTGAGTTCGACGGCATGCAGGTATTCGCCGTGCTCCGACAATAATGCGATTGCTGCCGTGCGGTGCAGCTGCTCGCCAATTCCCGTTTCATCCCACAAGGGATGATTGAATACCGTCAGCATTCCGGGCTCAGCATGGAGGGCCGCGAGAACAGCCGGCAACTCTTTCTCCACCGGGCGCTCTGTGAACGCTTTCAGACAATTCATCGTGGCGCGCGCGCGGCTTGGTGGGATGTCATGCACTCCCAGATGGAAGAAAGTGTTTCTGAAAGGAACAGTCCAGTCTACCGAGATCGGGAGGTGCGGGGATTCTTTCGCCTGTAAGGATAGCGGGGCCTCAATGTTATCGTGATCGGTTAGGGAAACGATGGGAGCCAGCCCTAGAGAGCGGATCTGGCCGCATTCCAGTGAATATGCCTCGCGGGGCGCGAGCGGAGGAGTCCACCAACCGCGGCGCAGGTCGAGTGGAACACCATGAAGAAGTTTGTAGCGAGCCTCGCTACGGTGGAGCGCCCAGCGTGCTGGCGCGCAATGTCTCGCGATGCGATAGAAGATGTCGAGCGGCTCACGCGAACGCAACGTATGCGAGTGAAGCGAAATAGCCGTGTCGAACCGGGCGTGCGGCTTTTCGGCGGACCACTGGAAATGAATGCGTGTTCCATTCGCTGCTTGCATGTCTCCAGCATGGGCGCACCCGCTTACCGTGGCATGTCTGTTACGTGAATCTTTAATGAAACACTTTAAGTGTCAAATGTTTTATGGCCTTTTTTGTCCAATTCATGGATTCTTAACACCCCGATGATCACCAAGACACCAAGCTGGCATATAAAAGGATTCATGGACGATGTTTCTGGACAAACGCAGGTCTGCTCCTGCCATCTCTGCACGGGAATCCATCGCGCTCTCTCGGATCTCAAGCGGGCTTCGTGCGAGTCTACCTCAATGCCGGCGGTGACGCACGCGAAAGCCGATCGGCTTGTGCCCAGACTTTTCGTCGCACATTCGGCCGGCAAAGAGCGTACAACAATCACTTCTTATCGGATTTCGGCTGGTTAGCCCGTTCTTCCCAACGTTTTTCGAAGATCTCAATCGCACGGGACGGTGGAATAGATGTTGCCAAGTACTCTGTAGCCCCGCTTGCGCGCAGCACAACTAAAGGCGCAGTGCCGGGAAGAAGATATTGCTTGTCTCCGGTCTCGGCATATTGGCGAGGGGCATAAAAAAAGACCCAGCCAAATGGCCGTTCAACGGTCTTGTCTTTCAAAATGACAAGGTCGTGAGTGGTGTCTTCCGCCAGAACCTTTTGCGCGATCGAGAGCGCTTGATCCTTGGAAATATTTGCAGCATCGGCAGGTGGCATCATCGTGAACAGCCCCAATAGAAATACAGTCGTCACCAACTTGAGCGTCATCGCGGTTCTCAAAGACCCGGAGCAGCACTCGGCAGGACACCGATTCCGACATCCGCTGGGCTATACCGAGCCTGAGCGGCCGCGGGATCGGTGATCACTTCGGCTGGTTGGCCGGGACCCCAGTTCTGGCCTTCGATGATTACGGGAGTTCCATAGTGGTTTGTCATCGCGACAACGTGGGAACTCCCATTGCCGTAATCGATCCCCACGACCGCTGTCGTGCCCGGACCTCCCGCGCGCACAGCGGCAAATGCATCATTCAGAGTGTTGCCCCAGTTGATCACCGTGCCATGACGCGCCCCGATTTGGGGAAAACTACCATCCCGGCCTCCCGGAGATGTCGCGCCCGAATTAGTCCCGTAAATCCGCGCGATGGCAGAGTCAACGTTAAACCCACAATTGATGACGCTGGTTAACGGATTGATGCCCAGAGCGATTGCTAGTACGGGGTTGCCAATCTCACCGATCAGCACAGTTGGCAGGCCGATGACAATGGCGCCTCCGTGCAGGGTTTGGTCCGACAGACGCGCCGCGCAGAGGTTATTTATGATGACTCCTAGCGATCCGCGGGCAATGGCATCGGGCGGTCCAACACAGGTGCACGTATCGGTTACCCGAGCCGCGAATGGGCCTCCGGTCATCACGTTGGGCGAACCCATAATAATCGGTCCGCCGACGTGGGGAATGGGCGGCACTCCCGGAGTTACCATCGGGCACACATGCATGTCTCCGATTCTGGCGGCGGGCGGCATGCGTTAAATTATAGGTTCCTCATGCAATCAGCGCAAGCTGCTAGCAGTTGATCTTGACCATCGGCGCCGTGATCGTAATCATCGCAGGATTCATCTCAATACTGGACGCGCCGCACGTGAGCTTGATGCTGACCTCTCCAATCGACTCCACGTTGAAGGCGTCGATCTTATGCGTGCCGATCTCCAGCTTATGCGTCACGTCGCCCATGGAAACCGTCAGTGTATCGTTGCCCATTTTGATTTTAGCTTCCCGGTTGCCCTGTTCAATGGTCAGGAGATGATCGCCTGTCTTGACGGTTTCCGTATCATTTTTGTAAATCGTGGTGGTACGCGAGCCGCCCACGTCGCGCGTCTCATCTGCCTCGACGATGCCAGTCAGGGTTCGCTCCGCGTGGACATATAGGTCTTCGTGACTTTTCTTATCCTCGAAGCGAATCTCGTTGAAGTTGGCCGATCCGCCTCCCTTGGAGCTGCGCGTCTTGATGCCGGTTTGCGTTTTATTGTCGGGAAGCGCGTACGGAGGCATGTTCTCGACGTTGTATACGCTGCCCACGATGATGGGCTGGTCGGGGTCGCCTTCCAGAAATTCCACAACCACCTCGTGGCCGATGCGCGGAATGGTTATGAAGCCCCAGTTTTTCCCGGCCCAGGGGTGTGATACGCGAGTCCAACAGGAGCTGTTGTCGTCCTTCTTGCCCTGGCGGTCCCAGAAGAACTGGACTTTCACGCGTCCGAACTTATCGGGAAAGATTTCCTCGCCCGGAGGGCCGACGACTAAGGCTGTATGCGGTCCTCTCACCACCGGCTTAGGCGTGGCGCGCTCCGGGAGAAACGGAACTTTGTGAGGGATGCAGGTGAAACTGTTGGAATAAGCCTGCCCGGCAACCTCCTCGCTCCTGTAAGCAGGACTCTGAACCGCCGAATGGTGGACGGACGTCAAAACCCAATCGGCGTTCCAATCCGATCGGAAATGATTCGTCAAGCTGAAGCGGAAGCCGGTGCAAAACGCGCGCACATCGGACGTCCCGTTGGCCTCTTTGTAGGCAGTCTCCTCCCGTTCCATGCGGAGGCGGACCAGCTTCTGCCCCTCCTCTTCCACTTTGTCGAGACGCTTATCCGGATCCTTGAACAGCTTCGCGTAGTCTCCCGGATAGTCGTAAATTTCCAGTTGGCTATTGCCGCCGCGCGATATGGAGGTTGGCTCGCTGACATCGAGCGCCTTTTCGGGTAATTGGAAATTGTGATCGCGCAGTGTCATCAAGCCGGAGCGAAGCTGCTCGGTCACGGTCCAATCGAGTACCGTGTCCTCGCGCTCTCCAAATCCGCCCACTGCTTCATAGCGGACCGAGTTTTGCACCGGGCACGGCTCGTTGGCGTCGGGATTGTCGGCCACGACCATCGTGTGGCTGCCATCGGAATGTTGGAAAAAATAGAAGATGCCTTCATCCTCCATCAAACGGGAGATGAAGTTGAGATCCGTCTCGCGATATTGAACGCAATAATCCCGGACCGTATGGGGCTTATTTAGTTTGAAGCTAACATCAAAGCCGCTCAGCACCTGGGTTACGATGTCGACGACCGACATGTCTTGAAAAATGCGGCAATCGGTGCGCGCGCCCAGACGGGCTAGAGTCGGCGCCATTTCGAGTTGAAAGTGGACGAAGTCGGCCTCGTCGCCCACGCCGCGTCCCCCCTGGATCAAGCGGCTGATCATTCCGTGAAAATAGCGCTTGCCGTCTTTCAGTTCGACGGTGATGCAGGCGTTCTTGCCGATTAAGGCTTCGGCCGTCACCTGACCCGACTTGGTCAGTTCGGAGATGGCGTCCACCTGGATCGCGAACGGTTGGGAAATGGCTTCACGGACCCGAAACCCCTCGATCAGGAGCACATCCGAGCCCAGCGGCGTGTCGATTCGCAGCAACCTCTGGTCTTGTGTATAAGGCACTAATTCCCTCCCGCGCCGCCCTCCGCCCGTGCGGCCGCTTCGGTGGCCGAATACACGAACGCTCCATCCGGGCCTACGTCCACCCGTATCGCCGCTATTTTGCGGCCCTCCGCCATTGCTCCCAGAACATGCCGGGCCATGTCGGGGAGCATCGTGTTGGTGAGAATGTTATCGACGTTTCGAGCCCCGCTCTCGACTTCCGTGCAGCGGGCCGCAACGGCGTCGATCAGCTCCTGCGCGTGCTGCAGTTCGAGCTTGTGGTTCTCCATCATCCGGCGGCGGATCTTGCCAAGCTTCAGGGACACGATCTTCTTCAAGGTCTCGTCCCGGACAGGGTAATAGGGAATGATCACCATGCGGCCCAGGAATGCCGGTTGAAATACTTTGTTGAGCTCGGGCTTGATCGCGGCAACCAGCGCGGCTGGCTCGGGCATCGTTTCCGGATCGGCGCAAAGTTTCGCGAGCTGATCGGTGCACGCATTGGTGGTCAGAAGGATGATTGTGTTCTTGAAATCGATCTCGCGGCCTTCCCCATCCTCCATGACGCCCTTGTCGAAGACCTGGTAGAACAGCTCCAGAACGTCCGGGTGCGCCTTCTCCACTTCGTCCAGAAGAACCACCGAATAGGGACGCCGCCGAACGGCTTCCGTCAGCACCCCGCCCTCGCCGTAGCCGACGTAACCGGGAGGGGATCCCTTCAAGGTCGAAACGGTGTGGGCTTCCTGGAACTCGGACATATTAATGGTGATGAGGTTGCGTTCTCCACCGTACAGCAGGTCGGCCAGAGCCAGGGCCGTTTCGGTCTTGCCCACGCCGCTGGGCCCCACCAGCATGAAGACGCCGACGGGCTTACCAGGATCGTCCAGGCTTGCGCGGGAAGTAGCAATCCGCTGGCCGATATGTTTCAAGGCGTGATCCTGACCGATCACGCGTTTGCACAGGTGAGACTCCAGATCGAGCACCATGGCAAGCTCGTCCTTGACCATTTTGCCGACCGGGATTCCCGTCCAGCCCGAAATCACTTCACCCACGATCTGCCGGTCGACGCACACTCTCATAATGGGCGTTTCGCCCTGCAACGTATCCAGCTCGCGGGTGAGCGTTTCCATTTCCGCGCGTTGGGCGCCCGGTCCGGCCCCGGCCGCTTTCTCCTCGAGCTGCGTGCGCAGCCCCCGGATCTTTTCGACCAGGCCGCGAGTTTTCTCCCAGAGTTCGATGAGTGCGCCGAGTTTGGCTTCGGCCTCCGACTTCTGCTGCGCGGTCTCGGCCAGGATCTCCGTGTGATCCGCTCCGGCGGCCGCCTCTCTCTCCAGCACACGGCGTTGAACGGTCAAATGCTCCACCAGGCGGGTCATTTCTTCGATAGCGGCAGGCGTTGCACTCTGGCCCAATGACAATCGTGCGCACGCGGTATCGAGCACGCTCACGGCTTTGTCGGGGAGTTGCCGGCCTACCAGATAACGATGGGAAAGTTTCACCGCGGCGGACACCGCTTCGTCCAGGATTCGCACTTTGTGATGCTTTTCCAGGTTCTCTACGATGCCGCGCAGCATCACCATGCACACGGCTTCGGCGGGCTCCTCGACTTTGACCACCTGGAAGCGCCGCGCCAGAGCGGCATCCTTCTCGAAATATTTCTTGTATTCGGACCATGTGGTGGCGGCGATGGTACGCAACTCTCCGCGCGCCAGAGCCGGCTTCAGAAGATTCGCCGCGTCGTTTTGACCGGCCTGCCCGCCCGCGCCGATCATCGTGTGGGCCTCGTCGATAAAAAGAATAATAGGTGACGGCGAAGATTTGACCTCTTCGATCAAACCCTTGAGCCGATTTTCGAATTCGCCCTTGATGCCTGCGCCGGCTTGCAGCAGGGCCAAGTCCAGCGAACGGATCGAGACGCCTTTCAGAGGGGGCGGCACGTCGCCCTGGGCGATGCGCAACGCCAGGCCCTCGACCACCGCGGTCTTGCCGACGCCCGCTTCGCCGGTGAGGATAGGGTTGTTCTGCCGGCGCCTGAGAAGGATATCGATCATCTGCCGGATTTCGAAATCGCGGCCCAGAACGGGATCGATCTTGCCGGCGCGCGCGTTCGCGGTGAGATCCACCGTGAATTGGTCGAGGTTCGCCGTCTTGCCGGCGCCCTTCGCGGGCGCTCCGGAAGGAACTCCCTCATTCGCCGCGGATAGCGCTTCCGATTCCTCTTTCGAGCCGGCCACGATGGAGGCAAACTCCTGCCGCAGAGTGGCGCCTTGGATCCGGCTGAACTCCTTGCTCGCTTCGCCCACCAGCCGGGACAGTTCGGTATTTTCCACCAGCGCCAGGATCGTGATGCCGGATCGAATCTGAGAAATACCGAAGTCAATCGAAGCCATCGACCAAGCCTCGGTAAACATCTTCAGCAAAGACGGGCTGAGCGCCGGCGTCCGCGCGTTCCCGGTCTTGAGCGAGTCCAGACTGCGCGTCAAATCCGCGGCCAGCCGGGATCGATTGATCTCAAAGTGCTTCAGGATGCGCGCAAAGTCGCTATCCTCGGCCTCCAGCAGCTTCTGCAAATAATGCTCGATCTCGACGTCGTAATGGGTACGCGCCAGACATAAGCCAGCCGCGCCTTCCAAAGCGCTTCTTGTTTGCGAATTCAGCTTCCCGATGAGTGATTTAAGATTCACGGCCATATCGCTCTCCTTATCGGACGAATTATCGGACTAAAGCGGCAGAATCGTCTCCGCGGGATCCCGCGAAAGGGGATCGCACTTGGACCAGCTAACCCAGCCGAGCAGCGGGGCCTGATCCTGCGCCGCCCCCAATTCGCAAGACGGTACTTCCTCTCGTTTCAAAATCAACTGCAGCTCGAAATCGAATTCTTCTCCCGCGTAAAAGCGAACCAGTGTCCGCAGCGGCTGATAGGCGCTTCCCACGGGCAGAAATTCACGGTATTGGGCGAGCGTCAGCGGCCCCAGGACGACTCGCAAGCCCGCCTGCGGGTTCCACACTTCGTCGCCCACGACGGCTCCTCCGCCCAGGTTCTCCGAGATTCCGTCCTCATCGCGAAAACAGGTTTGCGATTCGACCTCGAGCGCATACCAGGCTCCAACGAACTGCTCGATGCGGACGGGGACCCCAAAGTAATCTCCCAGAAGACTCTCGCAGCCGACGGCCGAGCGCGGATACTGGGTCAGCAGTCCGGCGTGAAACAGGAGCGAGTCGTCTTCCACCGCCTGCCGGTCTAAAAGCTCGTCATGGCCCAGCCCGATCAGGTTTTGCAGGTACAGCCGGAGCCGGTCGTGCTCGCCGCGCGCGTGGGTCGTTTGGAAATGGTATTTCTGCCAAGACCGGTAAAACAGGGAAATGATCCGGTGGTGGAACAGATCGAGGAAATCGCGAGCGCTCGTGTCGCCTTCCGCCTGCCGTCTCTGAATGAACTCGGTGTAGTGGATGGGCAGCACGCCGAGCGGCCCCGTGATCCCCATAAAGTTCACGCTCATGAGCGGAGGTTGATCCTCCCGATACGTGAGAGTCTGTATTTCGCTCGCGGGAAACACCAGCGAGGGATGCACGGCAAAACGCACGGACTCGGTTTGAGGCGGCACGAAATGGCCCACCGGCGCCGCCGCCGGGTGCAGGCGTTCCAGAAGCTGAACCGCCTGGAAAAACTCGAAGCAATAGGGCTCGCGGCGAAGATGATCCTCCACCGGATCGGGCACTACAGCAAGATTCTGTGTCCGGCTCTCGGCGGCCATTCCTTCAAGACTCCTTTCCGCTGTTGGGTTCTCGCCTCCAGCTGGCTGAAGCTGTTCATCGAGACGTAGAGTCCCAGGAAATGCTCGATCACTTGCGCGAAGAGGTACACGCCCCCGCCCACGAATTGATCCTCGTCCAACTCCATTTCCACTCTGGTTCCGCGAACAAAATGGATTCCATGCTCGGAGATGACGCGGCCAAAATGCCGCCGGCTGGCGAGCTTCTTGATGCCGTCGATCTGACGCTCCACGTGGCTCGACCCGGAAAAGTTGTACAACCTGAGAATCTCCTGCAAAGCCTCCTGTCCTTCTTCCACCAACGACAGGTAATTTAAGGAGAGGTGCGATAGCAAGCGCCAGAGGAGCTCTTTCCCGGCCGGCAGCCGGTAGGAAGGCGTGAACTTATGCAAGGTGACTACGCGCTTGACGATGGAGGCGCCTTCGAGCTCGAAATCGCCCGATGCCTGGCCGAACGGAAGAGTCGACGGCAGATCCCGATTCGTGCACGTGCACCGGACCGTCAGCGTGTCGACCTCCGGGTGAACTCCCCGGCCGGAGAGGTTCAGAAACGAAATGGAGAGATCGGAGCTATCCTCGAAATCCAACTCTCGCCGTATCGCCCGCCAAAACGCTCGCTGGGGATCGCCGGTGCTCGAGTGGCGGAGTGAATAGAAGGGCTCAAAGTAGGTGATTTCCTCGGAGCCCAGGTTGGAGCTGAGCACTTGATCGACCGAGAATACCTCCATGCCGCGCCGCCGCCGCGCATCCGGAACCACGGGATATTCCGCGCGAGTCTCATCCATGCGGATCGGCTCGGCGGTCTGGGCGAACAAGTTCACGATCGGCGTGCAGTTCAGCCGGAATGTCTGTGCCGATATGCCCATCTCGAGGATCTGGTGGCGATCGGACCGCTCAAACGGCGAGATCAGGAAGATGATCTCCGCCGAGCGGCCGAATCCCGCCGCGGCCAGGATGTCCAGCTCGTTTAACTCGACGAAAAAGAACTTTTCCGGAAAGGCGAAGTATTCCTGTAACAGGCGGTATCCCACGAAGGAGCGCCGGGGAAAAGGAAGCAGCGACTCATCCTCGCGAAAACCCACCGGCTGAAGCGCGGAAACCGGGAGCGGAATGAGCTGCGCCCGCGCGCCCTTGGCCGGATCGCGCGCCAGAATTTGCAGGCGATTGTTGAACAGGAGCTCGTAAAGAGTAGAAACCAGCGTCGGCTCGCCGCTAAGATAGAACCGCAGCGACTTCAGACGCAGCGCGTCGAAACGCACATCCGGAGAGCAGGTCAGTTCCAGCTGGCACGCGGCGGCGGCCTGCGGAGCTTTGACGGGCGTCGGCAGGCGATCCGGAGAGGTCCAGCGCGCCGCGGAAACCTGCAGGGGCCACAGAGTGGTTTCAAAGCCGGTTCGGAACTTGCAGGGAATTCCTTGCACCGGACGGGAATAGAGCATCGCATCTTTGGCGATGCGGAATCCTGTAGTGAGCTTGCCTTGCTCCGGATCCGCATGGAACTCCACCACCGACATCGACGGGATCGGCCGCACGTAATGCGGATACAGAATATTGAAGAGCGATTCGGTCAGCTCGGGCAGCTCATCGTCCAGCTTCCGGTGAATCCGGGCGGCCAGGAAGGCAAAACCTTCCAGGAGCCGCTCGACGTGCGGATCCTCGCACCGGTCCGGCTCGAGCCCCAGCCGCTGTGCGATCTTTCCATGTTTCTTGGCGAACTCCGTGCCCATCTGGCGCAGAAAGCCCAGCTCCCGCTCGTAATAGCCGACCAGCTCATCAGGCACCGGCTTCTCCCTTGACGTGGTATTCGCCGTTGGTCAACTCAAGGGACGTGTCGAAGCTAACGTGCTCCGGGCTGGGGTCGATCCTCAGAAGGCCTTCGATGATCAGATCGACTCTGCGGCTGGTGGAGTCCTGGCGCGGGGCCAGCGCCACTTTTACTCCCGCCAGACGCGGTTCAAAAATGGCGATGGCTGTTTCCATCCGCCGCGCCAACTCCTGAAACACCCGTTCCTTATTCTCGGATCCCGAGGCATGCTCCGCGAGCCCATAGCAAAAGACGGAGCGGGTGACATGCGGAGGCAAGTCTCGCTCCGCCCGGCGGGTATTGAGCAGCCACTCCAGGTCCCTCCGGACGGCTACTTTCAGCGCCGCCAGAGATTTTGACCGCGACAGCGGCACTTCTTCCCCGCGTTTGGGATCCTCATCCGTCAACCGCTCGAGTAGCGGAAGAGTAATGTTTCCACCCGGCTTATTGGCCATGGTCTTCGGTCCCGGGGGTGTACAGGTTTTCGCGAATCAGCCAGTCCATCGTCTCGGGATTGGCCGTGCCGGTGTCATCCGCCAGCGTCATCGCAGGAAGCCTAGGAAGATCGGAGAGCAGCGCCTTGAGGCTCGAGCGTAGCGCTCGCGCGACGCCCGTATAGCCCAGCTCATCGCAGGCCCGAATGGTGTATCGATGCAGATCCAGCCATCCCCTCCCGCACCCGCCCGCCGCCGCGCTCTCGGCAATCTCGAGCACCTTACTCCAGTCGCCCGCGAGCGCCGAGTTCTTCAAAGTGACTCGGATGTCGGCCGACGGCGCTTCGAGTAGTGACCCGGCTATGTCTCCGTTGGCGGCTCGCAATTCGCCCCAGCGAAGCGCCCGCACCATCAGGTACGGGACCGGATCCGAAGGCGTGGAGCGGCGAAGGAAGCGCGCCGAGGCAATCAGCAATCGCAGCGCGTCCTGGCGCGTGCGCAATTCCACACTGCCTGAAATGTCACCTTCGACTGCAAGACCGTCCTGCGATACGCCGTCAGCGGACGCCGCCTCTCCGCCCTCAGTGGGAGTTTCCGTGCGCTCGACCGGATCGGGATCCAGCTTCAGCTTTTCCTGCAAAAGGATGCGGACCGAAGTCGAAACCTCTTCTATGGCCCTCCTGAGCTCCCGGAAGCCGGGCGCCGCGTCAGCGAATTTTTCCTTGCAAACGCGGTCCAAGGTTTCCAGGTTCTCGGCGGCCGTCTTGAAATCCGATTCGAGCGTCCGATAAAACGCTTTAGGCGTCTCGCGAAAAGCGTTATCGAACTCTTCCGGCGAAAGCTTCCCGTCGGCCAGGGCATCCTTGCGCGCTTCCGCCTTGGACTCATTGCCCTGAGCATCCGCTTCGGAAGGAATGGTTCTCGACGCCTTGTATTGAAACCAGTCGAATCCCGCGCGTGTGATGGGAATTCTGCGAACCGCGACCGACGGCGAGGATCCCTTGCTCGGATCGAAGTAGTTCCCGAACCATTCCAGGGGAGTGGCGCGATATTCGGCGTCGCCCTCATCCAGCTCGGGATAAACCGAATCCCAGAAAGACTCGATCAAGCCCTGGAGGAGAACAATTCCAGCGGACAAACCCACCGCCTGCTCCTGATAGATGAGCGCCTCGCCTAGCCAGACGCCTAACTGCACATCCTTCGATTGGGTAGCGATGGCATCCTGCGCGAGTTTGACCGTCGACTGATAATCCGCGGTCTTGATATCGCGTTCCCAGTCGCCCTGAGGCCCGGCCACTTCCTGCCGGCGAGCCTCTTTGATCTGATCGTAAAGCGGAGCGTGCCGCAGGTTTGCCCCGCTCGGATTGTCTCCCGGAATCGGAGTAAGGATATCCTCCCGCAGTGGCATCGGCTACTCGGCGGGAGCCGCCGCCTCAATCTCCAGCCGGCGGACCTCCAGCAGCGGGAATTCCTCGCCGTCCACAAGTAGCATCTTCGCTCCGTAGGGGGCTTCCCTGCCGTTCTCGTCGGCGCACCATTCCGAGGTCCGTCCCAGTCTGACGGTATCGTCCGGATGCTGCCAGGAGAGCGGAGCAAGAGTAGGCAGAAGCACTTCTCCCAGGTCGCGATCGCGGAACGACGGACCGGTCTTGAGCCGCGCGGGAGTCCACAGGAGGTCGCGCAGGCGCTTGGGCGCGTCGATCTCCAGGAGAGCGATATCGGCGAAGGAAATCCACATGTAATCGCCCGCCGCGAACACTTCAAGGCGGGCGCCTAAGCGAGGATCTGCGTCCTCGATTTTAGAGAAGGGTTTGCCGTTCAGCGTACCGCGAACCGGAGCCGGAGACGTGGAACTGAGCGGGAAACGCTCCTGTTCAAACATACCGGCGCGGGTCTTCTCGGCGTTGATGGCGCCGCGGTAGAGAAGACCGGCCAGCCCGGCTTCCTTGCTCTGGTCGGACAAAAGCGCCAGTTGTTTTTCAGCGCGATCGTAATCTCCGCTGAAACACAAAAGCTCGAACAGGAACGTCCGCCGGCGCGCGTCAGTGGGATTGCTCTTGATCTCCGCACTGACGGCGCCGATGGTTTCCTCGAGCCGGCCGGCTTGAAACAGCTCCGTTGTAGTCATGGCAGTCAGGGAACGATCCGCTTACATGCAGTGGATCCCGGATCGCGCGCCTGGTCACACGGTGGTTGGCCAGCTAGATCTTCTTGTTCGCCGCAATGTTATATCCAACCTTCACAGGGCTGCTCACCGAGCCCTTAGAAGCGTCCTGCTGTTTGTAGACCTCCTCGCACTTGCCGAAATTGAGCGAGAATTGGTCCATCGGCACGATGTTGCCGTTAGATCCCCCGGTCTGAAAAGACGACACAAACGCATCGTTCAACTTGATCGTGAGATATTCCTGTTGGTCGCCGCCGGCTTTCCTGCAAGTCAGTGTGGCCTCGGAGATATGCTCTCCTGTAGCGCACGCCAACATCAATTTCGGGCTGGCCTTGCTAAGCTTTGCCACAAAATGTATGTCCTGGAAGCTGGCCTTGCCGGCTCCCGACCCGGTAGTGCCGGAGGAGTGTCCCGAGCCCGAATTCGATACGCCAAAGGACCAGGATTCAAGTTCGATCTCATTTTTATGCTTGTCATCGGTACTTTCACCATCAATTCCGGTGACTTTCAAGAAATAATCAACTGTTGCCATAGCTCCGATTTTTCCTTTCTATTCGTTTTAATTACCCAACTTGCCCTACTGAGGCGGGGAACACCCCCGCGCTAGCCTCTGGTCGACTGTGGCAACTCAGCCACCAGCCGCAAGGAAACTGCGATCTCATCCAGCTGGAAATGGGGCCGGAGGAAGGCGACTGCACGATAGGCCCCGGGCTTACCGGCCACTTCCGTCACTTCCACTCGCGCCTCGCGTAAAGGATTGCGGGCTTTGAGTTCCGGACCCGCGGTATCATCCGATATCACGTAGTTGTTGATCCAGTTATTCAGGAAGCGCTCGCACTCCGCCCGAGACATGAAGCTGCCGATCTTATCGCGCATCATCGCTTTCAAATAGTGCGCGAATCGCGATACCGCAAAGATATACGGCAACTGAGCCGACAACCGTGAATTGGCGTTGGCCGCCTCTTTGTCGTACAACTTCGGCTTCTGTGCGGATTGTACGCTGAAGAAAGCTGCGTAATCGGTGTTCTTGCAATGCACCAGCGGAACGAAGCCGAGGTCCGCCAGTTCCTTCTCGCGGCGGTCCGTGATCGCGATTTCGGTGGGACACTTGAGAGCGATATCGCCCTCGTCCGTGCGGAAATTGTGGGCCGGAAGCCCTTCCACCAGTCCGCCGCCTTCCACGCCGCGAATCGCCGCGCACCACCCGTACATCGAGAAAGCCGTGGTCAGCCGCGCGCCTAGTGCATAAGCGGCATTGCCCCACAAGTACTTGGAATGATCCGTGCCGTCCACGCCTTCTTCGTAGTTAAAACCATCCACCGGCTTGGTGTCTTTGCCATAAGGCAGCCGCATGAGGATATGGGGCACGCACAAACCGACGTATCGCGAATCTTCACTCTGCCGGAAGCTCTTCCATTTGGCGAATTCGGTGCTGTCGTAGATCTTCGCCAAATCGCGCGGCTGTCCCAGATTGGTGAAACTATCCAGATTGAGCAGGCTGGCGTCGGCCGCCGTCAGGAACGGCGCGTGCGCTGCCGCGGCCACATTGGAGACCTTCTCCAGCAGCTCGATATCGTCCGGATGCTTGCCGAACTCGTAGTCGCCGATCAGCGCTCCAAAGGGCTCTCCGCCAAAGACGCCGTACTCGTCTTCGTACACCTTCTTAAACATCGCGCTCTGATCGAATTCAGGCGCTTTCTGTAGGTCGCGAAGCAGATCTTTTTTGGACGCGTTGAGCACGCGAATTTTCAGCATCGTGCCCGTCTCGGAATTGTCCATCAGATACCGGAGGCCGCGCCAACTGCCTTCCAGTTTCTGAAATTCGGGCGCGTGCATGATCTGATTAAGCTGGAGCGAGACCAGGTGATCGATTTGCGCGATTCGGGCGTTGATCATCGCCTCGGTGTCCTTGGACACCGCCAGATCGCCTTGGGAAATCTGGGTAATGAACTCCTTGATCAGATCCTTGCCACGCTCCCGCGCCGTTGTCTCTTTTCCAAAACGGCCTTCCTGGACGATCTGGTCCAACAAGCTGGTTTCTGTGGTCTGTTCGACCGCTGCTGCCTGAGAAGTGGATTTCTTTGCGTCCGCCATACCTTACTCCTTCTTGTCGCTGCCTTCCAGGCCCAATTCTTTCTGCAGCTTTTGAAGCTTTTCCGTATTCGAAACGGCGTCCAGCAGGAGCTCATCCAGTTTGTCGTTGGTCTGAAGGGTGCCCCGCAGGTCGGAGAGCTTGGTTCGCAGTTCCAGGAGCTCACGCAGCGGCTTCACTTGTTTGGCGACCTGCTCCGGCTCGAAATCCTCCAATTTGCGGAAAGACAGGTCCACCTTCATCTGCCCGGCATTGGGATCGTCCGAGAGTTTGTTCTCCACCGAGAATGCCAGATGCGGCTTCATGCTCTCGATCACGCTATCGAAATTATCCGGCGTGATTTCGACGAACCGGCGATCCTTCAGCCTGGGCAGCGGCTCCGTGGGGTTCCCCGTAAAGTCTCCCAGGATACCCATGACAAACGGAAGTTCCTTCAGCTCCATTGCATCGCCAACCTGGACGTCGTAGCTCACTTGCACCCTAGGCGGGCGCACGCGCTGTAATTTCTTTTGTATGCTCTCGCGGGCCATTCTCGCCTCCTAAGAACTCAGATGTGTGGCTCGGCAGCTAGGACGAACCGAGCAGTGACAAGTAAGTCTATCAGAAAACAGCATCTTCGAACAGCGCTGTTTCCCCCTTTGTTTCCGTCGTTACCATCACTATCCGCGCTAATCAGGGAAATCCCGGCTCACCGTCTCCCGTACTATCGGCAGCAACCGGAAAACACGCTCCTCCCTTGGCGGCGGCTAAGGATATTCTAAGGTGATGCTGAAGCCCCAAGGCGCCGAAGAAGCCGCACAGTTAACCGCCTACCTGACGGAAATCGACTTTACGCCCGAGGGCGTCCGCAGGCGCACTCAGACGGACCTGTTACCCGGCCGCGATCTGCAAAATCTCCCGCTGCTGCTCTATCGCACCCGGGAGCCGGATGCTCTGAACACGTTGCTTCGCTGGTTTGTCGTGGGTGAGCCGGTAGCCCGGGAGTTTGCGGAAAAGCTCATCCCATCCGATATCTTGCGGCTCCTGAAGGATTGCGGCTTGCTGACGGCGGCCGGCGAGGATCTCACCAGTCCGGTGATGTTCGCCCCCTTTGAGAAATATTGGATCGCTACGGATACCTACGCCCGTCTCTCGAAAGGCTCCGAAGAGGATGCCGTGCTGATGATCAACGCGACCACTATCTTCCTGCTGAACCTGGCGATCCGGACGCCGTGCCGTTCGCTGTTGGATTTGGGCACCGGTTGCGGCGTAGTCGCTGTCCTGGCCTCGGCTGAGTTCGCCGAACAGGTGACGGCGACGGATCTCACCGGTCGCGCCGCCTCGTTTGCGCGTTTCAATGCGTGGCTCAATCGAAGAACCAATGTCGAAGTCCTCACGGGCGATTTGTTCCAGCCGGTCTCCGGCCGGCGGTTCGAACGCATTCTGAGCAACCCTCCTTTCTACATCACGCCATCCTTGAACAGGGTGTTCGCGGAAAATCCCATGGAACTGGATGGCTTTTGCCGGAATCTCGTTAAGCAGGCGCCTCCCCATCTGGAAGAGGGCGGATTTCTTCAAATGCTCTGCGAATGGGTAGAGATCGAGGGAGAGCCCTGGCAAGAGCGCCTGACCGAGTGGTTTGCCGGCACGGGCTGCGACGCGATTGTATTTCAGGGCGGGACGTATGACCCGGTTAAATACGCTCAGGTCCGGCTGCCCGTAGTATCCGCTCCCGCGGGCCGGGAAGCGGATTGCCGGATTTTTCAGCAGTGGACCGATTACTACCAGGCCAAAAAGGTTAAGGCCATCCATGCCGGCCTGGTTTCGATGCGGCGGCGCTCCGGGCAAAACTGGGTGCACTTCGAACGGGTGCTTTCCGAACCGTCAGTATCGCTGGGAGAAGCGATCCTGCGCCGCTTCGCGGTCCGCGATCATCCGCTTTCCGATGCCCAACTCCTCAACAGCAAGCTCCAGGTTGAAGCAGGAATACAACTGCGGCAGGTCATGGAATTCCGTGACCACCAGTGGCTGGCCTCGACGGCACAACTGGCTCAAACCGCCGGGCTCTTACTGATGCGCGACCTCAGCCCGGATGTGGCCGACTTCGTTTCGCGGCTGGACGGGAAAGTACCGCTCGGCGAACTGGTAGATGCTGTCGCTCGAGAGGCTCCGGTTGCTCGTGAGACCGTAGAAGCGGAATGTATTTCGCTGGTCAGACGGCTCATCGACCAGGGTTTCGTGCGTGTATTGACCTAATTCAAGGCTTCGCCAGCCACTGCTCACACTTGTTCGCCGTGCGAGCGTGCCAGCTCTACCAGTGCATCCTTCATAGGATCGCGCAAGGTGGCGAGGCCCTCCAGGTCGATGACTTCCTCGAAAGCGTTTGAACCCGTTAACTCGGTCGTCTCGATGATCACGTCATCCGGCGGCCGTACCGTGAAAATAGGCGCGGAAACACAGGTCAATGGCAATTCTCCGAACTCCGGCTGCTTGGTCACGCTCAGCTTATATCGCAGCGCTTTAAAGATGTTCGTGAACGGCGCTTCCCGGGCAACCTGGCATCGCAGCGTGACGTAGTGGAGCACGAATGCGTGAAGCTCGTCGTTGGCGGGGCTCACGGATCCGAGCAGCGCTTTTAATTGCGGCAAGGAGTGCCCACTGTAACTCAGCACCCATCGAAACGGCGACGTCACGGTCACGCGCTTGCTTTGTCCCTTGACGGCCGCTGTATGGGTGTACTCCAGCGGAGTCACATCCACCGATGCGCCGCTAAAATCGAGAGGCGGCGTCAGTTCGCGGCGCACACCGAAGGGCTTTTCGGCCGCCACCGCGTGGTACATGCTCTCGATTTCCCTGAAGAGGGCGTCCGCGCCCCGCACCGGGTCCTTCACACCGCGCACATAGTCACCCAGCGCGGCCTTCGGTTGCAGCAAGGGTCCCACCGCCGACAGAATATCCTTGAGCTGATTGCGCATCTGATCCGCGGCAGCCCGCGTGAGCTTCCGAAGCGACAGCATTCGTTGTGTAGTGTATGGTTCAGGCATTCCTATCCTCTAAAGCCTTGTCGGTCAGCATAACAGGAGCGTCACGCGTCCTACTTAACAGCCGCGCCGGGGCATGCCGAAGCCGACCAGAATCCGGGCTGGAAAATGGCCGGCGCGCCGCCCAGATCCAGCGTGAATCGGACCGTGGCAGGTTTACCTCCGATAATCATCGGTCCGGTGGTGGATCGCGCAGTCCATTCCATGGTGTTCTGATTGCCGGAAGCCTGCCAGTGTTCCGCATCCAGGAAGAAGCGGAATACGGCCCACGGCTCGGAGTACGTGATCATGTCGAACTCGGACCCGCCGGTGAAGCGCACCTTAAGCTTCACTTCCTGCGCGCCGGCGCCCGGCCAGGAGAACGGTTGCGCATCGCCCTTGCCGTTCTTGAAGCTGGCGGTCTTTCCATTGATGGTCAACGTGATTTCCTGAACCACCGCCTCGGAAGGCACCGGCCTCAGGCTGAAATTGAGATTCGCGGTCTGGCTCCCGCCTTTGTAAAAGGCGTCGCTCACGGCGGCGGCGCGATTGAAGAAGCTCAGGAACTGCGGCGTGGGCGTCATTCCACCGCCCGGAGTGGCGACATATTCCGCACCTTGCTTGGTCAGGAATTTATTCAGCGTGGACATGTACAGTTTCCACAGTGCTCCGTCGCCGGGCTTGAAGATGGCATCGAACTCGCCCTGAGTGGCGCGTGCGCTGGCCTTGGGATCGAAAGGATATTTCGAAATCAGCGTGCGATATTGCTTACAGAAACCTTGGGCTCCCGAGTTTACGTCCTCTTTGGGAACTCCCACGACCCAGGCCTGCGCGGATTTGATGGGATCTTCCAGAAGGCTCTGAGTCTTGGCGCTGACTCCGCCTTCCCGGTCGACGGGGAACTGGCTCGCCATCTGCCGGACCGTCACCAGCGCCGCGCTCGCAGCCGAGGCCGCCTGGGATTGCGCGGCCGTATCGTTTTTGTTCTGGGCCAGTTGCTGCAGCGCCGACTGAAGCTGTATCAACCCCGAGACATAGGCCGCATTTCCCGGAGCGGCAAGCCGATCGTTGCAGGCCGCCGGCTCGATCTGTTGCGCGGCTTGAAATGCTTTTACGATCTCCGGATCGTCCACCGAAGTATTCCGGGAGACAGCGCATAGCGCCGCGAGCAGAGGCGATTGATTACTCGAAAGCTTGTTCAGCTTACTCGCCGCGTCGGACACGCTGCCGAACCGGATGACGCTGGTACGCTGCAAAAATTCACGCCAGTAACGGAGGAAATCGGCACGATACTTCCCTTGCAGATCGCGCTGGAGATTCGCGCGGTCCACGCTACCGATGGTCTGAGGGCCCAGGACCCAGGCTTCGCCCTGGAAATAATCGTCCGGCCTTTGGATGGCGTTTTGCATGAAGCTGAAGCCATCGCGGGTGAATGCTCCCGGTACGATGTAGGTATTGGCGACCACGTCCGCCGAGCCTGGATACGCCTTGTTGAAATCGAACGCAGGCTTGGCCGCCCCGGCCGCGGACACCATCGCCGAGTACAGAGCTTCGGTGGCGGCGAATCGCGCCAGATAAGCTCGCGCCGAGCCAACGGCCCCCTGATCCGGATTCGTTCCCGGAAATGGATTTTGGAATGGCAGCTCGGAGGCGTAGAAAGAAAACTGCCGGCGAACCAGAGTCGCGCGATCCTCGTCACCCTGATTCGCCTGGTTACGGCTCTGCCAGTGCTCCATCAGGACCGGCACCAGAAAATCCTGCGTGCTCTTATCCGGATTCGAGGTGGTGATCAGATACGCTTTGAGTGCATCGTAGACCGGCCGGTAACCCTGTAGCTCGGCCGATGCGGGCCGCGACATGAACCGGGTCAAGGTGTCCTGAGTGGGGCGAAGCAGCATTCGCCGGAACGTCTCGAAGTAGGCTTTGTACGCGCCGGCGTAGAGGTTGTGCCCCTCATACAGGCCCCATCGCATGCTCATCGGGGCGCCATTCCGCTCCCACCCCGTCAGCTTTTGCAGGACTAGCCGTTGCCGATCCAATTTCTCCAGATCCTGCGTCGAAGCGGCGGGAGGCTGCGCGGGATCGAGGACCGGAAGAACCTGGGCGGTATCCACGGCTTCCCGCACAATGGCCCGATTGTTGAGCCATGACAGCGTCCATCCGATGGCGAATACCAGGGCCACGGCCGTGGCCGCCGCCAGCAGAACCCGGCGGCCCGCGCTGACCGTCAGACTGGTCGAACTCGAGCGTTGCGCCGCCTGGTCCTTCAAAATTACGTCCGAGAACAGGTGATTCAGGAAAACCCACTGGGGAACGCGGCGGCTCTGCGCTTCTCTCGAAGCTGCCATCGCCGGGGGATTGAGGCTGCCCGTGACAAACACTCGCGTCGCGCCCAGATCGGCGCCTCGCGACGGTGCCGGAGCCTGCGGCTCGACTGCGACATCCGCCACCACGATGGGCCGCACGCCGGTAAAGTAGAACCCCCGCAGGATCGGACCGGCTCGCAGGTGGCTCGGCCGGCAGACGTCGACCAGAAATTCCACGGCTACGGATCGCAGTTTGCGAAACTCCCGGGGAAACTCGTACACCGACGGCAACCGTTCCGGGTTGTGCTCACGGGCGAGATAGTCGGTGCGCCGGTCGCACAGGGACTGGTACAGCAGGTCGAATTCCTGCGACAGACGCGCGGTTTCCGCCTCCCGGTAAATCCCGCTTTCCGTGACGTTCTGCATGGGCAGGGTGGCGCCCAGTACTTGCGCGGCCTCGTCGCCGGTCAAGCTGCCGACGTACTCCTGAAAGTGCTGGATCCGGTCCATCTTCGTGAACAACACATAGACCGGCAATCGCGCGCCCAGGCGGTGCGACAGATCCGTGAGCCAGGCATTGAACTGGCGCGACGCGACCGCGCTCGCCTCGGCCCCGCCGGATTTCAGGAGGCTTTCGCAATCCACGCACAACAAGACCGCCCGAGGGGCTTGCGCGCTGCGCCCGAACATCGAGCCTAACCGCGCCGGAATCAGCCGGCGGATCAGGCGGCCGCGATTTGCTTCGTCGCTGAGCAGCGGCCCGCCCGCCTCTACCAGGACGTTCTTGCGCGCATACCAGATGTTTACGCCGCGGGTGGGAATAATATCGCGATCGCGAAAGACCTGCCCCGCCACTAATTCGGGCTCGAGACCGGAATGAACCGCGATGCTGGTTTTCGCCGATCTCTCATCGCCCACGATCAGAAGACAGGACAGGTGCGAAACTTTGCCCTCGGCACGGAGAGCCGGGGACTGCAAGCGCGCATCTGCCTCGCGGAACGCGCCGTCCACTTCGTTCGATCCCTGCCCGGACGCCGGTGCGCCGCCTTCTTCCTTGTGCCGCAGCCACAAAAATCCCACCGCGCCGACCACGCCAATGAGGATCAAGGCGCCCCGGAGAAGCCACAGATCCGTTCCTGCAAGCTTCAGCCAGGTTCCCATCATCCAGGCGAGCACAATCCAAATCACGAGCCCCAAGGCCGTGAATAGATGGAGTTTCGTGATCCGCATCTTAGTTCACAATTCAGTTCACAATTTCATTCACAAACGATGCTGGGTCAGGATCGCTTGCAGATCCGATTCCCCCGAACCCAGCAACAACTTGTATCCCACGAACAGAATGACGGCGAAGGTGAAACAGGCCGCCGCAGCCCAGATCAGCCACATGATCCAGGGATCGCCAGCCGCCGGACCAGACTCGGCGCCCGGCGCCCAGTGCGGCGAAATCACCGGATCCACGCGGCGAGACCGGCGCCGTTTTTCCGCGATCGCCGCGGTAATCGAGCGAATCTGCGATCCGCTGTCTGAGGTATAGCGTCCTCGGAAACCCAGCAGCAGGCACATCTCGTAGACTTCCAAAAGCTCTTCCGTTTGGGCGGAATCGGGGCGCGCCAGCAGCCGGTCGACGTTGCGAAAAAAGATCTCGCCGGCGATATGGACGCCGAATAGCTCCTCTTGCAGCGGCTTTCGATGCCAGTCGCCAAACAGCGCCAAGCCGGAGTTCAGTACCGACTCATCCAGGAAAGCGACCACGGCGAACGTCGCCACCCGCACATCCTCCCCGTTGTAACCGCGCCGCAGGGCTTGTTGCTCGGCCGCCGCCAGTCCGGCGCGAATGCCCTGCCGGAAGGATTCGGCATCTTGAATACCCTGGCGGTTGGACCTCAGGCGTACGATCACCGTCAGGGTTTCCTGATAGATGGTCGCCAGATTCTCGGCTAAAGTGTTTGTCGGGTTCATTCGTTAGGAAGCCCCGTTTGCTTACGACTCCAACAGCGCGAAGAGCTCTACTTCCGGATCGGGCAGATCGCCCGGCACATAGACTCCGACTCTCTTAATCTTAGTAATGTCGTCCCAGCACGGTCCGTCCCGATTCACTCCGAAGTATTGAAAATCGACGCGCGGCGACAGGGCCGCCGGAGGCACCGGCAGATGCGTAAGCGCCATGCCGGGAAGCGCCCGCCGTACCAGCTCCGCGACAAAACGCGCCGAACAGACCTTCGCCAGGCGCGGTGTCATGGAGATCAGCGAGGCCTCCCCGATCGGCGAGCGAATGGCCAGGATCCAGCGCGCCCGGTTCAGGCACCTGTCGTCCTTGATGTCGCCCTCGAACATGTAATTCGCCGCTGGTTGCAATGGGATCGAAACGCAATTCGTCGGCTGGAGCAGCTCCAGGTGATCTTTGATGTGGCGATCCAGGCTGTCGAAGATTTCGGTCAAGTGCAGGTGATCGTACAACGGCAGCTGGACAGGCTGCGAATCCAATCCGAACGTGCACAGGGCGCCGCCCAGCGTGCTCAGAATGCGAAACAGCTCCTCGGGATGGCCGTGCTTGGTCAGCCCCAGGTGCCGCAGCGAAGCCAGAGCCGTATTGACCGCGTGACCAAACCAGAAGTTGGCCACCTGCCGCGCGGCAATGCCTCCCGCCAAATCGCCCATTCCCGGATTCGAAGCTGCCAGCACCCGGCTCTTCTCCGCAAGGATCTCCATCAGCTGGCGGCAAATCAGCATCAGACGCGAGCTGGCGGTGATGTTGAGGCACGGCGGCACGAATTGTTCATCGACGGCGAAACCCGAGCCATCCCGAACCACCCGCGCGAGTGGAATCACTTCTAAACCATCCAGGGGTTCGCTATCCAGGATCAGGCGCAGATTCTTACGAGCCAGGAAAACGGGACGCTGATCCTGCCCGGTGCTCTCATCGAAAAGTGGCCGCTCTTCCGCCGTAAAACGCACGTCTCCAGGCTGAAGATCGGCCGGGAGGACGCAATTCTTGCCGGACGGCGCGACCTTAGGGATCGCGAGCAGCAGAATCGCGCTGGGCTTTATCGGCGGAAAGGCATCCGTGATGCTGCGCGCCATGGGAGGCGTGTCGCATTCGGGAATCTGAAACGCCAGACCTTCCGGGAATACGCCTCGGGCGTGTACCAGCGAGGCTGTTCCATTGCGAAGTGCTTCGCGGTCCAATTCATATCCCGCCAAACCCCAGGGGGCGAACCACAGGGAATCATTGGCGAAACGAATGCAGTTTTCGAAGTACTTTCGGTCGGTCTGGAAGTGATGCGGGCCCAGATACATACCCTCGGACCACACCACCCGAGTCAGATTCCTCAAGGCCGAAACTCCTCAGGTAAAAACACTTGATCTATCATACCCTTGAACCTTCCTTTGAACCGGGCCTGCCCTTGAACCAGCCGGGCACGGATGCGATCATAGAAGTTTCTTCGGCCAAAACATGGATCTCGCCGGTAAGTACGATAAAACGAACCTCCTCGGCGACGGCGAGGTACAGGTGTGGCGAGGCCGCGAAAAAGCTCGCGGGACACCGGTGCTGCTGCATACCTTCACGGGCAGTCCGCAAGTTTTGCGGCTCGCGGTGGAGTACCTGCTCACCCGGCCAGCCACTTCGCCGCTGCTCGACATAGGCGACATCGACGGCTCCACATGTCTGGTGACGATGTCCGAACTCGATTTCCTGGACATCGCAGCATGGCTCCAAAACGCAGTTGCCTCCGGCCCGATTGCGTCCAGCCCGATTCCGTCGAGCCCGATTGCCGCCGCGCCTGTGCAGCAGACGGGTGAACAACGGACGGCCCCGCGAGCGGACACAGTAACACCCGCACCGGTTCCACGCGCGGATTCCGGGCCGCTGTCGATGCCCGCAGCACCTTCGAATCCGGCGCCGCAGGGTCCTGGCGAATTTACCAGAGCTTTTCAGTTGCCAGGCTCGAACGTGCCGCCGCAGCAATTGCCGGATCCGCTCGCCGGCAGCGGGCCCGCGAAATCGCCCGCCGGTCCGGGTGAGTTTACACGATTGTTTCAGCTCCCCGGGAAGGCGGGGAACCAGGAGACGGCGAAGGCTCCCGACTTGGGCCGGCCGCCGTCGCTTCCTCCGACCATGCCGCTCTCACCCCCGCCCGCGGCTCCGGCCGGAGAATTCACGCGACTTTTTAAGGCCCAGCCTCCTAACGTTCAACCGGGTGTCTCCGGCGGCACGCCTCTGCAAACATTTCGCTCCGGGGAATTGCCTCCAGAGCCGGCGGCTCCAAAACTGAATATCGCTTCGGGCCCGGTTGGCCTGCCGGAACAACGCAGCGCACCACCGGCACCCAAGGGTCCAGGCGAATACACCCGAGTGATGCAAGCTCCCGCGCTGCAAACCACCGCACCGCAGCCTTCGGTATCGCCATCGCCTGCTACTGCTCAAGCTGTGCAACTACCCGTGGCGGGTGTTTCCCTACCGGCGCCGCCGGGGCCTCCAACTTTGCCGACTCCGTCTCTGCCTTCCGTACCATCACCGTCGATACCATCCGCGCCGGCGTCGGTTCCGGTTTCAGCGCCCCGCTCGGGAGTCTCGTCAGCGGTCCTTTTATTAGGCGGACTGATCCTGGTAGCGGTAATCCTGGTTCTCGTATTCGCGTTGCGCAAGTAAACGCTTTACTTTGCCTGTGGCAATAACACCAGTAGCTCGAGCTGCGGCTCGGGAAAGTCCGCGGGGACGTAGACCGCGAATGTTCGCGCGCGCTGGATCGCTTCATATGCCCCACCGGACTGGGTCAAACTGAAGTACTGATAATTCAGCTTCACGGGAATCGCGCTGGGCGGATTCTGCACGTGCCGCATCGGAACCCCGGGCAAGGCTTGCCGGATAAGATGTTCGAGATGGGTCGCCGAGCAGATCTTGACCAGATCGGGAGCCTTGTTGATCAGGTTCGCTTCCGGCATCTGCGCGTTCATCGCCAGGTATAGCTTGGTGTTGACCAGATAGGCATCGTCCGGAATAGCCGTGCCATAGATGAAGGGCTGCACCAGCTTCAGCGGCAAGGAAACGAAATTACTCGGCACCACCGTTTCCAGCAGCAGCCTGAGCTTCACATCCAAGTCCGTGAAGCAGGCCCCGAGATCGTTGTGATCGTAAATCGGCAGGTCCGCGGGCTGCACCTTATTGGAAAACGTGGTGAGCGAACCTGCCAGCGATGTAAGCGCCGAGAATGCTTCTTCAGGATGGCCATGGCGGGTCTCGAACAGGTGGCGGATCACCGGGAAGTGGCTGTTCATGGTGTACAGCAGCCAGAAATTGGCGATATCGGCCGCCGAGAAATCCGCGAGACTCTGGTTCTTCTGGCGCCGCACGCCCGATAACGCGGCGGTCTTAGCGGTGAGAATCTCTTGCAGCCGCCGCAGAATCGACATCAGGTAGCCACTGGCCGAAACGTCCAGCAGCGGCGGAACAAAGGCCGGATCCAGCTCCAGCACTTCGTTGGGCAGTTTCTTTACGCGGGCCACGGCAAGAGCGGGCGAGCCCTCGCGCACTTCTTCATCCACCAGCAGCCGGAAATTCTTGCTGGCGACCTGCACCGGCCGCTCGGATTGCCCCGTGTTCTCGTCGCGCAGCAGGATGGTTTCGGCGACATAACGCGTGTCCGACTTGCGATTCAGATCGCTGACGTTCATACCGGCAGGCCGATGCGCGGGAATCGCCAGCGAGACGGTGATGGTATCCCGGCCCTCGGTGAAATATTCGCTGACAGGTTTGGGCGGCGGGGCGGCGTCTGCCGCGGGAATATCGAAAATCAATCCGTCGGCGAAAATTCCGGACGCGGCCGTGATGGCGATCTGTCCGCCGGCCAGCGCTTCCCGATCGATTTGCAGCGTGCGGAAGCCCCAAGGCCGGAACGCCAGCGTTTCGAGCCTGAACTGCAGCAGGCTTTCCTGAAACTGGCTGTGAGCCTGCAAGTACTGCGGTGAAAGAAACGTTCCCTTAGCCCACACTACCGGCTGCAGTTGCCTCATAATCTTTCTAAGCTAGCAGTATACTCGCCGCCGGGCGGGAAAGAAGGTTTTATGGGCTATTACCAAGTTCCCGGAATGACCCTGATTCCGCAAAAACTGACCATGTCGTGCTGGTATGCGAGCGCGCAAATGCTGATTCAGTGGCGGCAGGATCTGGTGCAACAATCGCTCCCCTGGCTGGTGCCTCCGGATCTGGATGCCCAGTGCGCCGCGATCCGCGACAGCAACACCGGCCTTCAGAACCCGCAAATCGTGGCCATGGCCAAACGCATCGGGCTGGCGGCCATTCCGCCCCTGAGCCCGCTGGCGGAAACGATCGAAAACTGGCTGCAAATGTATGGGCCGCTGTGGGTCAACGGGAAGACCCATATCGTGGTGATTGCCGGCATCGATACCGCCCGGCGAATGGTCAAGGTCTACGATCCTTCGCCGGTGAATACCGGAAGGATCGAGTGGCGTTCGCTCGATACCTGGTACGCCTTCGGCACTTCGCCTTCCACTCGCGACACGGGCAGCGATGTGGAGACGGTGTTTCTATACGTTCCTCGCTGACTCTGGGCTATTGCTTCGCCGCGACGGGCGCCTGCTTGCCCGCCTGCTTGAGCCTCTGTTCGAGCTTGGCGGCGTCCGCGGGACGCTTCAAATCGCGCAGCAGGCCGGAGTATTCGGTGAGGATGACTTTCAGAAACTTCGGATCGCCGTTATTTCCCGCGTCGAGGATCGTCAGGGCGCGACCGTAGAGAGGTTGAGCCTCGGCGTTTTTGTTCTGCGCGGTCAGCACCAGCGCGAGGTTGCGCAGACTGGCGGTGTCGTCGGCATCGCGTAGCCTTAGCGCCTCACGATAATGCGCCTCTGCTTCGGTGTATTTTTCGAGCATCGCCTCGGTTACAGCCAGGTCGTCGTAAGCGCGCGCCAGATCCGGGTTGTCCGCACCCGGCAGTTTCAGGTCGATGTCGAGTGTCCTCTGAAAATATGGCTCGGCTTCGCCAAAACGTTTGGCGTAGTACAGAATCTTGCCGAGATGATCGGTAGTGGCGGCGACATCGGCGTTCACCGTTCCCAGATTCAGTTCCCGGATGACCAGCGCACGCCGGAGCGCGTCGACGGCAGGATCCACCAACTGCATCTCGAAGCGGCAATCGCTCAGGCGGTCCAGGGTATCAGCTAAACGCAGGTCCTCTTCGCCATACGCGGCGGCTTGAATCGCGGCCACGGTTTCCCAGGCTTCCGCGGCCGCCCGCCATTTCTTCTGAACTTGGAAAATACGCGCCAGGAGCGCATTGTCGCCGGCCAGATCGGCCTGATTTGCGCCAGGGACGTTGGCTCCTACCGCGCGCGTGCGTAGCGCGATCACCGTATAGCCTTCCTGTTCGGCCTCCGGAAATTTCTTTTCTGAGACCAGTACCTGTGCCAGACGAACCCGAACGGGAATGGACGCCAGCAAATCTGGATTCCCATTCATGCGCAGCTCGAGCGATCGGCGGTAAAGAGTTTCGGCGCGGTCCAGGATGCCGAGGCTCGCTTTGATGCGCGCCAGATCCTCCAGATTCGGGATCGATCCGTCCAGCGCGACCAGCCTTTCGAGCACAGGGTCGGCCGCTTCCAGCCGGCCCGTGGACCGGTAGACCATCGCGAGCCCTCGCAGCACCGGCGTCGTTTCCTCATTCGCCAGCGCTGTTTTTAAAAGTAGTTCGGCTTTGTCCCATTCGTGCCGCGCAAGCGGCTCCTCCCAGGCTGCGGGAGTCTGCGCGAATACCAGGGCGGAAAACGTGGCCACGGTCGCAACGAGAGTTCGCATACGTGAATGGTATCTAGACTCCGGCGAGCACATCCAGGTTCCCTGAAAAAACGGCTTGACCGGATCGCGATCTAATGGTACAGTTTGTACCATGACAAAGCGGACCCGATCGGACGCTCGCGTGCGAGCTCCGCTCACCGAGCTCGAAAACGAGGTCATGCAGGCCGTATGGGACACCGGACCTTGCCCGGTGGAAGCGGTCCATCAGGTCGTCTCGCGTAAACGCAACCTTAAGGAAACCAGCATCCGCACGATCCTGCGGCGGCTGGAGCAGAAGGGCTATCTGCGCCACGAGGAGAAAGGCCGGGCTTACGTGTACCGTGCGGTCGAGCCCGCGCGGAGTCTGGCTGCACGCGCCGTGCGCCAGATTATCGACAGCTTCTGCCAGGGATCGGTGGAAGAACTGGTCAGCGGCATGGTCGAGGCTAAGGTCCTGAGCAAAGGCGAATTAGAGACCTTGGAAGAATTTGTCCGCAGCCGAAAGGGGGCCAAATGACGATTCTGTTGGAAAGCGCAATTCGAGTGACGCTCATCGCGGCGGTCATCGCGATGGTGTTGTTTGCGATGCGAATCAAGACGGCGTCCGTGCAGCACGCCGTGTGGGCCGGCGTGGTTGTATTGATGCTGCTGCTTCCGGCATGGGTGGCTTGGGGACCGAAAGCCCCCCTTCCGGTCCTGCCATCCGACCGGACTCCTGTCGTCGTGCTTTTGCCGCCGCCGTCACCGGTGGAGCTGGTATCGAGGACGCCGTCCAGCCCCGTCTCCGTCCCGGTCCGCGGCCCCGCCCGTGAGGGCGGGGGATACGTCGCGATTTATCTGCTTGGCGTCGGAGTGTTGCTGCTGCGCCTCGGGATCGGGACCCTCCGGGCGAACCGTTTGACGAGCGCTTCGTGTGTCGTTCCCGTCACAGTGGGCCTTCTGCACCCCAGAATCATTCTCCCGAAGTCCTCGCACGGATGGCCACAAGCCCAACTTGACGCCGTGCTGGCGCACGAGGGTGAGCACATTCGTCGCCGCGATCCGCTTTTTCAATGGCTAGCTTTACTCAATCGAGCCCTTTTCTGGTTCCATCCGCTGGCGTGGTGGCTGGAACGGCAGCTCTCCGGACTAGCGGAAGAAGCCTGCGATGCCGCCGTGATCGCGCGCGGCTACGATCCTCGCGAATACTCCGAATACTTACTGGAGTTAGCGCGTTCCGTGCAACAGGCGGGCGCCCGTATCGACGCTGTCGGCATGGCGATGCCGGGCATCGGGCTCAAGCACCGCATCCGGCAGATGCTCAGCGGCGTTCCCGTAGCTCAGGTCTCTCGCCTGCGGTTAGTATGCGCGGCCGCTGTTTGCGCGATTCTGTCGGCAATCCTTGCTGCGGGGACACTTGTGCAAGCTCAGTCCAGCCCGACATTCGAGGTTGCTTCCGTCAAGATCCATAAGGGTGGCGGCGGTACGACGCGCGAACTCAAACCAGGCAGTATACGCTACTTGAACATTACGCTCGGTGAGTTCATCTACATGGCCTACGGTGTCAAGCGCTACCAGCTCGCCGGACCCGACTGGGCGGTAAATAACGCTAGTTCAGACCGCTATGACATCGTTGCTAAGGCGGCGGGTAATGTCTCTACGGATCAGGTGCGGCGAATGATCGGGCCGCTACTTGCGGAACGTTTTCAGCTCGAATTTCATCGCGAGGTGCGGGACTTGCCAGTCTATGCCCTAACGGTCCTCAAAGGAGGTCCTAAATTCAAAGAAGGCGACGGTGGAGAATACAGTGTGTACCCGGACGGCACAGGAGCCATTTCATTCAAGAACTACTCGATGGATGCGTTTGCGTATCTGCTCTCCAACATGCCTGCTGTGGGCCGCGCCGTCCTCGACCGGACCGGTCTCAAGGGCAAATACACCTTCACCGCGAATTTAACGGACAGCCCTGCCGGGACATCAATTCCCGACGTTAAAAAGAACCTGGGAGCCGATGCCGATCCTGTGACCTCACCGATCCCTTCGAACTTGCAAATCCAGCTCGGTCTGAAGCTTGACGCCATAAAGGCACCAATCGAAATGATCGTGATCGACCACATCGAGAAAACACCTACGGAGAACTGATCGTCCCACATTTCGCCGGGCCGTCCCACAAGCGGACACTCGGGCGCGCGATCCCTTCGATTTAGGGGCAATAAATCGTTACTATTGATGATGCCCGCCGTCAATGGGGATTTGGACTTCGAATTGCCAAGAATGGGAACTATTTAGGCTGGTCCGACGTACTCAAATAAGCATTATGCTCCGCCGCGCAACCCTGGCCCTTTTATTGATATATCCGGGGTTCGCCCAGTTGACGTTCGAGGTCGCCTCGATCAAGCCCTCCAATCCGGACACGCAGGGCGGGTTCATCCAGTTCATGCCGGGCGGAGGACTGAAGATGACGAACATTCCACTGCGAACCATGATTACCTTCGCTTACGATGTTCGTGATTTTCAGGTCTCCGGTGGGCCGGGATGGATCGGGACGGAGCGACTCGACCTCATCGCGCGGCCGGATCGCACTACAGTCGATGGTCCGGTCGATTTCGCCAACATGAACGACGGTCAGCGCAAGACCATGCGGGACCAAATCGCCGAGAGACTTCGCGCCTTGCTGGCGGATCGGTTTCAGCTGGTCGTTCATAAGGAAACGAAAGATCAGCCAATTTACGCCCTGGTGGTGTCTAAGAATGGAGCGAAGCTTCAGGAAACAAAAGAGACGGGAACCCAGCAGAGAATGATGACCAACCGGGGACGTTCGGAAGGCCACGCAATTCCTATAGCAATGCTCGCTCAGAATCTTTCCGGGTTGATGGGGCGGCCGGTGGTGGACAAAACCGGCCTTACCGGAAAGTACGACTTCGTCCTCGAGTGGACGCCGGATCTGGGAGCCGCTGGCCCCGATGGAGCGAACTCACCGGCGCCGTCGGGTCCGACCATCTTCACCGCCCTGCAGGAGCAGCTCGGCCTGAAATTAGAAGCGCAAAAAGGTCCTGTAGAAAACATAGTGATCGATCGTGCCGAAAAACCTTCCGAAAACTAAATACGGCGTGGCAGTCGCTGTGCTGATTCTCTGCTCGGCCGTGCTTCCGCTTCTCGGTTCCGAGCACCATGGCACCGTCAAATTCGGCGGACTGCCGCTGCCTGGCGCCACCGTGACTGCCAAGCAGGGGGACAAGACCTTCGGCGCGATCAGCGACCTCGAAGGCAATTACTCGTTCCCGGATCTGCAGGACGGGATGTGGACGATTCAAGTCGAGATGCCGCTCTTCTCGCCCATGCAGCAGGAGGTGACCGTCGGCGCCGGCGCGGCGGCGGCCGCCTGGGATTTGAAGTTGCTCCCCGCGGACCAGATTGCGACGATCGTGACACCGGCACCAGCCCGCCTTCAGGTCGCGGAAACTCCGGCTCCGACGGCGGCTCCCGCGAAACCCGCTCGCAAAGGAAAACAACCGCCTCCTGCGCCCACCAACACCGCCACCGCGTTTCAGCGCACCGATCTGAACGCGGCGCCCGCCCAGAATTCAGGAGCCGCGAACAATGACGCCCCCGCGCCGGCGGCCGATAACGCGGCTCCCCAGGAAACCAGCGCGGCGAGCCAGCGCGCGGCCGATGGACTCCTCATTAACGGAAGCGTGAACAACGGCGCGAGTTCGCCGTTCGCGCAGTTGCAGGCGTTCGGAAACAATCGCCGCGGAGTGCGCTCGCTGTACAACGGAAGTCTCGGCTTCAGCCTTGACAATTCTCATCTGGATGCGCGGACCTTTTCGCTGACCGGCCAGGACACGCTCAAGCCGTCCTACAATCGCCTGACGGGGATGGCGGCGTTCGGCGGTCCGTTGAAGATTCCGGGTCTAATCAAGCGCAACGGGCCGAACTTTACGGTTAACTACCAGTGGGTGTACAACCGCACCCCGTCGCTTCAACCGGGAACCGGGCTGGTGCCGACGCCCGCGCAGCGAATCGGCGATTTTTCAGCTTCGCCCGTCCCCGTGCTCGATCCAAGAACCGGCGCGCCTTTCCCGGGCAACGCCATCCCGTACTCCCAGATCAGCTCGCAGGCTCTCGCCCTGTTGAATCTCTATCCGCTGCCCAACTTCCAGAGCCCCAGGTACAACTACCAGATCCCGCTGATCGCCGGAACCCACCAGGACAACCTCCAGGCCCGCATGAATAAGCAGGTCAAGAAAAATCAATACTCGGGTACGCTGGGGCTACAGAGCACTCGTTCGGACGATACGAACCTTTTCGGGTTTCTCGACAACGCCAGAAGGCTGGGCATGAACGTGCAACTCGGCTGGAGACACCAGTTCACTCCGCGAACGTTCGTCAACTTCGGGTATCAGTTCAGCCGGTTTTCGTCTACCAACATTCCCTTTTTCGCGAATCACGAAAATATCGCGGGCCAGGCGGGGATCACCGGCAACAATCAGGACCCGGTAAATTGGGGGCCTCCGGGGCTCTCCTTCGCGAGCGGAATTACGGCTTTGAATGATTCCCAGTACTCGGTCATTCATAACCAAACCGACGGCGTTTCGTTCGATGGCCTGTGGAATCGGGGCCGCCACAATTTCACCTACGGGACGGATTTCCGGCGGCAGCAGTTCAACAGCTTTTCGCAACAAGACCCGCGCGGGTCGTTTGCATTTAACGGGACGCCCGGTTCCGATTTCGCCAGCTTTCTGGTGGGCGTGCCGGATACCTCGTCCATCGCCTTCGGAAACGCCGACAAATACCTGCGCGCTTCGAGCTACGATGCGTTCGTTCAGGACGATTGGCGTATGCGGTCCTCGTTCACGCTCAACGTCGGGTTGCGCTGGGAATACAATTCGCCGATCTCCGAGCTCTATGGCCGGCTGGTTAATCTGGATATCGTGCCCGGATTCCTCGCGGTCGCCCCGGTGCTTGGGCAGAGTCCCACGGGCCCGCTCACGCAGCAAAGCTACCCTAGCTCTCTGATTCATCCGGACAGGAACAATATCGCGCCAAGAATCGCTATGTCCTGGCGCCCATTCTCTGCATCCTCCATGGTGGTTCGCGCGAGCTACGGCGTTTATTACGACACCTCGATCTACCAGACCATCGCGAACCAGATGGCGCAGCAATCGCCGCTCTCGAAAAGCTTGCGGGTCCAGAACACCCCGGAAACGCCTCTCACGCTGGCGAACGGTTTCATCGGATCCCCCAACATTACCCCCAACACGTTCGCTGTCGATCCCTATTTCCAGACGGGCTACATCCAGACCTGGCAGACTTCGGTTCAGCGGGACCTGCCATTCGCGCTGCAAATGGTCGCAACCTATGCGGGAACCAAGGGCACGCGCTCGCAGCAGCAGTTCAACCCGAACACCTACGCTCCCGGAGCCTTCGATCCCTGTCCGACGTGCCCTTCGGGATTCACGTATTTAACCTCCAACGGGAATTCGATCCGTCACGCAGGAACCATCCAGATGCGCCGCCGCCTGCGAAGCGGATTTACCGCCGAGCTTCAGTACACCTTCTCGAAATCGATTGACGATGCCGCATTGGGAGGCCGGGGCCAAGGCGGTGTTCTCACGGCCCAGGACTGGCTGAACCTGAGCGCGGAACGCGCGCTTTCGAATTTCGACCAGCGGCACGTTATGTCGCTCACGATGCAGTACACCACCGGCATGGGATTGCACGGTGGATCGCTGCTAGGGGGCTGGAGAGCGGCTCTGTTTAAGGAATGGACGGCATCGACGCAGGTCAACGCCGCCAGCGGTCTGCCGCTAACGCCGATTTACCCGGTGGTCATCCCGGGAACGGGCATCACAGGCATCCGTCCGAACTATACGGGCGCGCCGATTTACGATGCTCCGTCGGGCTTATTCCTGAATCCCGCGGCGTATGTTGCGCCTCTTCCGGGCCAATGGGGCAATGCCGGACGGAACACCATCATCGGGCCGCAACAGTTTTCGCTGAATGCGTCCGCCCAAAGAACATTTCGTATTAACGACCGGTTCAGCGCAACTCTTCGCCTCGACGCGGCAAATGCGCTGAATCACCCGACCTTCCCCAGTTGGGGTACCGTGATCTCAAGTGCACAGTTCGGGCTGCAGAATCCCGCGAACGCGATGCGTACCGTGCAAACGACGCTGCGAGTGACGTTCTGACGATTGAGGTTTTATGACAATGACTTGGCGGATGTTGACAACCTGTCTCGCGATGGTGCTGGTGGCGGTCGCGCAGCAGCCCGCCGGAGTCCCGCCGCAGAATGGCGCCGTCGGAGCCGACGGTGTCGCCACCTTCAAAACCTCCACGCAGCTGGTCATCGAAACGGTCGGCGTCAAGGACAAGAGCGGCAAACCGATCGAAGGGCTGACCGCCAAGGACTTCATCGTTACCGAAGACGGCATGCCGCAGACCATCGCGTTTTTCGAATATCAAAAATTACCCGAAACCCCCTCGGCTCCGATCACGACGAATGCTCCGCCGCTCGCGGCAATCCCGATGCCGAAGCTTCCCCGAACGCAGATCGCTCCCGAGCGTCCCGGCGACGTTCGTTATCGCGACCGCCGGCTGCTGGCGTTGTATTTCGACCTGGTCGCGATGCCCATACCGGACCAGCTGCGGGCCCTCGAAGCGGCCCAAAAGTTTATCCGGACCCAGATGACCCCGGCGGATCTCGTCGCGATCATGATCTTCGACAATGGCGCGGTTCGCGTTCTCCAGGATTTCACCGAAGATCGGGAGCGCTTATTGAGCATCGTCGAAACGCTGGCGGTCGGCGAGGATGAAAATGCGACCGTCGCGGACGATAGCAGCGCGGATACCGGGGCAGCTTTCGGGCAGAACGACTCGGAATTCAATATCTTCTTCACCGACCGCGAGCTTTCGGCGCTGCAGACCGCCGCGACGATGCTCGGCAAGTTGAATGAAAAGAAGTCGCTGATCTATTTCGCCAGCGGGCTGCGATTGAATGGCGCCAACAATCAGGCGCAGCTGCACGCGACCACCAATGCGGCGATCAAGGCAGGAGTCCAATTCTGGTCGATCGACGCCCGCGGCCTTACGGCGTCCGCGCCTTTGGGCGACGCGAGCAAGGGCTCGCCCGGCGGCCAGGCGATGTACACAGGGTCATCGGCCATGGCCGCGATGACCAATCTCCAGAGGACGCAAGACACTCTATGGACGCTCGCGGCCGACACCGGAGGTAAAGCTCTGCTGGATGTGAACGATCTTTCCATGGGAATCGTGAACGCTCAAAAAGCGTTTTCGAGCTATTACATCCTCGGATACTACACCAGCAATGCGAACCTCGATGGAAAATTCCGCCGCATCAAGATTTCGCTGCGGGAGGGCGTCTCGGGCGATCTCGATTACCGGCAGGGCTACTACGCCGGCAAGGAGTTCAGCAAATTCTCGACCGCCGATAAAGAACGGCAGCTCGAGGATGCATTGATGCTGGGCGATCCAATCACTGAGTTGACCATCGCCATGGAAGTCGACTTTTTCCAGCTCAATAACGCCGAATATTATGTTCCGGTGGTGGTCAAAGTCTCCGGCAGCGAGTTGGCCCTGGCGAAGAAGGGCGGCGCCGAACACACGCTGCTCGACTTCATCGGCGAGATCAAGGACGAATTCGGCAGCACGGAATCCAACGTACGCGACAAGGTCGACGTGAAGCTCAGCGAACTGACCGCCGCGGAACTCACCAAGCGGCCCTACGCATACGATACAGGCTTCACGCTGCTGCCGGGAAAAAAAGTCATCAAGATGCTGGTGCGCGATGCCGAAACCGGCAGGATCGGAACCTATCAGACGACGATCACTGTTCCAAACCTCAACAAAGAGGAGAAGCGGATAGCCATCAGCTCGGTAGTGCTCAGCAGCCAGCGCGTGGATATGCGGGACGCAGTCTTCAATGCAGCCAAGGATAAGACTAAAGGGGAAATTCAGCAATCCGTGAATCCCCTGGTGCAGGAAGGCTTCAAACTCGTTCCCAGCGTCACCCGTGTATTTACGCGGAACCAGGACATGTATGTCTATCTTCAGGCTTACCAGCAGAAAGTAGAGACTGCGCACCCGCTGGTTGCATTCGTAACCTTCTATAAGGGTCAGGAGAAGGCCTTTGAGACTCCCCCGATGCAGGTCACCGAAAGCCTGAACAACCGTCTGAAAACGATGCCGTTGAAGTTCAGCTTCCCGCTGCAAAAAATTCCGCCCGGAGAGTATCTGTGCCAGGTCACCGTGCTCGACCCGACCGGAGAGAAGGCCGCATTCTGGCAGGGTCAGGTGATGCTCGCCCAGTAAGATACTACTGCCGCGTGATTTTCGCGCCGCCCTTTATGAGCTGTTCGTAGTTGTCCGGAGCCAGGTTGTTCTCGGCGCACACGTATTCCTGAAGGCGCGTGCCCTCCCGCAACATCAGGCTCGAATGCAGTATCCAAGGTTTGGTTAACACCTTGGGATCCTCCATCGTCACCTCGTAGTTGA
>DASYSG010000083.1:0-123454 GCA_036003585.1 Bryobacteraceae bacterium | reverse complement strand
CGTGTTCGACGCGGTGGAGGATTTCAGCGCCTGGGATCGCTGCATCACGCGCGGCATGCCCGTATCGATGTTGCCGCGCAACTACAACAACGGCATTCGCATCATGCAGTCGCCTGGCTATGTGATGATCCTGCTGGAAATGGCCCACGAGGTGCGGGTGATTCCAACCAATGGAATGCCGCCGTTGGACCCCCAGATCAAGGAATATTTGGGCGAATCGCGCGGACATTGGGAAGGCAACACGCTGGTGGTCGAGACGACGAACTTTAATGGCCTGGTGGGGCATACCAGCGCGGGAGTTCCCGGATCCCCCGGCCCGCTCCAGCCCGAGACCCCGAACATGAAGATCACGGAGCGGTTCACGCGCGTGGCTCCGGATACCATCGAGTTCACGATGAAAGTCGAAGACCCGACGGTTCTGGCCACTGGGTCTTACACTGTGGCGTATCCGATGTATCTCGACAATAAGTACGAGATGTACGAGTACGCCTGCCACGAAGGGAACACGGCGGTACGGAACTATATCGAAACGTCGCGCTACGAACGAACGCATCCCAAAGATGCGAAGAAGTAACCGATTCCTCATCCAGGAAAAGGAGAACACCCTTGAAAAGAGCGATGTTCATGGCCATGGTTGCGCTGGGCGTAAGCGCGTTTCTGTTAATGGCGCAAGACGCCTCAAAGTTCAATGGCACCTGGAAGGGTGAAGAGGGCGGACAGATACGAAAGCTTACCTACAAGGACGGCGTCGTGTATATGGAAGAGACGCAAAAGAGCGGTATGGTGATCTTGCGTCAATATCCCACCAAAGGACAGGAAGTCACCATGACGGAGGGCGTCTGGAAGGACGCCAAGGCCACGGGTAAGATGGAGGGCAACAAACTGGTGGTCGAAACGACGCAGGGCAACGGCACGCAGTGGCACGATGAATGGACCTTGGCCGAGGACGGCAAGAGCTATTCGGCCCTGCGGCAGCGGGTTGGCGGCGGTCCCGGTGGCGGCAAAGGCAAGGGTGGCGGAGGCGCGCCGGAAACCTTCACCAAGATCGACTAATTTCGGGACTTCGGCGCGGGCGCCGCGCCCTCCCGGCACCGGTTGGCTGTCGCTCCAGGGCGGTACTTGTTATGGCAGTTCGCGCAGGATGTAGCCAGAACATCGGACGCCTCGAGCATCTTGTCGCGATCTTTTGTTAGCGCAGCTTTGTAAGCGAACATACTGGCGTCCCGGAGTCCATTCACCAGCTTGGCCCAGTCCGCGTTCGCCAGGGGGACATCGCGCCCGTTGCTGCACTTCCGGCCGGGGGTCAGCAGGAGATCGGACGCGTCGGCTAGTGTGAGCGCGCTGTTCTCCACGGCCTGCCAGCCTCCGAAGACACCCGTCAGAGGATCGGTGGATGCCGAAGGTTCCGACGCCGGCTTCACCTCCGCGGGGTCGTATCTCTGGGTGAAGAAAACCACGTTCGAATGCGGGAAGAAGAGCGACCGCATGAGTTGATTAAGATCGGCGGCCGGTGGAGTTGCCGGAGGCGCGGACTGCGCCATCAGGAATCCGGCGCCGAGAACGGCCGCGATCGCCACAGTGACTGCTCCGGCTTTGAACCGGCTGATTCTCACTTGCACCGTTTCCTCCCCCGCTGAAGCCTTGATCATCGTGGTCCCGATCGCACTGGTCAGTTTACCGGAGCGCCCGGAATCGGCGCCTTGCCGTCCACAGCCAGCACTAACAAGTGGGCAGGCCGCGGAGGGGCCGCGGGACCTTTCGCATCGCCTCCCGGAGCCGCGCCACGTCCGCCGCCCGCGCCGCCCACGGCTTCCGGACCGCCGGTGACGCTGATGTACTGCTTGCCGTCGATCGTGAACGAAATCGGCGGTCCCAGCTGCGAAGTATGGAGATCCAGTTCGAGAAGCTTTTCGCCGGTATCGGCGCGGAACGCCAGCAGCTTGTTGTTCACGCTGGAGAACACCAGATTGCCGGCCGTTGAAAGGCTTCCGCCCGCGAATGGCCCGGCACCCGCGCCCGCCGCGCGCCAGCGCTCTTTCCTGGCGATCGGATCCCACGCGTACAGAACGTTGCCCGTCGGCCCATCCGGTCCGATCTGCGCGAGAGGCTCGGGTTTGGGAGCTGCCGCCTGTTGTGCCGCCGCTTGTTGAGCCGCTTGAACAGCCGCGGCTTCGGCATTATCCGGCGTGCCCGCGGGAGCCGCCGCGCCCTTGGCTTGATTCGCACCTCGACCGAGTTGGCCGCCTCCCACGGCAGTCCCCATGTTGAACTGACCGCGGCCGGTGGGGCCGATTTCGGTGGGCGCCGGGGTAAAGCTTGCGGCGGCCGTATAGCTGGAGCCCATGCCTGCCGTGCCGGGGATGTAAACCAGCCCGGTCTGCGGATTGTACGACCACGGAGGCCAAACGTGGCCGCCGGAAGGTCCCGGATTCACATTGACGGGCGTGGTCTTATAGCGCGCCGCCGGATTCACGATCGGATGCCCCTTCGCATCGATACCCGTCGCCCAAGACACTTTCGTGATCGGATCCGCCGAAATGACCTCTCCGGTCAAGCGATCGATGACGTAGAAGAACGCATCCTTCGGTGCGTGCATGATGACCTTGCGCTGCTTACCGTTGATGGTCAGATCGGCCAGCATCAGATCGGCGATCGAGTCGTAGTCCCAGTCGTCGCCGGGAACTTCCTGGTAATACCAGACCATTTTCCCGGTAGAGCCGCGCACGGCGATGATGCTGCACGAATAGAGATTGTCGCCGGGTCCGCGGTGAACATCGGTCCAGGGGCCGGGCTGCCCCGTGCCGACGTACACGATGTCATTGTCGGCATCGTAGGCCATGCCATTCCAGACGCCCGCGCCGCCGCCGATTTTCCACCACTCGTTGCTCCAGGTTTTCGCGGCAGCTTCCAACTCGGGATGCTCAAACGGCTTGGATGGATCGCCCGGCACGGTATAGAAGCGCCAGAGCATTTTCCCGGTGTTCACATCGTAGGCTGAAAAAAAGCCGCGGATGCCGTACTCGCCGCCGCTCACTCCGATGATGATCTTGCCGCCCTTGATGACCCGGGGCGCCATGGTGATGGTGTAAGGCATGGTTTCCGGCGAAACCCTCGTCTCCCATAAGATCCGGCCTGTGGCCGCATCCAGAGCCCTCAGCCGCCCGTCCACGGCCGGCGCGATGATCTTGCCTTCATACATCGCAATGCCTCGATTCACCACCCCGCAGCAGATTCTCGATTGCCAGACTTGCTGGTTTACCTCGGGATCGGCGCGCCAGACTTCCTTGCCGGTTTTCAGATCGACCGCGTACACGATACTCCACGGCGTGATGCTGTACAGCACCCCGTTGAAGACCAGCGGCGTTCCTTCCTGGTGAGTTTGCGGATTGCCCGGCGCGAGCGGGATTTCCGATGACCAGGCCAATCCGAGACGGCCGACGTTCGAGTCGTTGATCTGCTTCAGAGGGCTGAAGCGCTGCTCGGCCCAGTTAACGCCATAGGCGACCCATTCGTCACCGGTCTTGCTGCCGGTTTTCAGCAGCGCGTCGTCCACGCGGCGCGGCTGCTGCGCGGTCACGGTCCCCGCTGTCAGCGAAGCGATGGCTATCAACAGGGTTCCTGATCTCAGCCGGCGAGGTCGAAACATCCTTCTTCCCTCCATGCCTAAAATAACTCTTTACTGGCCAGGGCTGCGCCCTCGACCAGAGCTTCGAACTTGGCCCACATCACCGGCTCGGGGACCCGTTCGATTACGTCCACCTGGGCGAAGCCGCAATCCGTTCCGGCGATCACGTTTTCGGGTCCCACCAGCTTCGCGTAGCGCACGATACGGTCCGCGACCAGCCTGGGGTGTTCTACCGTAATCGTGTGATGGGTAATGACACCGGGAATCAGAATCTTTCCGGTTGGTAATTTGTGTTCCTGCCACACGCGCCATTCATGTTCGTGCCTGGGGTTCGCGGCTTCGATCGAATAGGCGCCCGCGCGCACTTGCAGGATCAGGCCGACGATATCCCCCAGCGCGGCATCCGCCAGGTGCGGAACATGCCAGCTTCCGAAACAAACGTGATAGCGTACCCGGTCCTCGGGAATGCCCCGGAGCGCATGATTGAGCGCATCCACGCGAAGCTGCGCCCATTCCCGATAGCGCTCGGGACTCTGCTGCACCAGGTGATCGTACATGTTCGCCAGCACAGCGTCGTCCACCTGCAGGAGCAAGCCTGACTGGTGAATTTCCAAGTACTCCTGGCGCAACGCTTCCGCCAGCGCAAAAATGTACTCTTTCTCGCTGCCATAGTATTCGTTCACACCATCGTAGGCGGTACTCGCAGGCGCGACTGCGGTCAAAAAAGCTTCCTGGACGGCGACTCCCCTTAAGGCTGCCTGGAAATTGGCGATCGCGCGGCGTATAGGCTCCCGGTCGCGATACTCAATCGGACCGATGCATGCTTCCGTGGGCCGGCCAGCCAGCACGCTCGGCATTTCCCGGGCGATGATGTCTCCGAAGCGTTGCAGATCGCGCCCGAGCCAGTTGGCCGGCCGCAGTTGATTGGGGCGAATCTCGAAACCGCTGATGCGGTCGAGCACGTAGTTGGACCAACTGGACTTCCCGAATTCGCCGTCGCTCACGATGTCCACGCCGATCGCGGCTTGTTTCCGGACGACCTCGGATGTGGCGCGTTGCAGCTTTTCCACGTAGTCATCCGTTGCCGAAGCTTCTTCCGGACGATCCTGGCCGGACTGCGCGAGCGCTTTCAATTCCGCGGGACGCACCAGGCTGCCTACGTGCGTGGTTAGGATTCGTTTTTGGCTTCGTTGCATGGAGAGGCGGCGACGCGCCCCAAAGGATATCATGAACATTCGCGGCCGCTCGAAAATTATCAACGTAGTTGATGACCGTCATCACAACAACGAACATAAACGAAGCGTTTCGGATGTTACACTAGCCCGTTTGGGTCCGTTGAATCGGATTCGGAGATTAATCGACTGTTTATGAGCCAAGAGAATTTAGAGACGATTTTACAGAAGACCAGCCCCGTCAAGCTGCTAAGGAACTCATCCATCGGCCCCTACGTGTATCCGGTGGTGGCGCCCGAATACACCAACTGGCGGGACGAGCAGCGCGCCTGGCAGAAAACCTGCGTTCTGTTCAACCAGTCCTATCACATGACCGATATGTACGTGGAAGGTCCGGATGCGCTGAAGCTGCTGTCCGACCTGGGAATCAACACGTTCAAGAACTTCGGTCCCAATAAAGCGAAACAGTTCGTGGCCTGCAATCCCGAGGGATACGTTATCGGAGACGTCATTCTGTTCGGCCTGGAGCCGAACGTTTTCAACCTGGTTGGCCGGCCTTCGATTCACAATTGGGTCCAGTTCAACTGCGAAACCGGCGGCTACAATGCCAAGGTCTCCCGGGATGAAAGGGCGGCCGCGCAGAAAGGCGCCGTGGTGCGCAAGACCTACCGGTATCAGGTGCAGGGTCCGAACGCGCTGAAGGTGATGGAGAAGGTGCTCGGAGGCTCCGTACCGGAGGTCAAATTTTTCCAGATGGCGGTCTTCACCATCGCCGGAAAACCGGTTCGCGCGCTGCGCCACGGCATGGTGGGGCAGCCTGGATTCGAGCTGTTCGGTCCCGCGGCCGACGGCGAGGCCGTGAAGGACGCAATCGTGGCAGCGGGCGAGGAGTTCGGGCTGCGGCTGTGCGGCGCGCGGGCGTATTCTTCGAACACCCTGGAGTCGGGCTGGATCCCTTCGCCCCTGCCCGCCATTTATACCAGTCCGAAACTGAAAGCTTTTCGTGAATGGCTGCCCGCCAACAGTTACGAAGGGATCGGTTCCCTGGGCGGCAGCTTCTATTCTGAAAACATCGAAGATTATTACCTGACGCCCTACGATCTGGGTTACGGATCCATGGTGAAGTTCGACCATGACTTCGTGGGACGGGAAGCGCTGGAGAAGATTTCGAAGAATCCCCGGCGCACGAAAGTCACTCTGGCGCTCGATTCGGCGGATGTGATGAAGGCCATGGGCACGATCTTCGACAAGGGTGATCGAGCTAAGTTCTTCGAATTTCCGTCGGCGGTATATTCCACCTGGCCGTATGATAAGGTCTCGAAGAACGGCAAGACCATCGGCGTCTCCACCTGGATCGGCTACAGCTCCAATGAAGGCAAGATGCTGACGCTCGCGATGCTGGACAATGAACACGCGCAGCCGGGCAACGATGTGACGTTTACCTGGGGCCAGCAGCCGGGCACCGGCTCGCGGGCCACGGTCGAAAGCCACGTCCCCGTGGATATCCGGGCCACGGTCGCTCCCGTGCCTTACGTCGAAGTGGCGCGCGAAGCCTATCGCACGACGTAAACGGCGAGCGGCAATCTATTTTCTCCTGAAGACAGACTCGTCCTGAAGAAGCTTTTCATAGCGGTTGAGATCGGTGTTGTTTTCCGCGCACTCGTATTCCCGTAGCCGCGTGCCGGGACGAAGCATGATGGTGCTGTGCTGAACCCAGGGCTTGGTGAGCACGGCCGGGTCTTCCATCGTGACTTCATACGCAATGGTGTTTTCGTCCATGCGGGTGAATTTTTCGATCACGTGCAGCTTGTCGCTGTGAAATGTGCCGGTGCCGGCCAGCCAGGTTTTGTCGTTGAAGCCGATCGCGTCGACCACCAAGGTGTCGCCTTCCCAGCGACCGACCGAGTCGCCCATGAAGGATGCTTCCAGATCGTCGGGATGCTGGACGCCGATCGGGATCACCCGAAAAACGTGAAACACCTCGAACATCATCACGATGGTCTTCGGCGTCTGCACGATCTGCATGGGGAACAGACCCATGGTCGTCGTTCGAGGCACGCCGGGGGACAGACAGCGAGCCATCGGATCGTCAATACCCCGGCGGTTAAAAGATTCGAGGACCTTCTCTGCGGCCCACGGCTGGTACGGCGCCTTCTCCTGAGGTCCGCGAACGGCAAAAGGCGTGACCTGGCCCGTGGTGGCGTTCGTGCCGCCGCCCGCGTTAGCCTCTTCCCACGTTCCGATCCGGCTGCTACCTCCCTGCCAGACTCCCGTCAGATCCGGCTTGCCGTCGGCTGCGCGCGGGACTTTTGAGGTAGCGGTTTGACCCTCCACAATAAAGGGAAGCGCGGCCGCTGCGAAGAGTAGGACGATACGCGATTTCGGCATGTGTAATCCTTTCTACCTCGCTCTACTTCGCGGGGACGGCCACGGAGGGCGCATTTCCACCGTCGCCCGTTCCGGCGGGCGGCCCGAAAAACAGCTTCTTGCCGTCCTTGAAGGTTACTTCACGCGAATGGCCCCAGTCGCCACCGTCGCGCGCGTGCCATCCGGTTACGGTGATCTCATCGCCCTGCTTGATGGTGACGTCCTTTTTCCATCCGGTTCGATACAGCACGTTCGGAGGAAAGCCTTCAAGCTTCCAGTTGGTAACCTTGCCGGACGCGTCCTTCACATCCAGATAAAAGAAACTGTGCGGATTGGTCCACTCGACTTTAGTTACGGTGCCGGTCAGAGTGATTGGTTTGTTCGCGTCGTACTCGGCGCCAAACGAGTGGTGCGCGGAGGCGGATACGGCAGCCGCCAGAAATAGAGCGACGGCGCCGAGCGGCAGATTCCTGGATGTCGTCATAAGCGAAGCATAGAAGTTGTGGCTGGCGGGGTCAACCGGCTGTGCAACCTATTGAACATTGCTCCCAACAGTGTGCGAATCTGGACGGGTGGCTGGCACCAGCTCTCTGGAACGCGCCCTGACCCTGCTCAAGGTGATCGAGCAAACGCCCGGCGGGCTCAGAAATGCCGATATCCACCGCCAACTGAAGATCCCCAAGAGCAGTTGTACCTACATCCTGAGCCGGCTGGAGCGCGAGGGCTATCTGATCAAGGATGAGTTCTCGAAGCGCTACAAGATCGGCCTGGCTCCTGTCGCCCTGGCGCACGGGGCGCTGCGCGAAGTCGGGATTCGAACGGTGGCCGAGCCCGCGCTGTACAAGCTCACGCGGCAGACCGGGTTGTCGGCGGGTATTGGTGTTCTGGAAAGAGGCCGCGTCCTGCTGGTGGATCGTGTAGAAGGGCCGCGGTTCGTAGACACGGCCATCCAGGCTGCGGCGGCCCGGACTGTCCGAACCGGTTCCGCGACTTCCTACCGGATCAGAGCCCAGCGCGATATTGGACGCGAGCTGCCGGCGCACTCGACCGCCCTGGGTAAAGTGCTGCTCGCTTTTCTGCCCAGACAATATGTGATCGACCTCATCTTCAAGCCAGGGACCGCTCGGAACATGGCCGCCTCCAGGAAACGCTTCCTGGCCGAATTGGATCTGGTCAGGACGCAGAAATATGCGACTGCCGACGGTGAAGTGTATTCCGATCTGCGCGCGCTCAGCGTTCCCATCTTCGATGCCGATGACGAAGTGCGAGCAGCGGTATCCGTAAACGGGAACCCGGGTGAGCCCGTATGGGACGATGTGGCACAGCTTGTCAGAACCGTCCAGGATGCCGCGCGCGACATCTCCCGGCGAGCCCGATGGCGCGAATTGCCTGGACGAGCATCCCGTCCTCAGCGATGATAAACTCACCCATTGCTGGAGGGAATGGAACGTGATGAACCGGCGTCAATTTGTCTGCTCGGCCGCAAGCGCCGCGGCATTTGCGCGAATTCCGGGTGCGCGAGCAGCGGTGCAATACGACCTGATCGTCAAAAGCGGCCGCGTGATCGACCCTTCGCGCAAGCTGGACGCGATTCGGGACGTGGCCATCGCGCAGGGCCGTATCGCGGCGATCGGCGCCAACCTAAGTGGGAATGCCCCAGATACGATCGACGCCCGCGGCAAGCTGGTGGTGCCCGGCTTGATCGATATTCATACCCACGCGACGCGTGTTAAGGATGGTCCGGCGCTATGCCTCGCCGACGGCGTCACGGGACTCATCGACGCGGGATCGCAGGGCGCGGACCACATCGGCGAAGCGATTGCGGTGGCCAAGTCTGCGCCCCAGCCGTGCCGCGTCCTGATCAATATCGGGCGTGCCGGCATCTTGCCCGAAGGCGACACGATGGATATCAACCGCGCCGATGTGGGCGCAGCGCGCGAAGCTATTGGACGCAACCGCGAAATGATCGTCGGCGTCAAGGCGCGGCTGTCACGAGATGTCGCCGGCGCGAACGATTTCGAGGTGCTCCGGCGCGCGCAGGAGGTGGCTTCGTCGTTTCAATTGCCCGTGATGATTCACATGGGTCAGACCGTGTCACCGCTGCCCAAGCTTCTCGCACTCCTGAAGCCTGGCGATATCGTGACCCACATGTTTGCGCCGCCGCCGAACGGCATCTCCGACGACGCAGGGCACATCCTGCCGGAGGTGCTGGCGGCCCGCCGCCGCGGCGTCCGCTTCGACGTCGGCAATGGACGAACCGGCCATTTGCGGTGGGACATCGTCGAACGCGTGCTGAAGGCGGGCTTCCTCCCGGATACTTTTTCGACCGATTGGACCACCGAGGGCCGCACGTCGCAGGTGATCGACTTTCCGAACGTGATGTCGAAGTTCCTGATGCTGGGCATGCCCATCGATCAGGTGGTGGCGTGCGCCACCGTCAACGCGTCCCGCGCGTTCCCGATCTTCAGCGGATGCGGCACGCTGAAAGTGGGAGCGCCGGCCGACATCGCGGTGCTGGAGCTAAGGGACGGGAGCTTCGAGTTCGCCGATAATTACGAGAACAAACGGATGGGCCGCCAGAGACTTTTCCCGAGTGCCACGGTGCTCGGCGGAAAGCGTGTGGCAACCCGGGTTTAGGAGCCAGACCGATGACACCAGCCAGAAAATGTTCCCTTGTGACCGCGGCCGCAGTTGCGATTTCCTTGAGCGCCTGGGCGCAGGGAATCGATTACGCCAAGATCGAAATTCTGACCGAAAAGATCTCGCCCAACCTTTACATGCTCTCCGGTTCGGCTGGAGCCGATCCCGGCCACGAAGACGCCGCCGGAGGCAGGATCGGCATATTGGCCGGCCCGGATGGGATCTTCATGGTGGATGCGCAGTACGCGCAGATTACGGACAAAGTGGCGGCGGCGATCCGCAAAATCAGCTCGGAGCCGATTCGGTTTCTGGTCAACACGCACGTCCATCCCGACCACACCGCGGGCAATGCGAATTTCGTCAAGATGGGCGCGTTGCTGTTCGCGCGCGAAGAACTGCGGGAGGAAATGTTGCATCCCCCGGCGCGGCCCGGAGCGGCCAACCAGGCTCCGGCGGGAGATCCGGCTCGACTCCCAGTAGTGACTTACGGTATGGGCGATCCGGTAAAGCTTCATTTGAACGGCGAAATCGTGGACCTGATTCCGGTCCGGGCCGCCCACACCGGCGGTGACACGATGATCCGGTTCGAAAATGCGGACGTCATCATGATTGGCGATTTCTATCGCAACTACGGGTACCCCTTCATCGACACCAACAACGGCGGAACGCTGAAGGGCGCACTGGAAGCGCTCGATCAAACGATGAAGCTGGCTGGTCCAAATACCCGGCTCATTCCAGGTCACGGCACCGTCATCCACCGAACCGACATCGTTCCCTACCGCGACATGATCCTCGACGTACAAGCAAAGGTGCAGAAGATGATCGGCGAGGGCAAGAGCGAGCGCGAAGTCCTGGCCGCGAAAGTAACCGCTCCCTATGATGCAAAGGTTCCCGGCGGATTATCGCCTGCCGGAGCGGGAACCAGCGCCGACCGGTTCGTCAGCATGGTGTATTCGCAACTGAAGGGCGGCCGGTGAGAATGAACGCTCGTAGAAAAATTAGGATAAGCTCAGGACGAGTATGAACTCCCTAAAAATAGCTGGTGCATTGACTCTGGCTCTGGCAGGTTGCGTTGCCGGCCTATTCGGTCAAAAAGGGCAGCCGGACACGAGCGCTGGGCCTCCACCCATCAACTGGACGGCGGCTCAGGATCATCAGAACATGATGGAGCAGCTCGGAATCAAGGCGCTCCGTCCGGGACCGAGCGGCAACGAAAGCGCGCCCAATCACGCGAACTATGACGAGTCCACCGCGAACCCGTTTCCGGTCCTGCCGGACGTCCTGACCTTGAAGAATGGCAAGAAAGTCACGACTCCAGCGATGTGGTGGAATCAACGACGTCCGGAGATCGTTGAAGATTTCGAGCGGGAGGTGCTCGGCCGGGTTCCGAAGAACGTTCCGCAAGTGACCTGGACCGTCACCAGCACAGTCAATGCGATGGTCGGCGCGCGGCCCGTTGTCGGCAAGCAACTGGTCGGCCACGTGGACAATTCGTCATATCCACAGATCAACGTCGACATCCAAATGACCCTGGTCACGCCGGCCGATGCCACCGGCCCGGTTCCGGTGATGATGATGTTCGGCGGCGGCGGGCTCCCGGGCGTCCCTAACCCAAATGGGCGCGGCCCTGCTCCGCAGGTTGGCGGCGATCCGCCCGCGACACAGCAACTGATTGCCGATGGATGGGGCTATGCGTCCATCAACCCCACGAGCATCCAGGCGGACAACGGCGCCGGACTGACCAGGGGCGTGATCGGCCTGGTCAACAAAGGCCAGCCTCGCAAGCCCGACGACTGGGGTTCTTTGCGCGCGTGGGCCTGGGGCGCAGCCTGCGGACTGGATTATCTCGAGACCGATAAAGCCGTGGACGCAAAACGCGTGGGGATCGAAGGCGTTTCGCGTTATGGAAAAGCAGCCCTGGTGACCATGGCGTTCGACACCCGTTTCGCAGTGGTTCTGGTCGGCTCTTCGGGCGAAGGCGGAGCCAAGCTGCATCGCCGCAACTGGGGTGAAGCGGTGGAAAATCTCACCGGATCCGGCGAATACCATTGGATGGCGGGCAACTTCATGAAGTACGGCGCGAGCGAAGCAACGTTTGGGAGCAAGAACGCCGGCGATCTGCCGGTGGACGCCCACGAATTGATCGCACTGTGCGCGCCGCGGCTGACGTTTATCAGCTACGGGGTGCCGGAGAAAAACGACGCGAAGTGGCTCGACCACCAGGGCAGTTATATGGCAGCTGTCGCCGCGGGGCCAGTCTTCCGTCTGTTGGGTGCGAAGGACCTCGGCACGTCGGATGATTACAACCACGAGAAGATGCCCGCGGTGAACGTGAGCATGCTCGACGGCCAGCTTGCCTGGCGGCAGCATGACGGCGGCCATACCGACGGGCCGAATTGGAAGTACTTCATCCCGTGGGCGGACAAGAACCTCAAAATTAAATGAGGACAACCGCGCCGCTGATCGCAGGACTATGGGCGATCGCAGCATTCGCGCAGGCGCCGGCGGATCAACCTGCCTCGCGTACGGATCAGAACTCGCTAAAGGCCCATGCCCAGCTGCTCGAAAAAGCTAAGCAGGGCCGCATCGACATCTACTTCGAAGGCGATTCGATTACGCGGCGCTGGGGAGCCACCGACTATCCAGCGTTGCTGGCGAATTGGAACCAGAACTTCTTTGGATGGAACGCGGCAGATTTCGGATGGGGCGCCGATACGATTCAGAACATCCTGTGGCGGCTCGCCAATGGGGAGCTGGACGGCGTCGATCCCAAGATCATCGTGCTCCTGGCCGGGACCAATAATGTTGGCCGAACTGTTCCTCCTGAAGGTGACGACGCCAAAGTGGCCGATATCACCAGGGGCCTCAAGGCCGTCCTGGACATTCTGCAAACCAAGGCTCCCGGCGCTACCATCATCGCGACCGCGATCTTCCCCCGTAACGACAACATCGCGGTGATGCCCACCATTGACAAGATCAATCGCAATCTGGCGAAGCTGGCCGACGGCCGGAAGATTCGGTATCTCAACATCAATGCGATGCTGGCGGATCGGGACGGCAAGCTTCTCGACGGGATGATGAACGCCGACCGGCTGCATCCTGCGATACCCGGCTACCAGGTCTGGGCGGATGCGCTGAAGCCTCTTTTCACGCAAATCCTTGGCCCCCCCGGCAAGCAGGATTTTGCCCCTCCAGCAACCGGCGATCCAAGCGCCACACGCTAAAACCGATCAATAGAATCAGACTGATAAGTCCCATCAAACATTCTGATTCCGGCCAGAATGCATGCATTCGCAAGTGTGGCCGCCCGGACCGCCTATCAGTTTGTAGTGCGTCTTATCCCGGACCCTCTACAAATGCATGCATTTCTGTGATATGCTTCCTTGGAATTAGGGGGGCCCGGTTGCTCAGGGCGTTCGGACGTGACCAATATCGACTTAAAGCTGCTGGCCGTAGTTACCGAGCTACATAAGACCCGAAGCGTATCCCAAACGGCCGAGAATCTCGATCTGAGCCAGTCGGCCATCAGTATGAGCCTGGCGAAGCTGCGCAGGCATTTCAACGATCCTTTATTCGTTCGAACCTCGTCGGGCATGAACCCGACGCCGCACGCGGTCGAGCTCATCGGCTTGCTGAAGAGTGCGGAAAACATTCTGCAAACCGCCCTCGATCTCCATGTGGTGTTCGATCCGCTGACCTCGGACCGGCGCTTCAACTTGTATTCGACCGATATCGCGCAGGTCACGTTGATGCCGCGCCTCATGCAGCGGTTAAATAAGATCGCGCCTAACGTGGGAATAGATTTGCGGAGGCTCTCCGACGATATCCCGGAGTTCCTCGAATCGGGGCAAGCCGATTTAGCTGTGGGATTCATCCTGCCGATGGGCGCTGGATTCTGTCAGCAGAGGCTGTTCAAGGAAAGGTTTGTGTGCGCTCTTCGCCGCGATCATCCCAGGATCGGAGATGCGTTGAGCCTGGACCAGTTCCAGGACGAAACCCATCTGGCAATCACGCCCTGCGGAACCGGTCACGGCATCGTCGAAAAGACGCTGGAAGCGAAGAATATACGGCGCAGAGTGGGGCTTGTGGTTCCCAGCTTTTTGGGCATCGCCTCGATCATCACAACCTTGGATTACCTGGCCGTTTTGCCGGAGCAGCTGGCCCGGCACCTTTCCGGTCCCGGCAACATTAAGGTGCTTCCCTTGCCGTTCAGCATGCCCGCCTACTACATCGTGCAGCATTGGCATGAACGGTATACTCAGGACCCCGCCAGCAGGTGGCTCCGATCGGTGATCGCCAACTTGTTCTTGTGCTCGTAGAAATATCGCATAATCTGAAGTAGATCATTTTCGCTGAGGAGAAACTATGAATTATCCGCTAACCGGGTATCACCACATCACCGCCTGTGCCGGTGGCGCCCAGGAAGACGTCGACTTTTTCACCCAGGTAGTCGGTCTGCGCATGGCCAAGCAGACTGTTCTGATGGACGGATCCATTCCCATCTACCACTTGTACTACTCGAACGCCAATTTGGAGCCTGGCTCGGTCATGACCACGTTCCCCTACGGCCGCAAGCAGGGGCGCAAGGGGTCAGGGCAGGTCTCCGCTACGGCATTTACCGTTCCCAAGGGAACCCTGCCGTTCTGGAAGGAGCACTTCAAGAAACGCAACGTGGATCAGGATCCCGTGGCCGAGCGATTCGGGCAGTCGTTCATCCGATTCCGCCATCCATCGGGCCTGGCCTTCGAAGTCATCGAGGACAGCGCCGACCAGCGCGAAGGCTGGACCACTCCTGAAATCTCCCGGAAAGAAGCGGCCCATGGATTTCATGGCGCGGTTCTCTCGGTGCGAGAGGTCGAGGAGACCGAGCGGTTCTTCACCGAAGCCCTGGGGTTCCGTAAAACCGGCGCGGACAAGCAGTATCATCGCTTCGAAACCGGGTCGGGCGGCGCGAACAAGACGGTGACGCTGCTGCACGAGCCGGATCGCCCGGCCGGAAGCTGGACCTTCGGCGCGGGCACAGTCCACCACATCGCGCTGTGGGGGGCCGACCAGAACGCGCTAGCCGAGCAGAAGGCGATCTACGAGGAACTCGGCTATACCGACGCCTCCGAGATCAAGGACCGGTTCTACTTCTACTCGATGTATTGCCGGTGTCCCGGCGGAATCCTGGTCGAGAGCTGCTGCAATGCTCCGGAGTCTTTCCAGAAAGACGAAACCAAGGAAGAACTGGGCAGCAAGCTCCACCTGCCTCCGTGGTTTGAAAATCGCCGTGCCGAAATCCTGGCCTCGCTTGAGCCTATCCGGGTTCCGGAAACAGCCATGGGCGCCGGAAAAAAGGTGGAAGTGACGCGCTAGAATCTCCTGGTTGATACTTTCGCCGGATTTCCTCGAAAAGAGGGGTCCGGCGTTTGTTTTAGCGGGACTTTTTGTTTTTGGGAGTGGCTTTCAGGAGATCCAGCGCACCGGGCCATGCGCTTGCAACCCGGCGCGCTGGAAACTCCAACTCTGAGGGGGTCAGAGTATTAGGGTCTAGAGCAGTATAAGTCCTGAATTCCCGACAGTCGATGGAGCGGAGTTGATATTCGAATTCACATATTCTGATAACCATAGGGAGCTACAATAAAGCTCTGTGCCGCGACGAACCGTCATTACCATTACGCCCCCGGCTGCGGACTCCGCCGATCCCAAGGCGAAAGCGCGCGGCTCGCAAACGGGAAGGGCCAGCCTGGTTCTGAGGGAGATGCTGCTCGAAGGGCGCTTCCAGCCAGGCGAACGAATCCGGGAAGTTCCGCTCGCGGCCGAGCTGGGCGTTTCCCGAATCCCCCTTCGCCTGGTCCTCGAGCGGCTGGCGCACGAGGGCCTGCTGGATGTCCGGCCCACGCGCGGATTCGTGGCGCAGCGGTTTTCGACCGCGGATATCTATGACGCCATTGAATTGCGCGGCGTGCTGGAAGGAATGGCGGCGCGCTTGACGGCCGAGAAAATACGCACCTCGGCCGATACTGCCAAATTACTGGGATTTCATAACGAACTGGTCCGCGTGGTTCGGCGGCGCAAATTGACGCTGGACTATTTAGAGCAATTCATGGAATTGAACGGAAAGCTGCATGCGGAAATCTTGCGTCTTTCCGACTCTCGTATGCTGCAGCGCGCGATGGAGCACGTTTGTTCCCTGCCCTTCGCTTCGCCGAGTGCGTTCGTGAGGCGCCAGTACCTGGCGCCGGAATCCTGGGACCTGTTCCACATTGCGATCGATCAACACCAGGGTATTGTGGACGCGATCGTAAATCGCGAGGCCGCCCGGGCCGAGACGCTCGCACGGGAACACGCTCGTGTCGCGCGCCGGAATCTGGAAACCGCGCTTAGGAACGGCGAGATCGGCAAGTTCGTGCCGGGCATGAAGCTGATCAGGCTCTGAAGACATCCCTAGGCCGCGTCGCCCAGCCATCAATGGATCTGATGGAGACTATCATTCCGGCTCCATCGACGGACCGAAAGCTCAAGGCTATCCTAAACAAGGCTATTCTCAACAGGGACCGCTCAGACACTCATATAGAATAGAGGTAGCAGGATTCTTATGGCCTTCAGAACAAACTCGCAGATTTGGCAGGCGATCGTGGTGACCTTGGCGGTGTCCGGGCTGGGAATGGCGCAAACCGCCGCCCCTTCCGCTCCGGCGGCCCAGCCTCCGAAGCCTGCGGCTGCAAAGCCCGCCTGGCCGCCTCCCGGGCCCACTCCACGAACGGCGGATGGAAAGCCGGACCTATCCGGGAACTGGACGCCCAACGCAATTCGCGAGAATGTCGATCTGGCAGGAGTGCTGGCGGCCGCAGGAAACCCGATACCGTTTCTGCCCGAAGCCGCCAAGATTCACCAGGAGCGCAAGGATAATTTGAGTAAGGGCGATCCGGAGTCCTATTGCCTGCCGCCGGGCGTGCCTCGCATGAGCACGACGCCCTATCCCTGGACGATCGTTCAGACGCCGCAGCTCATCGTGATCGTCTACGAAGGCGGTGCGCACATCTGGCGGAAGATCTTCATGGATGGCCGCCCGCACGATCCGAAAGTTGAGTACACCTGGCTGGGAGACTCCATCGGGCATTGGGAAGGCGACACCCTGGTGGTCGAGACGGTCGGACAGAACGATATCACCTGGCTGGACGAAGGCGGAACACCGCACTCCGCCGACATGAAGGTCACCGAGCGCATTACCCGCCCGGATTACGGACATCTGCAAATCGAACATACCATCGACGATCCCAAGACGTTTTCGAAACCCTGGTCGTTCACCACGCATCCGAGCCTGTTGCGCGGCGAGCTGATCGAATATATCTGCCAGGAAAACAACAAAGACGTTCAACACATGGTCGGGAAGTAATCCGGCACCTCTTACATCAATTTGATTGATCCCGTCTATCAAGGCAGGATCATTGACTCTGCGCGCCATCGGAGCCACAATCACCCCAGATTAGTGCCTTGGGGGGCATTGTGTCCATCGAATTCCACCCTACCTCGAACAGTTTAATTCGAACAGTTTGATAAAGGAGAATACACGTGAAGAGTCTTGTGTCTGCCTGCAGCGGAGCGTTGTTGCTGTTGCTCAGTTTTCCTGGTCACACCTTTGCCCAGGTGAACGCTACTCTCGGCGGCACCGTGTCGGACGCCAATGGAGGAGTTATTCCCAAGGTCGAAGTTACGGCCAAGAACGTCAACACGGGGATCGTTACGGTACGTACGACGAACGAAACCGGCAACTTCGAGTTTCCCAGCCTCCAGCCCGGCCAGTATACGCTGACTGCGGCGCTCTCGGGATTTCAGACCGCGACGTACAACAACGTCCAACTCGGTCAGGGCCAGCCCGTTCGGCTGAACTTCACCCTGCAGGTAGGGGCCGCGGCGCAATCGGTAGAAGTCGTCGCGCAGGCGGATACGCTGCTGGCAACGACTTCAGCATCGGTCGGTGGCGTGTTGGCGGAGAAAGAAGTGCTCAGTCTCCCTGTGGCCACGCGCAACGTGCTGGATCTGGTCACATTGACACCGGGTGTCATCCTGGTGCCCGGTCCTTTTGGCCCGGTGACAAGCTTTGCCGGGACCCAGACCAGCGACGTGAACACGACTCGCGACGGCATGGTCACCAATGACGGCCGTTATAACAACGGGACCTATTCCGCGACGTTCACCAGTCCGGACATGGTGGAAGAAGTTCGCGTCAGCACGAATTCCATCGATCCTGCGCTGGGCCGCGGCTCCGCGCAAGTGCAGATGCGGACCAGGGCCGGCAGCAACGAATTCCACGGCGCGTTGTTCTACACCAACAACAATTCCATGTTCAACACGCTGGGCTATTTTCAGAACCTCACCGGTTCGCAGAAGGATTACCTGAACCGGAACCAGTTTGGCGGCCGGCTCGGTGGACCGATCAAGAAGAACAAAGCATTTTTCTTCGTCCTGCTGGATGACCAGCGATATGTGGAAAAAGTGACCACCGTCTCAACCGTCTTGACCGCCCCGGCGCGGCAGGGAATCTTCCGGTATCTCACATCCGGATCTCCCGGTGGGGGGACCCGGCGGAATGGCAACGCCTTCTCGACGACTCCCTCAGTCGATCTGAACGGCAATATCCTGACCTCCTCGAATGGGACTCCGTTATTCCTGAACTCCTTCAACGTGTTCACCGACGTCAAGGACCCGAATCGTACCAGGATCGATCCCACGTGGTTTGGTCCGCAATACCTGGGCAAATACATGCCGCTTCCGAATGACTACACCGTCGGCGACGGTTTGAACACCGCGGGTTTCCGGTGGCAGCGCAGGGATGCCGGCATCGATGGCGCAACGGGCCAGAGTCCCAACCCCAACCGGAACCACATCACAACGCGTTTCGACTATCAGCTCAACGACAGCAACAAACTCAATTTCGTCATGACGCGGGAGCACGATTATGGCGTCACTGGCCAGACCGGACTTCCCGACTTTCCCACCGGATACTTCGGCGACGTCCAGCGGTACCCGGATTTCTACACCGCGTCGTGGTCGAGAGTCATTTCCTCATCCATGCTGAATGAATTCCGCTTCGGGCTGAAGCGCGATACCTGGCAGGGGACCTCGCCTCTGGACTTAGGATGCTGCTGGAATGGCGCTCAGGAAACGGACCTCGCTACCACAGCTCAGGCGGCGCGCGCGAGCTTCCCGCAAGTGGGCGGGCAGTTCCTCTACACGCAGACTGGCGCCAGCTTGGGTAGCGGCCTCGCCGGTCTGGGTCTGTACGCCGGAATGAACGTTTCTTCGCCGCGCCAGACCATCAGCCCGTTTACACAGATCGCAGACACCTTCAGCTTCAGCAAGGGATCCCACTCCTTCACCGCCGGTTTCGAGGCGGACTACACCAGCTCAAGATCACAGAACAGCGGCGGTGCGCAAACCACCCGTCCCTTCGTGACGCTGGGTGTCGGCGCCGTACCGGTGCCGAACGTCAACAGCACCAATTTCCCCGGACTGAACTCCTCCGATATCACGACGGCTCAGGATCTGCTGGCCAATCTGGCAGGTTCGGTTGCCAGCATTCAGGAGCAGTTTTATGTAAACAGTCCCACCCAAACCGACTGGACTGCCTACACCAAGTCGATTCTGTTCGGCCGCAATAACCACTCCAACTCCTGGGCGGGTTTCTTCAAAGACAACTGGAAGGTCTCGCGTAACTTTACAGTTAATCTGGGACTGCGCTACGATTTCTTCGGCGTTCCCTACGAGAGCAACGGTTTGGGCGGCCGCTTCACGGGTGGCCAGGCCGGACTCTTTGGAATTTCGGGAACGGGTTTCGCGAATACCGGAACGCCCTACACCAACAATGGCAAGCTGACGACCACGGAATTCGTGGGAAAGGATTCGGCCAACCCCGGCACGACCATCTACAACAACGATTGGAATAACTTTGCTCCGTCGGTGGGCATCAGCTGGAACCTCCCGTGGTTTAAACGGGATACGATCCTGCGTGCCGGATATGGCATCAACTACGCCGGAAATATCGATTTCCTCACCCTGAACACCAATATCGGGAACCTCCCGGGCCAGACCCTGAACGTGACTTATGTGCCTTCCTCCTACCTGGACTTGGCGAACGTGAATTCCAGTTTGATTCCCGTTTCAACCGGCGGCGCCGTGCCGTTCTCTCCGGTTCCTTTGACGAACCGTAGCGCGACGATCACGGGTTACTCCGACGGTATCCGGACGCCCTACATTCAAAGTTTCAACGTCTCTATACAGCGTGAGATCGTGCGCAACCTCACCGTGGACGTGAGTTACATCGGCAATAAGGGTTCCAAGCTGCTGACAAATCAGCAGATCAACGACACCAACATCGTTTCCAACGGTTTTCTGGATGCGTTCAATGTCACGCGGAATGGCGGGAACGCCCCACTGTTCGACACAATGTTGAAGGGCCTGAACATTCCCGGCGTCGGCATCGTGAACGGGACCACGCTCACCGGTTCTCAGGCACTCCGGAAATTGGCTACCACGAACCAGTTCATCGCCAATGGGTCGGTAGGAGCTTTGGCGAACTTTCTGAACACCACCCCGACGGCTACAGGAGTGAACGGCGGAATCCTGACAAACGGAAACCTGCCGCAACAGTTCTTCGTGAGGAATCCGCAGTTCGGCAGCGTGGCGCTGGTGGGAAACAACGGCAATTCGACCTACAATTCGGTTCAAGGTCACGTGAGCCAGCGTTTCTCAAAGGGCGTTAGCGGTCAGTTTAGCTACACCTTTTCCAAAGCACTGGGCGACAACCTCATTCGAGACCAAAACAATCTGTCGTTAAGCAAGGGCTTGCTGAACATCGATCGCACCCATCTTCTCCAAGGCAACATCACCTGGGACCTGCCATTCGGCAGCATGGGGAAATTTCTCGGAAATAGCGCGATCGGCCGGCAGGTGGTGGGAGGATGGGAGCTCTCATCCGGCTTCTCCTGGGTTTCCGGCACCCCTCTCACTCTGACGTCTACCGACAACACTCTTAACTTCCGCGGAACGAATACGGCGGACCTGGTCGGGGCTTTTCCGGACAACGCGGGACAGGTAGTAAAAGGAAACGGCTTCGTCCAGTATTTCCCGGGGCTTACTACGAAGGTTGCCCCCGTACCTAGCTTTGGAGGCGATCCCACGCTCCCTGGCCGCTTTACCAATCAAGTGGTGGTGGATGGCTCGGGGAACATCATCTTCGCGAATCCACAACCGGGAACCACCGGCAACACGGCTGTAAATCTGCCCTTCATGAAAGGCCCAGGGCAGCTTGGCCTGAATGGCGCGCTGAACAAGCAGTTTCGGATCAGCGAAGGCAAAAGCTTCTCCGTCAGAGCCGATGTGATCAACTTGCTCAACAAACCGCAGTGGGGCAATCCGAACACCAGCATCAACACCACGACGTTCGGCCGGATCACGACGGCGACGGGAACTCGGACCATCACTTTCAACGCCCGGTTTGATTTCTGATATAGAAGAGGGCAGGCGGAAGCGAGTCGACTACAGCTCGGACAGTTCCTTGAATTGTCCGGTGCTGTCCCCTAGCGATTCGGCCGGCACACCGAGCTTATTCAGCAAGGTGAGCTGAAGATTCGTGAGCGGAGTATGCTCCGGATAAATAAGGTGGCGGCCGCCCTTCAGCGTCCCCGATCCACCGCCTACGACAAACGTCGGCAGCGGACCATGCGTATGCCGGTCGCTGTTGCTTATGCCGGAGCCAAACAGCAGGATGACATGATCCAGTAGCGAGCCATCGCCATCCGGGGTATTGCGCAGTTTCTCGAGATACTCGGCAAACAGCGCGATATGATGCCGCTGAATGCGGGTGCATTTTTCCATCTTCACCGGGTCGTTCTGGTGGTGCGTGAGGGGATGATGCGGCTCGGGCACCCCGATTTGCGGATAGGGCCTGCCGGTCTGCTCGCGGCCGTACAGGAAGGTGATCACCCGGGTCAAGTCGGATTGGTAAGCCAGCAGTTGCAGATCGTACAGCAATCGGACCTGCTCATCGAACCCATCGGGAATGCCGGCAGGCTGATGCACGTCCGGTAGTTCCTTGGAGCTCTGCTCCTCCGCCTTCTGAATTCGCCTCTCCACGTCCCGCAACGCCGCGAGATAATCGTCCACCTTGCGATTGTCGGCCGTCCCAAGCTTGCGCTGAAGCTGGCTCACGCGGTCGTTTACGGAATCGATCAGGCTCCGATCCTGCTTCAGGCGTGCGGCACGGACGCGGGCATCGGTGCTGTCGCTCGATCCGAACATCCGCTCGAAAAGGACGCGCGGGTTGTTTTCCGCCATCAGCGGCAGCGTCGGCGTCAGCCAGGAAACCGTGCTGCTATAGGCGCAGCTGTAGCCCAGATCGCAGGATCCCAGGAGGCTGTTCTCGTCGGCCGTCATCTGCAGCGAGGAGAGCTGGGTTTCGCGCTCGAACGCCTTGGCGGCAATCTGGTCCATGGAGACGGCATTCTCAAGGAGGCTGTCCGACTTCTTCACGTGCACGCCCGTCAGATAGCTGCCGCAAGCGCGGGAGTGGTCCCCGCCCCCATCGCCCAGAGGTTCCGCCTGATCGCTGAACAGGCCCGTGACGACGATCAACTTTTCCTTGAAGGGCTCGAGTCCTTTCAGCGTGGGGGACAGTTCGAATTGAGAACCGGCGCCCGTCGGCAGCCACTTATCGTAGATCACGCCGTTGGGATGGTAGACCACGCCGAAGCGCTTCACGGGAGCTGTGGTCGCTGCCGGCGCGAAAGCGGGCACCATAGCATCGAGCAATGGCAGAGCGACAGCCGCGCCCGCTCCCCGAAGTATCGTGCGGCGGGAAAGAGCTTTCTTCGATACGAACCCGGTGTTGTTCATCAACGTGATTCTCCTGCTTGCTGTGCGGCAGTCCGCATTTGAAACGGCGCACTTTTCACGATCGCCAGCATCAGTGAGGACCAGCGGTAGCCATCCGCCGCCGCCGAACGATCGATCGCGCGGACCGCGGGTGCGTCATAATATTCCAGTCCGCGGCCCAGAGCGTACGTCAACAGCTTCTCGGTAACCGCTGCGGCGAATTGCGTCTTCTGCGCCATAAGAGCCTGCCGCAATTCCCTCGGCCCGTTGACTTTGGTGCCGTCCAGCAGCACACCCGAGGCATCGATGGCGTGGCCCGCATCCGTTTCGCGCCACTGTCCGATGGCATCGAAATTCTCGAGGCTAAGCCCCAGCGGATCCATCCGCGCATGGCAACCCGCACACGCCGGACTTGCCCGATGCATCTCCAGCATTTCCCGGACGGACAAGGGCTTGCCTTCCTTATTGCTCGACTCAAGCGCAGGGATATTGGGCGGCGGCGCCGGCATCGGCGCGGCGAGGATGTTTTCGAGCAGATACTTACCGCGGATAGTCGGCGACGTTCGTGTCGTGTAAGACGTGACCGCGAGCACGCTGGCCTTGCCCAGCAGCCCAAAGCGATTCTCATTGGTGAGCTTTACGCGCCGGAAGTGGCTCCCATAGACTCCGGAAATTCCGTAGTGGCGGCCCAACTGCTCATTGAGAAAAGTCTCATCCGACGTCAACAGGTCGAGGATGCTGTGATCCTCTTTCAATTGCGCGTCGAGGAATAGCTCCGTCTCGGTCACGAACGCGGTGCGAAGGTTGTCGTCAAACCAGGGAAACTTGGTGCTATCGGGATTGAGCAGCCATACATTACGGGTCTGCAGCCAATCGTCGAAGAAATTCTGGATCAGCGAGGCGCGCGTGCGGGGATCGGCAAGCATGCGCCGGACTTGCTGCTCCAGTACCGCCGGCTCGTGCAGCTTTCCGCGAATCGCCACGTCCAGTAAGGGGTCGTCCGGAATACTGCTCCATAAGAAGAACGACAATCGCGAAGCCAGCTCGACGTCGGAGACGCGATAAGCGCCACCTGGAGCAACCCCTGCGGGATCGGCCTCGATGCGGAAGAGAAAATCCGGGCTCACGAGCACCCGCTCGAGCGCCGAGCGAATCCCGTCGTCGAAGGTCCCGGCCGCGCGAGCACGTTCGAAGAAGCCGAGCAGCGTCTGTACGTCGTCATCCGTTGCAGCACGCCGATAAGCCCGGCGGGCCAAATTGGACGCGATCCTGGTCGCGCAGGGAACTTCGTCGACCGCATTCGCGGGACGGCAGACAAAAAGAAGCTTGCGGCTGGGCGAGTCGAGCGGCACTTTTCCGTTATAGGGACCGCCGATCAGCAGAGATGCAATGGCGATGGGCGAGTTTGCGTTGTCGGAATTGCGGCTGTAAGGCGAAAGGCGATCCGGGCCGCCCCCCTCCGGTTCCGGGTCGTCGGACTTAAGCATGGTCGCCATGACCTGCCGCAGGCCGGCTTTCACCGGAACGCGCACATGCAGGGCTTCGTCACCGTCGTACTCAAATGTCGGGGTCGGCGCCTTTCCTCCGCCCAGAGTGAATTGAGCCACGCGCACTCCATCCACGCGGATTTCGAAATGATTCGGCACGTTCAGGCCGCGGATGGGACTGCTCCAAGCCCGCTGCAGACGAAGCTTGAATTCATACTCGCCGTCGACCGGAAAGTAGTGACGGGCGGCGACGCCACCTTTGGTCCCCAGCGGAAAGTCCTCGCCCAGACGCTCCGTCTGGCTGAGATACGTCTGGTCGTTGGCATTATCCTTCATCGCGCCGTAGCGCACGAACGCCGGTGGCATGTTCGGATCGCCCACGGCGCGGCGCGCGATGGCCGCCGCAGCGGATACGTACCGGTCCAGCAGCGCCGGAGGCATCGAAAGCGCGTCCGCATTGTTCTCGAATCCGAATGCCTGCTCATCCGGAGGCAGCGTCGCCTGAGCATCCACCTCCACCGCGACCAGATCCCGCACGGCATTGGCGTACTCGGCACGATTGAGACGATGCAGACTGGCGGTCCGGCCCGGATTCACCTTGGCCGCAGCCGCACGATCGATTCCCGTTTCCAGCCAATCCGCCACCGAATCGTAGGTCGCATCATCCGGACGAGGCATGCCCGGAGGCGGCATGGCACGGCTTCGCAGCTTCACGATGACCTTTTCCCACGCCTGCGCCGAGTTGGCGGGATGCTGAGAATCCGCTCGATCGAGCAGGAGGTTCGCGGTCTTCAGCTTCTGGTTATGGCAACCGACGCAATACTTATTGACGAGTTCGCTCGCGGGAGTCGCCGGCTTATTGTCCTGAAAACCGAAAGCCGCAACAGCGAACACCACCAAACAGCCTGTCGCGATCCCATAGATGCCGTGGCGTGTCATCCTGGACTCCTCACTTCACTTCGCGGCACCGATTCTGGGATTCGCAGACGACTCCTAATGTTGGATCCGCGCCATGCTTCAGCAGCAGATCCACGCCTTCCTTATTAACGAGGACGCCACCGAGCCGGTCGCCTTGACCATTCGCCGCGCGGTACGGTGTCGTGCCCGCCTTGCTGACGGAATTCACATTCACGCCCAGGTCGATTAGCTGCGCGAGGAGTGTGTTCCACCCGCGATAGGCTGGTCCGAACAGTGCATTCTCCCCGACGGTGGTCTCGCCTCTCGGGTCAAGGCCGAGATCCAACAGAAGCTTGACCGCATCTATCGCCTGCGCTTCCGTGACCAGCGACTCGCCTATGCCGTGATTCAGACCCGTTGCCGCCATGATAGCGGTCGCATTCGTCGCCGTGGGAATTTTGGGATCGGCGCCGGCCGCAAGCAAAATGCGCATCATCTCCACATCGTCGACCGAGGCGGCCAGCAGCAGCGGAGTCGCTCCGACCGCGTCCGTGTATCCGGTGGCAAACGACGGTTGGCGCCTGGTCATACGAGCATTCACCTTTGCGCCATGGGCCAGCAGGGCCTTCACCAGCCGCAGCTTGGCCTGCCGATCCGGAATTCCGGACATGGGGTCTTCAAAACCATACACGGGATTCGAGGCGTAGCCTTCCCACGTGGTCGACGCCCAATGCAAAGGTGTGAAACCCGCGGCATCGATGTTGGGATCGGCGCCGTGATCCAGCAGATACAGGGCAACGTCCACCTGAGCCCGCAAAGTCGCGACCAGCAGGGGGGTGTAGCCCGTGGCTCCGCCAGATCTAAGAGGTCTGGTGACTCCAATCTGCACTACCGGCTCGTCGTTGTCGCCGGTCTGCGACTGGCCGGTCTGAGTCTGGATGTTCACATCCACGCCGGCGGCCAGCAGCAGCTTGACGCTCTCCAGGTCCCCGACCCGCGCGGCGAAATGTATCGGCGTAAACCCATCTTTAGAACGGGCTTTAAGATCGGCATGCGCTGCAACCAGCGCACTCACCACGTTCGGATGACGTTCGGCGGCGGCCCACATCAACGCGGTCTGGCCCTGCGCCGGCTCCTTTGCGTTGACCGCGGCCCCGTATTCCACCAGCAGACGAACTGCGTCGACGTTGCCGGTTTTCGCACAGGTCATCAGCGGAGTTTCGCCGGTGGCGATCGCCGTATTTGGATTCGCGCCCGATTTTAGAAGCAGCCGCACGAACTCGAAGCTTGCGTTGATGCACGCCTGCGATAACGGCGTCATGCCGAAGTCGTTTGCGATGTTCGCATCCGCGCCCGCCTTCAGCAGCAGGTCCGCCGAATCCACGTCGTTCCAGTGCGCCAGCCAGAGGAGAGCCGTCGAACCGTCGCTGGACCGCGCATTGACGTCAGGCTTCTGCACGTCAGGCTTCTGCACGTCAGCCTTCTGAGTGAGAAGCGCGCGAACCGCATTAGGGTCCTGATTCCTGGCAGCTTCCGGCAATCGCAAATCGCCCGTGCCGGCGGCGGCGGCAAACGCGGCACAACCGAATACCGCGAGCAGCGTCAGGGCTGCCCGCCTTGCGAATCGATGCCTTTCGCCACCGTCGAACATGCTGCCCCCTTTTCGGTAGAACTCCGGCCCGAGGCCATTATATGAGATTTGAAGAGCCGGCGAGGGCTATCGCGGGTGAATACAATAGAAATAGAGCCCAGAAGCCTGTCTTTCCCGTTAGTGCAGGTTCGGCGCGGCTGTTCCGCTAGCTGCGCGTGCCGTGTCTACAATTTGGAGTAACCCCTTGGAGTAAGCCCGGAATGCAAACCATACTGGTCATCGACGATGATGAAAGTCTTCGCGACACGATCGGCTTAATGCTTGAAAATGAAGATTATAGTCCGGTATTGGTGTCCGACGGCACCACCGGGCTGGAACAGGCCTTCGCGCTTCGGCCGAACCTGATTCTGGTGGATCTCCGTATGCCCGGGCTGAGCGGCGTCGAGGTCTGCAAGCGTCTCCGCGCAAGTGGCATGAAGACTCCCGTGATTGTACTCAGCGCGATGGGCGACGAGATCGACAAGGTCCTGCTGCTTGAAATAGGCGCGGACGATTACGTGGTGAAACCGTTCGGAACACGCGAGCTTTTGGCACGCATCCGGGCGCTTTTGCGGCGAACCTCCCAGGGATCCGATCTGGTACTATCTTTTTCCGACATCGAAGTGGACCTGGATCAGCGCATGGTTCGGCGCAGCGGCGCGGAAACCCGCATGACGCGGGCTGAATTCAACTTGCTGGCTTTCTTTCTGCAAAATCCGGGACGAGCGCTATCGCGGGATGTGATTCTCAATTCTGTCTGGGGGTATGAGTCCTTTCCCAACACGCGAACCGTGGATGCGCATGTAGTTAGGCTGCGGCAAAAACTGGAGCCCAATCCGGAAATCCCGCGGCATTTCCTGACCATGCATGGCGTCGGATACCGCTTCCTGCCATGACCATTCTGGTGGTCGACGATTCTGAGGATTGCATCGCCACATTGGATCTGGCGTTGCAAACCCTCCCGGGCGTTGTGCTTCGGCCGTCCTTATCGGCGGAAGCCGCGCTGATAGCCTTAGACAGTGATACAGTCTCAGCTGTGATCACCGACATTCATCTTCCCGAAATGAGCGGTTTGGAACTGGTGACGCGGATTCGCCAGGATCCTCGTTTCCATTCCCTGCCGGTGGTGGTTCTAAGCGCGGACGCCGATCCCTCTACGCCGGCTCGCGCCCTCGCCTTGGGCGCGAATGCGTATTTCGCTAAACCCTTCTCGCCCAGCGCCATGTGCAAGAAACTGGAGGAGCTGATACATGCGTAAGCTCTCGTGCCTCTTACTGGCGGCCTGCGCGGCGGGATCTTTGAATGCGCAGGACTCGCCGGATCTCAAACAGGTGGTCGACCGCCTGGACCGGCTGGAAATCCAAAACCGCGAGCTGATGGCGGAAATCAAGGCGCTGCGGGAGCAGCTGGCCGCAAACCAGCAGTCTCCCGCCACCACGCCGGAAACGTCACCGCAGACGGCGGAGACAGCGCCTTCGCCGCAGCCAGTCGCGGAACGAGCAGCCGTCAACGAGCAGCGCATCGCCGACCTGGATCAGTCCAAGGTTGGAAGCGATCATCGATTGCCCGTGACTCTTACCGGGATGCTGCTATTCAACACATTCCTGAATGGCAAGGGCGCTGGAGGCGCGGACAACCCGACCGTCTTGTCCCCTACCGCCGCGCAAGCGTCGGGCGGGGCGACGTTCCGGCAGAGTGTGATCGGCCTGAAGGTAGACGGCCCCAGCCTGGTCGGCGGGGGCAAGGTGACCGGGGCCGTTTACATGGATTTCTTCGGCGGCGGCACTGGACTCAACCAAACTGTTCGCCTGCGCATTGCGAAGTTGGATGCGACCTGGAAGAACACCACGCTCGGTATCGCCTTCGATAAACCGATCATTGCGCCGCGGGAGCCGGATTCACTGGCCCAAGTGGGAGTGTCGCCGCTCACCGGGGCTGGAAATCTCTGGCTGTGGCAGCCACAAGTTCGCGTGGAGCAGCGGATCTCATTTACCGAGCAAGCTGGATTGCGCGCGCAGTTCGGGGTTTACCAGACCTCGGAAAGCGGTACCGGCCTGGGAGCGGAATATCCCGGTTTAGCAAAAGCACGGCCAGGCTACCAGGGCCGCGTCGAGTTCTGGGCGAAATCCGGGAGCCGTCGCATTGAGATCGCACCGGGGTTCCATCTCAGCTCGACGCGCGTACTCGGACAATCGGTTCCCTCCCGGATCGCTTCTTTCGACTGGCTGATTCGTCCCGCCGCCCGTGTGGATTTCACGGGCACTTTCTTTCATGGCGAGAACGTTGGCGTTATTGGCGGTCTTCGTCAGGGCGTGAGCGTCATCGGCGGCCAGATTCGCGCGGTTCAAGCAACCGGAGGCTGGGGGCAGTTTACATTCCGCGCTACGCAGCGAGTTTCGTTCAATGTTTTCGGCGGCCAGGAAGATGACCGCAACCGCGACCTGGAACCCGGCGGGATAGGAAAAAACCAGGCCTACGGCGCAAATATCATGTACCGCCTGGGATCGAATATCCTGACAAGTATTGAATCCTCCCAGGTGCGCACCACATATCTGGGATCGCGCACGCTCATGAATCCGCACTATGACCTGGCCTTCGCATATCTTTTTTAATTTGCTGCTGAGCGTAGCCGCAGCCGGGAGCCTCGCCGCGGGTTCGGTTTCCGGCCGCGTGGAGCTGAGCGATTCTCAGGACGCCGCCGTGCGCAAGCACCAGGACTATTCAGGCGTGGTGGTTTGGCTGGAGCCGGCCACTGGTTCACCGGGTCCGGCTCCCGCGGACGCGGTAGCGCGGATGGTTCAGAAGGATAAGACGTTCACGCCGCATGTATTGCCGATTCGCGTAGGCACCAGCGTCGATTTCCCCAACTTCGACCCCATCTTTCATAACGCATTTTCGAACTACAACGGACAATTATTCGACGTCGGGTTATACCCGCCGGGAACTTCGCGGCGCGTTCGTTTCGCACGGCCGGGCGTGGTGCGGGTTTTCTGTAACATCCATGCGGGCATGAGTGCCGTAATCGTAGTGCTGGACACGCCGTACTTCGAAGCCACTCAGAAGAACGGAGCTTTCCAGTTCAACAATATTCCGCCCGGAGATTACCTCCTGCGGTTTTTTCATGAGCGCGCCACTCAAGCAACGCTCGATTCCCTGACGCGCCGGATCACGATTACGCAGGCCAGCGTTACGCTGCCGGCGATCGGCATCTCGGAAAGCGGATATATTGTGATTCCGCACCATAACAAGTACGGACACGACTATACCGACCCGCCGGACGATGGCGGAGTCTATCCGGCCGTTCGCAAATGATGACCCGGAAATGAAATTCAAGCTGCACAATGTTTCCCTGCTGTGGCGAATTCTCTTCTCCACGTCCATTGCAATTACGGTCCTGTTCGCCGCCATGGGATGGCTGCTGCAGGATCAGTTTGTCCGCATCGCGTCGGCTACGCTGGGCGACGAGGCCCGCGCGAGCTTTCGCGCCTATGAATCGCTATGGAAGGCGCGCGGGGACCAGCTTGCGAGCGTGAGTCTGATCCTCAGCCGGCTTCCGAGTGTCAGGTCCGCCTTCGGCACCGGAGATGGAGCCACCATCCGCGACTCGGCCAGCGAAGTGTGGGATCAGCTTTCGCGCCCGCAAACGCTCTTTCTGGTGTGCGATCCGAGAGGCGCGGTGATCGCCTCGGTGGCCGGCCCTGTAGGAAAGGACAAGGCCACGGCGCAAATGTCCCAGCTCGCCGTAGTGCGCTCGGCTGTCCGGGAATTTCCCAAGCAGGCTCGCGGATTCGTCACCTTGGACGACCGTCTGTATCAAATCGTGATTACGCCGGTTTATGTCGCCACCACTCGGGATTCAGCACTGTTGAACGTTCTGGTAGCGGGAATTGCCGTCGACGCCGATCTGGTCAGCGAGCTGAAGCAGGCCACCGGCGGAAGCGACTTCGTCTTTTTGGCGCACGGATCTGTGGTTGCGTCGACGCTCGATCGCGACGCCGAGCGGGCATTGTCCGCCGCCGGATCCTCTTTGCAAAGCCAGGTTGAGCTTCACGGATCGGAATATCTACAGGTCGCCTTCCCCCTGACGGATATCGATGGAAATGCGGTGGGCGAGCTGCGTATTTTGCGATCGTTCGAAGGGGCCCTTCATCAGATCACGGCAGTGAGGTCGAGATTAGCAGTGCTGTGGCTGGCGGCCGTCCTGGCCGGTATCGGATTGACCTACTTACTGGCACGGCGCCTCTTGAAGCCCGTGGACGATTTGGACCGCGCCGCTGCCGAAATCGCCACCGGGAATTACGATGTTCGCGTTCCGGTGCCGGGCGGAGGCGAAATCGGGCGGCTGGCCGAAACCTTCAACAGTATGTGCGCTTCCATCCGCAAGGGCCGCGAGGATGTGATCCGGCAGGAGCGCATTGCCACCATCGGGCGGCTATCTACTTCCATCATCCACGACCTTCGCAATCCCCTGGCGGCCATCTACGGAGGCGCTGAAATGCTGGTCGATGCCAAGCTCTCCGGAGCACAGGTTGAGCGTTTGGCGGCGAACATCTATCGGGCCTCGCGCCAGGTCCAAAGCCTGTTACAAGAGCTCGCGGATGTCACCCAGGGCCGGGGACATGCGCGCGAGATGTGCAGGCTGCGGGAAATCGTCACGGCGGCATACGAACCTTTGGCCGCTGTGGCGGAGGCTCGCGGAGTCACCGTCCGCATCGACCTGGAAGACGATGTGGAGCTTCCGCTGGACCGATCCCCCATGGAACGCGTTTTCCAAAACCTGCTGAGCAACGCTATTGAAGCGATGCCCAAGGGAGGATCCGTCAACGTCCGGGCGGATCGGCATGCGGGTGAAATCGTGGTCAGTGTCGAAGACGATGGTCCTGGAATCCCGGCTTCCATCGTCTCCCAGCTTTTCGAACCGTTCGTCACGGCGGGCAAGAAAAACGGCGTAGGCCTGGGGCTGGCGCTTTCGCGCGAAACCGTGGTATCGCATGGCGGGGATTTGTGGTCGGACAGCAAGGAAGATGGCGCCCGCCTGGTGATGCGGCTGCCGCTCTAACGCTCAGGCCGCCGTCTTCCGCATCGCGTCCCGCAGCCGGGCTGCAGCCAACTTTCTCCGGGCACTCACGATATAGGCCTTCGCGCCGCTTTTGTTGGTCAGCCCGAGCATCTGGCTGACGGTATTCAGCGGTATCTCCTCGCCATAATGCAGCATCATCACGCGAGCTTCGGTCTCATCCAGAGAATCCAGAATCATGCGCCAACTCTTGCGGCGGCTCTGTTCGGTTTCAAAAGCCGTGTGCACATCCACGGAAGCGATATCCGGGAACTCCATGGGAGTGCTTTTGGCGACCCATACCGGCTCCGAGGATCGCTTTTGGATTGCGCTCAAGCACCGATTTCGGGCGATGACATACAGCCATGTCGAGAAGCGGGATTCCCCGCGGTAGCTGTCCAGATTGCGAAAGGCTCGCAGCAGGATTTCCTGGGCTAAGTCAGCGGCGGATTCACGGTCGTGCGTAAAACGGTAGCACCAGCGCGTAATCCGCGACTGATGCCGAAGACATAGTTCCGCGGCGGCATCCTCCCGCTCCCGGCAATGCCGATTTTCCCGATAGATGGCGACGAGCTCTTCGTCGGGAAGATCCTTCCAATCCGGGGCTGCCGGCTGACGAACGGGTACAGGTACACTGGAAAATCTCGCAAAGGTTATCGCTGGGGCGCTCATATAGCCCCATCCTAAGGAACGCTCATATGGGAAGTCGTTCACGGATTGTAAACAACTTGTAAATTCAAGACCTGAGCCAGGCTGCCAGGTTACGGTTGAGTAACGAAGATAAGCTGCGAACATCTTCGCGGTAGTAGTCACAGAGATACTCCCGGTCAGACGCATCCATGCGCAGCGAACCAGGCGGCTTAAACATAAGAGCCCGAACGCCGTCCCAAGCAGCCCGGGGAGCCAGGGCCTTCAAGCGCGGCGCCATGCCCGATTTCGCGAGCAGGTAATGACCGGCGAGCGATCTCGGCGCCCTGCGTTCCAGCGCCCGTCTGGACATATCGGGCCTGAATGCCGAATCGACGTTCAAATCCTCGAATACCTGCTTCAGAAATATCGAAGGATCGCTCCACGCTTCTTCGTAAAAGTAGATTCGAATATTGGCGCGGGGAAACACCTCCAGATACGTTTTCACTTGGCCGTAGTACAGACCGTATTCCAAGAATGGGTAGAGCGTGTTGAACTCGCGGCCGGTATTGCGTGCGCTCGATTCGATGTGTTCCCGGAACGAACGTTTCACCAGCCCATTGGCTGCATATTGCAGATATTGGGAAAACGCCCGCTCCGCCGGATCCCGCAGGATCATGATAATCTTCGCTTCGGGAATGCGTGAACGTATATTGATGGCCGCGGTAGGCGACCATAAGTAGCATACGCTGGCTTCGCCAATCGCAGTCTGACTGCCAACCGTCTCAAATAATCTGACGTAGTCGTCCCAGTTCGCAACGATTCCCCCAGGATCGCTACCGTCCATCGAGCCGTTTATAAACTGGCTGAGCCGCTGGCTTTTCCTTCGAGCAGTGGATTCAAACTCCGGACTGAAGTGTTCCAACCGGACTTCGGAAGCGAAGTAACATGGCTCCTTGACCGGGCTTAGATAGATTTGAGGATGCTGCCTCAAATAGTGCCAGAGCGACGTTGTGCCGGTCTTCGGCGCGCCGGCAATAAAAAAATTGGGCCGGTGAGGGGTTGTTTCTGGCACGAGAGGGCCGCGCGGCTACAGTCGATACTACAGCCATCATTCCAGGCGGGGCAACACTTTTCCGCCGCCTCAAATCAATGTTCCGGATAAACCCTCGCGGTTGTCCAAACTAAAGTGAGCTTCGCTCGCATGGCGTGTCTTCAAGGGACCGGCGCCCCCGGGCCGTGTTCTCCTGGGCCCGGATCGCTGTCAAACCTAAACAGATGCGTAACGCCTCAGAAGGACTGGAATTCGCGGGCTACCTGTGGCGCCGCCGGGCTCTAGTAGCGATTACTTGCGCAACTGCGCTCGCGATTACCGGAGCCGTCAGCCTCCTTTTGCCGGCCCGGTATACGGCGACGGCCAGTATCCTGATTGAACCCCCGGGCGGCAACGATCCGCGGGCGGCAACGGCTGTCAGCACAGTCTATCTGGAGTCTCTGAAGACCTACGAACGCTTTGCGTCCAGCGATACTCTTTTTGAGCGTGCGCTCGACGACTTGCATTTACGGCAAAAATTTCCAGGCGTAAGCACCGAAACGCTCAAGCGCCGGATCCTCGAAGTCTCGAAGCCAGCCAGCACCACGATTATCGATATCCGCGCCACGGTGAGCGATCCGAAGGGAGCCCAGGCGCTGGCTCAATACATTGCCGAACAAACCGTCGCCCTAAATGCGTCTCTCGATCGGGAATCCGATGCCGAGCTCTCACGAGAGCCGCAACAGCTTTTCGATGCTGCTAAGGCGCGACGGGCGGCGGCCGAACGGGCAAAGGACGAATTTACCAGAGCTACGCCGGTCGAAGGACTCGATAAGGAGGTCCTGGTGGCCGCTGAGCTGAGATCCGAGGTTGGCAAGGATCTGGCCAGGTCGCGAGCCGAGTTGGCGAACTATCTGGGCCAGCAACAGGCGCCGCAACCGGGCGGAGCCGGCGAACCGCAGGCGGGTTGGACTCAATTCGAAATTGTGTCGACCCGCGCCAAGATTCAAGACCTGGAGAACCAGGATCGTCAATTGCTGCAAGCCTTGACCGCGAAGAGTTCCTTGCTAGAAGACCTGCGCAGGAAACGGGATGCGCTGGACGCGGAACTAAAATCGGCGCGGGCCGATGAGGACGCGGAAAATACCAAGCTCAGCGACGTAAAATCCTCTACCGGGGCTCGCGGAGTCCGGCTCAGAGTACTCGATCCCGGCATTGTGCCGCAGCGTCCCAGCTTCCCCAATCCGCCGTTGAATCTGGGAATTGCCTTTGCGCTTTCGGTGATGGCGTCCATCGGATACCTTGCCATTCGATTCGCTTACGACCGACTGCGCGAGACACATCGCGAACCGGTCTTCAGCAGACATTCGGACGCACTCCGGTGACAACTCGGGCCGGGGAGCTCCGCCGTCTGTACGCTCCGGGGCTTTTCGCGATCGCGCTGGGGGTGTGGTGCGCGGTTGCCGCGCTGATGCCCAGCGTCACCGGCCGGCTCCTGCTGGTGATTCCTCCGGTCCTGGCCGCGCTTTTTTACTGGGTGCTGCTGCGTCCGTCCCGCTGGCTGGCGGTGTTCTTCTTTTGCCTGCTGCTATTTCCTCCGTTACCGGTCCCGCTCGGCGACTCGGGAGTCCATGTTGCTCCGGCAATCGCGCTGTTGGGTTTGCTGGCCGGCGTCGTGTGGATTTGCGAGTGGCGTTCCTGGAATCACCCGCTCACGCTGGCGCTGGTGATCTTCACGGGGATCCTACTGGAATCGCTGGCGTTCGCGGCAATCTATTCGGGATGGGAAATCGCCCTGGGGAGCCTGGCGCGAGTGGCTCTCTTCGGAATGAGCGTTTTCGTCTTCCTCTATTCGTACGCCGGTCCCGGCGGCGATGAATCGACGCCCTTCAGGATCACAAGGTTTCTTTTCGGGCTGGCACTGGCGGGAGCCCTGTTCGCCTGCGCCGACTTCTACTTCCAGTTTCCCGCGCCCGCCGGTTACGGTGACCAGTTCGTGTACCTCGAGGAGGGTGTGTTCCGGCGCGCCCAGGGACTTTTCTATGAGGCCAGTACGCTCGGAAACTTCTGCGCCTTCTTCCTGGTCATGACTATGGTCTGCCTATTCAGACGCCGCCAGGAGACTCCGCTCTCTCGAACGTCGTTGCATTTGGGAGCCGTGATACTGGCGGCAGCGCTGCTTTTTTCGTACTCTCGCGCATCGGTTTTGAATGTGTGTGTGGCCGCGGCGGTGCTTGCCTGCATCCACGGAGGACGGGCTCGCAGGTCGTTGATGGTTTTGGTTGCGGCAGTGGTAACCGCGGGGATCGCCATCCAGCTTGCCGCGCCCAAACTATCCGCGAACTACTGGGGCCGCCTGCTGGGGTCCTTCAGTTTCTTCGGTGAATCGCCCGACCAGGTTCTTTCGGGACGCTTGAGCCACTGGCAGGTTCTATATGACTTTCTGGCTCGCGAACCGTGGCACGGCATTTTCGGTATCGGCTACAAGACCCTGCCCTATTCGACCTTCATTGGCAGCAAGGTCATCGCCGACAACACGTATCTCGGACTTCTGGTCGAGACGGGAATGGTCGGTCTGGCGGCGTTCCTTGGCCTGAATATCGCCATTCTCCGCACAGGATGGGTCGCCCGGCGTTCCGCCCGGCCTCAAGCGCAGTTCTTTGGCGAGTGGATTTTCTGCTTCTGGTGCGGCCAACTGATTCAGATGCTTTCCGGCGACCTCATCACGTATTGGCGGGTTCTGCCGGTCTACTTCTGGGTGCTCGGCACGGCTGCGCGGCTGACACGGGAGGATGCTTGAGAGTCCTGTTCCTGGACCAGTTCAGCGATCTTGGCGGCGCGCAGCTCTGTCTCCAGGATGTGTTGCTGGAAGTCAAAAAGCTGGGCTGGCAAGCCGAGGTGATGGCTCCCGGAACTGGCCCGCTGCTCGACTTCGCGCAAGATCTTGGCATGAACGTGCAACGCCTGCCGCTGGCGGGCTACGCCAACGGACACAAGACCGCGTCCGATGTCATCCGGTACGGCATCGACATGGTGCAAAGTGCGCGTATGCTGCGCCGCGTACTGCGGCAACGCCCAGCCGATCTTATCTACGCCAACGGGCCTCGAATATTGTTAGCGGCCTGGGGCGTCCGCGTACCGCTCCTGTTTCATTCCCACAGTCTTCTTGACAAGACCTATGCACGAACCATCGCCGGCCGGGTTCTGCGCGGCGTCCCAGCGCGTGTGCTGGCTTGTTCGGAATTCACTGCGCAGCCGTTGAAAAGGCTGGCCCGGGCAAACGCGGTTCAGGTAGTTTATAACGGCGTTTCGAACCATGGCTTTTCCCCGCGGAACTCCAATGGAGGGCCAATTCGAGTCGGGATCCTGGGGCGTATCGCTCCGGAAAAAGGCCATATGGATTTTCTCCGCGTCGCGGCCGCGATTCCAGACCGCACGAAAGTCCAGTTCCGTATCACCGGCGCTGCGCTGTTTTCCGACGCCGCCTACGATCAGAAGGTCCGCGCGGCGAGTAGCGCCGTGGGAGTGGAACTTCAAGGGTGGACGAACAACGTATCGCAGGCGCTCCACGATCTCGACATTCTGGTGGTGCCTTCCGCCGGCCACGACGCAAGCCCTAGAGTCATCCTCGAAGCGTTGTCCGCCGGGACCTGCGTGCTTTCGTACCCTTCCGGTGGAATTCCCGAACTTCTTCGCGATGGCTATAGCGGGCTGCTCACAAAGTCTTCCTCGGCGGACGAACTGGGATCGCTGGTCCGCACCCTGGCCGCGAATCCCGAATTACGAGTCAAACTCGCAGCCAACGGACGCCGGGAGTGGGAAACCCGCTTCCGGGTGGAACGTTTCCGGTCAGAGGTGTGCGCCGCGGTTTCCGACGCCGTCACTTCCCAAGCGCCCGGTGCCAACGCAAGCCATTCCACATCACCGGCGCGAGCGTCCGCGCATGATGGAAAGCTCTCCGGGCTGTAAACCAGCTCCCATACACCCGGCGCTTCATCCGCAGGCGCCAGTCGGGCTTCGGTACGTGCGCATCCACGATTACCGGGCTAAAACGAAGTGGAATGAGCCGCCGCTTCGCAACGTCCAGGCGATCGCGCCATCCGTTCACCAGACACCAGTGCAGAAACAGTTCGTCTTTGTTGGGACGCTCCAACGACTTCAGTGGCGACAGCGCGAACAGATCGAACCAGCGCCTGACAGAAGCCGGCAGCGATTCGCACAACCCCTGGACGCTCGAATGCACGGGGCACTCAAACCAGTCGATAGCGAGACGGAATGCAAGCGCTGCTACTGACGTGGAGGCGTTTCGATTCCGCCAATTCCACCAGAACGCATCGTCCTCCGCACTTCGCTGCAGAAATTGCGCCAACTCATACACGTGATATGCGCGAACGTCGCCGCGAACCAAATGGCGCACCAGATGCCATGTCGTGTACGAAAGGCCGTCAACATGGTCGAGCGTTGGAATGGAGATTCCTTGAATATTCCGGCTGACTCGCCGCGTCCAAAAGCCATCGTCGCTGCCGGCGGAAAAGCGTTCGGTGGCCTCATCCCAAAACCGGAAGTGGAGTTCGATGGTCAGCGGCATTTCCGGGTCGTAATAATCGCCGCCGGGACGCCAACCGGTCTTCCGGATCATGGGAGGAAGGTGATCGATGGCGATTTTCCCCTTCTGGCCGAACGGCTCATAGCCGAGAGACCGGACCGCATCGAAGGCGCCTTCCATCGCTGGTGGAGGGCAATAGAGATCCAGATCGTACTGCGGGCGCTGGCGCAAATCCTCACAGTAGTTCGGCCACTGCGCGAGCCCCTTGAGAACGATAAACTCGACTCCCGCCGCGGATAACGCATGGGCTACCTGTTGGTATGTGCCGAGTACGCGTTCATGACGGATCGCGTTATTGCGCAGATTCCCCGCGAGCCGCTCTTGAATCCACTCCGGGAGCTCGCGCATGCAGCGGACCCCCAAGGGAAGCGTAAGCTGGGACCGGTCCATAAGCGCCAGCAGCCGGTGCCACTGCGAAGCAGGAATACCGCGAAGATCGCTCCTCCGATCGCGGCCGAGGCTGAGGCTTCTGAGGATAACCTGAAGGCTGGAAGACACTTAGCGCCGCCTCATGACGAGCGACCGCAGGACGCGCTCGGCGGAATTCAGGTCAGAAAAACGCAACCGGTGAAGGGGTAGCGCCAAAAGCTCCCGCAGGGAACCGATCTGTTCCGCGCGGCTCGATTCGTCGCCGAAGCAGATCGCCTGCTCGAGATGACGTAATGCCGCATCCTGCGGCAACGCTTCCGCAACGGCGGCGATCGGACGCGGGGAGCGCTCCAGGACCACGACGTGGCTCGCAGTGCCTTCGATGGCGGACTTCAACCCCAGGTCGCGCGGATCGATCTCGATGTCGTCTTTGCCGTTCGGCCGGATGACTCGCGGGAATCCTTCAAGCTCGGGAAACAGTTGGCGGGCGGTTTCCCGGAACCGGACTTCGAATGGCCTGCCGAGAACCCGGTGGTCGGTTCGGCCCCGAACGATTGCAGTTGCGTCTCCGGAAAGGAATGTCCAGCCTTTGCGCGCACAGGCGAACGCGAGGCAAGTCTTCCCTGCTCCGGATTCACCGGCAAGGAGCACCCCACGCCCCTCCAGCGCCACGCAAGCCGCATGGGTAAACGTCAAATAGCGTGCGGCAATCAGCACATATGCCAGAGGCTCAAGAAATTGGTAACGCAGGTATTCGCCGGAGATGTTCTCCGCGAAGCTGGCGAACCCGGTTCCCAGACGGAGGTCCGCGGTCGCGAAATTATACCGGTCGGCCACAATGGAAAACAGGTGCTCGCGTGCCCGGAACAAGGGTGCCGGCGGAGGAAGCCCGGCGTCATCCGTGGTGACTGTGATGTTCAGGCGAATGGCAGGCTCGTCCGAAAGGCACGGATAGCGCGACCAGATGCGGCCCGCCACCAGGTGAACAAGCTCCGAGTTGGAGGCGATTCGCAGCCGGTATCCCAAGGGAAAGTACTCGGTCTGCAGCGGAAGAAGAGTCTCCGATTGCAGGGGATCGTAACGCCCGGCGGTAACCGCTGGACCGGCTTTACTGACTAGGAGAGACATCCGCGTCACACTGGTTTAAGAACGCTGCGCGATCCCCGGCGGAACATAAGGTCATCGGCACATCAGGACGCTGCCGCGCAACGCTGAACTGGCGGGCGATTCACGTAGGATTCTGCTCCCCGTCCGGACTCGGTGTTCCGCAATACGGCTTTGAGCTTTCTTCGCGCGTTCACGATGTAGGCTTTGGCGCCGCTGGGGTTCAAGAGCATCATTTGGCGGGTGATCACCGCAAGCGGCAGTCCATGACCATAGTGAAGCGCCATGACGCGAACTTCCGTGGGTGTCAAGGTCGCCTGGATCAGCCGCCAGATATTTCGAAAGTGCTGATCCCTCTCGATCGCTAAGTGTATTTCCTGTCCGTCCGTGCCGGGAAGATCGTCCGGCATGATTTCTCCGTCTTCAACCGGTTCGGTTTGACGCTTCTTCAGCGCGTTTAAACAGTGGTTCCGCGTGATAACGAACAGCCATGTCGAGAACCGCGAGTTGCCGCGGTAAGTACATAGCCGCCTGAATGCACGTAAAAACACTTCCTGGACCATATCCGGAACGGAATCCGGTTCTTTGATGATTCGGTGGCACCATTGTGCGACGCGTGCGTGATAGCGGCGGAACAGTTCGCCGAACAGATCATCCACCGTCTGTTGGTCGATGGCACTGCGGAGTAGAAACACCAGCGCCTCATCCGTGTGCGTGTCGATGTTGCGGGCTCCCACGGCGCAAATCGCGACGCGGACATCCCATGTTTGCATGGGTTTGTGATCAAATACCGCGGGGGCTAATGCAAGTGCACGGTCAGCGTGGACTGCCATGTTGGGTTAGACCAGCAATTTAGGTGGCCAGATGTAAAAACATTGTGAACAAGTTGTAAACGTTTTTACTCAGACTGCCCCAGGATCGGTGGGTGATATCCAAACAACCGGCCCCGGGATATCGAAGTTTCAGGATGAGTCCGGTCCGCTGGTGCGGCGCCCAGAGTTAGTGGCGGGCCCCCGGACCGGCACCGGTTCAAAGCAGCCCGAAAGTGGCGCTCAAATACGGCTTCGGAGAACGCGGACGCCCGAATCTGGAGCTGGACCGGATCTATCAGGCTCTCCACGCGGTCAAACGCGCGCAAGGCATCTTCCAGGGACGATTCCATCGGTTCGGCATAGAGGACGCCGCAACCGTTCTCCACGATGTCCAGCGCGCCCCCGCGGCTGAGGGCGATCACCGGCTTTCCGCTGGCCAGGGATTCGACCATGGTCATCCCGAAGTCTTCTTCGCCAGGCATTAAGAAGGCGGTTGACTTAGCGTAAAGCTCTTTCAACTCATGGTCTGGCACGCGGCCACAGAATTCGATGTTGTTCGCCGCGAGTTTCCGCAGGCGGGCATACTCCGGTCCGTCTCCGACGATCTTGAGCTTCCGCCCGTTCCGGGCAAACGTCTGGACGGCGTAATTAAGCCGTTTGTACGCCACCATTTCGGAGACCATTAAGAAATAGTCGCTACTGGCGGAATGATGAAAGGACTCGACCGGAACAGGCGGATAGACCACACGGGACTTGCGCCGGTAGGTTTTCCAGATGCGATGCCTGACGTTCCGGCTATTTGCCACGAAGGTATCCACGCGCGCGGCGGTCGCGTAGTCCCACGTCCGCAGGTAACTTGCGATCGGCGCCATCAGCGCCCGCGACAGTGGATTTTGGTGGAACTCGTTGCGATAGGCCGGATAGAGCTCCCACAGATATCGCATAGGCGTGTGGCAATAGCACAGATGCTTGCTGGTGGAGGAGGTGAGCACTCCCTTGGCTGGGCCCGATTCACTGCTGATGATCAGATCGTAAGCTCGAAGGTCGAAGGCCTCCAGGGCCATCGGCATCATGGGTAGCAGACGCCGGTAGAACCTCTTGAAAGGATTCAAGAACGACGCTTGGACGTTTTTCGATCGGATCAGCGCGGGCACCGACTCCGGATCATAGAAAAGGGTGAAGATATCGGCCTCGGGGAAGATCCGGCAAATCGCTTCCAGCACTTTTTCGCCGCCGCGCGATCCGAGGAGCCAATAATGGACCAGAGCCACCTTCATTGCGGCGCCACGCTTTCGTCCTGCGACCGGATGGCGATGTAGCCGCAAGTCAAGGTAGCCAGAAACATGGTGAGCACTTCACTGTCGCCCAGGTTGTACTCAAAGAACCCTTCGGCCAGGACGGCAGCGGTCACTGCCAAACCGCCGAGCCAGATGAATCGCGCGTCCGCCCTCTGAGGCGAAGCTCGTAGAGCCTTCCACAAATCGGTTGCCATCCGTCCGATGATCCATAGGATGAACGCCAGGGCGGGAAGACCCCGTTCCGCGGCGTATTGGAGATACACGTTGTGCAAATGCCCGTACCAGCCTTTCGGAAGCGGAAGAGGAACATCCGCGGGCAGATACTTGAGGAACTGCGGCTGAATTTGCTCCGGTCCGATTCCGAACACCGGATGCGCCTCAATCATTCGCAGGCCCGTTCGCGCCATGATCATGCGGCGGGAGTTGGAGTCGACGTCCCCATGGGGCCGAATAACCGAAAAGACACGATCCTGAATCTGCGGCGGAGCAGCGAGGAACATCACCAGCGCCACGGCAGGCGATGCCCAGACAAGCCAGCGTTTGTAGTTCCAGGCAAGAAAAAGAAGTCCCGCCGGGAACGCCACCAGAAAAATGCTGCGCGTAAGGCCGAGCACGATTGCGATCCAGATGATCGCCGCAGCCGCCCAGCCGAACATTTTCCACAATCCTCCTGGCGCACAAAGCAGCAGGGCGAGCAGTAACAGAAGGACGATCATCTGCTGGCCTCCATAGGTCATCCAATGACTCGCGAATCCCGTGATTCGGCCGTCGAGAACGTAGTCATAAATCGAGGCATGCAGCTGCACGGCCTCTTCCCAACGGCGGCCGAACTGGACGAGCGCTAAACCCGCGGAAACCGTGGCGATACCGGTCCATGCCCAAACCAGATGGCGGATCTGCGCAACGCTGCTGAACGTATTGAACAAAACCAGCACGATGCCGAACACGAAGAATTTGCGGATCTGAGGAACGCCTTTCAGCGGATCGCCCGAGAGCCAGTCGGCGATGACAGTCGCTGCGAAGAACAGGGCGAGTGGAAGGCCGATCGGCGGGAACCGAAGCCGTCTTCGCGAAATCAGCAACGCCACAATACTGACGCCCAGCAGGATTTGAGAAACGGCAATCGAAAATAGAATCGAGGCTGCCGCGCCGAATGCAAGCCCATAGAGGATCCGGTCGGCGCGCGCACCAGGCTTGGCAACCGCTACATTCTCTCGAGATGGCGCTACGCATTCAGTGTGCGTCATGACCCCGCAACACCCTCGGAACCGAGCGAAAGAATATCCGGAAGTACAGGCCTGGCGACGCGCATCTGACAAGCCGAAGGTCCAAACGCTTCCGTTTTGAATAGGTAAGCCGGCTGCGGCCCATCAACTGCCAGAGTCCGGTAAGACCGGGCCGCAGCGAGAGCACCGTATTCGCGTGCGGTCCGTAGTGTTCCTCCAATTCGCCGCGTGTAATTGGACGGGGGCCCACAAAGGACATCTCGCCTCGAACCACGTGATAAAGCTGGGGGAGTTCGTCAACCGAATGTTTCCGGCACCATTTGGCGAATCGGCTGGTAATGCGATCGTCCTCGCCGTTCTTGGTGACCGGAATCGCATTGGACACGTCCTCAATCGCGAACAGCCGTCCCCACTTCTGGCGAGGCTCCCACATGGTGCGGAATTTAAGTACCGGCAGGTCGGTACCGCGCCAACCCATCCGCCAGTGTCGGACCAGGGGCGTCCGCCGGGCGAGCAGGGCGATCATCGCGGCGACGATGACCAACGCCGGAGCCAGAACGGCCAGCGCCAGGGCCGCAATCCATGGCTCGACAAGATAGATTACGCGGAGCGACTTCACCGGGGCGAGAGTATCCAGCGGCCGAATTTGTTCGATTGCAGGCGTCACGTTAAACCTTCAAATGCAGTTCAACCGCTTAGACCAGCGGCGCGCCCGAACCAGAACGAAGTTTGGAAATGTTCCCAACGCCCGTCGCGCTGGTCTTAATGGAAGAGCAGATCAATCAAGAACATGGCGTTGAAGGGACACTTTTAGGGAAACCAGCATGCGGTCCAGGAAAGTTGTCTTCTTTTTTCCCGCGTTTTCGAGCCAGGAGGCGACCGCGCCTCTGGGCATTCTCGCGGTATCCACACCGCTCCTTCGCGCGGGGTACAAGGTCTGCATTATCGATTCCACCATCACTCCGAATTTCCGCCAGCGCGTACTCGAGGAACTGAAAGACGCACTATGCCTCGCGGTCTCTCTGGTGACCGGCCCCATGATCATGGAGACGGTTCAGATCGCGCGTGACGCCAAACGGCTCTACCCGAATAAGCCCGTTATTCTGGGCGGCTGGCATCCTTCTCTTCTGCCCGACCAGACCCTCGCCGCGCCGTTCGTCGACGTTGTCGTCAAGGGGCAGGGCGAAGACGCCTTGCTCGAAGTGGTGGAACGCATCGCCGAAGGAGAGTCGCTGAAGGGCGTCCCGGGAGTTGGCTTTAAGACCGACGGTCAGTTGGTCTTCAATCCCAGCCGCCCGCTCAGGCCGATCGCCGAGCTGCCGCCGAAGGCGTATGAACTCGCCGATTTCGATGCTTACGAACGAGTATGCGGCCGCCGGTGGGCCATGTACACCTCCAGTCTCGCGTGCCCCTACAACTGCGGCTACTGCACCAATGATGGCGTGTACGGACGCAAATGGAACGCGATCGAGGCCGAACGGGTGGTCGAAGAGACCACCGATCTGGTCTCGCGTTACGGTCTGCGGCTGTTGTGGATCGTGGATGACAACTTTCTGGTCGATCGCGAGCGCGCGCTGCTGATCGCGGAAGGCCTGGTCCGCAAAGGCGTGAAGTTTGACTGGAGCATTCAGTCTTCCACCAACCTGGTGTGCCGCCTCTCGGTGGACGAACTGAAGCTGCTGAAACGCGCCGGCCTGTCGCAGGTGTCGCAAGGCGCCGATACCGGATCGCCCAAAGTGATGGAGCTGATGGGAAAGACGTTCCAGAAACTGGAAACGATTCATCAGGCGGCGCAAAAGCTAACGGAGGCGGGGATTCGCCCTTCGTTCAACATGATTTTCGGCTATCCCGGAGAGGGCGAAAAAGAGCGTCGCGAATCCATCAAGCTGATCATGGACGTCTGCCGCAGTTATCCGGGCGCGGAGTTCTGGACCAATATTTTCACCCCGTACCCGGGCGCTCCGATCATGAATCGCGCCTTCGAGCTGGGGATCGAGGTCCCCAAGACTCTCGAAGGCTGGGCGGAATTCTTTCCTCGCTATACGGTTCTTCCATGGCTGAAAGGCGCCGCCCACCGCGAGGTTCAAACCATGCGCGAGTACCTGCGCGTCGCATTCCATCGCGTACCGATCGGTATCCGCAGCAGAAATATCGGACAGCGTGTTCTGCATGGAATGATCAGCACCCCTGCGCGCTGGCGTCTGGATCATAACTACTACTCGTTCCCCCTGGAGTTGTGGCTGAAGGACAAAGTAAACCAGTGGCTGGAGCCGCCCAAGCCGAAGGTCGACGCCCATCGTCTGGAGGCCGAAGCAGTCACATGCTGACGGCAGCGTCGCGCAAAGTCCTCCTGTTCCTGCCTCCCTACTCGGGCAAGCTGCTGGGGCCGCCTCTGGGTCTGCTCAGCCTGGCGGGATCCTTGCGCGCAGCCGGCTACGTTCCGCACATCATTGATGGCGCGCTGGACCGCGACTATCTGAACACGATTGCCGAGCATGCGCACGACTGCGCGTGCCTGGGTGTATCTCTGTTAACCGGCCCCATGATCCTGGACGCCATCGAGGCCAGCAAACTGTTTCGCAAACTTCGGCCGGATGCTCCCATCATCTACGGCGGCTGGCATCCGAGCTTGTTAACCGGCGAGACACTGCGGGAGGATTTCGTCGATGTAGTGGTGCGTCATCAGGGCGAGACCACTCTGGTTGAGATTCTCCGGCGGCTAGAAGCCGGACAACATCTCGACCTGGTGCAAGGCTGCTGGTTCAAGCACAACGGCCAGATTCGGATGAACCCGGATCGGCCCGCGATTCCGCTCTCGAGTCTGCCTTTACCCGCCTACGACATGATCGACTTCGACGCCTATGCACGCTCGAGCGGAGAGCGGAAGCTCCCCTACGCCACCAGCACAGGCTGTCCGTATGCCTGCAACTATTGCACGGATATGGTTTTTTACAACCGGCGCTTCAACGCTCACGACGTGGAGCGCGTGGTCGCGGAAGTCACCGGCCTGGTAAAACGCTACGAGCTGTCTGAAGTCGCCCTGGTGGATTCAAATTTCCTGGTCGATGTCCACCGTGCAGTGGCGATCGCAGAGGGCTTCGTCCGCTCCGGGGTGCGGTTCCGCTGGACCTTCCAGGCTTCCACGGACCTGCTTTGCCGCATGACCGATGAAGAAGTGAAGGTGCTTGCGGCGGGCGGTGTGAGCCACATCGGGTTCGGCACGGAGTCGGCGTCTACCGAAGTTCTCGAGCGCATGAACAAGCGCCACCAGCATATCGAGGACATCAGTGAAGCGGTCCGTAAATGTGCGCTCGCGGGCATCCGCGTTACTCTCAATCTGATCTTCGCTTATCCGGGCGAAGAGGAGCATCACCGCCGGGAGACGCTGCGGATCATGGGCGAGATCGCCGCGAGCTTCGACAATGTGACGTTCTCTCCCAATTTGTTTACGCCCTATCCTGGTATTCCTATCTGGCCGGAGTTGCGGGCGCGGGGACTCAGTGAACCGGCGTCGCTCGCGGAATGGGCCGATGTCGATCTGGGTGCGGATCACCTTCCCTGGCTTCGCGGACCGGCGTTTGCCGAGCTGCGCAGGGGCATTTCCTATTTCCTGCTCGCGAACCAGGTGACCAAGGCGCGACAACACGCGCGATCGGGAATCGTCCGTTTTTTGCTGGCGCTCTTGCGGCGGCCCTTGCACTGGCGTTTGCAGAACTATTTCTTCGCATGGCCCTGGGAGCTGTCGCTGGCGGCTCCGCACAAGTGGCTGACGGTCCGACGATCGCTCCTGACTGGCCAGCCCTTGAGTCATGAACTCAGCAGGAGCGCATAAACCCTATGGCTGACGTTCTTCTGACGCACAGCAATCATCTTTATTCGGATCCAAAACAGGTTTCGAAGATGCAGCCGTATCCGCCTCTGCAAACAATTCTGGCGGCGGCGGTCCTGGAGCAGCACGGCATTGAGGCCGCGCTTTACGATCCGACTCTGGATTCTCCCCGCGAGGGGTTCCGCCATGCACTCGAACGGCATCGCCCGAAGCTGGTCGTGGTGTGCGAAGACGATTTCAATTTCATCTCCAAGATGTGCCTGGCTCGCAATCGCGAGCTCGCGTTGTGGATGGCGCACACCGCGACGGACCAGGGTATCGAAGCGGTGGCGCATGGTTCGGATGCCTCTGACCATGCCAGCGAGTACCTCGCAGCGGGATTTAGTTCCGTGATCATTGGCGAGGTGGAAGACACCCTGCTCGCCTTCGCACAAGGGCACCCTCCCGAAACCATCGCCGGACTGGCGTTTCGCTGTGAGCGCGGTGTCCACTACAATGCATCCCGCAGTGTCCGGTCCGATCTGGATGCTTTGCCCGCTCCCGCGTGGCATCTGGTGGATGTAGAACGTTACCGGGAAGCGTGGATCGCGGCGCACGGCCACTTTTCACTGAACATGGCGTCCAGCCGCGGCTGTCCGTATCGCTGCAATTGGTGCGCCAAGCCGATCTACGGCAGCGCCTATCATGCGCGATCCCCCCGGCGGGTCGCCGCGGAAATGCTCGAGCTGAAGCAGCGGTTCCGGCCGGATCACATCTGGTTCGCCGACGATATCTTCGCCCTTTCAGCGCGATGGACCTTCGAATTCGCCGCCGCGGTGGAAAGCCTGGACGCTCAGATTCCGTTTAAGATGCAGTCCCGCTGCGACCTGATGACGCGCGATGCCGTCGGTGCATTGCGGCGCGCGGGTTGCCAAGAAGTATGGATGGGGGCTGAATCCGGGTCGCAGCGCGTGCTGGACTCGATGGATAAAGACATCCGCATCGATGAGATTTACGCAGCTCGCGAGAATCTTCGCGCTCACGGCATTCGCGCCTGCTTATTTCTCCAATTCGGATATCCGGGTGAAACGTGGGCCGATATCGAATCGACCATTCGCATGGTGCGCGAGTTAGCGCCGGACGATGTCGGAATCTCCGTCTCCTACCCGCTTCCCGGGACCAAGTTCTATCAGATCGTAGCGGCCCAAGTAGGTCAGAAGACCAACTGGAACGATAGTTCCGATCTTTCGATGATGTTCCGAGGCGCGTTTTCAACGGAGCTATACCGCGCCCTCGCGGATGCCCTTCACGCTGAGGTGCGGGGAGGGGAGAATCTCGACGGCGCGTGGCGTTTAGTCCACCAGCTTCGTGGCGCGGAGCGCACTCAAATGGTGACAGCATGACGCGCCTACTGCTTACGCACGGATATTTCCTGGAGGAGGATCTCAAAGAGCAGCAGACCATGAAGCCGTACCCTCCGCTCGGTCTGCTGTATCTCTCCTCTTATCTCCGGGGCCGCGGATTCGAGGCTGAAATCTACGATTCCACATTTGGTTCCCGCCAGGAACTATTCCGTCTGCTCGACCAGGGGCCGCCCGGCGTTCTCGGCATCTACGGCAACCTGCTGACGCGCGCCAACATCCTGGCGATCGCCGAACGCGCGCGAGCGACTGGATGGCTGGTGATGCTGGGCGGGCCGGAGCCGTCCAATTATCCAGGCGAATATTTGGGCGCAGGAGCGGATCTGATCGTCGCCGGAGAGGGTGAACTGGCTGTCGAACGGTTGTTGCGTTCGCAGTTCGATCCCGTGGCATGGCGATCGATTCCAGGCTTGATCTTCCGTGGAAGCGATGGAACGCCTCATCACACAGGGCCAGCGGAGCTGCTCACCGATCTTGACGCGCAGCCGTGGCCCGATCGCGAGCGCGTCGATATCGGGCAATATCTGAAAATCTGGCGGACCCATCACGGCATGGGTTCTATTTCCATAATCACAGCGCGGGGTTGCCCTTACCGGTGTAACTGGTGCAGCCATTCCGTCTATGGCCACACGCACCGGCGCCGCTCGCCCAAAGGCGTGGTCGATGAAATCGAATGGGCGATCCAGCGCTACAGCCCGGAAATGCTATGGATCGCGGATGACGTTTTCACGATTCACCATGGCTGGCTCACGGAATACGCGGCCGAAATGAAGCGCCGCGGCATTCGCATTCCGTTCGAGTGCATCACGCGCGCCGACCGCATGAATGAGAAGGTGGCGGCACTGCTGGCGGATCTCGCCTGCATGCGTGTATGGATTGGCTCGGAAAGCGGTTCTCAAAGAATCCTCGACGCCATGCAGCGCGGTGTCACGGTGGAACAGGTCCAGAAAGCGGTCGCACTGGCCAAGCAGAATGGCATTCAGACCGGCATGTTCCTGATGTGGGGCTACGAGGGCGAAGACATCTCCGACATCGAAGCCACCGTCGCGCATGTGAAGAAGTGTCAGCCGGATGTATTTTTCACCACTGTTTCTTATCCCATCAAAGGCACGCCCTATTTCGAGAAGGTCAGCCCGCGATTGGTCAGTATACGGCCATGGGCCCAGTCCACGGATCGCGACTTCGCGGTTACCGGCAGGCATTCGAGAACGTTCTACCGCCGCGCTGATGAATTACTGCGCAGCGAGATGGCCGCGCAACCCGACGCGGCGGCGATTGAAGCGGCGCGCCGGGCTCTCGACCTCACCCAACACGAGGTGGAAGCATGAGCTCGCTTCCGCTTTCCTCGCCCAACCATGCCGCGGCATACTTCGACAGGCTCGCGGCGCGCTATGACGAAGTGTGGACGAACTCAGATGCCGGCAGATTGCAGCGCAATGCCGTATGGCGTCACGTCGATCCTTTGGTTCGTCGAGGCGATCGCATTCTCGACTTGGGATGCGGCACCGGCGAGGACGCAGTTCACTTAGAGGCGCTGGGAGGGCAGGTGCTCGCGCTGGACGTTTCTCCCGAAATGGTTCGCGTCTCACGCGACAAAGGAGTGAACGCGCGCGTCGCCCCTATCGAAGGAATTCATAAGTTCGCGGTGGCCTTCGATATGATCCTGTCCAACTTCGGCGGCCTTAATTGCGTTCGCGACTTGTCGACGCTGGCGAAAACTCTGGAACGCCTGGTCCGTCCTGAGGGCTTTCTTGCCATCTGCCTCATGAGCCGCTTCTGCCTTTGGGAATCCGCATACTATGCCGTTCGCGGATCGCTTAAGAAGGCGGTCCGGCGCTGGAGCGGAAAAGCGGCGACGCCGGCAGGTCTCAACCTTTTTTATCCTTCCCCCAAGCAAGTTCTCGTGGCCTTAACCCCAGGCTTCGAACTGGTTACCGATGTGGGCGTCGGAGTCTTGGTTCCACCGTCGTTCGTCGGCGCGATTCCCCGCAGACTGCTCCGCACCTTCGCCTCGGTGGATGCGCACATCGAAGCGTCGAGACTGGGCAGAATGATCGGGGACCATCGCCTCCTGATATTTCGCCGGAGTTAAGCCTATGGATTCCGCCGCACGGCAGCAATTTCTGGAGGACTACGCGAAGATCCGCCACGCGGAGGGGCGCGGCTCGGCCAACTCCGCTTATTACCGCGAGCTGCCGGATCGCGACCTCAGTGGCAGAAGTCCGGAACAGTGGCGAATCCGCGCCCGCAGCTTTCACACGTTTGAAAGAACCGTTCTCGCCGATACCGAGCGCCGTTCCAAACGCCCGCTCGATGTTCTCGATCTGGGGGCCGGCAACGGATGGATGTCATACCGGCTGGCGTCTCGCGGTCATCGGGCCGTCGCACTGGACATTTTCTGCGATGAACTCGACGGCCTGGGCGCACTGGGGCACTATCCGGTTCGTTTTCCGGCTGCGTCCGCGGACTTCGATTCGCTGCCTTTTCGGGAAGCGGCATTCGATCTGGCCGTCTTCAATTCTTCGTTCCACTACTCGTCCGACTATCGCCGCACGCTCACGGAAGTTCGCCGCTGCCTGCGTCCTGGAGGGAGTGTGGTCATCATGGACTCGCCCCTCTACCGTCGCAGCGAACACGGAGAGATGATGCGCGCCGAGCGCCAGGCATATTTCGAACAGACCTACGGATTCCGCTCGGACGCCCTTAAAAGCATCGAATATCTGGATCACGGAATGCTTCAGGAACTCGCCCAGGAGCTGAACATCGAGTGGCAGTACAGCCGGCCTTGGTATGGATTGCGCTGGGCGCTACGGCCTTGGAAAGCGATGTTGCGGAGCAAACGGCCGCCATCGCGGTTTCTGATACTCACGGGGAGATTTCGCGATCGATGATTCTCCTGCTCCATCCGAAAGCAGTCAAGCCGAAGAACCGGCGGTTCCCGTTGGCGATTCTTTCTATAGCAGCCGTGCTCGAAGGAGTCGAGGACTACGTTATCGTCGACGGGAATCTCGACACCCAACCCGCCGTCACGATGGACCGCCTCGCGTCGGAGCATCGGGTGGAGTTACTCGCCGTTTCGGTGATGCCTGGCCCGCAAATGGTGGCCGCGATCGCCCTCTGCCGGGCATTCCGGGAAAAACATCCCAAGGTTCCGATTGTTTGGGGCGGATATTTTCCCTCGCTCTATACCGACGCCGCTCTCAACGCCCCTTACGTCGATTTCGCGGTTCGTGGGCAGGGCGAAGACACGATCATCGAGCTGCTGGCCGCCGTGCGGGGTGAACGGAAGTTGGCCACCGTCAAAGGCCTGTCGTTTAAGGACGACTTCGGTCTTCACGTCCATAACTCCCAGCGGCCACTGCGCTCGCCCAACGACTTCCCGACGCTTCCCTATCACCGGCTGGTGCCGATGGAACGCTACTTGCTGCCTACCTTCCTGGGCCGGCGCACCGCCGTGCATCACGCGAGTATCGGGTGCCCGTTTCGCTGCCAGTTCTGCGGCGTAGTGCCGATTTTCGATGGCCGGCAAAAAACTGAGGCGCCGGAACGTACCGCGGAGGTTCTGGGAGCTCTTCAGCGAGATCACGGCATCGACGCCGTTCAGTTCTACGACAATAACTTCTTCCTCAGCGAAAGCCATGCACGCAGGCAGGCCGAGCTGCTGACACCTCTCAAATTGCGCTGGTGGGCGGAAGGCCGCATTGACACGTTCCTCCGCTATTCCGACGCCGCGCTGCGCGATATCCGGCAGGCCGGAGCGACCATGATCTTTTTCGGGGCTGAGTCCGGATCGAACAAGGTCCTCGCCGAGATGAATAAGCGAATCACGGCGGAACAGACGCTCGAGTTGGCAGCGCGCATTCGTAACTTCGGTATTGTTCCGGAGTTTTCATTCGTCGTCGGAAGTCCCACCGCACCCGCGGAAGATACCCGCGAGACGATTCGATTCATCCGCCAAATCAAGCGCCTCAATCCGGAGGCCGAAATCATCGTTCAACACTACATACCGACTCCTCACCCCGACGGCATGTATGGCGAAATCGACGGCAAAATCGAGTTCCCACGGACACCGGACGAGTGGGCCAGCGAGCGCTGGCTGAATTTCACGATTCGCCAGGATCCGCACCTCCCCTGGTTGCCTTCCCGTGTCAAACGGCGCATTGACAACTTTGAGCTGGTGATCAATTCGCGCTGGCCGACGGTGCAGGATATCCACCTTCCGCAATGGAGCCGGATGCTGCTGAAATCGCTGAGCAGCTGGCGATACGCGCTGGGATTTTACGATTTTCCGCTTGAGCTCGCGTGGGCGCAACGCTTCGTATCGCTGCGCAAGCCACGATGGGAGAGTTTGTGACAGCGATCCCAGCGGCGGCGGCTTACCGGCTGTGGGCCAACACGTATGACCTGGATCCCAATCCCCTGGTGGCGCTGGAGCAGCGCGTCTTGAACGAATATCTGCATCTGACGCCGGGGGAACGATTGCTGGATCTGGCCACTGGAACCGGCCGCGGGCTCGAGCACGCGTTGTCGATTAAGGTACGGGCAATCGGTCTGGACCTCTGCCCGGAGATGCTGGCGATCGCTGCCACGAAACGCGGAGTCACCGGCCGGCTGGCTTGCGGCGACGTCTGTGCTCTACCGTTCGTCTCCGGCGCCGCCGATGTAGCGGTCTGTTCTTTTGCGCTGGGATACATCGAGCGGCTTGACTTAGCGTTCCGCGAGATGGCCCGAGTCGCCCGGCGGATCGTCACGAGCGACTTGCACCCGGATGCCATTCGCTCCGGCTGGGTGCGATCTTTTCGCACGGCGAGCGACAGCTACGAAATCGAACATTACGACCACAGCTGGCCGCGGATCGAAACCTGCGCGCGGGCGGCGGGCCTGCGCCCGGTCTGGAGAGTTGACGCCTCCTTTGGCGAGCAGGAACGCGTGCTGTTCGAACGGGCTGGCAAGGCGGACGCCTTCAGTACCGCGCAACGTATCCCGGCCATCCTCGCGTCCGCATGGATACGAGAATGACCCTCCACGGCGCCAGAATCGCAGTGGATGCGACGACCACCGAAACCCTCAGCCTCACGGTCGACGACGGGCGTGTTTCCTTCGGCGGTCCGGACACGCCCCATGCCGAGTCGCGATCGCGGGTCCTGGACCTCACCGGCTTTATGGTGTTGCCCGGCCTTATAAACGCTCACGATCATCTGGAATTCAACTTGTTTCCGAGTCTGGGGCGCGGAACCTATCCGAACGCAAAGAGCTGGGCCGCGGACATCTACCAGCCCTCCGTATCCCCGGTGAAAGAGCACCTGGCCCTGTCGAAGCGCACGCGCCTGGCTTGGGGCGGGCTCAAGAATCTGCTCAGCGGCGTCACCACCGTATCGCATCACAATCCTTTCGAACCGGCGGTGTTCGATGCGGCGTTCCCGGTAAACGTCGTCGAACGCTTCGGCTGGGCCCACTCGCTCGACTTCACTTCCGATCTGGCCGAGCGCTTCCGCACGACACCTGAGAATTGGCCGTTCATCGTACATGCCGCCGAGGGAGTCGACGAGCATGCGCATTCTGAAGTGGGGCGGCTCGACGAGCTCGGGGTATTGAGCGAGCGCACTGTACTGGTGCACGGCATTGGCCTGGATCAGCCCGATCTCCACCGGCTTCGCCGACGGCGGACCTCGCTCGTATGGTGCCCCAGTTCGAATCTTTTCACCTGCGGCCAGACACTCGCCGCGGACGCTATTCATTCCGGATTGCGAGTGGTGCTCGGAACGGATTCCGCACTCACGGCCCAGGTCGATCTTATCGACGAGATCGCAGTTGCTCAGAGGACGCACCAACTCGCTCTCGAGGATTTGTTCGAAATGGTTACGAGCCGATCCGCTTGCATCCTTCGGCTCACCGATGGCGAAGGCACGATCCGTGAAGGCGGGGCGGCGGATCTGGTGGTTGTCGAGGATCGCGGCCAGACGCCGGCGGAAGCTCTGCACCAGCTGCATCCGGAAATGGTGATCGTCCGCGGGAACGTCCGGCTGGTTTCTCCACGTTTGCGTGATGCCGTCCAAGACGATGATGACAGCCGCTGGAATTTTCTCAGCGTCGAGGGAAAGGGCGACTGGTACACCGACGTGAACCTGCCCGCTCTTCATCAGGAAACCGTGCGCGTTCTGGGCACGGAGTATCGACTGGCGGGAAGGAGGATCTGGCTCTAATGCTCGATTCTGTTCCCGTACTCGTCTTGAATCCGCACAGCCGATGCAATTGCCGCTGCAAGATGTGCGACATCTGGAAGGCCACCGACGCTCAGGAACTAACCGTCGAAGATCTCGAGCGGCAGCTGGAGAGCATCGAACGCTTGCAAGTGCGCTGGGTCGTGTTGTCCGGTGGAGAGCCGCTCATGCACTCCAACCTCTGGAATCTCGTCGATTTGCTTCGCGCGCGCCAGATCCGGATCACGCTGCTCAGCTCCGGACTGCTGTTAGGGAGGTATGCCGCGTCCATCGTGAAGTGCGTGGACGACGTGATCATTTCCCTGGATGGTCCCGCCCAGGTTCACGATTCGATTCGCGGAGTTCCGGGCGCGTTCGAGATCACTGCCGCGGGGATCGCCGCCATTCTTGAGCGCGACGCTGGTTTCCGAATAACCGCGCGCTCAACCGTCCAGCGTGCGAACTTCCGCCATCTGCGCGATACCGTGGATGCCGCGAAAACGCTTCGCCTGGATTCGATTTCCTTCCTGGCGGCAGACCTGGATTCGGCGGCGTTCGCCCGGCCCAACGGATGGAACCTCGAAAGGAAGGCAGCCATCGCCCTGGAGCCAGGAGACATCGCAGATTTGGAAACCGAAATTGAGGCGCTGATATCGCGAGGCGAGTGCGGCGGCTTTATCGCTGAGTCGCCGGCGAAGCTCCGGCGCATTGCCCATCATTTTCGGGCGGCGCTGGGCGAAATATCGGCCGAGGCCCCTATCTGCAACGCTCCCTGGAAGTCGGCGGTGGTCGAGGCGGACGGCACTGTGCGTCCCTGCTTCTTCCAGCGTCCGATCGGCCATCTGAAGTCGGGTAGGCCGCTGCATCAAATCCTTAACGACCCCGAAGCAGTTGCGTTTCGAGAGTCGCTGGACGTTGCGACCAACGAAATTTGCAAAAAATGTGTTTGCTCGCTGAATTGGAGAGGGTCTTAGTCTGTAGATGTTTCGTTTCCGGTTCATTCTCGCCATCATCTTCGGAGCCGCGTGCATGGCCCACGCGCAGACCAATCGCTACGTAAGCAACGATCTGTGCAAGACGTGCCATTCGGCGATCTGGAACGCTTTCTATAAGAATCCACACTTCAAGAGCATCGCTTCAGGCAAAGAAACGCCCGAAAACACCGGCTGCCAAGGATGCCACGGCCCTGCCGGGAATCACGTCGACAATGGCGGCGGGAAGGATACCATTCGTGCGTTTTCGACGCTTCCGCCGGAGCAGATACTCGATACTTGCCTCCGGTGCCACAGCCAGACGCTTTCACGGGCCAATATCCGGACCTCTCAGCACACCTTGAATGGGATGGCCTGTACAAGTTGCCATTCGGTTCATCGTTCGCAGTCGGTTCGCTCGCTGCTCCGGAAGCCTCAGACCGCGCTCTGCGAAGAGTGCCACACCGATGTGCGCGCGCAGTTTGCCATGCCCTTCAAGCATCGCGTCGAGGAAGGAGTCGTCGCATGCACGGACTGCCACAATCCTCACGGCTCGTTTGCCCCCACCTGGGCCATGGCCTCGCGTCCGCGCCACGTGGACCAGGCGATGGCGAATGAGGAGCCTTGCCTTAAGTGCCATGCCGACAAGCGGGGACCGTTTGTCTTCGAGCACCTCGGTGTTCGTGTGGATGGATGCGAGACTTGCCACGCTCCTCACGGCTCGACCAATTCGCGGTTGCTCTTGCGCCCGGTGGTGTTCACACTATGCCTGGAATGCCACAACGGCGCGGGCAACTTCGGACGGCAAGGCAAGGGCGTACCTGCCCAGACCCCGAACCACAATATGGCCGATCCGCGCTACCAGAATTGCACGGCCTGCCATGTTCGGATTCACGGGTCGAATGCGGATTCGAACTTCTTGCGCTGATGCCCATGAGATTCACGGCCCTCTTACTTCTGATCGCGAGCGCACTGAATGCGCAGGCCCCGGTTGCACCGAGCCCCGACTTGGCGGGCGAATCGAAAGGAGAAAACATCCACGACTACAACGTCGTCAATAGTTTTGAAACCGGGTACCGCTTCAGCACCGTGGGCGGAAGTATGGAGCAATATCGCAGCAGCGTCAATTTCGGGAATGGTATCAGGCTCCTGGGAAGTTCCCTTATTGTGAACTCGAAGGACGGCCATGGCCGGTTGTTCGATCAGATCACGCTGTCCACGCAGGGGCTCGGCAACGATCCGTATGAATCGGTGGCGATGCGTATCGAGAAGAACCGGCTGTACCGCTATGACATGAGCTGGCGGCAGAACGACTATTTTAATCCCGGCCTGGTGACCGCCGGCGGCGACGGACAGCATCTTCTGGACACCCAGAATCGGATACAGGATCACGATCTTACGCTTTTCCCGCAATCCAATATTAAGTTTTTCGCGGGATTCAGTAACTCGACGCAGTCGGGGCCGGGCTATTCCTCTATTCAGCTGTTCGACAGCACCGGCAATATCTTTCCTCTGTTTTCGGATGTCCGCCGCGTTTGGCGCGATTATCGCCTCGGCAATGAATTCCGCGTTTTCGGAATCCGCGTGAACTGGATGCATGGCTGGGAAGACTTCAAAGACGATACCGGCGCGGTCCTCGCCACCGGCGGTGTACCCGGGGCGCTGCCCCTGCCTCAGCCGCCGGGTGCGAGCCTCAACAGTTTCCGGGCCAGCGATCCGAACCACGGAACCAGTCCGTATTGGCGAGCCGCCATCTTCGCGGACAGAGGACTGTTTCACCTAAACGGACGGTTCACTTATTCCGGCGGCCGGAACGCCTTCGTCGTCGATGAAAGCGCGCTGGCGTCCTCGCCGACTCGAGCCCAAAACGTGATTACCCTCGGAAACGCCGACCGTCCCGTTGCTACCGGGAATCTGAATCTCAGCTTCACGCCCACCTCGAAGCTGACGATCACCAACAACACTTCGGTGTATAACGTTCGCACTCTTGGCGATTCTTTCTTCGCCCAGTTCGACAGCCAGACACAGACTACCGCCGTGCAGTTCTACAACTACCTCGGGATCCGCACCGTCGCCAACGACACCAGTCTTAACTATCAAATATCGCCGTGGTGGGGCGTTATGGCGGGCTATCATTATTCCGACCGGTTGATCACATCCCGGAATGAGTTTACGTTCGCCGGAACGACTTCGACGAGCCCCGCGGAGCAATCGAACCAACTTCACTCAGGCGAGGCCGGGGTGCGGCTCATTCCCTGGAAGGCTCTTAGCGTGATGCTCTCAGCGGAGATCGGGACAAACAGTCACCCTTTCACGCCGATCGCGAGCGCCGACTATCACGCCTTGAGTGGGCGCGTGCAATATCGCGTGAAGACGTTTCGAATCGCGGGTGCGATAAACGCCGACTACAATGCAAACTCGGTTTCGCTGACTTCTTATGCGTCGCAGTCCAGGACGTATTCGCTGAACGGCAGTTGGACGCCTCGTGACCGGTTCACGGTCGACGCCGGATTTACCCGGGCGCATATCTATACGATTGGCGGGATCGCCTATTTCCTGGACCAGGCGCTGGTCCAGAACCAGAATTCGATTTATCTGAGCAACGTCAACTCCATCTATACAGGCATCCGTTACGAGGTCCGCAGCAGAGTCGACTTCTATTTGGGTTACACCCGCGTTCAGGATTTGGGAGACGGCCGCGCGGCTGCGGCGGCAGGCATCGGATCTGCACCGGCGATATTCCAGGCAGTGCAAACGTTCCCGGTGGTTTTCCAATCTCCCCTGGCCAGAGTGTCGCTTAAAATCAACAACAAACTGCGATGGAATGCGGGCTACCAGTACTACGGATATCGAGAGGATTTTTCTTCGCTTCTGGGGTACCGCGCGAATACCGGGTATACGAGCCTATCGTTTTCCTATTGAGATGTCTGCGGATTCGAAATCGACCGAGCCATTGCGAGAGGATGCAACTTCCCTATCGCAAATCGCACCCGCGCGGGCGTTTTTCGATTCGTCGCAGAACGCTTGGGTACTGAGCCGCTATCAAGACGTGCTCGATTCCTTGCGTGAACCGGCGCTTCGCCAGGAGGGCCCCGAGAAAGCTCCGCCTCAGGTCCGCAACGACGTTTCGGCGGCCCTTTCGCAATCCAAGATTTCAGAGTGGGAGAAACAGATCGAGCCGCTTGCGGATCGCATTATCGATGCGCTGGTCCCGGATCGCCCGATTGAATTGGTCAGCGAAGTCATTCGGCCATGGTCGCTGGCTGTCACCACGGTCGTACTTGGCCTGGATGCGTCAAGGGCCCGACAACTGGCCTTTCTTGCACCCCACCTATCCGCAAACGATGCCGGCGTAGCAACCGGGCCCGGCTCTCGCCGATCCCTCGCAAGAATGCTACCAGCAGTCCGGCGCAGACTTGCAAACGCCCGATTGCAGCGATTACTACGCAGCACAGGTGTGCCCGGAGTGCAGTCGCTGTTTCTCGGCCTGACACAGACGATACCCGAGTTTCTCGCCAATGCGTGGCTCGCGCTATTGCAGAACCCCTCTCAGCTCAGGTGTCTTCGTGCCGAGCCGGAACTGATCCCGAGAGCCATTGAAGAATTGCTTCGCTACAGCGGTCCCGTTCATACGCTCGTGCGAAGAGCGGATCAAACCGTGGAACTGGCCGGCGTCAAAGTTTCCGAAGGCGAACGCGTGATTCTGAAAATGGACCTGGCGAATCGCGACCCCGAGCATTTCGCCGATCCCCACTCCCTCGACCTTGCGCGGCGAAGCGCCGGCCACCTCGCGTTGGGCGGAGGTCCGCATTCCTGTGTGGGAGCATTGCTGGTTCGCATGGCGGCGAGTTCGGCAACGCGCGCGCTCGTGGAGAGGCTGGAGGGCGCGGAACTCATCGATCCCGTGGTCTGGCGGCGCGGCTCAACGCTCGCATCGCCGTGTTCGATACGGGTTTTGCGGCGGGGCTAGAAATTGCATCCTGCCGGCGCGAGATTATTTTTCGGCCAGCAGCCGCCCCACCTGGACGTTGAACTCCTCCTTCGCCAGACGAAAGAGTTCACCGCTGCCGGGGCTTGGAAACCCCGAGTGAATGCCCCGCACCAAGCCGCGCCGGTCTATGAAAAGAGTCGCCGGCCAAGTATTCCAGTTGACTAACTGCTCCAGTTTGGCGTTCGCCTCGTCCGGATCGCCGCCCAACAACACTGGGAACTCCAGCCCGTACTTCTTCACAAATGCCCGCAGGCGCGCCGGATCCTTCAGCTGATCGGCCTCTTCGAAGGAGAGCGAGACAATCTCGAGTCCCTGGCGGCTGTAGTTGCGGTACATCTCAGCCAGAAAAGGGGCCTCATCGTGGCAATTCGGGCACCAGCTCCCGGTGATCTCAACCACCAGAACCTTCCCGTGGAACCGCGCATCCGCATTGGACACGACGTGCCCGTTCAGGTCGGGGAAGCTGAACCGGAACGGTTCCCTCAGATCCTTCATCGTGGTGTGCAGATCGGGATCGGTGGGCTCGGGAAGACCCTTGGCCCGGGCAGCGGCAGGCCGGTAAGCCGTGAGCTTGGTCTTACCATCTTGAAGGATGTCCAGAGTACCGTCCGGGGCGGGCGTAATTTCGAGCAAATGAGCACGAGCCCCATCGAAATGGCTGAGCACGAACTTGCCGTTCTGGAAGGCGCCACTGATGGTGCCGGTATCTCCGTCCACGCGCAAAATCGTAGCAGCGGCCTTCGTGCCCGATTGCTGCACGATGAAGCGCCATGCGGATTCGCCTTTCCCGCTCCTGTTGGGAATTTCCCACAAGCCGTCGATGGAAGGAGCGGTTTCCGTGATCGCGGCCGGCTTAGTCACCGCTGCCCGCCGGGCTCGGATCGCGAAGGGCCCTTTCATACGCCTTGTGCCCGCATATTGACCTTCGAGCACTCCACCTTTGAGCGTCGCTTCGAGAGTCGCCGCGTAGTAGTCCCAGGTCAGGAGAAGCTTCCCATCTTCGAACCGGCCTTGCGTTGAAGGGTATCGATCGTCCCCATTGAAGAAGGACGCGGTGACGTTCCTGCCCGAGCCCGAAATCTCCAAAGGGAAGGGCGTTTCGATTCCATTGATCTGGATGGTGGCGTCCCACTGCCCCGCAATTTGTTGTGTGCCTGACGGAACGGCAGTTTGAGCCAGGATGGACGGGGCCAGGGCGAAAAGTAGCGCGGCGATGTTTTTGTAACCCATTTTAGGAACGCAGCAGCCCCAGCGGATCGCCGAATTGATAACCGGGGAAGACGGCCCCCAAATCCTTCTGGCCCAGGTGGCCGCGGATCAATTCGCTCAATACGGCGCGATAATCCGTGGTCACCGCCAGATCGCGCCCTTCAAAGAGCTGCTCTTTTTCGAGCCCCGGCCACTTCCCGTAGACCTTGCCTCCCTGCACCGGACCGCCCATCACCATCATCAGGCTGCCGTGGCCGTGATCCGTGCCTGCATTGCCGTTCTCCTCGACAGTGCGGCCAAACTCGGACATGGTGACGAGGACGATATCTTCCATCCGGTCGCCCATATCCTGGCTGAACGCAGCCAGGGCGCTGGAAAATTGGCGCAACAGGTTCGCCAACTGCGGATTCTCATTGCCATGATGATCCCAGCCCCCGATCTCGGCAAACGCCGCCTCAACTCCGGCATCGGCCTTGATCAGACGGGCGAGCTGCTGCAGACTGCGGCCAAGTTCCCCGCCCTGTCCATATTGCGCTCCGCCCTGCGGCGTATACGCGCTCCGGTTGATGGACTGGATCGCCTTCATCGCTTCGAACGCGTCCTTGCCGGTGCGCCCCCACTGGGCGTCGGCGGAAGTCGCGTACATGCTCTCCAGGATCGAGGCCGCGTCCTGGTTGCCCATATTGAACTGCTGGGAATCGCCGACGGCGATGGCGTCATGTTCGCCGCGCAGCGTACGCGCCACCTGATTCCCCATCGAGACCGCCCGCAACGGCGATGTTTCATCATCGACGCGCCGCAGCGCCCGATTGAGCCATCCGTCTCCCATGGTCTTGCTCGACGTGCCGGATTCCATGTAATCCTGCGCGTCAAAATGCGAGCGCGACGAATCGGGTGAACCGGTGGCTTCGACAATCGCCAGTTGCTGTTTATCCCACAAAGCCTTCAGCGGCTGCATCGCGCCGTTCAACGCGAAACGTCCGTCCAGATCGATGGCGTTTCCATTGATCGGACCATTTATGTTCGGGCCGCTGGGTTGCCCGGTGGGTTGCCCCAGGGGAGGCGCGATGCCCAACGTCGGCCGCAGTTCGCGATACCGCTTCTCGGAAAACGGTATGACAATATTCAGCCCGTCGGCCGCGCCGCGCTGGAAAATCGCCACCAGGATCTTTCGCTTCTTGCCTTCAATGGAGGCGGCGCGCGCAAGCCAGGACGGCACCGAGCCCATCCCGGCCATGACGACCGCCGATCCGCGTAAAAAGATGCGTCGGGTCAACATGTTCTTTTACCTCCTTTGGAAGTCGGGCGAGCCAAGCACCAGCGCCGCAATGAAACCGGAGCTTTTTTCTTTGCCTTCGAGACCTTTTTCGATGGCCGCCTGCATTTGCGGAGAGGCGTTGCGCCCCAACAGATCCCGCGCGATTCCGGGTTCGTCTTTGCTTGCCAAGCGCGACGGATCCAGCTTTATTCCGGGAACCAGACCAGAGGCCAGCGCGGCCGAAAAGTTCATTCGTCCCATAATCCCCGCGGTGCTGAGCCAGGCGTCGCCCGTGTTGGGGTATCCGGTGGGCTCCAGCTTGTTGTAGAGCGGCTCGCCCAGATCCGCGACCTTCTGTACCAGCGCGAAGGTATCCGTGGTATCGGCTCCCAGGGCCCGCACCGCGCTCACCACCATTTCGAACGGTGATTTAACCTTGGCTTGCCATGCGCCTTCGGAGAAAAACTCGGGTGAAGTGAACATCGTCTGCAGAACGGCCCGGAGATCGCCGTCGGTCTTGGTGAAGGTCTGAGCCATACGGTCGACCAGAGCCTGCGGAGGATCATCCGCCACGAAACGCTGCGCCAGCTCGCGCGATACGAACTTCGCCGTCGAGGGGTGATGCGCCAGGATATCGATCGCCTGAAGGCCGTCCTGCTCGCCTCCGCCCGCGGCGATCTTGTGTCCGAGTACGGTCTTCTCCCCGAAATCGTGCATGAACGGAGCGAACACAAATTCCGGATTGTTCGGGTCGCGGACCGTCCAGCCTGTGAAGCAGCGCGCCACCGCGATCACGTCATCCTGGGTATAGCCGCCCTTTGCGCCGAGCGTGTGGAGCTCCATCACCTCACGGCCATAGTTTTCGTTGAGTCCGTGCGCCAGCCGCGCCAGGGGCGACGGAATAATGGAGTTCGGCACCCCATTCACGATGCCCCGATTCGGGGCGAACGGCCCCACATTCAATGCATCGGGACTCATCGACTCCCAGTTGTCAAGATAGTAGAGCATCGCCGGATGCTGCGCCGTGGCGAGCAGCAGATCCTTGAAGTGCCCCAGCACGTGCGGACGGATGGCATCGCGCTCATAGCTCCCGATCAGCAAATGGACCAGATTCTGCGTCTGGGGCACGTTCTTGTTTTGATCTACATTGAAGTGGTTGAACCAGAAATCCACCAGCACTTCTTCGAGTTGCCGGTTGGAATATAGCGCGCGGAAAATCTTAGCCTCTTTGACGTCTTCACTGGCCACCTGCCGGGGCGACCGCTGGAACTGTCCCTCGCGGCGCAGCTCCGGAAAACCAGCCATACTTTGTGGCGGGAGCAGGCCGGCCACCAATGCGCGCTTGTCCGGATCGAGATAAGCGAACAAGGCGGTGAGTTGGTCCCTGTTGCCGGATCTAGCCACAGCCAGTTGATCGGGATTCAAGAGGTCGTTTAGCTGCGGGTTACGTCGCCGGACCTCCTTTTGAACTTCTTCCTGCTGTATCCGCCGGGCATCCTCGCCTTCTTTCTGGAATTCCGGTGTAAAGGCCAGCACGTTGGGAGGCAGTGAAGCCAGCACCTGCCTGCGCTTTTCCGGTTCCAGCGATTTGAGTACAGCCGTCCGCTCCTCGGCGGTTCCGATTTGCACCTTGCGCATGTCATCCTGCGAAAGCAAAGTGTTCATCGCCATCACCGGCTGCATCATGATGGGTTGCTGCTGGGGCGTATACTTCGCTACGATTTCCGGCAGACTCATCCGCAAGGTCTCAAGCGGCTTGAGCTTGACGTCCAACGCCGGGTTTTCGGGGATCTGACCGGGGTGCAGTTGAAGCTCGATCCACTTGGCAAGGCCCACGCGGCGAACCTCTTCGATGTCGCCGGGCCGCGGTCCGAACGTCAACCGGTTCAGCGCCTGTACTATTTGTTGATCCTGGGACAGCCGTTGGTCGAACGGCCCCGCACTCTTCAGACGAGTGATGCTGCAAACCAGCAGCGCCGCGGCAGCGATGAGTACCAGGCGTTTCATGGACGCTGTACCTCCGCGATGGAATTAGTGAGATAATCCGGCTATTTCCCGGCTGTTGATCAGTATACATCGCCCGCGGGGCAGTACGATCTATCCCGCGTAGCCGTAGCCGCCGTCGCCAACGGCTCTAGCGCTCCTCGCCCCGGCCGCTAAGGTAATAATGTACCGCCGGTGTAACGATCAGCGACAAAACCATCGACGCCACCAGCCCGCCGATGACGGCAATCGCCAGCGGCTGAAGCATCTGCGATCCCGCACCAAGAGCGAGCGACAGAGGAATCATTCCGGCGATAGTCGCCAAGGCGGTCATGAGGATCGGCCGCAGCCGGCGTTCTCCCGCCAGAATCATGGCGTCGCGAACCGACGATCCTTCGGCCCGGAAGCGCTGATCTGCGTCGAGCAGGAGAATTCCGTTTTTCGCCACGATGCCGATCACCATAATGAGGCCCATAAAAGAAGAGATGTTGAATGTGGTCCCCGTTACCAAAAGCGCCAGGAACACGCCGCAGGTGGAAAGCAGAGCCGATGCAAGAATGGCCGCAGGAGCCGCGAACGTTCGGAATTCGAACAGCAGGACCGTAAACACAAGAATCACGGCCAGCGCTAGCACCATCAGCAAATCCCGGAACGATTTCTGCTGCTCCTCATAGACGCCGCCATATACCACGCGGATAGAATTCGGAATGTGCAGATCCGTGACGGCCTGCTGCACCAGCTTGATGCCTTCGCCCAGGCTGATGCCTTCAAAGCGGCCCGTGACCGCGACGCGGCGCTGCAAGTCCTCGCGGATAATCTCGGTTTGGCCGCTTTCGTTTTGAAAATTCGCAACCGAACCCAGCGTCGCGCTCTTGCCGGTCGAGCTGCTGGTGATCATGGTGTTCCGGATCTGGTCGAGCGAAGTACGCGCGTTATCGGGAAGGCGCACTCGAATGGTGTAAGCGTGGTCGTTGACCACCACTGGAGTGGTTGCCGGTTCACCTTGCAAAATCGCACTGGCGTCGAGCTCGATCTCTTGAGGAGTGAAGCCCGCCCGGGCGGCAACGACCGGATCGACGTTCATCACAATCGCGGATCCGCTAATCGTGTTTTCGATTCCGTCCTTCACGTCCGCCACTTCCTTGATCTTCTTGATCCTCTCGGCAACTTTGGGCGCCCATTCCTCAAGCAGCTTGGGGTCCGCCGAAAACAGCTTAATCTCGATCGGTTCGGGCGAACTGGTGAGGTCGCCGATCATATCTTGAAGAACCTGAATAAATTCCACGTCGAGCTGTGGATACTGCTTGTTGACCTTGGCGCGCACGTCGGAGATGATCTCGTCGATTCCGCGGTCGCGGTCCCGTTTCAGCCGCACTGAAAAATCGCCGGTGTTCGATTCGGTCACGGCGGCCAGGCCCAACTGCATGCCGGTGCGTCGCGAGGTGCTCTCGACTTCGGGTGTCGCATCGAGAATCTTTTCGACGCCCAGCAGCACCCGGTTCGTGTCGTCAAGCGCGGATCCGGCCGGCATTATGTAGTCCAGAATGAATCCACCCTCATCCATTTCCGGCAACAGGTCGCTTCCCAGGGCTTCGAAGCAGAAGAACGACCCGGCGATCAGCGCAATACAGGCAATTCCAAACACCAGAGGATACGCCAGCACGAAGCGCAGCGAGCGCTCATAGGTGCGCGTGATGCGAGCCATGAATCCCGTTGGCACGGTGTGGCCTTCGCTATCCGACGCCTCGCTCGCACGGCCGGACCTTCGGCGCCGGAGGAGGTAATGGCTCAGAGTCGGAGTCCAGGTGAGAGCCAGGGCCAGCGATGTCAGCAGGGCCGTCGCTACCGTCACTGCGAGCGCGCGGAAAAACGTTCCCGTAACACCCGTGATAGAAATCAGCGGCAGAAAGACGACGATCGGCGTTACCGTCGACCCCACCAGGGGCACTCTAATCTCGCGCAATGCGCTGCGGATAGCCTCACCGCGGCTCTGGCCGGAATCGCGGTGCAGAACAATGTTTTCGACCACCACGATAGCGTCGTCGATCACCAGACCGACCGCCGCCGCAAGCCCTCCGAGGGTCATCAGGTTAAAAGTTTGACCGAGGGCGCGCAGCGCGATCAGGGTGATCGCGATGGTTGCGGGAATGACCAGCGCGGCGACCAGGGAACTGCCCCAATCGCGCAGGAACAGAACCAGAATGATCGCGGCCAGGATCAGGCCGATCAGGATCGCGTCGCGCACGCTGGCGATCGAATCGCGAACCAGCGTGGATTGATCGTAGAACGCCTGCACCTTCACGCCCGGCGGCAAGGTCTGCCGGATTTGGTCCAGTTCCTGATTGGCCGCATCCGCGACAGCCACGGTGTTGCTATCCGCCTGCCGGAAGATGTTCAGCAGAACGGCGGGCTTGCCGTTCGCCGTGACGATCGTGTACACGGGCATTACGGACGCATGCACCGTGGCGATGTCGCCGATTCGCACCGGGAGCCCAGCGGGGGTGGTGCGAACGACGATGTTGGCAATCTCAGCCGGATCGTGCGCCTGCCCGCTGACCAGCGTGAGGGACAGCTCATGATTGTTTTCGATCAGGCCGGGCGAATCGATCATGTTGCTTTTCGCTACGGCGTCCAGAATGTTCGGCACCGTCACCTGGGCTTCCAGGAGCTTGGCCGGATCCGGCTCAATCTGGAATTCCGGTACATTTCCGCCTTGCAGCACTACCGTCGAGACGCCGTTCACCCGGTTGAGGCGCGGCTTGATGGTGTAGTTGGCAAGCTCCCAGAGGTCGCTCTGAGACATGTTGTCGGAAGTCAGACTATAGGCCAGAATCGGCATGAGCGCGGCGAAGGTCATGCGATTTGCGGTGAGCTTCGCCGTCGGCGGCAGCGATGGTTGCACCCGCGCAAGTGCCGCATTCACGTATTCGAGCGTCTGGAACATGTCCACGTTCCAGTTGAAGAACAGGCTGACTTCGCCCGAGCCGCGGCTGGTAGTGGAAATAACCCGTTCGAGCCCCGGCACCGAATTCATGGCCTCCTCGATGGGCCGCGTGACCGTTACTTCCATTTGATTGATGGGCGAGACTCCGTTGTCGATGCCCACGACAATCTTCGGGAAGTCTGTGTTCGGAAACACGGCCACAGGGATCGTGAACGCCAGATACACGCCCACTGTGATCAGGGTAAGAATGACAAAGATGACGGGGCGCGAAAAACGCGACGTCCAGTGCTCGGCAGGGGCGTTGCCGGCTGGAGTACTCGTGTTAGGTTCGCTCATTCCTTCTTGCCCTTAGCGTCCTTGGCGGCCTTGCCTTTAGCATCATCGGGCTTCGCCTCGTCGCCACCCGAGTCATCGTCATCGTCATCCTCACTTTTCGGCTGCTGGATCGTAACTTTGGCCTTGTCATCCAAGCCCAAACCGCCGGAGGTAACCACTTGCTCGCCGGGCTGAACGCCGCTGAGAATCTGGACCCGATCGCCTTGCCGCACGCCCACGGTAACCATCCGTTCATGCGCCACGGAATCGCTCGAAATCACCATTACTTTCTGCCGTCCCTCGTCTCCATTGAGAAGCGCGGACGCCGGAACAACCAGCGTGTTCTGGATCGTTTCCGCGATGATCGAAACGCGTGCCGTTTCGCCCGGTTTCAGCCGTTCGCCAGGATTTGCGATCTGCACCCAGACTTCGACCGTGGTGGCATTGGCGTTGGCGGCGGGACTAACCACCGTCACGGTTCCCGGAATGTCGCCATCGGGCCCGGCGACGCGAGCCGGACGCCCTACGCGAAGGGACGACGCTTCTTTCGCCGGCACGTTGGCGATGGCGCGGACCTGCGAGATATCGACAACGGAAATCAGGGGCATTCCGGCGCTCGCAGTTTCGCCGACATTCACTTGCCGTTCCGCCACGACCCCACTAATCGGGCTGACCACGCGGGCGTAGGAGAGCTGCACCGCCAGAGCCTCCTGATGCGCTTTGGCCGCATCCATCTGCGCCTGGGCGGTACGGATCGCCTCCTGCCGGCCGACTCCGTTCAGCGACTTGAGATGCTGCTGCGCGGTTTCCAATTGGGTTTGCGCCTGGACCATCTGGAGCTTGGTCTCGTCCACTTGCTTCTGCGCCAGCGCCCCTTCCTTTTGCAGCGCGGCCCGGCTGTCGTATAGCTTCTTAGCGGCGTCAAACGCGCTCTGAGCGGATTGCACATCGGCTCGCGCCTTGGTCTCGTCTTCAACCACCGTCGCGCCCGTCACGGTCGCGTACGCGGACTGCGCTTGCTCGTACTGATATCTGGCTTCCTGCACGGCCGCCGCGAGGTCGCTGCTTTCCAGATCTGCGATCACTTGCCCGGCCCGAACGTGGTCCCCGCGATTCACCAGCATGCGTTTCACCGGCGCGCTGATCTTAGGAGTCACGCTGGACTGATTAATGGGGAAAAGAACGGCGTCAGCGGTTACCACGTGGTCGATCGCGCCGAGCACGGCGGTTTCAACCATCACGGGGGTGGGAGCTTCCGTCTCCCCCGCGGCTTCCTCTTTGGCCTTGCCGCATCCGGCCAGCAGCGATGCCGCCACAATGAGGCTTGCGATCGCCGTTTCATTTTTGTAGGACATGTTGCTAGAATGTCCCCGTCACGGTTTGGAGGTTCGCCAGCGCCAGGCGGTACCGGACCAATCCATCATCGTAGGCGTTGCGCGCGCCGGTCAGAAGAGTCTGGGCGTCGACCAACTCGAGGATGGTGGCTTCCCCAGCCTGATACCGCAGGCCGTTGAGCCGCAGATTTTCAGACGCCTGGTCCATCGAATGCCGGAGCCGCGCCAGTTGATCGCGAGCTGTCTGAGCTTCCTGGTAGTAGCCCTGCAGATTTCTGATCAGCGTCCGCTGCGTCGCACTCAGCTCCACATTGGCCTGGTCACGTTTCAGTTGGGCTTGGCGCACTTTGCTGGTTCGGCCGCCCCAGTCCCACACCGGAACGTTTAATGAGATCGTCGCGAAGTAGCCGAGATTCGGCAGAGGCCCCACTTCCGGCGCTGCCGCTACCGTGCTGTGCAAAGCGAAAGCGTTGGCTTCGATGCCATACGCGACATCGGCTGTGAGCGTGGGCAGAAACGCCTGGCGAGCGATCTTGACGTCGAGTGAGGCGGCACGGAGGGCGGCGTTGGCGGCTCGAAGATCTGGGTTTTCGCGCTCGGCCATGGCCTGGATATCGCCGAAGGCGGGAAGAGCCGAGGCTAGCGTGAGATCGTCCACTACAGTAAAGTTCTGATTGAAATCGCGAAACAGCAGCACCGCGAGGTCCAGGCGGGCATTATCCATTGCCAGTTTGGCTTCCTCGAAAGCCTGTTCCTGCTGGGAGTATTGAAAGTCGGCACGAACGGTATCGCTGCGCGGCACTTCTCCACCGTTTTCGAGCTTCTGAGTGATATCGAGATAGCCCTTGGCCTGATCGAAGGCTTGCTGGGCCGTGGCGTACTTGCGCTGCCCGGTGAGGAGCCCGTAGTACGCCTTGGTCACCGTCACCGTCAGGCCTCGTCTGGCGATTTCCGCGCGCGCCTGCGCCAGCATCTCAGCCGCCTCCGCCCGTTGCGGACCTGTTTTCGTCAATGCGGCCGTGAAATCCTGATGGACGACGCCCCACTCCCGATAGACGTGCACACCGTCGTTGGTGACGAACCGGCCGCTGGGCAGAACCCCGTTGCCCTGCGTACCCAGGTAATCGGATTTGAAGCTGACGCCGGGCCGCTGGGCGGCTCGCGCCTGCAAAACGTCTTCGCGGGCCTGGTTTGCATCGTTGATTGCCGAAAGAAGCTGAGGCGCATTCATCCGGGCTCGCGCCAGGGCGTCCTTCAAGGTTAGGGTGATGGGGGCAGCCGATTGTTCCGGACCGGGCGAATTCCCAGGAGCGGCGGCCTGCTGCCCGAAGGCCAGACCTGCCAGTGTCATGACGCAAATCGTCGCGCTAAACCATCCGAGCAATCTTGTGTTCATTGTCACCCCTTTGGGCCAACCTCAAGTGAACCATCCTATCCTGAAAAATCGCTGAAGGCCCCTAAAACGCTGATGAAGCTGTTGGTCCGTCGTTTCAGCCTTTTTTCAGGGTTCTCTGTTACGCTCAGGAAGAATGCAGATTCTGGTGGTCGAGGACGAACTCCGGATGGCCGAGCTCCTGGAGCGAACCTTGAGCGAGGAAGGCCATCAGGTGGTTCTCGCAGGGAATGGCCATCAGGGCTTTGACATCGCCCGGTCGTCAGCCTTCGACGTGATCCTGCTGGACGTCGCGCTTCCCGGCATGGACGGCATGACCGTGGCCCGGAAACTGCGCGAACAACGCAACCAGACACCTGTACTGATGCTGACCGCGCGCGATTCCGCGGCCGACATCGTCACAGGACTCGATTCCGGAGCGGATGATTACCTGACCAAGCCGTTTTCGATCGACGTCCTTCTGGCTCGGCTCCGCGCCGTGAGCCGCAGAGGTGTCATTCCCCAGCCGGTATGTCTGCGGGTGGCCGACGTAGTGCTCGACCCTGCTCGCCATCGCGTTACGCGGGGCGAGAACGTCTTGAGCCTGACTCCGCGCGAGTATAAACTCCTCGAGCTGCTCATGCGCAATCCCGGACGCGCGATCAGCCGCGACACGATTCTCGAGTCGGTCTGGGGGTTCGGCACCGACGTCACGGAGAACACCGTGGAGGTGTTCATGCGCCACCTCAGGCTCAAGGTGGATACCGGCGAGCCCAAGCTGATCCATACGGTTCGCGGATTCGGTTACATGATGCGGGAGCCCTGAGCGCATGCACCGCCGTTCGCTTCGTTTTCGACTGACGGTCTGGTATGCGGTGGTTCTCGCCGCGGGCCTGAGCTTCTTCAGCATACTGATCTGGGTATCTCTTCGCCATCGTCTGATGCAGGAGATCGATCAGGATCTGGAAGGCCGCGCCGGCCGCTTTGAGCGCTACTTCGCAAGCGAATCCAACGAGGCTTCAGGCGATCAGCTTCGCGACGAACTCCAGGAATTCTGCCAGGCCCTGCCGCCTTCGAGTTATGTCGAGCTGCACGGTGCGAACGGATTCACGTTTCGCTATCCGTTGAGCCCGCGCGACCAGGAAACCGACGTTCGAACCTTGCGGCGCCAATTCACCTTCCACCAAGAGCGTTTCGACCTGGACATCTCCGCACCCGTTGCCGAAGCCGAACATACGCTCGATCTGTTGCGCCTTCTGCTCTGCAGCGCCATCCCCGTGGTGATTGCGATCGCCTGCATCGGCGGAGCGTGGCTGAGCGGGCGCGCGCTGAAGCCGGTCAACGACATCGCGGCGGCGGCTCTGACCATCAGCATCGAAAACCTCGCCGAGCGCCTGCCTGTGCCGCCTACCGGAGACGAACTGGCACGGCTTACAGAAGTGTTGAACACGATGTTCGCGCGGCTCGAATCCGCCGTAAAAACGTTGTCGCAATTCGTGGCGGACGCCTCGCATGAGCTGCGGACTCCGCTGGCCGTGATCCGGACTACGGCCGAACTTGCACTTCGCCGGGCAAGGACGCCCGAATCGTATCGCGATTCCCTTCAGGAGGTCGCCGCGGAGGCCGAAAGGATGACGCGCCTGGTGGAAGAACTGCTCATCCTGGCTCGAAACGATGCCGCCACCGCGGACATGCCTCTGGCGGCGGTCGATGTCCGCGACGTGCTGGCGGATGTATGCGATGAAATGCGCAACCTTGCCGGGATGCGGCAGATTCGCATCCGGGCTTTCTCTGGCGACGCCGCGGCGACGGTCTCCGGCAACCGTCAGGCCCTGCACCGGTTATTTCTCGTGCTGCTCGATAACGCACTGAAATTCTCGCATCCTGGCGGCGAAGTGATCCTCAAAGTAGAAAGTAGCGAATCGAACGTCGCAGTCATCGTTCAGGATTTCGGCGCCGGCATCAGTGAAACCGATCTGCCGCACATCTTTACACGCTTCTATCGAGTCGACCGCTCGCGAACGGGCGACGGGCACGGCCTCGGATTATCTCTGGCAAAGAGCATCGCTCGGGTGCATGGCGCGACTATCGACGTTGTGAGCACGAAGGATTCCGGGTCCACGTTCCAGGTAACTTTTGCGGCTCGAGACGTCCGGCCTGCCGTGGGCGTGGATACGTCAAGAGTGACATCGGCTAAGATATAGACCGCCTCATTCAGCCAATCTTCAGCTTTCCGAGATAGATTGAACAGTGGGAAAAGGAGTTGACCCCATGAAATCGTCCTTTCTTCTGATCGTCACCGCAGCCGCCGCCTTCGCCGCGGCGCCTACTTATAAAGTCATCACGAAAATCAAAATCGGCGGTGGGAACCGCTGGGACTACTCTTATGTCGACAGCAACAATCACCGCCTATACGTCTCGCACGGCGCGCAGACCGAGGTGATCGATACCAACACCGACAAACTAGTCGGCACGATTATGGGAACCACCGGTGTGCATGGGATCGCGATCGCCGACGATCTCGGGGTGGGCTTCACCAGCGACGGCGGCGACAACGATGTCACCGTGTTCGACCTCAAGACCCTCGCGGTCAAGACTAAGATCAAGACGGGCCAGAATCCCGACGCGATCATTTACGAGCCGACTTCGCATCGGGTGTTCACCTTCAATGGCCGCAGCAGCGACTCGACAGCCATCGACGCGAAGACGCTCGCCGTGATTACCGCTTCCATCCCGGTGGGCGGCAAGCCGGAGTTCGCGCAGATCGACGGCAAAGGGCACATCTACGTCAATATCGAGGATAAGAACGAAATCATCGAGGTGGACGCGAAGAACGCGCTGGTGGCGAAACGTTACTCCATCGCGCCCTGCGATGGTCCCAGCGGGCTGGCCATCGATCCCAAGAAGACCACGCTGTATTCCGTCTGCGGCAACAAGATGATGATCGTAAGCAATCCCACCACCGGCAAGGTACTGGCGACGCCGGCGATCGGCGCGGGACCGGATGGCGTGGCTTTTGACGATGGGTATGCGTTCAGCGCAAACGGCCGCGACGGCAACATCACCATGGTCGGAGAAACTTCTCCCGGAAAGTTCGAACCGGTGGCCACAATTCAAACGCAGCTCTTCGCGCGCACCATCGCGGCGGACCAGAAGGCGCACAAGCTGTATCTGCCGGCCGCCGAGCCGGGACCACCCGCCGTAGGCAAGGACGGAAAACAGGGTAAGAACCCCTCGCAGGTTCCCGATAGCTTCGAAGTCATCGTTGTGGGGCGCTAAGGTCTTATGCGCACCAGCGCAGTCACTCTAATACTGGCGGGTACGGCATCACTCTTCGCTCAGTCCTCGCCCGCGTATCGCGTGACCCATACATACGTGCTGGGTGGAGACGGGAGCTGGGACTACGTCATCCCGGACCCGCCCAACCATCGTCTGTTTATCGCCCGGCAAAATCGCGTGATGGTGGTCGACGAAGATAAAGGGACGTTGATCGGCGAAATCACCGGCATTCAGGGCGCGCATGGAACCGCGATCGCGCAAGCCACGGGACATGGATTCGCCACGCAGGGTAACGACCAATCCGTGGCCATGTTCGATTTGAAGACCTTCAAGGTTATCGGCCGCATCCCGGCCGCGGAAGACGCCGATGCGATCCTCTACGACCGCACATCGAACCGCGTTTTCACTTTGAATGGGGACGCGCACTCCTCGACCGTGATCGATCCCCAAGCGGGAACTTTGATCACCAATATTCCCCTCGGAGGCAAGCCGGAAAACGGCGTAGCCGCCGGCGACGGGAAAGTGTACGCGAACATCACCGACACCAGCGAAGTGGTCGAGATCGATGCGAAGACGGCGACAGTTTCGCGGCGCTGGTCCACTGCTCCCTGCAAGCAGCCGGTCCCCATGGCCATCGATGGGGCCCACCATCGCCTGTTCAGCGGATGCCGCAGCGGGGTGATGGCGGTCTCCGATTATCAGGCGGGCAAAGTGGTGGCGACGCTTCCGATCGGCATGGGCGTCGACGGCGCGGGTTTCGACCCGGCCACCGGAGACGCGTTCGCATCGAATGCGGATGGCACGCTTACCGTGATCCATCAGGATTCTCCGGACAAGTATCACGTGCTCGAAAACGTATCGACGCCGCAAGGATCGCGCAACATGGGACTCGACCCCACCAACCATCGCGTGTATATTGTCTCCGCAAAGTTCGGACCGGTTCCGGACGGGGGCAAAGGACGAGGCCGCGCGCCCGTACTGCCCGGATCGTTCAGTCTGATGGTGATCGAGCGGGCTCCCGGCGGGCGCTGAGGCTACGGCGTCTGAATCGCCGAGAGCAGTTCCGGCGGCCGCGTTGGATGTTTTTTGACGTATCTGGTCAGCCCGCTGCGGAGCCAGCCAAATTTGAACGCGTAACCGGAATCGCGCAGATATTGCGTTGCCTGTTCGGGCGGCATGCCGAGAAAATACATCTTATAGAGCGCAGCAATCACGTTCGTCCGGTCGCGGCCAAATTTGCAGTGGAAATAGACCGGATGATAGCGTTGGTCGTGCAGGATCGCGAGTATCTTATCCACGTGCTTTTCCGATGGTGAAACCGGAGACGCGTTCATGATGCCTGGAATCAGCGTAATCCCGTATTTCTTCGCCTTCCGCTTCTCCAAAACAGTGAGCAGCGGAATGACTTGCAAGTCGACGATATATTTCACATGCAGAGACTGAAGATACCGGTAATCGGCGTCGCCTTTGGGCCGCGATCCCTTATAAACGCCTTCGTCCAGCATGCCGAAGTGCTTCAGTCTCGCGCCAGCCGCCGCTGGCCCGCGGACCGCGTCTGACGTGTCGATCGCGTCAGACGTGTCGATCGCCGCCGTGACCTGGCAAGGTGCATAGGCTCCCCCTAAAAGGAGCAGCATGGCGACGCCGAGACCCGTCCGCAACCCTCTACGCCGCATCGGACTTGGCCTCCGCCTCGGTTGCACTCTCAACCGCCTCCTTCACAACTTCCTTCACCGCGGCTTTCACCGCGTCCTTCACGCTCGCCTCAACCTCGCGGGGAACCAGATCGACATCCTTCGGCTCCGCTCCCATCTGCTTGATAAGCTCTTCCAGGACGGGAGCCACAGGCGGCAGCTCTTTCGCGACGGCCTTGGCCAGTTTCTTGGCGACCTTCTCGGCGGGCATCGTGTCGCTGGTGCGCGCCTGCCCTTGAAGTTTCTCGGCTAATTGCCAATCTTCGTGAAAGACTTTCGCGAGTTTGCTTACGGTCCGCTGGTCGCGAAAAATCGCGCCCACTTCGCGGCGCCTATCGAGCTCCATTGCCCGCAGGCTCTGGCTCCCCAGGAACGCCTCCCGGGCATCGCGAATAATCGTTCGCGTATGCAAGCGCAGACGGGGCATCTTATGCACTTCAAGCTTGGTGGCTCGCCGTGCCAGCCGGCCGATAATTTTCACGGCAACTCCCGCCCGGGCCCGCTCTTCCAGGAGCCGGATCATGGCGGGATCGCTGACCACGGGATCGTAGATCAGCAGCTCCTTTTTGGCGCCGCGGATAAACGCGCCCAGTCGTTTGCGGGCGTTCTCTGGACTGACCACCAGGGTCCGGGCGTGCGGCGTGTAAGGATGACGCTTACTGTCCGCTTCAAATAGTTTCAGGGTTTCCTGCACCAGCGTCCGATTGCTTGTGCCAATGCCGAAACTCCGCGTCTTCTGGGTGTCGAGCAGGGTCATGTTGAAAGCCATGAGGTATAGGTCATGGCGGTCCACAATCATCAACTTGGCGTGATACCGCACCAGATCGTCGGCGGTTCTCGCCACGCTTACGCCGGCGGCCAGCAGGCGCTGCTCGAGTTGCCTCAAGCCGTCTTCGCCGGCCTTGTTCGCATGTGCCACCAGCGCGCGAACCTCCACGCCTCTATTCACCGCGCGATTCAACGCCGCCTCAATGTCTTTTCGGTCGAACCGAAAGATCATGATGTCGAGGCTAGACTTCGCCCCGTCGATGGCCTTCAAAAGCGGAGCCAGGCCGTCATCGGGCAATATCCAAAGTTTCATCTACTGTCCAGAATGCAGTTTGGCAACCGTTGTGCACGCACGCTGCAGGCTTAAGTCGCATACCGACTCACAGCAAAGCACTTCCGCGAGTCGCTCTTCCGATCCTGCCCGCAATCCTCAGAACCCGAAGGCGAACAGAAGTAGGCAATTCGCAACACAGTACCAGGTAGAAAATTCATAGTCCCTTAGGAAGAAGTGGGTTGTGGCTGTGGTGATTCGGCTACCCCAAACTGCAATTCATAGAGCTCCGCGTATAAGCCTCCCGAGCGAACCAGATCTTCATGCCGGCCGCTTTCGACGATCTGCCCGTCGTTGACCACAAAGATCACGTCAGCGCGCTGGATTGTGGACAGCCGGTGCGCGATAACGATCGCCGTACGGTTTTCCATCAGGCGGTCCAGGGCTTCGAAAACCAGCTTCTCCGACGCCGCGTCCAGACCGGAACTGGGCTCATCCAGGATCAGGATCGGAGTATTGCGAATGACAGCACGGGCGATCGCGATTCGCTGGCGCTGGCCTCCCGAGAGCGTCACACCCCTCTCGCCCACGATGGTGTCATATCCCTCCGGCATCTTCTCGATAAACTCGTGGGCGTTAGCGAGTTCGGCCGCGCGCAGAATTTCGGAACGCGTCGCCTCGGGCTTGCCATAGGCGATGTTATGCCAGACCGGGCCGTGAAACAGCACCGTTTCCTGCAACACGAAGCTGATCTGCCGGCGCAGCGATTTCTGCGTGTACCGTCGCACGTCTTGCCCATCGATGGTGATGTTCCCCGAGGTGGGATCGTAAAAGCGGGGGATCAAGCTGATGACCGTGGTCTTTCCCGCGCCGGTCGGCCCCACCAGCGCCACGGTCTGGCCGGGCTGGATCGTAAGGTTCACTTGAGAAATCACTGGATGCTCGGCCTCATACGCGAACGTCACATCGTGAAACTCGATCAGACCCTTGAGCCTCGGAGCTGGCCGCGCATTCGGAAGGTCCTTGACCTGGCCGTCGGTTTCCAGAACCTCCTTGATGCGTTCGTATCCCACCGCCGCTTTCGAGAAGGTATCCGTCATTTTCGAAAGCTCCTGCATGGGCTTATACATTTTGCCCAGGTACCACACGAACACGATCAGGGAGCCTTCGCGCAGGCTTCCGTCCAGTACCATGCGCGCTCCAAACCACAGCACCAGGGCAGTACCGAAGGCAACAATAATCTCGACCAGCGGTGAGAGTTTCGCCTTGAGGCTGCGGGCTCGCAGAGCCAGCTCCACGCCTTCCAGACTTTGTTCCTCCAGGCGATGTTGTTCGTAGTCCTCTCTGGCGAAGGCCTTCACTACGCGCATCGAGGAAAATACTTCCTCAATGACCGAAACGATTTCGCCCTCTTTCTTCCGGGCTGCACGGGCCGCTTTTTTGATGCGCCGCGTGTAGGAGTAAACGACGACGAACAGAACCGGCGCCACGGAGAGCGCGATCAGCGTAAAGCGCCAGTTCAGGTACAGCATGACTCCGACCATGCCCAGCAGCGTGAGACTGCTGATCAGGGCCCCCAGCAATCCCGACGAAACGAAGCTCTGGATCGCGTCGATGTCGCTGGTCACGCGGCTGATCAAATCGCCGGTCCGCTTTTGATCGTGGAAGGCCAGCGATAGCCGCTGAATGTGCGAGTACAGCGTGCTTCGGAGATCGTGCGCGACCCACTCGCCGACCGTCGTCGTAATTCGCTTCTCGGCGTACGAGCAAAGGGCCCCGAACGCGGCGATCGCCAGCACTGCCGCGGCTGCGAACGCGAGAACCCTAATTTTATCGGTCCCCGCAATCGAAAGAATCAGTCCATTCAGCCAGCCCTTCGGGGGCTGTGACTTCAGGACATTGTCCAGAACGATCTTTAGCGGCCACGGTTCCAGGAGATTCGCGATGGTTTCGCCGATTACCGCGAACGCTCCGGCGAGCAGGGCCCGTGAATGCGGTTTCAACAGCTCCCGAATCTGAAACGGCGCCTTGACGGGTTGAATGGTATTCATGATCTCGAACGCGCCGCCACGTAACGCTGGAGGGCGAGCGCGTGCTCCTCCGACCGCAGAAAACGCTCATTTAGAAAAAGCACTTTGATCCCCACGTTCGGGAATCGCCCCCAAACCTTCTTCACTCTCATCCGTAAGAACTACCGACTTTCCGCTGTCAAACTCTAAAGTGCATTCAGTGCGCTGATTCTGCTCTCGACGACGGTTGCGAAATCGTTTACTTCCTGGGGCGAATAGCCGGCCGCGCGGAATGCATCTCGAATCTGGTCCGGCGATAGCCGGCCCAGTACCATGCCCAGCCACTTGGCATCGGCGCGGGGGACGTGACGGCCAATCCAACGCAGATCCAACCGGTGCACGAAGACCGGCAAGTTGAAAGTCTCAATCAGCGTCGGCCGGCTGGGCGCTCCAAAATCCACATAATCGGGAGTTGCATTGCTGATGAATTTTGAATGTTTGTACGCCTCGAGATTTCCGCGCGACGCCTCGACGGATATCGTGTAACCGGTTGTGCCGAAGGTCGCTCCCAGATCGCTAATGAGGTAGACCTGTTCCGTATCTGCTGTTCCGCCCTTGGGCTTGCGTTCATAAACCGCATTGTTTGCATCCTTCAGATCCCAGTTGTTGATGAGCGCCATCAGCACTCGCAGAGCATTGAATTTTTGGGTGTCTACAAACGGGTTGGAGCCCCACTGCCAGGTACCCAGCTTCTCGACGCCTTCCATAGGCCGCTTGAGCCTTACGTTGTGAATGACACCGTCCGATGAGACAAATTCTTGCCCGCGATGGAGATGGTTCGGCAAATCTTGCACATGCAGAGCAGGCAGAAAATAGTCGTCCGTGGTGTAAAACCCGGCCGCCCAAACCAATCGGGTCGCCGCGACTTCAGGGCGCGCCTCGGCGCCAAGCTTAACTTTCCACTTCACTCCATTCTGGTCGCGGACGTCGAATTTAGGATTCGATCCCTCCAAGTCTTCCTGAATGAATATGAATGGTCCCACGGGCTGCCGCTGCTCTCCTCCCGATCCATACAACAGATTGAGGGTCGTGGCGTCACCAGGATCCCGCCAGAGAGCCGCTTTGGGGGGTGCAGCCGAGCCTTCTTTCCGGCCGTCAGACAGGCGGTCAGCCCCGGGTACCGCCGAAACCAAGAACGCGAGCAGGATCAAAAGTCGTCGTAAATTGTTGGACATACTTTACTTCCCCCTTTTTGCCGCGGCTTCTATGCAGGCAACACTTTCAGTGCAAAACAAAGGCCATTTTGAGCGAACTTACCCGGGAACCAATTGGGCCCCGCAAGCATCTAGTCAAGTGAGCCGAAGAAGTTGGCGCACCCAGCCAGGACGGTTCTAGCGAGACCCTGGTGGCGGCCCGACCCAAACCGGGCATCCATTATTAAGGAACCAAAATGCACCACCAGCAGTCTTCCCGGCGGCGCGCCGCCCTTCTCTGCCTAACCGCAAGCTTCACCTTGGCGTCGGCTTGGGCCGGCTCCCAGGATCTGCCGAATTTCCAAAAAGTAGACGATCACGTCTATCGAGGTGGCCAGCCCAGCGGCAGCGGTTTCCAGAATCTGGCCAAGCTGGGAATTAAGACGGTCGTCGATCTCCGGGAGATCGGCGAACATTCCCAGGCAGAAGAACAAAAAATCGTCACCGGCCTGGGTATGAAGTATGTCAGCATCCCCATGCATGGGCTGTCGACTCCCGAAGACCAAAAGGTCGCGGCAGTTGAGGCGCTCTTCAACGACACCACCGGCGGGCCGGTCTTCGTGCACTGCAAGCGCGGGGCGGATCGTACGGGTATGGTCGTTGCCGTCTACCGGATTTCACACGATCAGTGGGAGAACCAGAAGGCGCTCAGCGAAGCAAAATCCTACGGGATGAGCTTTTTTGAACGGGCGATCCAGCACTACGTGATGGACTACAAACCGGCGGTCACGGTCGCGTCCGGAGATGTCGCCGCTCCCATCTCCCCGCTTCTCGATGCGCGCGGCGTGCGTTAAATTCCGCCGCGTCATTCATCGCCGTGCCGTCTCCGCCGGTCAGACAGGAACTGAAGACCGACGTATGCAGTCCACCTCGGCTGGCCGTTGGACGGCGTAGGGGCAACCAGACCGCGGCCGCCCATCGCGATGAGGCGAAGCCAGTGTCCTCGCACGATGGGAATTCTGCCGCCTAGACCGAGTGTGGTTTCCGCGAGTTTCGGCGTTCCTGCGGCCACGCGCACGTCACGCTGGTCATACAGTTCCAGGTAGAGTTCCGTATCCTTGCGAAATTCGTGACCGGCTACGATCCCCTGTATCCAGGAATTCGCTACATTCTTACTCGTGATCCAGTAGCCTATTTCCCCGCTGAAGCGGATCCATCCATAATTGGCGTTCGCTTCCAGAGGAAGAAGAAGTTGCGGTCCCGGTTCGACAATCTCGCGATCTACAGAGCTAGTCGGATTGCTTAACACCACCTGAGGATATGCCGAAACGCTAAATTTGATCTCGCGCTCGCCGTCGCGCACACGCGTTTTCGAGTGACGCTGATAAAAACGGTACTTCACTCCCAGCAAGGAATTCCCCAGACCAGCGGCCACATGCACAGAATCGCCGCGGGTTTCCTGGATACTCAGCGGTACTTCGTACTTGAGTTGGATCCGGCTGCCCACGCCGTAGTTAATGTCAATGTTCGGAGTGTCGTAAGATCCTCCGAACGGGCTGCGCTGGCCGATGAACCCCAGGTTGATTTCCCAGTGCCCGTTTCCCGGCGTATCCGGATCGTCTGATCGAAACGGCGGCCCGCCCTGCGAGAGAGCGAGGACGGGAGACAGCACTAAGCCCGCTATGCAGGGAGCCAGGATCTTCATAGCGGCCCAGTGCCGGCAAGGAGTACGAGTTTGGGAATCATCAGAGTTAGCGCGTGTATCAGGCCTTCTGCGTATAGGATACAAATGCTCGCGTCGCTGTAACATGGCAATTTCGACGCGCCAAGCCGGTGAAGCACGAAAACTTTGCAGCGATATATTCCCGCCCAGCCGCTATCCTAACTTGTTTCCATCCCGTAAATCATTTGGCAGGCCATGTGCTTCCTGGTTCCTGGAAAGGAGACTTTTTCTAGAAATGCTACAGAAAAATACTTTGCCGATGGCAATCCTAATTCTTTCCCTCGCCCCGCTAGTTCCTGCACAAGATCGAGTTCGTGGCGGCGACCGGGACGGTGACCGCGACAGGGACCGGATTACCAGGCTCGAACCGGGCACGGTCATTCCCGTGCGCACGAGTGAATTTATCGATGTGGACCGGCGGGACAACCGCGTCTATTCAGGAATCGTCGATCAGGATGTCCGAGGTACTAATGGGGCTCTGGCCATCCCCCGAGGATCGGCGGCGGAGCTGATCGTCCGTGTCGCTCCGGACAACGATTTGATTCTCGACCTTGAATCCGTGGTGGTCAACGGCCAGCGCTATGCTATTCGGACCGATCCGAATCGCATCGAGTCGGAGCCCGACCGGAGTATTATCGGCGCGATTGTCGGTGCCGTCAGCGGCGGTGAAATTCGCGGCCGCGCTGTCAAGGTCCCGCGAGACACGATCGTCACCTTCCGCCTGGAACGCCCCATGGAAATGGGGATCGCCGATCGCGGAGTGATGCGCGAAGGCCATCACTATCACGACTGGTACGACCGGCCGCGTTAGGCCTCATTCGACGCGAAACGCTACTGGGGTTACCGGTGTCTCTTAGGAAGGAGATGTGTACCCTCAGGTGAAGCGAGCGTTGAGCGGGTGCGTCCTCGGGCTGTGGTTGTTACCGGCGTTTGCGCAGGAGCCGGGAGGTCCACAGCCCGGGGAGCCCCAGCAGACCGGCAGTCCGGAGCCCACCAGTCAAGAACCCCAAGACGCTCGCGATCGCATCTTATACTCCACCGAAACCGAGCATCTGAAGCCCCTAGCTCACAAATTCCTTCAGAACATGGTTATGGACCAGAAGGAAATGTGGACCAGCCCGCTGCGCATCCGCAGTTTCGATGACGCCGTCCCCTGGCTCCTGGTTGGCGCGGGTACTGCGGGCCTGCTCGTGAGCGACCATTGGACCGCGCACGAACTGCCGAATACGGTCGATCAAGTCTCGATCAGCAGCGATGTGTCCCGGGTGGGAGCCGCCTACACGATCCTTCCGATTACCGCCGGATTCTATATCGGCGGCGTGATCGCGCACAACGAAAAAGCGCGCGAGACCGGCGTTCTGGGTGGAGAAGCCATTCTCGATTCAGTGATCGTCTCGGAAGTATTCAAGCTCACCATGCGGCGCGAACGGCCGCTCGATGGCGACGGTAAGGGAAGATTCTTTCAGGGCGGATCCTCGTTCCCGTCCGGCCATTCCACGGTAAGCTGGGCGCTCGCATCCGTGGTTGCCCACGAGTACAACGAAAACATCTTCTATCCGATCGCCGCTTACGGTCTCGCCTCGCTGGTCAGTTTTTCACGCTTGAGCGGACAAAATCATTTCCCGTCGGACATATTCGCGGGCGCCGCACTGGGCTGGTTCACCGGCCGCTATGTTTTCAAGACCCACGTGGATCATTCGATTCACAGCCGCCCCGCGTCCAAGCTCGCCGAGCTTCGTCCTCGAGTGATACCCGAATTCGACAGTGACCGGCGAGCAGTCCTCTTCACTTGGGGGCACTGAGCGGCGCCGCTCTGACAGACGTATTCTGTCGCCCGAAATTCTATCGCGACCAACCCGCAGGTTACCCATTCCAGCGGCTAAACAGCGGCAAATTTCGTATTGAGTACGGTATCCACTACGCTGAAAGCACAGAAGTTGACTACGATAGAATGGTAGTGTTACTGTGTACCGATTCACCTAGTGCTCGTGGAGGTAGTGTGGGCATCGTCGCTCGTGCCAAAATCTCAAGCTCCTTTATTCTTCTCTGTTCGGCCCTGATGACCAGCCCGGCATTCGCCCAGGTAGACCTATCGGGAACCTGGAATCCTCAATACCTGGAGGACGTGGATGAGCGTATTCCCGGTCCAGCGCTGGTGGATTACCTCGGTATCCCCATCAACGCGCAAGCCAGGCAATGGGCCTTGAGCTGGGATCCAGACCGGCTCGGCCTGCCCGAACACCAGTGCCAGGTCCACACCGCGGCCTATATCTATCGCGGGCCGCTCGCGCTGCGCATCTGGGAGGAGCGCGATCCGCAGACGCAGGAGTTGATCGCGATCCGGCAGTACACCAGCACGTACGAGCAGAATCGGACCATCTATATGGATGGACGACCGCATCCTCCCGAGTATGCCGCGCACACCTGGATGGGATTTTCGACGGGCAAGTGGGAAGGAAACATCCTGACGGTCTACACCACGCACATCAAACAGGGCTGGCACCGCCGCAACGGAATCCCTTCGAGCGATAAGATCTCGCTGGTGGAGCACTTCATCCGGCACGATAACCACCTGACGCACGTGAGCGTGGTGACCGACCCGATATACTTGACCGAGCCTTTGATCAAAAGCGAAGACTACGTGCTCAACACGAGCTCCGGCGGGAATTGGCTGTGGCCCTGCGAATACGTTGAGGAACTGCCCAACGCGGACCTCACGAAAGTTCCCAGCTACATGCCTGGCGAGAATCCGTTCGTGCATGAATTCGCGGACAAGTATCATATTCCGGTGGATGCGGCCCTGGGCGGCCCGGAGACGATGTATCCGGAGTATATGAAGAGGCTGAAGGGCGCGACCAAATGATGACCGGAAAATCAATGTCACGATTTACCTGGCTGGCATCGGCCTCCCTGGCCGCGGTTTTGACGATCATGGGTCCCGCGGATGTGGCGCACGCCCAAGGCAAGGGAAAGGGCGGTGGCAAGCAAGGCGCGCCCCTGCCGGCCGCCGCCGCGCCCGCCGATCCGGCTCTGGCGAACGCGGAAGTTCACACCCTGAAAGTTCAGGGCAACGTGTACATGATCGTAGGACCGGGCGGCAACACCGCGGTGCAGATCGGCGATTCCGGCGCGCTGGTGGTGGATACCCAGTACGCGGAAGTCTCCGACAAGATCGTGGCCGAGATCCGGAAGCTCACCAGCAAGCCCATTCGCTACGTGATCAACACCAGCGCCGACGCCGATCACACCGGCGGCAACGCAAGAATTTCGAAGGCGGGAGCGCCGGTGATCGGTGGAAACCTGGGTGCCGTGGCATTCGATAACGGAGCCACGATCGTGGCGCACGAAAATGTTTTGCGTGAGATGAGCAAGGCGGCCGAGGGTAAGCCGGACGCGAATGCCGACATGCTGCCCACCACCACCTTTTTCCAGGGCCAGAAAGAAATCTTTTTCAACGAAGAGCCGGTGATCGTGATGTTCGAGCCGGCGGCCCACACCAACGGGGACAGCATGGTCTTTTTCCGGCGGTCGGACGTAATCGCCACCGGCGACATCTTCAACATGAACAGCTATCCGGTGATCAACCTCGAAGAGGGCGGAAATATTCAGGGCGTGATCAAGGCGCTGAACGTGGTCCTGGACATTACCATTCCCAAGCACGAGCAGGAGGGTGGAACCTACGTCATCCCCGGCCATGGACGCCTCACGGATGAGCACGATGTGCTGGAGTATCGCGACATGGTGACCATCATCCGGGACCGCGTGCAGAACATGATCAAAAAGGGGATGACCCTGGCCCAGGTTAAAGAAGCGAAACCAACCTTTGAATACGATGGACGGTGGGGCTCGACCAGCGGTCCTTGGACGACGGATATGTTCGTGGAAGCAGTCTTTAAAAGTCTTTCGGGCAAAAATGACAAGAAGTGAGGCTTCGGTCAGTGACCGGTCACTGACGGTCAGCGAAGCGTGAAGCCCCGGCATTCCCGTGATAGGCTTCAATATGGCAGGATGTTGATTTTAGAGTCAGAGTGGAGGTTATCTTGATGAAAACGAAGCTTGCGGTCATCGCGGCAGTAGCCGGCTTCATGTTTATTGCGACGACGCCCATTTCCGCGCACCATTCTTTTGCGGGAACCTATCTGGAAGACGCTCAGCCAGTGACCATTGAGGGCACCCTGGTGGCGTTTCTGGTGCGGAATCCACATTCCTTTGTGCATGTGGAAGACGCGACCCGGAAGGACCCCAAGACCGGCGAGCCGATCCGCTGGTCCATTGAGTGGGGCGCAGCCGGGCAACTGGCGCAGCAGGGCGTCCGCACCGGATCGCTGAAAGTTGGCGACAAGGTTAAGGTCATGGGCAGCCCCGGCCGCAATGCCGAAGATTATCGCCTGCGGATGCGCAGCATCACCAGGCCGTCGGACGGATGGACCTGGCCGGTAGGGAATCAGACGTTCAACTAAACCTTGGCGTTCTCAGTTCGCGAGGGAAACGGAATGAAGCAGACCACACACACGAGACCCTGGCTGTCAGTGATGGCGTTATTACTGTCCCTCACGATACCGGTGTACATCTTCGCGCAAGGCGGCGGCGGGGGCGGAGGCCAAGGTAAGGGTGGTGGCGGCCGAGGCGGTGGCGCACCGGCGCCTCCCGCGGTTCCTCGCGCGCAAGCTCCCATCGACATCACTGGTTATTGGGTTTCGCTGGTGACGGAAGACTGGCTGTATCGCATGGTGACCCCTGCCAAGGGCGATACCGCCAGCGTGCCTCTGAATAACCAGGGCAAGCAGGCGGCGAACGAGTGGGATCCCGCCAAGGACACTGCCGCGGGCGAGCAGTGCAAGTCCTACGGCGCTGCCGCCATCGTCCGCGTGCCGGGACGCATGCACATCGAGTGGCAGGACGACAACACCCTGAAAATCGATTTCGACGCGGGAACGCAAACCCGCCTGCTGCATTTCGGCGGAACTCCGCCAGCCTCGGGCGATGTGGGATATCAGGGTTATTCGGTCGCATCCTGGGAAGGGCTTCCGCGGGGGCGGGGCGTGTTCGGCCTGCCGGGCGGCGGTGCGGGACTTACAGGCGGTCCGGAGGCAGGTAAAGCTGGACCCCAGCCGGTACGGCCGGGTTCGCTGCATGTGGTGACCACGCACATGAAACCCGGATATCTGCGCAAGAACGGGGTGCCGTACAGCGCCAACACCATCCTCACCGAGAATTTCGATAAAGTCACCGAGCCGGACGGCGAGACATTGCTGATCGTCAGCACGATCGTGAACGATCCGCAGTATCTGACCCAGGAATTCCTCACCAGTACCCACTTCAAGAAAGAACCGGATGGAGCCAAGTGGAGCCCGTCGGCCTGCTCGGCGAAATAGTTTCGAGGACAGATCGGAGCGCTGCAACCGAGCCGGTTGAAGTGCGATTGGCAGAATCACCGATGAGTCACCTATGAATTTGGCCCACATCCATCTTTTGCTGAATCACTTTCCGACCATCGGCACGATTATCGGGATCGGCCTGTTCCTGGTGGGCCTGGCGGCGAAGAGCAACGACCTGAAGAAGGCCAGCCTGGTGGTGTTCCTGGGCATCGCGCTGATCACGCTTCCCACGTATATGAGCGGAAACGCCGCTCAGGAGGTCATTTGCAAAGGGCAGCCCAAGGGTCCTTGTACCGATCCTGGTATATCGAAGGCCTTGATCGAAAAACACGAAGGCGCGGCGTTGCTGGCATTCATGTTCATGGAATTCACGGGAGCCTTCGCATGGCTGGGCCTGTGGCAGTACCGCCGGATTTCGCGATTCCCGTCGGCGGTGCTGGGAGTCGTCGCGATACTGTCCTTGGCGACGTTCGGGCTGATGGCGCAAGCGGCCAATATCGGCGGCGAGATCCGGCATCCGGAGATCCGGGAGGCGATCAAAGCCGAGGCGGCACAAGAAGCCGGGCAGGTGCCGCTGGGACGCAGGGTGGGATCGTTCGTGGTCGATAAAACGTGGGTGTGGGCCACCTGCGAGACGCTGCACTTCATCGGGCTATGCCTGTTATTCGGCATCGCATCCTTCGTGGATCTGCGCATGCTGGGGGTGATCAAAGGCGTGTCCTTCAAGGCTCTGCACCGCCTGATTCCGTGGGCTGTGATGGGATTCGGCATCAACTTGATCACGGGCATGTTCTTCTTTGTGGCGGCTTCCGACCAGTACACAACGAACACGGTCTACCAGTGGAAGCTGGTTCTGATCATGCTGGCCGGACTGAACGTGCTGTACTTCACGATTTTCGACGAGCCTTGGGCAGTGGGAGCAGACGATAATGCGCCGCCCATGGCCAAGTTCGTCGCGGCTTCCGCATTCGTGCTGGTGATCGGCGTGATCTTCTGCGGCCGCATGCTGCCGTTCCTGGGGAAATCCTTCTAATGCTCATCGCCAGCATGGTGGTGATGATTGTCCTGGGCTCTATCGTGGCGCTGGGTATCATCGGCTACCTGATCGATAAGAACGCGGACGGAGGAAGGGACTAAATTGTACAAGGAGCTTCTTGAGAAGATCGAGCAGTTGCCGTTCAGCATGTGGGTGCTGCAGGGACCTTACTCCACAATTTTGTTCCTGCATGGCATCGGGATGGCTTTGGTGGCCGGTTTCGCCGCCGTCATCGCGCTGCGGCTTCTGGGTTTTTCACCGAAGATTCCTATCAAGTCGATGGAGCGGCTGTATCCCTGGATCTGGTGGGGATTTGCTCTCAACGCCATCACCGGCACTTGCCTGCTGATGGGGGACGCAACCACCAAGGGCACGAATCCGGACTTCGGCGTGAAGATGGTGTTCGTGTTCTCCGGAATCGTCGTGCTGAAGATCATGCGGAAGAAGGTGTTCGGCGATCCGCAACTCGATAGCGCGCCGGTCTCGGGCGCGGCAAAGGGTTTGGCGTGGCTAACACTGACGTGCTGGATCGGCGCGATCACCGCGGGTCGGTTGCTGGCGTACGTGGGTCCAGTGTCGGGGCTGCCGGGGTTAAAGAACTAGCGGGTCGGGCATGCCCGACCCCTACAAATGCGCCGGCGTTGTAGGGGCGAGGCACGCCTCGCCCGACGAAGATCACGCCTTGGGTGGGACCTTGGCTTCCAGCCATCCGCGAATCGCCTCGAACACGATCTTGCGATTGCTCTCGAGCATCATGAAGTGGCCGTTTCCGAAGATGCCCTTCTCCTTCAGGTTCAAGGCTTCCGCATCGCAGCCAGCTTGCTTCAAAAATGCGACAACGGGCTCGGCGCGGCGCGTAGAGCGCTCCGCCACGATATAGGCGATCGGGATACCTTGCAGGTTCTTCAACTTCTTCACCGATCCGTCGGCTTGGAGCCCATCCTTTAGGACGAACTGTGCCGGGTCGGTTGCGGGCGGATCGTACACCAAGGGAATTGCCGTCAGGGGCCACGATCCCGGCAACATCGGACTCGCGCCCTCAACATTCAGGATCGCTTTCACCATGCCGGGACGCTCATTGGCGATCAGCCAGCTCGCCGGCCCGCCCGCGGAGTGCACCATGACGATCGCTGGTCCGATCTTATCGAGCAGCTCGCCGCCGGCGCGCGCCCATAGCTTCTGCGCGAGAGCATTGTCAGTCGGCGTCGAGTTCTGCCCGGCCTGAAATTGGTCGATCAGTGGATCGCCGACGTCGCCGGTTCCGACCCAGCGGCGGTTAGGTTCGACCGCGGCCCGTTTGAAGTCGACCGTGATGCTGGCGTAGTTAAACACGGGACTAATAGGACCCAGTGCATCCGGATGATAGATGGCCCGGCCGTGACCCACGCGATCCATGATGTAGGTGTCGTAGCCGGCCTGCGCGAAATAGTGTGCCCATCCGGCATTCCCGCCGATGCCCATGTAGTGGGTGCCCTGCCCCGCGCCGCCGTGAATCAAAATCACCGGGAAACGATGCCGCTTCTGCTGCGGCTTCAGATACTGCACGAAGGTCTGCCCGACGAGAATGGTGCCCGGCACGTTATTAACGACGATTTTCTTCTCTTCCATGCCGACCCAGAAATATCCCTGGTCGGCGAGCTTCATAGCCGTCTCAGCCGTCTTGGGCGCAGTCTTGGGCAGCGGAGCCAGGTGGTTGACGTTCTTATCGAGCCAATTGAGAATCGGCTTCAGCGTCTCGCGGTTGTTTTTCTCGCCCATCATCAGGTGGCCGTTGCCGTGGATACCGATATCGGCCAGCCGGATCTCTTCGGCGTGAACACCAGCCTGCTTCAGGAACGCCACGGCTCCAGGATTGGGAGTGATAAAGGAAGCTTCGGAAGTGTAAATACAAATGGCGCAGTCTCTCCAGTTTTTGAGTTTGCGCGCCGGTTCTTCCTGAATGTTATAGGGCTGAATGCCGAGCTTGGCATCGGCCTCACTCGGCTGAACTTGCTTCATCTTCACCTGCGAAGGATCCGACGCCGGCGGATCGAACTCGACCGGCAGGTTGATCAAGCCCCAGCGGTTGGGCCCAAACACTGCCGACCCCTGCGCTCCTTCGACCACCACGATCCCCTTCACCAGCTTGGGACGAGCTTCGAGCACGTAGAATCCGAACGGGCCGCCCGCGGAGTGGGTCATGATGATGGCGGGACCGATCTTGTCCAACATTTCAGCGCCGTTTTTCTGCCAGACGCTGACCTGGGAATCCTTGATCAGGCCCATGCCATTGCCGAAAGATCCGCCTTGCGAGGCGACCAACTGGGCCAGCTCGGGTGTGCCGACCGCGCCGGTTCCGGGCCACTGATTGTGCAGCTTGGCGTTGGGCGAGTTTCCGAAACCACCTCGTCCACCGGGGCCGCCGGGCGGAAGGTTGGCTCTTTGCGGAGTGAACAGATTGGAAATCGATTCGAGCGTCTGCGCCGCCGGCCAGCCCCCATGCAAATCCGGATGATATGGCGAACGGCCGTGGCCGGGCCGATCGACCACGTAAACCTTGTAGCCTTCTTCCAGCAACATGGTTGCCCAGCCGCGACGGCCGTCGGGCGTTCCCATCCAGTCCAGACCCTGGCCGCCCCCGCCATGCACCAGCACGATCGGATAGGGATGCCGTACCTTCGCGGGGATCTGATATTCGACATACATCTGGGTGCCCTTGACGACGGGGCTCGGTTCGCCCTTGGCATTCGCGGCAACGGGCAGTGTCGCGCGCTCGACGCCCACCCAGAAAAAGCTCCACTCGGCGATATCGAGCGCCGGTCCACCTGTGGTGGTGGCGGCGACTGCTTCGGGACTGGCCATCAAACCGGCGAGTCCAGCCATCCCCGCAGGCACGGCGAGGCTGGTCGCCATAAAATCGCGGCGAGTGAACTTGGATGAGGAATTTTTGGAAGTGGGCTTCGATTTCACGGGATCGGGCTCCTCAAAAAGGGGTATCGACACATTGATACCACGATCCGGCGGCTTCAGGTGGGCGGCAGCGGATTGACAGCGAAGACGAATTCCTCCACCGGTTTGCCGCCGATCAGGTGTTCCTGCAGGATGCGTTCGAGGACTTCGGGAGTAGCCGAGCGGTACCAAACGCCCTCGGGGTAAACCACGGCGATGGGTCCGTGCTCGCAAATTCGGAGGCAGTTGGCCTTGGTTCGATAAACGCAACCGTCAGACCCGGTGAGCTTGGTTTCAGTGAGGCGTTTCTTGAGATAATCCCAGGCCGGGCCGGTAATCTCGGGCGGAGCACACTTGGGTTTGGTCTGCTCCGCGCACAGAAAAATATGGCGCTGGATCCGGCCGATTCCCAGGTTGCGGGCAATTTCCGTGAGGCGGGATTTCAGGTCGTCTGAAGGCAATTGGAGGCTGCTCCGATCAGCCTCCAATTATATCGACTGCCGATCAGCTGTTGGCCTGGCTGAGAACCGAAGCAACCTTCGAGAAGATCTCACTGATGCTGGTAGCCACGCCAGGCATAATCGCACCAGCAGCCACCGCCACGAAACCAGCCATCAGAGCATACTCGATCAGGTCCTGACCGCGGGTGTCCATTAGAACACGTAACTTGAACAGGCACTTCTTCATGGTCTACTCTCCTCAGGTGATGTTGAGACTACAGGTCCGCTACCGTGAAACTATCAGTCTTTGTATCGCAAATGAATCCTTCGGTGGTTACATTTTTATCTTAAGTAAGGTTTTTTTCGCGAGGCTGGTCTTCGATTCGCTGCCCCAGCCGATCCTGAACCTAAGGGAAACCTCCGAGACCGAGAACATCCTGTGCACGAACCTGAACCTTCCGGCTAAGGTTCCCAGAGGCCCCACCTCGGACCCAGCACATAACCGGGTGGTGGTGGAAAACCACCAGCTAGCTTGAACCAGACCAGTCCGCGGCTGGAAACATCCCGTGTTTTCGCTGTTTTGGAATGGAACACAACGTGCGTTGACGATGTCATGTTTCGTACTTCATCAGTAAATCGAATGCAGTCTGGCAGAACTCTTTTCGCGGGGGTGATGCTTTTAGCGTTTGCGGGGACGAAGTGTGCCCTGGCGCAAACACCTTCTCCGTCGCCGTTAGAAGCGCAGGTCCGGCACGAGCTGCTGCAGCTTCCTTATTACGGCGTTTTCGACTATTTGCGATTCAGTATCGACGGCGACACAGTTACGCTGACGGGCCAGGCCAGCAACTACGTGCTCAGGAACGACGCCGTAGGGGCCGTGAAGCACTTGGCCGGCGTAAGGGCGGTGAACGACCAAATCGAGGTGTTGCCTCTTTCCAGCTTCGACGACAGGATCCGCCTGGAGTTGTTCCGCTCGCTTTATCGGGACAGCGCTCTCAACAGGTACCGGCTGATTCGGGTACAGCCGCCCATTCGGATCATCGTGAACAACGGAAACGTGACGCTGACAGGTATCATCGACAGTGAAATGGACCGCAACGTTGTCTACGATCGCGCCATGGAGGTTCGGGACGCCTTCTCCGTGACGAACGACTTGAAAGTGCAATAACAGCCTGCATTACGAGCAGGCCGGGATCGCTCTACTTGCCTTTGGTAGCCGGCGGGAAGTAGGTCGCGACCCGATCGTTGAGCGTGAATTCCATCCCCAGACCGGGATACTGTTTTAGAACTTTGGCTCGCATTTCCGCGGCGTCGTGCGAAGCGGCGACGTTCGCGTCCCAATCCGCAATGTACTTTTTCATCCATGCGAGTGTCGCCAAGTCGCGGGTCGCGCCGGGTCCCTCATGACCGGGGACAATGATGGCCGGATTCAACGCGACGATCTGCTCGGTGGCCTTCAACCAATTTTCGCGAGCTTGGTCACGGGGAACGCCAAAGTATACATGGTCGAACATGATATCTCCCGTCACCACAGCTTTGAGGGACGGAATATAGACGAAGCTGTTCCCTGGGCCGTCCGCCCCTTGCACTCCACCGGTAACGGGGAAGTTTTCCCCTTCAAGGGTGAGTACGGGTGTCGTAAGCTCCTCCGGCAAGACGGGTTCGGGTCCTGGGATGTTATTACCGTACGTAGGAAACCAGAACTTCTGCCGGGCAGGCCAGCCCGTCTTGGCAGCGGCGACGGTTGCCGGAAGCGCGACAATCCGGGCGGACGGAAACGCCTGATGCAGCACCGCGAGGCCAAATAAATGGTCGGGATGCGGGTGGGTGACGTAAATGGTCACCAGATTCTTCTTGGACTCCAGGATCTCCGCGGCCAGACGATGGGCTTCACTCAGGCTGAATTGCGGATCGATCACCAGCATGTCCTTTTCGCCGGAGATCATCGTGGAGTTCACGTCGTATCCGGTCTGGCCGGCGCCGTGATGCACCTTCAATAGGAGCTTCGGCTGCGCCATAGCAGCTGCGGCAAGAGCAAGAGTAAAAAGGAAGAATTTTATTTTCATGTTAGGGAAGCCTTAGACTGGAACACGTTGCGAATGCTTACTTCGACACCATGTGCGCTGCGTCCTTCTCGTTCTCCAGGCAGTAATAATCCAGGAGCTCGCTATCCAGCACGATGGGCTGATCGAACATCACGGTCCAGGGCGCCGTGTAGGCCTTGGCATCGTCAATCGTGATTTCGATGTGCAGCGTTCCGAAATTCGGGCGCCGGATCTTTTCGGTCGTCTTCCCGGCATTGGTGAGGGGGTTGCCGTTGGAGTCCAGCCACAGATCGTCGCGGAAGCCTATGGTTTGGACCACCAGCGTGTCTCCGTCCCACTTGGCGGTGGAGTAGCCATTCCACGTCGGATTTGGATCCTGCGGAAGAGGCCGCCCGTCGGTGAAGATCTGTCGATATTGCATGTTGCGTTCGGTCAGGATGATCAAACGCTCCGGGGTTTGGATGATTCTCTTGTAATAGTCGTCCGTCCAGATTCTGGGAGCGCCTCGCGGCATGCAGTGAACATTAGGGTCCTGGTCTTGGTTCGCTCTGCGTTCCTTCACAAGAGCAGCCGCCCATGGCTGATAGGGCGGGCTTTTCTTGAGGCTAGCGGCGATATTCAAAAACTCGGGCCCCACCTGGGTGTCGGTGCAGTGTTTGCCGCAAGGCACGAAGGCGTCCCATCCCCACATTCCGGAGAGGTCCGGGTGCCCATCGGCGGTACGCGGCGCGGCCGCGGCAAGATTGGGCTTGCCGTCAGGACCCTTCGGCACCCCGGGAGTAGGATAGTCGAACCATTGCCCGAATAGGCTGGCGGGCGCCGCGGCCAGCACCAAGGCTGCCGCTGCAAAGTGCAAATACGATCGCTGCATGAATCTCCAAACAGAACGTTAAATCTCGAGCTTCCCGGTGCTATCGCCGTGCTTATCCGCTTGAATCCCCAGCTTGTCGAGCATCGACAGCAGCAGGTTCGACATCGGCGTGTGCGGGGCATAGGTCATGTGACGGCCGCCGCTCAGTTGCCCCGAGGCCCCGCCGGCAAGCACGACGGGCAGCGGATCGTGATCGTGCTGGTTCCCGTTACTCATGCTGCTGCCGTAAAGAACCATGGAGTGATCCAGCAGGTTTCCGTCGCCATCGGGCGTCGACTTCAGCTTGTCCAGGAAGTACGCGAGCATCTCCACGTGATACTTGTTGATCAGCGCGAACTTGTCCATATTCGCGCGATTGTTCGAATGGTGCGAAGCCACATGGAACCCGTCGCGAATGCCGCTCTGCGGATAGACCGCGCCGCTGGTATCACGAGCGTACATCAGCGTGGCGACTCGAGTGATCTCGGCGCGGAACGCCAGCACCTGCAGGTCGTACATGATCTTGAAATGCTCGTCGAAAGATTCCGGCACGCCCACCGGAGCCTCGGGCAGTTTGAGATCGGCCGGGATCTGGTTCTCGGCTTTCTGAATGCGCCTTTCGATCTCGCGCACGTCGTCCAGATACTCGCCAAGCCTGGTCCGGTCGGATGCCGGAAGCTCCCGTTGCAGCGAAGCCACCTGATCCATCACCGAATCGAGCAGGCTGCGGCTTTGCTGCTTGCGGGCCAGCCGGTCGGCGTTGTTGCTCCCGTCGCCGAATAGCTTTTCGAACACCACTTGCGGATTGTTTTCCATCGGCAAGGGCGTGGTCGGCGTCTTCCAGGAAATCGTATTCGAGTAGGCGCACGCGTATCCCGAGCCACAGCTCAGGGCCACTTCCTCTATAGAAAGCTCAATGGAAGGGAGCGGAGTATCCTGGCCGATGCGCTGTGCCGCGATCTGATCGATAGTGGTGCCCACGTGAATCGAGCCCTGCTCGGGATGCACGCCGCTCAGAAACACTGCGGCCGATCGTGCATGGTCGGCGCCTGCATCGGATCCCACGCCTCCCGCCGCCGGATGCGCCAGGTTGGAGACAATCGAAACGCGATCCCGGAATTTCTCCAGCGGGCCGAGGATCTCGGTGAACTCGAAAGCCTTGCCGTCTGCGGCCGGAGTCCATTTGTCCATCGTCGCGCCGTGGGGCACGTAGATGCAGCTCAGCCGGCTCTTCGATGTCGCCGCGGTTCTGGCCAGCGGCGTTTGAGCCGGCACCATGGAATCGAGCAGCGGCAGCCCGAGGGAAACTCCCACGCCGCGCAGCAAAGTCCGGCGCGAAAGATGTTTTCTGGTGATGAAACTCATTGGTTGCCTCCTGCGTTTACTCGCATCTGAAATGGATCGCTCTTGACGATGCCCAGAATCAGTGACGAAAAACGATTGTCGTTCTTCGCCGCGTCGCGGGTGATCGAGCGCACCACCGGCATGTCGTAATACTTCAGCGCACGGCCGGTTCCGTAGGTCAAAAGCTTCTCGGTCATGGTCCGGACGAATACGTCGGAACGGCTCAACAGAGCCTGCCGCAAACTTGCCGGACCATCCAGCTTCGTGCCATCTACAAGTTGTCCCGAGGCGTCGATCTTGAGGCCGCCGTCGGTGGTCCGGTACTTTCCGATCAAGTCGAAATTCTCGAGCGAGAACCCGATCGGGTCCATGATCTTGTGGCAGGCGGCGCACACGGGGTTTTGCCGGTGCTGCTCCATCTTCTGGCGGATCGACGCGGGCTGCTGTGCGCCTTCGCTCTCCGGGAGCGGCGGAACGTTCGGCGGAGGCAGCGGCGCCGGCGTGCCGAGCAAATTCTCCAGAACCCACTTGCCGCGTGCGACAGGCGAAGTACGGTTGGCAACTGAAGTCACCAGCAGAAAACTGGACTGGCCCAGCAGGCCGCGGCGGTTTTCATCCTGGATCGTGATCCGCTTGAATTGGCTCCCTTTGATACCCGCGATCCCGTAGTGGCGAGCCAGCGGCTCGTTGACGAACGTGTAATCCGCGTTGAGCAGATCGATTACGTTGCGGTCCTCGTTCACGATGCTTTGGAAAAGCAGTTCGGTCTCGCGGCGAAACGCCTGGCGTAGATTGTCGTTAAACCCGCGCGCCTCGGGACGAGCGTTCTTCAACTCGCGCAAATACAGCCATTGCCCGCCGAAATTGGTCGCCAGCGTTTCCGAACGCGGATCCTTCAACATGCGCAGCGTCTGTTTTTCGAGCACCGCGGGATCGTGCAGCTTGCCTTGAACCGCCACGTCCAGAAGTTCAGCGTCGGGGATGCTGCTCCACAAGAAGAACGACAACCGTGACGCCAGCTCCACATCGCTCACGCGGTAGGTAGCGCCCGCGGCCACGCCAGCCGGTTCCTGCTCGAAGCGAAACACGAACCGGGGATCCACGAGTACCCGCGCCAGTCCCTGCTCGATTCCGCTGTCAAAAGTGCCGTTCTTCCGCCCCGCCTGATAGAAGCTGAGAAGCGTATCCAGATCCGCGCCAGACGGCGGCCGGCGATACGCGCGTAGCGCGAGCGTGGACAGAATCGTTTTCGCGCACGTGGCTTCCTCCGCCTCGGACGCCGGGCGGCACACGAAAATCTTGCGCCGGCTGGGCGTGTCTCCGGGACCCGTAGGATTGAGCGGCCCGGTGATCGCGATACTGCTCACGCTCGAATTGCCGGCGAAGGTCTGCCAGACATCGTCCGCACCTGGAGGCGCCTTCCGAACGTAAGCCGCGCCGACGTCCTGCGGTCCCGCCTTCACGGGAACCTTCACGTCGATAGAGCCTCCGGCCGCTAATTTGACGCGCTCGCCGTTGATAACGAATTCCAATTCCTCGCCCGGAGCCCCAGCGCCGCCCACGCCGATTCCGGCCGATCGGGCACGAACCTTAAACGAATATTCGGCATCCAGGGGAAACGTATGCCGGACCAGCATCCCGCCGCGCGTTCCCAGCGGCAAACCGTCCACGTGTTCCGTCTGTGAAAGATCCGCCGGCGCGCGATAGGTAATCGTCGATGGCGTGATGAGCATGTTTCCGACGGCCAGACGGCTGATCTTACCGGCCGCGGCCACGTATCGCTCGATCAACGCCGGTGAAACCGCGAGGGCGTCGGCAATGTTATCGAACCCTTCGCTGGAATCGTCGGCAGGAAGAATGGTGGCGGCGTCCACATCGATGGCGAGAAGATCGCGAACCGCGTTGGTGTATTCGGTTCGGTTCAGCCGATGCAATCCCGTGCTCCCGGGATTAGGCTTGGCCGCAGCCGCGCGATCCAGCCCGACTTCGAGGTTGGAGGCCCATGAATCGAGCACGGGGCGAGCCGGGCGAGGCATCCCCGACGGCGGCATCATACCCGCCCGAACCTTGCGCGCGACTTTTTCCCAGGTTTCAGGATCCTGCCCGGGATGCGCCAGATCCAACTTGTCGAGTATCAGGCCCGCGGTCTTGGTCTTTTCGTTATGGCAGCCGATGCAGTACTGATTCAGCAGCGCCTGATCCGGAGACGCGTTCTGCGGATGTGCGACGGGCTGCGAGATCACAATCGCCGCGATTGCGAGAATTCCGCCCGCTGTGAAGGTCCTTTTCATTGAGCCATCAACTTCTTGATCAGAGCCATCGTCGAAGGCTTGGCTTCCGGAGCGTTGGTGGCGAGAAACACGCCTTCGGCCCAAACCAGCGGCGTGCGGCCTTCCTTATCCTTTATGTCCAGACGAGCGCCCTTCTTCACCAGGAACTCCAGGATGTCGTCCGATCCCCGGTTCGCAGCGCCGATGACTGCCGTCACTCCCATCGAATTTTTCGCGTTCACGTCTCCGCCCTTATCGAGGCACAACTGAACCGCCTCCATTAAAGCCTCTTTGGATTCGGTGAACGTCTGTCCCGTCATCCAGTTCACGCCCGAGGCCGCCATCAGCGCCGTAGTGCCGGCGAAGGTCGCGATGTTCGGATCGGCGCCCTTTTCGAGCAGCAGGCGCATCACCGTAATGTCGCCGGCAAGCGCCGCCCTCAGGAATGGAGTCTGGCCGGTGAAATCGACCCAGGATAAATCGCCTAACGGAGTGACGAACCGGCGGGTCGGCGGGACTTCCTTGGTTCGGGCATTCACATTCGCGCCGCGATCGAGCAGCGTTCTGATCACTTCAAGCGCAGCCGGCCGGTCGATCTGGTGCTCATTGTTGCGCCCGTAATCGCGATTGCGAATTTCGACTGCCGCGTACAGCGGCGTGCGTCCCCACCAGTCGGCCGCATTCGGTGCCGCGGCGTTCTCCAGCAGAAGTTTCGCCGTATCCAGGTGATTGTTGGTGATCGCCATCAGCAGCGGAGTGATTCCATTGACATCCGCCTGTTGGACGTCGGCTTTGGCAGCGATGAGCACCCTGACGATGCCCGTTCTGCCGTCGCGAGCCGCGTAGAGCAGTGGTGTCATGCCGCCCGGGGTTTCGCCCTGAAAACCCTGTTCCGGCCAGCCGCTGCGAACGATTCCCGCGCCATGCGATCCGCCGCCTGCCCCGGGAGGCCGCGCCGCGGGCGTCTTGCCGGTGCGCGTGCGCGCGTTGATCTCGGCTCCATATTCGAGATAGAGGTCAACGGCTGCAGGAAAATTCGATCGCACCGCCCACATCAACGCGGTCTGCTGCGTTACGGTGTCTTTCGCCTTTACATCGGCTCCGTGCTGAAGCAGAGCCTTGACGGCGTCGAGGCTGCCGCTGCGCGTCGCGGTCATGAGCGCCGTCTCGCCGCTTGCATCGGCCGCGTTCGGATCGGCCCCGGCGTCGAGCAGCTTGCGGATCACCTCCGCACTGCCGTTTGTGGCGGCGTAGTACATGGGGGTGAAGCCGTAGCGATCCTTGGCCTTCACGTTTGCTCCAGCCTGGATCAATAAGTTAACCGTATCGAGATCGTCCTCGTTCGCGGCCCAGTGGAGAGCCGTAGCGCCGTCGGGCAACACTGCGTTCACGTCGGCTTTCTGCTGGATCAAGCTTCGCACCGCCGTGTTGTCCTGGTGCATCGCAGCTTCCGCGATGCGCGTGTCTGCTCCGAAGCCGGCCGCCGGCAACAAACCCATCCCCAGCACGACGCACGTAAATCGCATGGTCAAGCTCCCGACTTCAGCTCCATAGTCAGCCCGTTCAGATCCTTGAACCGGACCACGTCTTCATCGCCGGCGGGAACGACTTCGACACCCGCCTTCTTAAGCTTCTCAGTCACTGCCTTTTTATCGAATCCGGCTACGCGCACGCATATGTGATGGACGCTGGGCTTCTCCCCGGAGGTTACCGGTTCCAATCCCAGCCTGGTTCGGACGACTTGGAACCAGACTCGAGCCGGTTTGGTGGTTTTCGAAACTTCCGTGCCGAAAATCTTCCGGTAGTGCGCCGTGGACTTTTCCAGATCCGTAACGCGCAGCATGATGTGGTCGGTGGCGATCGCCTGCACCAGCGCGTCGTCCTGCGATATACGAGTCGCGGGGATGATACTCTTGGCCAGGCCGCCCGGAACGCCCAGAAGTTGCAACCGCAGGCCATCCGGATCGGCCGCCATTCCTAGACCGCCCGCTCCCGTAAAGGTAATCCCGGCCTCTTCCATAAGCTTCCGGGCTTCACCACCCGCGTAACCCTCGGTCAGAACGCAGAAATGATCGATACGCGGTTCTGTGACGTCCTTGTTGCCGCCGAAAGCGATGTAGGACGTTCCCAGTCTTACGTAGAACCGGGGTGGTGGATCCCGCTCTTGAAACAGTTGCGGGTCGAAAATCCGGCCATAAAACTCGGCGGCCGTCTTGGGGTCTGCAACGGTCATCCCGTAGTGTTCCAGACCCGTGTTCTTGAGCGGAAGTTCGCCAGCCTGTCCGGCCTTGTTGGTCATCAAAACGGCGGCCCCGGCGCCCAGAAGCTGAAGAGTCTGGCGCCGGGTGCATTCGTTAGTCTTCACAGCTCTAATCTACCCCTAATCTAGAAGGAAAGGCGCATCTCCAGGGTACCCTGGCGGGGCGGCAGGAAGGTGCTGCCTCCCACGTAGTTGATGAATCCGTACCCGGCGGTAACCAAACCCGCGGAACTTACGGATGTCGAGGCGGAGGGGGTAGTAGCCGCCGGATTCTGCAGCTGAGTCCGGTTGAGGACATTTGTGAAATTCATTCGGACCGTGAATCGCACCCGCTCCTTGAAGGCGAATACCCGGCCCAAGCTTAGCGACTCCGACGGCCGGCGCTCGTAGCGATAGTCGTTGTAGTAAGGAGCCGCGGTACCCCACTGCCCGGGGGCCGGGTTAGCCCAAGCGTCCTTATTCAGCACCAGATCCTTGGTCGGATCGATGCAGTGGCAGTTTAGATCCTTCAAAAACGGATTGACTCCTGGAACCCGATTGTAGTACGTGCTGCGGAATAGCACCGAGCTCAGGTTGTTGGTAGACGTTGGCGCGAGAATCGGCACGCCGCTGGCGTAGCTCATCGTTGCTCCCACGGCCCAGTCGCGCAAGACTTGCGAAAGGATTTTGTTACCCGCGGGCGCCGGAACGCGGTAGTTGATGGAGACAACGCTCGCCAAGGGCCGCGAGAATCCCGAGATCGACTTATTCTGCGAACGGTTGAACACGTCGTTGACCGTGCCCCCCTCGACATCTTGCTGCAGTTCCTTAGCCCACGTGAAGGCATACTGCGCATCGAGGCCATGCCAGAGACGCTGCGTGACCTTGGCTTGCAGCGAGTCGTACCAGGTTTTTCCCTGCGGCGCCCACAAGGGGGCCAGCCAGTTTTGCCCCGGCGGGGGGACGGCGAATTGCGGGAAGGGCCGCAGGGACTGCGCCACGCTCCCGCTGAACCCGGCGTAAGGCAGCTTGTTCTGGAAGCGGCCAGCACCGGGCGAAGTGATCTGGGAGGTGAGAATAGCCCGATCCCCGGCGCTGTTGACGTCCAAGTTATATTGCGACAACAAGAATTGAGGCGTCAGGGCATTGTAATTATCGGCAATGGTGCTCGGCCACCAGACGCCGCGGTTACCGACATAGGAAGCCTCCACAAACGTGTTGCGGGTGATCTCACGTTGAAGTCCGGCGCTCCATTGAACTTGCCGCGCGGGACGGCCCGCGTTCTGGTCGACAACGGATGCCGGGCCGCTGCCCGGGATAGCAGAAGCCGGATAGACCCCTGGGGATAGATTGGGCCACCCAACCAGATTGTCCGGCGGCACTCCGGTTTGCAGTTGCATTGCAGGATCGCCAAAAACCGGAGCGGTGAACGAATTGTTAACGCCGGCGCTGGGGGTTCCGGTATTTCCCTGCCCCGACTCGCCGTAGACGATTCCGATACCGGCGCGGAAGACGGTCTTGGGCGTGATCTGATAGGCCACTCCCGCTCGCGGAGCGAACGCCCATGGATAGTTCTTGGCAAACTTGCAGTTGCAGGTCGACTCGTAGATGGTTGCCCCGGGATGGCCGCCCGCGGTCGGATTCGCCAGACTGGGCGCTAGGCTAGGCATGCGGCCGTACTGCTCGCGCGGATAGGTGTCGTAGTCATAGCGCAGGCCATAATCCACCGACAGCCGCCGCGTGATTTTCCAGGAATCCTGCGCATAGAAGCCCCAGAATTGCTTCCCGGTTTTCAGGTCCACGGGTGGATTGACGGTTGCAGTGCCCACCAGTCCCAACAGGAAGCTGGCGTAGGGGAAGCCCATGGTTCCGACGCCCAGCGTCGACGATTGTACTGCAGCGCAAGTCGTTGGAGTCGCGCAATTGGAAAGCTGCGAGGTTTGATTCGCCGAGAAAGCATAGAATCCATTCGTCCCGGTCAAAACGTGGGCCGGATAACCAAAGGTCCGCAGCTCGCCCCCGAACTTATAAGTGTGGTTGCCTTTCACCCAGGTCAGCGTTGTGCCGTACGTAGGCGTAAATTGCTTCGTAAGCGACTGGGATGAGGCTCCTGCCACTTGCGGGCCCATGGGATTCGTCCCGCCCTGACCGTTCGATAATCCGCCCAAAGATGGAAAGCGCTTGCCCGGATTCGGCGCGCCAAACAGCCCTATGCTGCTCTGATCGAAATTGGTAGTGGGGGAGTGATCGTCGAGCAAATACTGGAGCGAACCGACTCCCACGTGCCACAGCATCGTGGGGGAGATGGTGTAATCGAAATTCAAACGCCAGTTCATCGATCGGCTGAAGGTTCCGCGGGTTACAGTGATCAGGTCGGGGAGTCCTTCGGAGCCATTCAGACTGGTTGAAAACTGCGCGCCGCTGCCGTTGGTCAGCCACGTTCCGGAGATTTTCGCCTTAGCGCTCAACTGGTGATCGATCTTGACGGACTCGTTGGTGGTGACGCGATCCGTCGGGAAGTTCGGCAGGTAGTTGCCTGTGAGCCGAGTGGGATCCGTCGGATTCGGAATCAGCGCCAGGATCGCAGCCGAAACCTTGTCGAAACGGGCCACGGGGATCACGTTGCCCGGGAACTGGGTGCGAACCGGCACTCCACCTACAGTGGTTAGGGTCTTGGGATCGTAGATCCCACCGTCGTAAATCGGATTGCCCAGAGGATCTGTACCGAGCTGCCGGAAGGTCCCGTTAGGGTTGGTGGTCATAGCCGAAAGAAGGTTGCCACCCCTATACGCGGCGGTCGGTACGGTGATGGCGGTGTCATTGACCGAGAAGAACTCACGAAACTGTTCCTTGTTATAGAAAAAGAACGTCTTGTCTTTTCCACTGTACACCCCAGGAATCCACACTGGACCGCCGAGAGTGTAGCCGTAATCGTTGCGCCGGGTGCGAGGCAATTTATTGACAAACGGAGTGGCGGCGTTGAAGGCTTCGTTCTGCAGGTAATCGAAACCGCCGCCGTGATACTGATTGGTGCCGGACCGCATGGTAATGTTGAACAAACCTCCACCCACTTGGCCAAACTCAGCCGCGTAGTTGCTGGTCTGGATCGCAGTTTCCTGCATGGCGTCCATACTCACGCCGGTTCCGGCCTGCACCGCGTTAATCCCATTGGTGGAATCCGCGCCGTCGATAACCGTGCGCTGCGTGCCGTTCGGCGCACCGTTTACGCGAACGCCCAGGACGAATCCCGAGGCGGGATTCGACGCGCCGGGCACGAGCTGGATCTCCGCCAGATAGGATCGAAGACCCTGGCTGGTGGCATAAGTCCCGCCGACGCCCAGCAGCCCCAAGTCGATCATGCGCTGCGCGCCAACGGTAGTGCTTACTTCTCCACTTTCAGTTTTGAGCAGCGACGACTGCTCCGATACCGTTACCGATTCCGTCGCCGAGCCGACTTCGAGAATTATATCTATGCGCACTGTTTGAGCGACACCGACCGTAATGTTCTGCCGCACGTACTTCTTGAAACCGGCCACCGCCACTGATATTTCGTAGGTGCCGACCGGCAATTGCGCGAGCGTGAAGTTCCCAGTATCCGAACTCGCTGCCTGGAAGACCGCGCCCGTTCCCTCGTTCTTGGCCTCAATCGGCGCATTAGGGACTACGGCGCCGGCCGGATCGGCTACGGTTCCTGTAATCGTTCCGCGGTCGGACTGGGCCAAGACTACGGCTGCCGACACTATCAAACACAGTGAAAGTAATCTAACGCGCATCGTCCCCCCCTGGCAAAACACCCCACGTCCTGGAAGCGCTACAGCTCAAGGAATTGTATTTCAGATAAGCTTTGAAGTCAAGCCCAAAAACATACCGAACGACCGGTAACTAATAAGATATGTAACTCTTTTTATTTAAGTATTTTACGATGAGTATAAACGTTCAACTCCATTGTCTGATTGGAGTCTATCGTAGCAAAATCAGAAATCATGATCGACGTTAATCGTGTACCTATCGACTGGTATACTTTTTCAGGTGGACCAAGGTCCAGACGGGAACGGTTCAATGAGGAAGCAACCCTGCGGACGCAGCCACTGTCTACAAATTAGCCTGCGTTATGATGGCTGCTGGATTCCTTCGGCCTGATGAGCGACTCGAATGGGGCTTCTACATTGCGCGGGCGGACAGTCCTCGCACTGCGAGAGATGGTCCTCAGAGGCCAACTTGCACCGCGCGAGCGTGTTGAAGAGTTCGATCTGAGCAGGCGCCTGGGGGTATCCAGGCCGGTTTTGCGATCGGCTCTGGACCAGCTTTCCTCCGAAGGGCTGCTTGAGCCGGCACCCTCCGGAGGATATGCGGCCCGTCACTTCACGATGCAGGACATACGGGACGCCATCCTGGCGCGTTCGGCTCTGGAAGCGTTGGCGGCTGGCCTCGCAGCCAAGCGAATCCAGGATCCTTCCGAGCTGGAGCCGGCACGCCAGCTAAACGCTCAGCTGGCGAAAGCGATTCCCTCTCACGCGTCCAACCTGCCGACCCCGCCAACCCCGGAAGAGATGTCGCGCTTCGGTGATTTAAACGCTGCGTTCCACAGCGCGTTCGTCGCCGTGGCGCGAAGCCCGATGCTGTCCTGGTGCCTCCAGCGCCTTCAATCGGCGGCGTTCGCGTCTCCAGCCGCGGTTGTGATTCCCGTGGAAGGCGATGGTGCACGGCGCGCGTTTGAAGAGCACGAAGCAATCTTGAACGCCATCCAGTCCGGCGATGCCTCCAGGGCTGAAGCGTTGGTGAGACAACACGCCGGCCTGGCAATCCATGGAATCGAAAGTGCCTTGGAGGGCCAGGCGCACTCCGGCCGGAATATCGCGGTGGAGCTGGTCGGCAAGAAGCCCGCCCCGCTCACGGCGAACGGGCCGACCCGGCTTCCCAAGAAGGAGGAAAGCGCCGCCGGCGCTACGTCGGCGCGCATCCTGGATGCAGCCGCCGATTTGTTCGGCGAGAAGGGTTTCTATGCTGCCACGACTCGCGAACTCGCCACTCGTCTGAACATTCAACAGGGTTCTTTATACCATCACGTGAGCAACAAGGAGGAACTGCTTCACCGTATTTGCCACCAGGTCATGGATTGTTTCCTGACTGACCTCCCGGTTGCCCTGAACCAGGCAGAGACCGCCGAAGGCCGCATTAGCGCTTTCATTGACGCTCATCTTCAGGTCATGGCGCAAAATCCCCGCCAGACACTGGCCGTGGTCACCGAGTTTCGAGCATTGTCTCGCCTTCACTTCGCGGAGATTTCGGAAAAATACAAGGAATACTCACGCCTCCTCGACTCGGAGTTAAATGCGGCACAACGATTAGGCATCCTGCGAACTGATATCTCTCCGAAGTACATCCGCCTGGCGCTATTGAACACCCTGAACTGGACGCCACGCTGGTTTCACGCTTCGGGCCCGCTTTCCTGCAAAGACCTGAGCTCCATCTATAGCTGCATTTTTTGGGAGGGTGTCATCAGCCCCGAGCTGCGCGAAGCCCCTTCCCTTGCGCCGCTTCCGATGTCCACCAGCCGGCAACGATCGCGCTCCTTGCATCGGGGTACGCTCGGAAAGTTCATTCGGGGAGCCGCCGAACTATTCTCTAAGCACGGCTACGAATCGACGGGCACCCGCGATCTTGCCACTCTGCTCGGAATGGAAAGAGCCACGTTGTACTACCACGTGGAGGGCAAGGAGGATCTGCTCTACGCGATCTGCAAATCATCCATCGAGCAATTGGACAACGATGTGATCGAAGCAACGGAAGGCATTTCCGATCCCCTCGCCCAAATTCAGGTGGGGATTCAGACGCACGTCGTAAGCTTGCTCCGCGACCAGACTCAACATGCGACTTCCCTGGCCGAGGCGCGTGCACTCTCTCCCGAACGGTTGGCGGAAATCGTGACGATGCGAAAGGCGTACCAGGCGCGCGCGCGCTCGGTCCTCGAAGCCGGACAACGTGCCGGATCGATCCGCAGGGACATCTCCAGCAAATACCTCGGCATGATGCTCGAAGGGCTGCTGGATCGCACGGTCGTCTGGTTCAAGCGGAATGGCGAACTCAGTCCATCGGAGCTGGGCGCAACCCTCTGCCGCGTGTTCCTCGAGGGTGCGCAGCATCGTTCCGCGCATCGACGCGACGAGCGCTCCTGAGAACGAACTGCGCTGACGGCCAACGACGGCAAGGAACGTTTACAGAGGACGAGATTGGTGTTTCTGGATCGCGGGGAGAATACCAAGACCCCCGAATATCGCCTGCGGCTGAAGCGAATCAGGAAATAGGATGGTGGGCGCGGCAGGACTCGAACCTGCGACCTCCTGCGTGTGAAGCAGGCGCTCTAACCAACTGAGCTACGCGCCCGGCGAGGCAACAAGCTTCCATTGTAATCCACGCGGTCTCAGCACGCGCGGAGCAGAACTGGTCTAAGCCTATAATGGGTCCATGTCGAAAACGGCGTCGGAACCTACGGCTAAACCCACGCCGAACCCGCCCCCAACGTTCGAGGCCGGCCTGCAAGAACTGGAAAGCATCGTCAAGGAAATGGAGACCGGCGAACTGCCGTTGGAGCGCGCCATCGCTCTGTTCGAGCAGGGCATGAAGCTCAGCGAAACCTGCCGCAAGCAGCTGGAAGAGGCCGAAACGCGGGTGGAAATCCTTACCCGGCGTGCGGGTGAAATCCAGGCCCAGCCATTCAAGAACAACGAAAAAGCATGACGCTCACGGATTACCTCGCGCACCAGCAGAAGCGGGTGGATGCGGCGCTCGATCGCTGGGTCCCCGCGGAATCGCAAGATCCTTCCATCATCCATCGCGCCATGCGCTACAGTTTGTTCGCGGGCGGGAAGCGGATTCGTCCGCTGCTGGCCATGGCGGCCGCCGCAGCGGTTTCTGGCGATCCCGAAGGCGACCACGTGAATGGCGTTGCGAATGCGGCGTGCGCGCTCGAGCTGATCCACACCTATTCTTTAATCCATGACGACCTCCCTGCCCTGGATAACGATGATCTCCGCCGCGGCAGGCCCACGTGCCACAAAGTGTTCGGCGATGCGATGGCGATCCTGGCGGGTGACGCCCTGCTCACTTTGGCTTTCGAGGCTTTGTCGAAATTACCCGGCGTGGATGCGGAACGGCGTGTTCGCCTGGTGGCCGAGCTCGCGACAGCCTCGGGCACCGTGGGCGGCATGATCGGCGGGCAGGTGAACGATCTCGAAGGCGAAGGGCAGCCGCCGACCGCGGAGCTTCTCGAATCGATACACCGCGCGAAAACGGGGGCGCTGTTGCGCGCCAGCGTGCGCATGGGCGCAATCTATGCGGGCGCGATCGATACCCATCTCGCCGCCCTCACCTGCTTCGGCGAACATATTGGTCTGGCGTTCCAGATCGTGGATGACGTGCTCGATGTGGAGCAGCCCTCCGAAGCTCTCGGAAAGACCGCCGGCAAGGATGCCCAGCAGCAGAAGATCACATTCCCCGCGGTCTACGGCCTGGAGCGTTCCCGCGCCATGGCCGAACAGGAACGTCTGGCCGCGCACGCGGCGCTGCGAGCGTTCGGCAATCGAGCGGAACGCCTCTTACAACTGGCCGACCTTATCGTCCAGCGCAAAGCATGAAGGCCTCCACCAAGGTACGTGTGGACCAGTTGCTTGTAGAGCGCGGGCTGGCCGATTCCCGCGAGAAAGCGCGTGCGTTGATTATCGCCGGCGATGTCCTCATCGACGGACAGAAGAGTGACAAGCCCGGCCGCTCCGTATCGAGCGACAGCCAGGTGAGCGTCACCGCGCGTCTTCCTTATGTCAGCCGGGGCGGTGTCAAGCTGGCCGCCGCCCTCGATCACTTCGGCATTAATGTCGAAAGGAATGTTTGTCTCGACGTAGGCAGCTCCACTGGCGGCTTCACCGATTGCCTGCTGCAGCGCGGCGCGGCGCGCGTTTGGGCCGTAGACGTCGGCCACGGCCAGCTCGATTGGAAATTGCGGAACGATCCACGAGTGGTCGTCCGCGAGGGCGTAAATGCGCGCTATCTTGCCGCCGAAGAGATCGACGAGAGGTTCGACCTGGCGGTGTGCGATGCCAGTTTCATCTCTGCCACCCTCCTGATCCCTTCGATCGTGCCGCTGCTGACGGACCATGGAAAGATGATCATTCTGGTCAAGCCGCAATTCGAAGCCGGCAAAGGCGAGGTTGGCAAGGGAGGCATTGTGCGCGATCCCGCCCAGCACCACGCAGCCTGCGACCGCGTGCAGGCGTGCGTCGAAGCTCACGGCTTCCGAGCCTCCATTATCGAAAGCCCCATTCGCGGGGCCGAAGGAAATCGGGAATTCCTCCTTTATGCCCAGCGAAACAGTTAGGTCCGTAGGTCTCATCGCCAAGCCGCGCAGTGACCGCGGCGCCACGCTCGTGCCGGAATTGATCGCGTGGCTGGAAGCGCGCCAGATCACGGTCTTCCTGGACGAGGGGGCCGCGGGCTACGCCGGGCGCTCCCCTGCCCTCTCGCGCGATCAGGTTGCCGCCCAGTCGCAATTGCTGGTGGTTTTGGGCGGCGACGGAACGCTGCTTTCCGCGGCGCGGGCGTCGTTGGGACACAATGGGGGCCACGACCTTCCGCTGTTCGCCGTGAACCTGGGCGGCCTGGGCTTTCTCACCGCGATCACGATCGAGGAGCTCTATCCGCAGCTCGAACGCGCCCTGCATGGCGATTTCCGGGTCGCCCGCCGCCGTATGCTGCATGTTGAGCTATGGCGAGGCGAGCAGCGGATCACGTCGCACGAAGCCTTGAATGACGTGGTGCTCACCAAAGCGGAAATCGCCCGCATGATCGACCTGGAAGTGTACGTGGACCGTCACTTTGTGTGCGTCTACAAGGCCGACGGTCTGATTGTCGCGACGCCTACCGGTTCCACGGCTTATTCGCTTTCGGCGGGCGGTCCCATCATGTTCCCCTCGGTGGCCGCGACCGCCATTACTCCCATCTGTCCGCACACGCTCACCAATCGGCCCGTGATCGTGCCGGACGAAAGCGAGATTCAGGTAGTCGTGCTTTACAATTCTCCAACCTACATGACCATCGACGGCCAGGTCGGCGAGATCCTCGAATCCGGCGACCGGATCGTCTGCCGGCGATCGGAGCATTGCATCAGCCTGGTGCGCCCGCCCGATATGATGTTCTTCGACGTGCTGCGCGAAAAGCTGAAGTGGGGCGAGCGGTAAAGCAGAAAAAGATGAGGCGGCCGTCGCTCACCGTCTGGATCCTGATCGCGCTGGTGGCCGGCATCGCGTTCGGCGCCATGTTTCCCGGACCCGCGAAAGAATTGGGCCTGCTGGGGACCATTTTTCTTCGCTTGATCAAATCGATCATTGCGCCGCTGATATTCGCGACCCTGGTCGTCGGAATCGCCGGCGCCGGCAGTATCAAAACGATGGGCCGGATCGGCGGGAAAGCGATTCTGTATTTTGAGATTGTCACCACGCTGGCCTTGGTGATCGGATTAGGTGCCGCGAATCTGGTTCAACCCGGCGCCGGTGTCGCCTTAACACCTGGAGCAAACCCCGGCGTCGCGGCCAGCGGAACGGGACTCCAGCAAACGGTCGAGCATACGTTTCCTACCAGCATCATCGACGCCATGGCTCGCGGCGAGGTGCTCCAGATCGTCGTGTTTTCGTTCTTGTTCGGAACCGCGTGCGCGGCCATCCCCGCCAAGGCGCGACCCGTGGTGGAATTCTGCCAGGCCCTTTCCGACGTCATGTTCCGCTACACCAACTATGTGATGCTGTTCGCGCCGATAGGCGTATTCGGCGCCATGGCGGCCACCATCGGCGACAAAGGCCTGGGCGTACTGCTGAATCTTGGCAAGCTGGTGCTGACGCTGTACGCCACGCAGATATTTTTTATCGTCGTGGTACTCGGAGCGGTTACGGCCATCGCGCGGATCCCCGTGCGCCGCTTCATCCGCTGGGTGCGCGAACCATTTCTGATCGCCTTCTCCACCGCGTCGAGCGAGGCTGCCCTGCCCCTGGCGCTCGAAAACATGCAGAGCTTCGGAGTGCCCAAGCACATCGCCGCCTTCGTCCTGCCGACCGGATACAGCTTCAACCTGGATGGCTCGACGCTGTATCTTTCGCTGGCTTCGATGTTTGTCGCGCAGGCCGCGGGGGTCCATTTGTCGTTGGGCACGCAGATCACCATGATGCTGACGCTGATGCTGACCAGCAAAGGAGTCGCCGCTGTTCCTCGCGCGTCGCTGGTGATCCTGGCCGGCACTCTGGCGACGTTTAACCTGCCGGTCGAAGGCGTGGCTCTGCTGCTCGGGGTCGACGCGCTGATGGATATGGCGCGCACGTCGGTGAACCTGCTCGGCAATTGCCTGGCGACCGCAGTGGTCGCACGGTGGGAGGGAATCGAGTTCCCCACGACCGATGCGGAGCCCGTTACAGCCTCGACTATTTCAGTCTGAAGTTGACCTCGATCTTCACGGCGACATCCACAGGCTGGCCGTCTTTTGTTCCGGGCTTAAACAGCCACTGGCTCACGGCGGCAACGGCATTCAAGTCGAGGCCGGTTTCCAGGGACTGAGTCACCTTAACATCGTCCGCACGGCCTTGGCTATTTACCACAAGGCTAAGCCCGACCGTTCCCTGGATCTTAGCCTCCTTCGCTTCCTCCGTGTAGCTCGGGTCTACCTTGTGGGCCACGGACGGAGGGGTGACTCCATCTTCGCCGGCGTGATATATGGGCCGGTTTTGAAACGCGCTGAGCGGGATCATCAATGCCAACGCCGCGAGCACGACTCCGATTCTTGCGCCGCTGCCCGCGCTGCTTCGCGTCCGGGCAGTGTCCAAAATGGCGGCGATACGGGACGTCAATGCGGGCCGGCGGACCATCGCAACGCCTGCGATCGTCGACGGTCCGGACAACTGCCGCGCGACGGCCAGCAAACGGTCGGCGTAATCCGGGGCCTGTACGCCTGTCGCGAGCGTTGCATCGTCGGCGGCGTGCTCGGCTTCTTTTCGGATTTGAACCAGCGCCAGCCACACCAGCGGATGGAACCAGAATACGGCCGTCATCACCTGCGCAAATCCCTGCCACAGCCAGTCGCGGCGCTCAATGTGCGCGCGTTCGTGCCGGATGACCATATCGCGCTGTTCGGCGGACCAATCCTCAACATATTCCGGCACCAGGATCACCGGCCGAAGAACACCCCAGGTCATCGGAGTTTGAATCCTGGAACTCACGCGCACCAGCCCGGCGGATCGAGCCTGGCGGGTGATCCGAAATAGCCGCAAGACACCGGCGCCCCAGCGCAGCAACAGCAATGCCGCCAGCACGGACCAAACCAGCGTCAGCGAGGGTACCGATCGCCCCGCAGCCGATGCAGTGCCGGGAACGGCAGCACCGGCATCGATGGTCATGCGCAGGGTTTGCGGAACAGACACTGGGACGAGTAACAGCGCCATCGCGATCAGTGCGGCCAGCCAGATGCGATGCCGCAAGTCAGCCGAGCGCCGGCGCAGCAGCGCGGTAGCAAGCCACGCGGCGGCCAGTACAACGGTACCCTTAAGCGCGGCGGTCAGGATGAGACCGGTCATGATTTCTTCTCCTTGCGGGCTCGATCGATCAGGGCTTGCAGTTGGTCTAATTCCGCGGACGAAAGCTTGGCCGCGGATCCATCCACCAGAGCAGCGGCCGCTTCCGCGGCAGATCCGTCAAAAAAGGTAGTGAGCATGTGTTTGAGCGCACTGGTACGAGCCTTCTGCCGTGACACTTTAGGCAGAAACACGTAGCGCGGGCCGTCCGATTCATGCCGAATGTGGCCCTTTTGCTCGAGGATGCGCAGCAGCGCCCGTGTTGCCGAGTAGCTGGGAGGATCGGGAAGCGCCGCCAGGATCTCGGCTGCAGTCGCCTTGCCCCGGCTGTAGAGAATATCCAGAATCTGGCGTTCGCGCCTGCTCAAACCCGTCATGCTAACTATTTAGCATGGCATCCGCGCGCCTGTCAAGCTAATTTTTTAGCAGGCTTACGCTGCGGCGCCCATCTTCTTGGTCCAGGGAGTAGCGCCCTGCAGGGCCGCATTGACGGCGTTGATGTTCTTCACGCCTTCGGTCGAAAGCCAGTCTTCGAGCGCCTTCACGCCCTTGGTGGCGTAGATCGGCATGCCGTCTTTCCAGGTCGCCCGGCCACACAGAACGCCCGAAAAATCCGTGCCGGCCTCCTTGGCCATCGTGAGGCTTTCCACGAACTGCTTATTGCTGACACCCGCGCTCAGGTAGATAAAAGGCTTCGTCGCGACTTCGGCACCTTGACGGTAATACGCCAGAGCCTCCGCGCGCGTATATGCTTTTTCGCCCTTGTATACCGCGCTTCCTTCGACGAATTCCGCGTTCACCGGGACTTCCACCTTCAGAACGTCCACATGGTATTGCGGTTTGGTGAACTCTTTCATACTGCCGATCACCACCTGCGGCTTTATCTTGGCGAACTCGAGGCCTTTCTCGTTGCCGCCCTTAGGATCGTAGCCCACAAACTCCAAGAAGAAGGGGATCTGCTGGAACTCGCACTCCGCGCCGATGCGCTCGACGAAAGCATGCTTGATGTCGTTGACGCCGGAATCGTCGAAGGGTGTGTAATAAATCAGAATCTTCACCGCATCCGCGCCCCAATCGGCGATGCGTTTCGCCGAAACATGCGGGAGCAGGTCAGGCAGCCGCCCTGGTTGGGAATTGTCGTAACCGGTCTCTTCGTACGCCAGCAGCAGGCCGGCATTCGATGAGCGCGCCTTGGCGGCATCCAGGCCGTACTCTGGATCGAGCAGGATCGCCGTGGCATGCGGCGTCAGGATCCTGGTCACCGCCGTCTTAAACTCCGACATCATCTCCGGCGTGACCGCTTTGGCATCGACGCCCTTCGCGCTCGCAATCGACTTTTGCAAGCTCCCGCGCTGGTCCATCGCGGCCGCGGCGATGATCCCTTCCTTGTTCGAAAGCGCTTTCATGTGCTTTAATTTGCCGGCTGAAAGAGACATGTTACTTATCTTAACGAGTTCGCTACTTCACCCGCCGGAAATACGCCTTCGCACGCCCCACATCGCGCAGGATTTGCGCCTTCAATGCTTCGGGATTCTCGAACTTCCGCTCATCGCGCACGCGCCTCAGAAACTCGAGGCGAATCCGCTCCGGTGCCGCACCATCGAAAGGGTCCAGCAGGAACGTCTCGATCGACAGCGCGGCATCGTTACCGCAAGTGTCTCCGAACGTCGGCCGATACCCGATATTGGTGATGGAATTCCAACGTCGAGGCCCGTCCGACTCCGTAGTTCGGGTAATGTACACGCCGCGCGCCGGAAGAACCTGCGCGTCGGTACGAAGATTGAGCGTCGGAACCGTCTGCTTCGACCCGATACCGAATCCGCGTACAATTTCCCCCGAGATCGCGTACGGCCGCTCGAGCAGCCGCCCCGCGAGTCCCACTTCGCCCATGGCGACCAGCTTGCGAACTTCGCCGGAAGACACGCGCCTGCCGCGCCAGCGCACGATGTCGATCAAGCGCACCTCGAAACCCAGACGCGCGCCCAGTTCCTTCAGCATTTGTGTGTCGCCGGCCTGCTTGCAGCCGAACCTGAAGTTTTCGCCGACGATCACGCTCTTGGCGCCCAATCCGTCGCGCAGGAACTGTATCGCGAACTCCTCTGGAGTGAGCCGGGCGAGCTCCGTCGTGAACGGCTGAATCAGGATGTTCTGGATTCCCTCCGCGCGGATCAGCTCGCAGCGTTCTTCAATCGAAGTCAGCAGTCGTGGAGCGCGTTCCGGAGCCACCACGCACGAAGGATGCGGATCGAACATCAGCACGGCCGGCTGAAGACCGCCCATCGTAGCGGCTTCCAAGGTGGCCCGCAATAACCGCCGGTGCGCCCGATGAACACCATCGAAGTTGCCGATGGTCAGCACGCACGGCTTGAAACCAGCGGCCTCCCTTAAACTATGCGCGATCACACTGGCTCCACGTCGATCTCGAGGCCGTCGTAGGCCAGCCTCACGTGCGAGGGTAGCGTCGCCTCCGTGCGTTCATGCTGCAGGTCATGGCACATGTGCGTGAAGAAGGCCCGCCTGGGCCGCAGTTCCTCGACCAGTTCCACCGCCCGCGCCAAAGTAGTGTGCGTGGGATGCGGCCGATGCCGGAGCGCATCCAGGAACAACACGTCGAGTCCCCGCAATTGCGCCTTCGACTCCGGCGGGATCTCGCTGTGATCGGTGAGATAAGCCGCCGCTCCGAACTTGAACCCGTACACGGTGCCCGTTCCATGCGCCACCCGGATGGGAGTGAACTCGACCCCGAACACCTCAAACGGTGTTTCGTCCATCCGCCGCAAGTCCAGCTTCGGCACCATGGATTCGATCTTTTCGTCGAAGGCGTAGCAGAATACGCGCTGCAGCGCCGCCAGCGTGTCCTCGGTGCCATACACCGGGATGGATTCCCGCTGCCGGAAGTTGAAGGGACGGACATCGTCCAGGCCGAGAATATGATCAGCGTGCGCGTGGGTGTAGAGAATCGCATCCAGACGGCTCAAGCCCGCGCGCAGCACCTGCTGGCGGAAATCGGGAGTCGTATCGATCACCACATTGCGCCCGGCATACTGCAACAGAACCGAGGGACGCAGGCGCTTATCGCGAGGATCGCTCGACGAGCACACTTCGCACGTACAACCGATGGTGGGAACACCCGAGCTGGTGCCCGACCCGAGCACGGTGATCTTCATCGCAGGCGCGCTCATTCGGCTGCTGTCGATTTTCCTTCGGGCGCTGCCTTAGCGGCGCTCTCACTCACTTGCACGAATCGGAACCGCAGCTCGGTGAGCGAGTTTTCGACCAACCGTTGCTCGTCGAGGCTCAGGTTGCCCTTGGTCTTCTCCGCGATCATGGCGAGCATATCGATGGTATGGCGCGCGGCCGGAAGATTCAGCTCCTCATCCATTCCCTCGCCCAGCTTCAGCAGGCCCAGGCGCATTTCGGCCTGCATCTTGAGGGAAAATACGAGAAATTCGAAAGTGGCCGGCGGCAGGGGGATTCCAGATTCAGACATCGTGAATTTATAGATCGCTTTCTATCTATAGTGTAAACAGTGCCAGCGCCCCCCGAAGAACATGCCGAACGGCTGGAAGTCCTCTCCGAGGCGATCGCTCAACTGCTTCGGCGCCAACGCGAGTTGGAAGAACGAGTGCGGGCGCTGGAATCGCCGGGGCTTCCAGAGCGCCCTGTTCAGCCTCCTCCGCTGCCGATTTTGGAACCTCCGCCACCGGTCGAATATGACGTTCAGGCAACCGTTGAACCGCTCGAAACTACTATCGGACTCAACTGGATCAATCGCATCGCCGTCGTCACGCTGTTGTTGGGCACGGCTTTCCTGTTCAAGTACGGTGTCGATAACGATTGGTTCGGTCCCGGGGTACGCGTTGCCATGGGCATCGCTGCGGGGATCGTTTCTCTTCTCGCGGGCGACCGGGTTTGGCGGCGGGGACAAACCATCTTCGCGCAGGGGGTGATCGGACTAGGTTTAGCCCTGCTGTATCTGTCGGTCTATGCCGCGTCCGTGCTCTACCAGCTGATCCCGCAGAGTCTCGCCTTCGTCGCGATGGGCGCCATCACCGGCGGTGCGGTGGGGCTCGCCGTGCTCTACAACTCGCAGGCGATCGCCGTGCTCGCTTTGGCCGGCGGATACCTGACTCCACCCGCGCTTTCCACCGGGCAGGATCATCCCTGGATTCTGTTCGGCTACGTCTTCCTGCTGAACCTTGGAGCGATGCTGCTGGCGCGAATGCGGCGCTGGAGGGCGCTCGAACCGATCGCAGCGGCCGCGACCATTCTTCTTTACGCCGGCTGGTTCAACCGGTGGTTTGGCGACGCCAATCGTCCGGTGGCCACAGTGTTTGCGTTCGCCTTCTATGCGCAGTTCAGCCTCGCCACAGTCTCCGAGCTGTGGGCCGTATTCCAATTAGGCGCCAGCATGGCTTTGGCGCTGATCTGGCAGGACCGGGCGCATTTCGCTTGGTGGAACCTCGCGATCGTTGGGGGAGGACTGGCCACCTCCTACCGGCGCGCCTGGGCGTTGGGCCCTCTCTGTATATTGGGATGCTTCTGGCTACCGATCCGATTTTGGTACAGCCCCGACGTTCCGTTCGCGGCGATATCGGTGGCATTCCTGATCTTCTTCGGGTGGGCGCTCTGGCGGCGGCCCTCGGAGAGTGCTTTCGACCTGATAATTATCGGCGGAAATGCCGCGGTGTACTATGCGACATCCTACGCGCTGCTGAATCCGGCACATCACGAGTACATGGGACTGCTGGCGGCAGCAATCGGCGGAATCCACTTACTGCTCGCGCGCCATTTTGAAGCCCGCTCGGATGCCCGGAACCTGACGCTCGGGGTGGCGCTCGCGTTCGTCACGCTCGCCGTTCCCATCCAGTTCGCCGGATTCCGGATCACCATCGCCTGGGCCCTGGAGGGAGCCGTCCTGGCGTGGCTGGCCGCCCGGTCCGGGAACGATTGGCTGCGTGGCGCCGGTTGGACCGTGCTGACCCTGGCGATCTTCCGCCTGCTGGTTCTGGACGCGTTCGTCTACTCGCAGAGCTCCGAATACTCTACGCTTCTCAATACGCGCTTCCTGACCTTCGCCGTCTGCACGGCCGCACTGTGGCTCGCCGCTCACTTCCTGGCGCCCGCCACGGATGCCGCGGCCGCTTACATTGCGGGGCATGCGGTCTTGTTATTTGGGCTGAGCCTCGAAATTGGCGGATGGGTGGGCCGGAACATTGTCCCCGAGAATCAAAGCGGCGTCCAGATCATCGCCGTCTCGGTGATGATGACCATTTATGCGGTGATCCTGGTGGTCATCGGAGTGAAAACGCGGGCAGCGATCCACCGCATCGTGGGGCTCGCGCTGGTCGTGCTGGTGGTGGCGAAACTATACCTGGTGGATGTCTGGGTTCTCGGCCGCCTGTTCCGCATCACCGCGTTCCTGGCGCTGGGCGTCCTGCTGCTGGCGCTCTCTTACCTCTATTCGCGTCTGCGGCCGGCATTCGAGCGTCTCTTAAGAACCGGCTCATCCACATAGAACGTAAACTAGAACATATGCGTTATTTCACGCTGCCTGAGGCGCAGCGCGCACTGCCGGAAGTGGAGCGTCATCTCCGCGAAGCACTCTTTCACAAGGCCGAATCCCAAAAAGCGCAGGAGCATATGGACCGCACCACGGACCATGTACGTTCCTCCGGCGGCGCCCGCGTGAACCCCAGCGAAGTCCTGGCGACGAGGGCCCGCCGCGACACCAGTATTTCCGCCCTCAAGGAAGCGTTGGACGAGATCCATGAGACCGGCGCGGTTGTCAAGGACCTGGACATCGGACTGCTGGACTTTATGACACGGTATCGCGACCGCGATGTGTGCCTGTGCTGGAAGCTGGGCGAGGACCAGATCCGCTTCTGGCACGGCGCCGAGGAAGGCTTCCGGGGCCGAAAACCCATCGATCAGGAGTTCCTTCAGAACCATCGCGGCGACGGCCCACATTGACACCCTTGATCCCAGGCCGATAGACTGAGATACAGGGAATGTTGCTCGCACGCGAGTTCGTCGACTACGTATCGCGCCAAATCGTCAAAAAACTCACCCCCCAGTGGATCGAGACCACCGATAACGTGGTGGCCGCCGATTTCATCGCCACTGTTGTGGAAGAGGATTTGAGTATCGAAGACCGCCTGAACGACGAGGTGCGCGACCTCCTCAGCCAGTACAGCGACTACATGCGTCGCGAGAGCGTCAGCTATCAGGAGATGTTCCGTCGCATCAAGAACACCCTGATCACCCAGCGCAAGGTCATCCGGGCCTCGGGACGGGACTCGGGCGACTCCATGAAGCTTTCGCGCGATAAGATCAACGACATTTCCCACAAAATAGTGGCCGCCCTCCGTAAGAGCCGCGATTTCCGATTAAAACGCGATCCGAACGACGTCCGCCTGGAGCTGGTGAAGGTGATGACGGAGATCCTGGTGACTGAGGAAAAGGTCGACAAGGCCGCCCGCACCAAGATCCGGACGCAAAAGAAAGAAATCGCCGAGGGCACCGAAGAGTGGGATCTGCTTCACAAGCGCTACTACGCCGAGGAACTGAAGAAGCTCGGCATCGACCTAACGCACTGACCCCCGTCCCGGATACAATAAGTGTCCAGCAAGGAGAAAGCCATGACACGTGCCCGATTGCTGCGAAGTTTGTGGATCGCCGGTTCGGCGACCACGATGTTTACCTTGTTCGGCCTGGTGAGCGCCGCGGAACCCGATCCCAAGGTGATGCAGGTCAAGCTGCCGAAAGATATCAAGTGGAGCACCAGCGCCTCCGGCAACTCGACTGCCGTATTGTACGGCGATCCGTCCAAACCCGGGCTGTACATCGTGCTCACCAAGTGGTCGCCCGGCCACATGAGCCGTCCGCATATGCACCCCAATGACCGCTTCATCACCGTGATTTCCGGCACCTGGTGGGTAGGCTGGGGCGAGAAGTACGACCCGGCCAGCACTTATCCCGTTCCTGCCGGCAGCTTCGTCACGCATTACGGCAAGCAAATCCACTATGACGGCGCCAAGGACGTCGAATGCGTCTTGCAGATCGTCGGGATGGGGCCCGCTGAATCGACTCCCGCCGAAAAGAAGTAGTCTTTAGCGGTTGGGGAACTTCCAGTCCTCGGGGTTCGCCGGCGGCTTGAACTCGTCTGTGCTGAAAACGTGAAGTTCCTGGTCAGGCGCGGCAATCTCCAGGATAAGAGCCACCTGGAAACGGGGACCCTGGAAGTACTGCACGCGGATCTTGTGGATTCCGCCGCCTAGTTCGACACTTCCAGATCTCGTGTCAACCGCATGGATGCCATCATTGTCGACCACGGCCTGATCATCGATGAACAACTTGGAGCCATCGTCCGAGGTCAGCGCGAATCGGTACAGCCCCGGCTTCTCAATCCAAAACCGTCCCGTGTATTCGATCGCGAACCACTCCTCGCGTTTGGTGACGCCGGGGAATCCTTCCGTGAAATCGCGTAGAGGAATGTTGAGCGCGGAGGCGTAGATCTTCCCCTGTGGCTTTATCTTGCGAAGGTCGGGAATCGCTTTCGAACGCTTGGAGATGTGATAGATGACGCCTTCGAGACCGCCGGGGACCACTACGGTGGTGCCAAAGGTCATTCCTGTGTTCAAAGCGGGTTGCTCCTGCCCGGAAGCCAACATCGCGGCCACCAGGAAGAGCAATCCTCGCTGCATCATCTTACGCGTGACGCACCGCTTCCATCGGATCGATGGTGATCCACGATCTCGCACACAGATAAGCCACGAGTGCCGACACACCCAGCATCGCGAGAGCAACCGGAACAAGCACCGTCCATTCCACGGCGCTCACGCCATAAAACTGCGAACGCAGCAGCACGGTGACACCCACGCCGAGGAGTATCCCGATGGCCGTCCCTGCCCCGGTGATCGCCAGCGTCTGGCGCAGGACCATTTCCAGAAGTTGTCCTGGCCGCGCGCCCAATGCCACACGAATGCCGAGCTCCTTCTTCCGCTCGCTGACCGAATAGGAGATCGCACCGAACAGGCCGACGACGGCGAGTAGCATTCCCAGCGCGCTCAAACCTGCCACGGCATATGCGGTAAGCCGGTCGGCCAATAGAGTGAAATTGGTCCAAGAATCAAACGTCACCGGTCGGAACGGGAGGACGATGCCCAGGCCTTGCACGGCTTTGTTAAGCGGGTCAATCCAAAGGCTAGGGTCGCCCTTGGTCCTTGCGACCACGACAACCGATGGCTGATAGTGCTGGCTAAGAGCCACGTACATGACAGGGCGCGCGGGCTCATCGAAGCTCCCGTACTTGCCGTTGGCGGCCACACCGATCACGGTTGCCTTGCGTGGGGTGTCGCCAACAAGCACTGTCTTGCCCACAGCGTCTAATCCCGGCCACAACAGATCCGCCATGGTGCGATTGATCACCGCCACTTCGGGCGTGTTTTCGCGGTCGCCGGAATTGAATACCCGGCCATTCAGCGATCGAACCCCGAAGGTGGCGAAGTAATCGCTGTCCACGGCGACTTGTCCAACGGGGATTTTCTTGTCGTTCTCGGGCAGCTGCGTGGGAACTTCGTTATAGCCCAGGGCCAGCGGCAGGGCCGACGCGAGGGTAACCGATTCCACCCCAGCCAACGATGCTACGGCCCTCCGTGCATTCTCCTGCCGCTCCCTGGCCGCCGCTGGAGTGGCTTTGTCGTCCTGCTGATAAATCGTCACCGCGACCAGATTTCGTTGCGAGAACCCAGGGTCGGTGTGACGAAGATTGTACAGGCTGCGCTGACAGAGTCCCATGCCCACGAGAACCAAAGTGCACACGGCCACCTGCACCATCACCAGAGCGCTCCTGCGGACGTTCTTGCGGGTGCCTCCGACCACGATTTCGCCGCCCAGAACCTGCGCCAGATCCGGCCGTGAAGCATAGAGAGCCGGGGCCAGTCCGGTTGCGAAAATCGCGACGAGCATCAGTGCGACCGTCAGGGTCACCACCGTGGCGTCCATCCGGAGAGCGAGTTCCACGGAGTAGGTCCCCAGCATAGGGAGATCGAACGAGAAATTGGAGAATCGCGCGATGAAAGCCGCTGCGGCGGAATAGCCCAGTGCGGCGCTGGCGCCACAGATCAGTGCGCTCTCCATTAGAAATTCGCGAATCAGGCGGCCTCGCGGCGCGCCTATCGCCAGTTTGATCGCCGCTTCGTGCCTTTTGCCGACCGCGATAGCCAGCAGCAGATTCGCGACATTCGTGCACGCGATCAGCAGGACGAGAAGGACGAACCCGATCAGAATGGCGAAGCCAATCATTACGTCCGGGTCGGACGGCGGCAGGAGCGTAGCGCGAGCGACCACGGCCGCTACATCCTTGTCCTCTTTCGGGAACGCGGAGGCCAGCTGGCCGGAGAGGGCCGCCATGTCCGCCTGTGCCTGCCGCCTGGTAACTCCTGGCTTGAGCCTGGCCACAAGAGTCACACCCCGATCGTCCCGCTTCCTAAAGGCCGGATCCGACGGCGGCAGCGACGTCAGAAGATCGCCGTTGAAACCGAAGAAAGATCCGGTGAATTCCCGCGGCGCAACGCCCACGATGGTGAACCCCGCGATCTCCTTTCCGGAAATATTGGCGTCACTGCCCAGGCGCTTCCAGCACGAATAGGTCATCACGGCAACCGGTTTCGCTACGGAATCGTCGCCCGGTGCGAACAATCGGCCCAGATACGGCCGCAGTCCCGTCACCGCGAAGTAATTGTCGGAAACCGGCCGGCCAACGACCTTGATATCGCGGTTCCCGTCGGAACTCGTGTGAACGTTAATCGAATTCGGAAGCGCTGCTATATCGGTGAAGACGCGATTGTTCTCGCGGTAGTACTTGTAATCCGGATAGGAGACGCCGCCCATTGCCTCCGTCGGCGAGCGCGTGTAAATCTTGACCAACCGGTCCGGTTCGGCCGCCGCGGGAGGCAGTAAGAGGAAGGTATTCGAAACGCTCAGGCTGATGACGCCCAGAGCCATGGCGATGGACAGCGAAAAGACGGCGATCGCCGTCAGCTTCCAGTGCTTGAGCAAAATCCGCGTGGATCTGAAGACCACACGATTGTTTTAGCACAGCCGACGCCGGCTGTCGTCGACTCTAGACGACGTTATACGACGTCGACGCCCATGGACTTGGCAGTGCCCCTCACCTGCTCCATGGCCGACTTCAGATCGAAGCTATTGAGGTCGGGCAGTTTGATCTTGGCGATCTCTTCCACTTGAGCCTGCGTGATCTTGCCCACGCGATTCTTGTTCGGCTCGGCCGATCCCTTGGCCAAACCGCATGCGCGCTTGATCAGCACCGGCACGGGCGGCGTCTTGGTTATGAACGTGAAAGACCGGTCCGAATAAATGGTGATCACCACCGGAATGATGAGACCTTCCTGGTCCTTGGCGGAGGTCTTGGCGTTGAACGCCTTGCAGAACTCCATGATGTTAACGCCCTGGGGACCGAGCGCCGTGCCCACCGGCGGCGCGGGCGTGGCCTTGCCAGCCGGAATTTGCAGCTTAACGGATCCTGTTACTTTCTTCGCCATGCTCGCTCCTAGCCGCGTTCGCGGCTCCTAAATTTTCTCGACTTGCAGGAAATCCAACTCCACGGGCGTCGAACGGCCAAAAATAGTGACCATGACACGCAGCGTGTTTCGCTCGGGATTGACCTCGTCCACCTTGCCGGAGAAGTTGGTGAACGGTCCATCCACGATGCGCACGTTCTCGTTCTTTTCGAAGCTCAGCTTGGGGCGCGGGCGCTCGGCTGAAGTGGACTGGCGATATAAAATCGAGTTCACTTCGTCGGCCGTCAGCGGCACGGGAGCATTCCCTCCGCCCACGAATCCAGTGACCCGCGGGGTGGCCTTTACGGCGTGCCACAGCTCGTCATTCATTTCCATTTCCACCAGCACATAGCCTGGATACAGCATGCGCTTGCTGGTGATCTTTTTCCCATTGCGCAGTTCCACCACTTCTTCGGTGGGGATCAGAATCTGGCCGATCTTATCCGCGAATCCAAAGGCGTCGGCTCGGCTTTTGAGGGAGTCAGCCACCTTCTGCTCGAAACCCGAATAAGTGTGGACGATAAACCAATTCTTATTCGACGGCTCGGCGGGAGCCGGGCCGCCCTCCGCGGCCATATCATGGGCGGCTGCAGCTTCCGGAGTGTCGGACATCGGTTCTGCGGGGACTATCGGGTTCTCGTCGGGGAGCATCTCTTCGTTCATTTAAAGGTGAACCTACTTGGTGAAGTAATCGTACACCCGCTGGACCAGTTTGCTGATGATGTTGTCGATCAGAAAGAAATAAGCTCCGAACGCGAACACCGCCACCAGCACCACGCCGGTAGTGGCGCGCACCTGCTTCCACGAGGGCCACGTCACCAGCTTCATTTCGTGCTGCAGCTCTTCGAAATAGTCCTTGACCCGGGTAGGCCAAGCCGCGGCTCTCTGCGTCATGCTGGTTGCTTCTGCCATCGTGTTTTCCTTTATAGGCGGGGTGGCAGGGGCGGAGGGATTCGAACCCCCACTCGCGGTTTTGGAGACCGCTGGTCTGCCGTTAAACCTACGCCCCTACTTCAACTCCAGTGTACCCGTTAGGGGCCCGGCGTGCCTGCCCTATTTGATCTCCTTATGGGCCACGTGTTTACGGCAGAAGGGGCAGAACTTCTTCATCTCCAGCCGCTCCGTGGTGACCTTCTTGTTCTTCATGCTGGTGTAGTTCTTGCGCTTGCAATCCCCACACTGAAACGTAATCTGTTCTCTCGCCATAAAGTTATTCCAAAATCTCCGATACGGTTCCGGCGCCTACGGTGCGGCCGCCCTCGCGAATCGCGAAGCGCAACCCTTTGTCCATGGCGACCGGAGTGATCAGCTCCACTTCGAGCGCCACGTTGTCGCCCGGCATCACCATTTCCATCCCCGCCGGCAACTGCGCGACTCCCGTCACGTCGGTCGTGCGGAAGTAGAACTGCGGACGATAGCCCTTGAAGAACGGGGTGTGACGGCCGCCTTCATCCTTGCTCAAAATGTAAACTTCGCCCTTGAATTTCTTGTGCGGTTTGATCGAGCCGGGCTTCGCGATCACCTGACCGCGCTCCACGTCGTCTTTTTCAATACCGCGCAGCAGCATCCCCGCGTTGTCGCCTGCTTCGGCCTGATCGAGCAGCTTCTTGAACATTTCGATGCCGGTCACGACGGTCTTGCGCGTATCCTTAAACCCGACGATCTCCATTTCGTCGCCGACCTTGCATACGCCCTTCTCGATTCTGCCCGTGACCACCGTGCCGCGGCCCTGGATCGAGAAAATATCTTCGATGGGCATCAGGAACGGCTTGTCTTTCTCGCGAACCGGCTGCGGGATGTAGGTGTCGACGGCTTCCATCAGCTCGTCCACCGTCTTTTCCCACTTCTCTTCCTTGTTGAGCGCTCCCAGCGCGCTGACCTTCACGACCGGAAGATCGTTGCCCGGGAATCCGTAGCTGGTGAGCAGCTCGCGGACTTCGAGCTCCACCAGCTCGAGCAGCTCCGGATCGTCCACCATATCGACCTTGTTCAGCGCGACCACGATGTAAGGCACACCCACCTGGCGGGCCAGCAAGATATGCTCTCTGGTCTGCGGCATGGGACCGTCGGTGGCGGCGACGACCAGGATCGCCCCGTCCATCTGCGCTGCGCCGGTGATCATGTTCTTGATGTAGTCGGCGTGACCGGGGCAATCGACGTGCGCGTAGTGCCGCTTGGCGGTTTCATA
>DASYSG010000082.1:0-17716 GCA_036003585.1 Bryobacteraceae bacterium | reverse complement strand
TGACGACCTCGTTCGAGTGCTGCGTCTCCCCCATACGGCAACTGTTCAGGATTTCCAGAAGGCCGCTACCGAAATCCGCCAGGCGACGCAAATCCAAAAGGTCTTCACATACAATCGCCTGAGAGCGGCAGCTTTCCGCGGCACCGCCGACCAGATCGCGATGGCAGAGCGCATGGCTATCGACCTGGACCATCCCTCAAAGTGAGTTGACCGTCGCGATCACCTCCGCGACTTCGCCGTCGTTTAGGTACGGATGAATCGGCAGGCTGACCTCGCTCGCGCACAGCCGCCTCGCGTTCTCGCATCGGTCGGGCTCTTCGAACGGAACGCCCTCGAGAGCCTTCTGATCGGGAATCGCGGCGGGGTAGTGAGTGCCGAACGGAGAATTGGGTAATCTTCGATCCATCCACACCGGGAACAAATGCCACGACGGCTCCGACCGATCGCGCGGCGCCGGTAAGCGCACTGCCGGATTCCGGATGTTCGTAAGATACGCGGCCGCGATCTCCCGGCGTCGCGCCGTCCAGCGTTCCAGACGAGGAAGACAAGCCCGCCGGAGAAACGCCGCCTGCAACTCATCCAGCCTGCTGTTGTATCCGATGAAATCATGTCGATACTTGCCCGTCTGGCCATAATCGCGCAGCGCTCGCACCCGACCATCGAGCGCGGCGTCGTTCGTCAATATGGCCCCGCCGTCCCCCATCGCCCCCAGGTTTTTGGTCGGATAAAAGCTCGTCGCAGCGACTTCACCCACTGCAGCGATGGACTGAGCGCAGTCCTCCACCATCAGCAAGTCGTGCTCGTCTCGTAACCGCAGCAGCGCGCTCGGATCCAGAGCGAACCCGTACAGGTGAACCGGCACGAAGAACCGGATGTCACTTCTCTTCTTCAATAGTTCTTGGCACCGCTGTATATCAATGAGCCCCTGATCGTCAGTATCCACAAAAACCGGCACGGCCCCGAGCTTGACGATCGCCAGTGTGGTCGCAAACGCCGAGATCGGCGTCGTCAGAACACGGTCGCCCGGCCCGCAGCCCAGAGCCCGCAGCGCGATCTCGATCGCGTCCAGCCCGCTGGCGACTCCCGCCGCATGTGGAAATCCCCAGCGTGCGGCCAAAGCCCGCTCGAAGGCGCGCACTTCCTCGCCCAGCACGTACCAGCCGCTAGCCCCCACCTTTTCGAACGCCGCCAAGGCGTCTTCCCGGAGGTCTTCCCACTGTCGCCGGAAATCGTTCGCTTGAATCAAAAACTACAGTGGGAATAAATCCGGAATTATCTCCCGGCAGCCAGCGTCAGAATCACGATCTCCGGCGGCACTCCGAACCGCACCGGCACGATGCTCGTCCCGATCCCCGTGGTCACAAACAGGTGGCGGCCCCGCTCCACGTATTCCCCGGCGTTATACCCGAGCTTCGATGTGGTGATCAGTGTCCCGACAATCGGCAGCCGGACCTGTCCTCCGTGGGTATGCGCGGCCAGCAGCAGGCTCACCCGCGAGGGAACCTCCGGGAAAATGTCGGGATTGTGCGTGATCAGCACCACCGGATCGCTGCTCGAAACCTGCGCCAGCGTCCCGGCGACGTCCGGCTCCCGCGTCCAGAAGTCCGCGATCCCGCCTAGCCAGATAGGTCCCGCCCGTACAGCCTTGTTCTCAAGCACAGGGATTCCAACAGCCGTCAGCGCCTTCCCCACGCGATCCCCGTCATACCACCAGTCGTGATTGCCCAGCACCGCGTACACGCCCAGCGGCGCATGCAGCTTCTTCAGTTCCGCCGCGGTCAATTCTGGCTCGACGAAACCGCCCGCTCGCCTGCCGTTCGGACCGCCCGTCACGAAATCGCCCAGCAGCACAACTAGGTCAGCCTGCTCCGCGTTGGTCTTCTCCACGATGGTCCGCAGCTTGTCGAGCCCCACATGCGGTGAGCCGATGTGCAGATCGCTCAGCACCGCGATGCGCAGATCGGATTTCCACCCCGGAAGGTCCATCCGGAGATGCCGGACCACCAGCATCCCCGGCTCAATCCCAAAGGCCCATAGGGCCACCAGCAATGGCGCGATCAGCAGGGCGATAGCGACAATTCTGATTCTGAGCTTCGAACGAACCAAACACCTAGGATAAGGTAGAATGCCTGGAACGCCATGTCTTTATCTGCCGGTGAGCGCCTCGGCCCTTACGAGATCCTTTCGCAAATCGGCGCCGGCGGCATGGGCGAGGTCTACCTGGCGAAGGATACGCGCTTGGGTCGCGAGGTCGCCATCAAGATCTCCAACCAGCAGTTCACCGAACGTTTCGAGCGCGAGGCTCGCGCGATCGCGTCACTGAACCATCCCAACATCTGCGGTCTCTTCGATGTCGGTCCCAACTTCCTGGTCATGGAGTACGTCGAAGGCGAAGCGCCCCAGGGCCCCCTGCCTTTCGACGAGGTTCTACGCATCGCCCGGCAAATCGCGGAAGCTCTCAGCGAAGCGCACGAGAAAGGTATCACCCATCGCGATCTGAAGCCCGCCAACATCAAGATCAAGCCCGACGGCACGGTAAAAGTGCTCGACTTCGGACTCGCGAAGATATCGGAGCCGAAAGAAGGCGTTTCGGGAGCGGGGGCCACCCAATCCCCCACACTCAGCATGGCCGCGACCCAAGCCGGCATGATCCTCGGTACCGCAGCCTACATGGCTCCCGAGCAGGCCAAGGGCAAGCCCGTCGACCGCCGCGCCGATATCTGGGCATTCGGAGTCGTCGTCCATGAGTTGTTGACCGGACGGCGCATGTTTGAAGGCGATGACGTCACGGAGACCATGGCTGCCGTTGTTCTCAAAGAGCCGCAGTGGGATGGCGTACCGGTCGAAGTCCGCAGGCTGCTGAAGAAATGTTTGGAGAAAGACCCCAAGAAGCGCCTGCGCGACATCGGCGACGCTTGGGAACTCATTGATGCCGCGCCAGTGGTGGCAGAGGCTCCCGCGGCCCCAAGCCCCGTCCGTCAGGGCGGGGGATCGCTCTTCTGGATCGCCGCAACCGTGATCGCAGTCGGAGCTCTCTCAGCCCTCGCATTCCTCCACTTCCGCGAGACGCCTCCACCCGAGCACATACTGCGCTACACCCTCGCTCCGCCCGACGGCGTACAGACGATACACAGCTTCGCAGTCTCTCCTGACGGGCGCACAATCGTCCTGGCCGCCTCGGTCAACGGCAAGCAGCAACTTTGGCAGCGGCCGCTCGACGCGCTTCAATGGCAGCCCATGCCCTCTACCGACGGCGGCGCCTACCCCTTCTGGTCGCCGGACAGCCGCAACATCGCCTTCTTCGCAGGGGGCAAACTGCGGAGAATCGCGGCGAGTGGAGGTCCCTCTCAGCCCGTGTGCGATGCCCCTGACGGCCGTAGTGGTTCATGGAACCGCGACGATGTGATTGTGTTCTCGCCAGCGCCGCAGGATACGCCCGTCCAGCGCGTTCCGGCGGGCGGTGGCGTTCCGGTGGACGTGACCAAGACCAAGGGTATTTATCGCTTCCCGCAGTTCCTGCCGGATGGCCGCCGTTTCCTTTACCTGGTAAGCGGGTCAACTCCGGAAAAGAACGGCACCTATGTAAGCTCGCTCGATGGAGCGGAGAACCGCCGTGTTCTGGCGGACAACTCCAGCGTCCAATTCGTATCGTCCGCTGCCGCCAGCCGGCTCGGTCATCTGATCTTCCTCCGCGAGAACACCTTGATGGCCCAACCGTTCGACAGTGGAACTGCCCAACTCTCCGGCGACGTTTTTCCTGTGGGCGAGGGCGTCGCGTTTACCAGCGTCAATAACTTTGCGCCCGTCACCGCTTCCGGCAACGGCGTGCTGCTGTATTGGACCGGCGGTGGCGGAGGCGGTGGAGGAATGAGCCAGATCGTCTGGTATGACCGGACCGGGAAGTTGCTGGATACCGTGGTCCCGCCCAGCAGGGTGGTCATGCCGGCGATTTCCCCGGATGAGAAGACCATCGCATTCTCGCGCGCGGATTCGGGGAGCAATATTCGCGACATCATTCTCCGGGATCTGGGCCGTCAAAACGACCGTCGTTTGACGACCGATGCTTCTACCAACACCACTCCTTTCTTCTCTCCCCATGGCGACCGCATCATATTTGCATCCATTCGCAACGGCCATTTCGCCGATCTCTACTGGAGAGCGTCCAGTGGTTCGGGCCAGGATGAAGTGCTTTTGTCCACACCCAGCCCGAAAATGGTCGATCAATGGTCGCGGGACGGGCGATTCCTTGTCTACGCGGAGCAAGATCCGAAGACCAAGTGGGACGTCAGCTATCTTCCCATGGGCGAAGACGGGAAGCCGTCTGGGAAACCGATGCCCTTTCTGCACTCGGAGTTCAATGAATTCCAGGGCCAGCTTTCACCGGACAGCCGCTGGATGGCCTACACCTCGGACGTATCCGGTCAGCGCGAGGTGTACGTGCAACCCTTCCCGTCCGCTGATAACGAATCGAGGATTTCGACCGCGGGCGGCGTGCAGCCGCGCTGGCGCGGTGACGGCAAGGAGTTGTTCTACGTGACTCCGGACGGGAAACTGATGGTTGTCACAATGACTGTGACGCCGAGCCCCAAACCGTCACTCAAAGCCGGTGCACCGGCGGCGCTGTTCGACGCGCATCTCTCGGGCCAAACCCAAATGTTTTTCAACTATGACGTGACGGCGGACGGAAAGCGTTTTCTCGTCGCCACGAACCCCTCGGCCGCAGCGTCAGGCGGACCCTCCACGCCGCCCCTCACCGTGCGCGTCAACTGGAACGCCGCACCGCCCAAATAACTCCGGCCGCGCGGGTTATCATGCCTCTATGCGAACGCTCGTCCTGCGTCTCACTGTTCCAGCCGTCTTTGCCCTCTTAACCGGCTGCACCCAATCCAAGCCAACCGCCGACGACGCCAAGAAATTCCTCGACGACGCCCAGGCGAAGCTCAACGATCTCGGCGTCGAAGCCGGCCGCGCCGCATGGGTTCAGGAAAACTTCATCACCGACGATACCGAGGCGCTTTCCGCCGCCTCCGGCCAGCGCGCTGGCGATGAAGCCGTTCGTCTCGCCAAGCAGGCCAAGAAGTTCGACGACCTCCAACTGCCCGCCGATGTCGCGCGCATGATGAAGCTCCTGAAAACTGCGTTCACCCTCGCGCCGCCCTCCGACCCCAAAGAGAGCGCCGAAGTGAACAAGCTCGCTGCGTCGATGGATGCCACCTACGGTAAAGGTAAGTACTGTAAGCCCGCCCAGGGGAGCTCCCCTGCGACCTGCCTCGATATTAACGACATCACCAAGATCATGGCCACCAGCACCAATCCCGCCGAGCTGCTGGATGTCTGGAAGGGCTGGCACACCATTTCTCCGCCCATGCGCAAGGATTTCACCCGCTTCGTCGAGCTCTCCAACAAAGGCGCCGTCGAACTCGGCTTCAAGGACACCGGCGCGATGTGGCGATCCAAATACGACATGCCCGCCGACGATTTCAGCAAGGAGCTCGATCGCCTGTGGGACCAGGTCCGCCCGCTCTACATCTCGCTGCATGCTTACGTTCGTTCCAGGCTGCATGAGAAATACGGCAACCTGGTGCCCGAAAACGGCCCGATTCCAGCGGATCTGCTGGGCAATATCTGGGCTCAGGACTGGTCCAACGTTTACAAGCTAGTCGCGCCCAAGGACGCCGATCCCGGCTACGATCTCACCCAGATCCTCAAAGCCCGCAAGACCGAGCCGCTGCAGATGGTCCGGTACGGCGAAGGATTCTTCAAGTCCCTGGGATTCGATCCTCTGCCCGATACCTTCTGGAAGCGCAGCCTGTTCGTCAAGCCGCGCGACCGCGAGGTGGTCTGCCACGCCAGCGCCTGGGACGTCGACAACGTCAACGATCTCCGCATCAAAATGTGCATCGACATCACGGAAGAGGATTTCACCACCATTCATCACGAGCTCGGCCACAATTTTTACCAGCGCGCCTACAATACCCAGCCCATCATTTTCCGCGACAGCGCCAACGATGGTTTCCACGAAGCCATCGGCGACACCATCGCCCTCTCCGTCACGCCCGAATATCTGGTGAAACTGGGTCTGCTGCCCAAAGCTCCGGACGCCTCCAAGGACATCGGCCTCCTGCTGAAGAAATCGCTCGAAAAGATCGCGTTCCTGCCGTTCGGCCTGATGATCGACCAGTGGCGCTGGCGCGTCTTCTCCGGCGAAATCCCGCCCGATAAGTACAACGAAGCGTGGTGGCAGCTGCGTCTGAAATACCAGGGCATCGCGCCGCCCGAGCCCCGTTCAGACGAATTTTTCGATCCTGGCGCGAAGTATCACGTGCCCGCGAATGTCCCCTACACGCGCTACTTCCTGGCCGATATTCTCCAGTTCCAGTTCCACCGCGCGTTGGCGGAAGCGGCCGGCTGCCCCGGAAACAGGGGCACACCGCTCCATCGCTGCTCGATTTACGACAGCAAGGAGGCCGGCAAGAAGCTGAACACCATGCTCGCCATGGGACTCAGCAAACCTTGGCAGGATGCCCTCCAGGAGATCACCGGCAAGCGTGAAATGGACGCCACCGCCATCCGCGATTACTTCGCCCCGCTCCAGAAATGGCTCGATCAGCAGAATCAGGGCAAACCCGTCGGCTGGTAGGTTAGCTGGCGGGCAAACTAGGGACTGTCCCAGTTTGCCGAAACCAGTGGGCTGGAAGAGGAAAAAGGGGACACCTCCTGGTGTTCGCTCCGCTACTAGCTTTGCAGAAGTTAGGAGGTGTCCCCCTTTTTCCCTTCGGCTGGTGGTCGGGGCATTTTCATTCTTCCGGGTGAAGCGTCAGCTTCATCCCTCACCGCTGTCCCAGGTTTGCCGACACCAGTGGGCTGAATTAGCTCGACATCGTCGTGCAGAGCTGACGCAGCTGGCCTCCTCCATCGCCCTGGAACGCGCTGCCGTGCATGCACGCGAGCATCTTCGGATTCAGTGACGCCAGCCGCTCCAGGATCTTGCCCGTCCCCTGGGCGTGCGCAAAATAATCCAGCGGTCCTCGAAACTGTTCGCTGGGTCCAACGACATCGTCTTGCGTTACCGGGGGGCACTTCGAGCCGCCTTGCGTGAACAAGTCGCCGCAAAACAGCGTCCCCGTGCTGTGATCGAAGAGCACACCGCAGTCCCATCCGTGCGGCACATGGGGCGTATAGATCCACTCGAGCCTATGCGCGCCGGTCGAGAACTGCTCGCCATCGCCCAGGCCGCGGCCCGGCCGGTCGGCGACATCGTTCACCGAGGTCAGGGCGCCGATCGCGCTCGAAAACGGCGCGGCTTGCGGCGCGACCTCGAGAAATTCGTTCAGGGCGCCGGACTCGTCCGCTTCAAAGTGCGAAAACCCGACGTGCCGCAGCTTTTCCACGGGAATGATCGCGGAGATCGCTTCGCGCACCAGGGGAAACATCCTTCGAAGCCCGGAGTGAAACAGCAGCGGCTCGTCATCCACCAGTAAATATTGGTTGAAGCTGAATCCGCCCGGCAATGCCGGAATCTCGACCGGCGTGCTGATGCGAAAGATCCCCTCAGCTACTTCGTCGATTCTGGTTCCTGATTGTTGGTTCGTAATCATGTCCGCTCCTTTTAAGCAGGGAAGTGTAACGATTCGTCCCGGCGTTACACTTCAAGAGTGGAATTAGTTGACGAGGAGGACTTGTGCCGCACTATGGCCCCGCGGATCCGCCTGTACGGACTGCGGCATCTGCGCGATGAACAGGCGGCCGCGGATCTGGCGCAGCAGGTGTTGATGATGACCATCGAAAGCGTCCGCGCCGGCAAAGTCCGCGATCTCGAGAAGATCGAGTCTTTTGTCCTGGGGACCTGCCGTATGCTCGTGCTCGAGATCCGGCGGGGAGGCGCGCGCCGTGAGCGCTTGCTGGACCTATATCTGCCCCCGGCTTCGGCATTTCCGGAACCGGCGCCTGATCTCGATAAGCTCGCCGAGTGTCTCGGCCGGCTGGCCGAACGCGAGCGCAGCGTCGTCGTGATGACGTTTTACGAAGAGCACAGCAGTGAGACCGTGGCGGGAGCTCTGGGGCTCTCCAGTGAGAATGTCCGTGTCATCCGGCACCGCGCTCTGGGACGCCTTCGGAGATGCATGACGGGGAACGCGGCATGAGCTGCGTGAATCCCATCGATCCGGCTGTGCTGGCGGATTACTGGCTGGCGGAGTTGCCCGCGGCCGGCGAATCGGCTCTCGAAGAACACCTCTTCGCCTGCGAGGATTGCTCGCGAACCTTACAGTCGCTCATCGATCTCGCCGGGGGCATCCGCACCCTTGCGCGGCAGGGAAATCTCGGGATGATCGTCACACGAGAATTCCTGGATCGCTTGGCGCGTGAGGGCCTGCATGCCCGCGAGTACCCGGTGCAGGGCGGGGGATCCGTAGAGTGCACCGTAACCCCGCAGGACGATTTCCTGATCGGGAGGCTTGTGGCGGACCTGACGGGTATCGAAAAGCTCGATTTGGCGCTTTGCGATCCCTCCGGCGCTGAGCGCTTGCGCATGAGGGACATTCCGTTTCGCGCCGGACCCGGCGAGGTCCTCCTGAGCTATCCGATCGGTCCGGCCCGCCAGTCCGGTCCGGATGTGCTCGTCATGAAGCTTCTCGCCGTGACGGATCAAGCGGAGCGGGTCCTGGCCGAATACACTTTTAACCATACGCCCAGCTGATCTGACCATGGTCGTTGACTATGGTCTAATTGAGCTATGGAAACGATTGCGGTATCCAAGTTCAAAGCCACTTGCCTCTCGGTCTTGCAGCGAGTCCAGAAAACCCGCAAGCCGATCCTGATCACACGCTTCGGCAAGCCCATCGCCGAAGTTGTCCCCCCTCCGCCGCCGCCTCGCCCAGCCAACTGGATGGGGTCGATGGCAGGTACGGTCGAAATTCTGGGTGATATCGTAGGCCCGATCTCCACTGAAGAGGAGTGGGCCCCGCTGCGAAAATGAAGCTTCTGCTCGATACCCACATTTTTGTCTGGACCATTGCGAACCCATCGCGACTCTCTCGTAGAGCTGCCAAGGTCATCGGAGATTCGCGCAATGAACTGTGGATTTCCCCAGTCACCACCTGGGAGATTCTTTTTCTCTATCGCAAAGGGCGTTTGAAGCTGAAGGACGGACCTGTGTCATGGTTTTCTGCAGCACTTAGCCGGACGCCTTTCCGCGAGGCCACGCTCACACATGAGGTCGCCCTTGCCTCGGACGCAGTTATCCTCCCGCACCGGGACCCAGCGGATACCTTCCTGGCGGCTACTGCAAAGGTTTACGATCTCACGCTGGTGACCGCGGACGACAATCTCTTGAAAGGCAAGGGATACTCCGTCCTCGTGGCACAATAAAGTATCCATGACAGGGTCGCAGATCCGCCAGAAGTTCCTCGATTATTTCGCCGAGCGTGGCCACCGCGTGGTCCGAAGCTCGTCCCTGGTGCCCGCCAACGATCCCACGCTGCTGTTCACCAACGCCGGGATGAACCAGTTCAAGGACGTCTTCCTGGGCCAGGAAAAGCGCGATTACACGCGCGCGGTCTCCTCCCAGAAGTGCGTCCGCGCCGGCGGCAAGCACAACGATCTGGACAACGTCGGCTACACCCGCCGCCATCACACGTTCTTCGAAATGCTGGGGAATTTTTCCTTCGGCGATTATTTCCAGCGCGACGCCATCGCCTACGCCTGGGAGCTGATGACCAAGGGTTTCGGCTTGCCCAAGGACCGTCTGTACTTCACCGTATTCCGTGAGGATGACGAGGCCGAAAGACTGTGGCAGGAGGTCGCCGGCATTCCGAAGGACCGCATCTTCCGGCTGGATGAAGAAGACAATTTCTGGCAGATGGGCGATACCGGGCCATGCGGTCCGAACTCGGAAATCCATTACGATCTTGGCCCCGACGCCGGGCCTGGTTCCATGCCGCACAACGCCGGCGAGCGCTTCGTCGAGATCTGGAACCTGGTGTTCATGCAGTTCGACCGCGATGTATCCGGAAAGTTGACGCCGCTGCCCAAGCCCTCCGTGGATACGGGAATGGGGCTCGAGCGCATGGCCGCCGTGCTTCAAGGCAAGCTTTCCAACTATGAAACAGACCTCATAAGGCCCATCATCGACCGGGCCGGCGAGCTGTTCAAGAAGCCTTATGGAGAAGACGATCGCGCGGATACGGCGATGCGCATCAATGCCGATCACGCCCGCTCCACTGCGTTTCTGATCAATGACGGCGTGCTGCCCTCGAATGAAGGGCGCGGGTATGTCCTCCGCAAAATCATGCGCCGCGCCATGCGCAACGCGCGTATGGTCGGCGTCTCCGACCCGTACCTGTATCAACTCACCGGATTCGTCGCCGAGCACATGCGCGACGCCTATCCCGAAATGATGGAGAGTGTCTCGCGCGTAGCGCGCGTGGTGAAAGACGAAGAGCATCGCTACGCCACCACTTTCCAGGTGGCCGAGAAATTCTTCCAGGACGAAGCCAAATCGGGAGCAAAGACGGGGGCGATCTCCGGAGCCGCCAGCTTCAAGCTGTACGACACCTACGGCCTGGCTCTCGAAGAGCAGGAAGACATGGCCCGCGAGCTGGGCATCTCGATCGACGCCGAAGGCTTCGCCGCTGAAATGGAAAAGCAGCGCGCCCGCGCCCGTGCGAGCTGGAAGGGCGCCGAGAAGGCCCAGATCAATCCGGTCTACCAGGCATTGCCGAAGACCGAATTTGTGGGCCGCGAGACCCTGGAATCGCCGGGGAAGGTTATGGCCGTCCTGCATAACGAAATCGCGCTGGATCGGACTCCGTTCTACGCCGAAGCCGGCGGCCAGGTGGGCGATAAGGGCGTGCTGCTTTCGGAAAACGGCCAGAGTCTGGCGATCGTCGAATCCGCCTACGCGCCGGCTCCAGGGAAGACCGTGCACAAGGTGAAGCTCCTGAATGAGATCAAGGAAGGCGACATCGTGATCGCCCGCGTCGATCCGGAATCGCGCCACGCGACCATGCGCAACCATACCGGCACGCATCTCCTGCATGCCGCCTTGCGCACGGTTTTAGGCTCACACGTGAAGCAGGCCGGCAGCGTCGTCGAACCCTCGCGCCTGCGCTTCGATTTCACCCACTACACCGCGATGGACTCCGACGAACTGGCCGAAGTCGAGCGCCTGATGAACCAGCAGATTCTCGCCAACCGCGAAGTCCACACCGACGTCATGGACCTCGACCAGGCATTGCAGACCGGCGCGATGGCGCTATTCGGCGAAAAGTACGGCGATCGCGTTCGCGTCGTCAACATCGACACCTTCAGCAAGGAGCTCTGCGGCGGCACCCACGTCGCCCGCACCGGCGATATCGGCATTTGCAAGATCGTCTACGAAGGCTCAATTTCCGCGGGCGTGCGCCGCATCGAGGCCATCACCGGCGAGGGCGCTCTCAAGCGGTTCCAGGAAGCTTTGCAGCAACAGGCGAGGTACACGGGCGTCGACATCGAAAAGCTCCAGGCTCGCGAAAAAGCGCTGGAGCACGAGCTTCAGCAGCTGAAAACCAAAATGGCTCAGGCGGGTGCTGGCGATCTCGAATCGCAGGCTCGCGACATCAAGGGCGTTAAAGTGCTCTCCATCCAAGTCAACGGGTTCGACCGCGCGCAGCTGCGCACGCTGGTCGATTCGCTCCGCAACAAGTGGAAGACTGCGGTCGTGGTTCTCGCAAGCACCGAGGATTCGAACGTCTCGATTGTCAGCGGCGTCACCAAGGACCTGACCGCGAAGGTTCATGCCGGAAAGATAGTCGGCGTCATCGCTCAGGCCGTCGGAGGCAAAGGTGGCGGCCGTCCCGATATGGCCGAGGCCGGCGGCAAGGATCCCGCGGCGCTGCCTAAGGCTCTCGCCGATGTCTACACCAGCGTGGAGGCGATGCTGTAGTGGACGCGTTCGATGTCGTCATTGTAGGAGCCGGCCCCACAGGCCTCGCCTGCGGCATCGAACTCCAGAAGCGCGGCGTGCGCGCGGTCCTGATCGACAAGGGCTGCGTCGTCAACTCCATTTACCACTACCCCAACAACATGGTGTTCTTCACCACGCCCGAGCTGCTCGAAATCGGCGATATTCCCATGACCTCGCTGAACGACAAGCCCGTGCGCGCCGAAGCGCTTAAATATTACCGCCGCGTCGCCGATCACTACAAGCTCGATATCCGCCAATATGTCCGGGTGGAGAAGATCACCGGCGACAACGGCGCATTCGTCACCCACGCAATGGACGCACATGGCTGCCCTCGCCAATACGAATCGAAAAAGGTCATCTTATCGATGGGCTATTACGACGTCCCCAACCGCCTGAACGTGCCCGGCGAGGATCTGCCCAAAGTCATCCACTACTACAAAGAGGCGCACCCCTACTACAATCACGACGTTCTCGTCGTGGGCGCGAAAAACTCAGCGGCCATCGCCGCGCTCGAGCTCTGGTGGACCGGCGCGCGCGTCACTCTGGTCCATCGCGGGGAAGCGATCCACAACAACGTCAAATACTGGATCAAACCCAACATCGAAAATCGCATCAAGAACGGCGAGATCCCGGCCTACTTCCGCTCAACGATACTCGAGATCGGCGAAACGTTCGTCCGCATCCAGACTCCCGGTGGCGAGAAGCAAATTAAGAATGACTTCGTGTTCGCCATGACCGGCTATCGTCCCGACACGCAGTTTCTGGAAGCGCACGGCATTCGTTTCGATGCCGAAAGCGAGCGGCCGTACACGGATCCGGAAACGCTCGAGAGCGATCGCAAAGGCATGTATCTGGCCGGCGTGCTGGTGGCGGGCATGCACACCAACGAGATTTTCATCGAGAACGGCCGCTTCCACGGAGGCAAGATCGCGGAAGCCATCACCGCTGATCTATGCAAGTAAGCTGCGGTGATAAACTTGGAGAGAAACTAGATGGCTAGGCGACTATTATTTTGATGACTCCGGAACTTCAAACAATCTTTACCGTGAGTATTCCCACCCTGGCCGTCTTGATCGGCATCCTGGTCAATAATTCCAGGTGGAACGATCTCAACGCTCGCTTTACCGATCTCGGAGTTCAAGTGAATCAGCGGATCGAGGATCTCAAGGAGACTTGGCGCTCAGAGCTGCGCCGTGTTGAAGAAGTCCTCGATGCTCGGCTTACTCACCTCGAAGAGAGGATGACTAGCCTGGAAGACCGGATTAGCTAGCTTGTCTTCTTGTCTGCGGCCTTCTTAGGAGCAGCCTTGGACGGCGCAGCCGATTTCGCCCCGCCCTCATCCAGCAACTCGCCCAGGTACTTCCGCAGGTAAGTCTCCGTCTGCAGCTCCGTCGTCCCCCGCGATGCGCTCTGCGCGCGGATCACACCCTTGCGGTCGACGATCGCGACCTGCGGAACTACCCAGCTCTCGATTTCCGATACGCCCAGATAGCTGAGCACGCTTTCGCGCGGCGCGTATCCCATCGGAAACCCGACCTGGAACTGGTTCACGAAGTTGGCCGTCACCTGGCCGTTGACGCCGTTGTTCGGCGTGTTGACCTCGTCATTGAACGCTATGCCTAGCGCCTGGAATCCGCGCGGTCCCAGTTCACTTTGCAGCTTCGTGATCACCTTCGAAAGCGCCTGGCAGTGCGGGCAGGTCGTGAACATGAACGCCGCCATCACTACCTTGCCGCGATAGCTCGATAGCAGCGTCTGCTTGCCCGAAGGCAGGACGATCGTGAATTCTTTGCTCGGCCGGGGAACCGGCGCGGCGGCCCGGAGCGTCAATGTGGACGCCAACGTGGATACTAACAGTGCCGAAACGGTAGCGATGCGCATGTGATGAGTCTTCCTTATTCGCTGGCTTTCTTATCGGTAGTCTTTTTCTTCGCTCCGGTCTTGGCAGGCCCTTTGGCCGGCGTTCCCTCCGCCAGCAGGCTCTCAATCAGCGGTTTCAGATGAGCTGGATTGCCCAGCTCTCCGCCTCCCTCCGATGTAGTCTGCTCGCGTATAACGCCCTTGCGGTCGATCACGATGATCTGGGGTACTCCCACGCGCTCCAGTTCCGAAATTCCCAGGTAACTCAGCACCGAGGATCGGTTCGAGACGCCCACCGGGAATCCGGCATATTGTTTGGTATACGCCACAACCTTGTCCTTCAAAGGCACCGGATCTTTCGGGTCCAGCTCGTCGAACGCCACACCCAGCGCCTGGAATCCGCGAGCCCCGTATTCCGTGTTGAGTTCCGTCAGTACTTTGGAGAAAGCCTGGCAGTGCGGGCACCAGGTGAATAGAAACTGGACCACCGCCACTTTACCTTTCAGGCTGGAGATCAGAATCTGCTGACCCTGCGGTGTCGCGACGGTGAATTCCTTCGCCGGACGCGGCACGGGAGCCGCGGCTTGCACCGAAAGTTCCGCCGCAAGTCCCAACGTGATCAACAGAGCCAACATCGGAGTTCGCATAAACGTACGTGTGCGCATAAAAGACAGTCTACCGCACCCTTTCCTGGGATTGAATCCCCTCGATACTGTGGACGATAACACCTTCCAAACGTAACGAAAACCGGCCGCTATCCCCCGTCCCGGTCACCTGTCCGGGCGAAGAAGAGGCGATTTCCAGCATTTTCCATTTCGCTCGCAGCACGCGCTGGTACAGTTCGAAGAAGGTTCGCGCGGCTTCCGGCGAGTCCCATTCGGAGGAGTGCGCCAGCACCGGATACTTCGCTTGTTTGTGCTCATACAGCCGATACACTCCGCCGCGCCAGTGACTCGCCGCCTCGCGACCCTCGGTTTCGCCGATGTACTGCCGCAGCAGAACCCCGTAATCGAATTCGCCCACGTCTCCATCCGCCAGGATCCGAAAATGCCGGGCTTCCTTCCCTGCGGCCTCCTCCAGACGCGGCAATGCGGGCATCGTCGGCATGCGCCCGGCTAAGTACGTCTCCGGGTGCATGATGTGTTGCGTGCTCCGCGGAGGTTCCCGAAACACCCGCTCGAACGCAGCCGGACCCAGCTCGCGATACACCGCGTCCTGGAAACGCATCCCCTCCGTATAGGGAAACGTCAGCGACTCGCGTATATACAGAGGAGCCTGGGTGAACACCGGGAAATCATCGCCGGATGCCCCCGCGCCGTCGGCCAGCCGGTCGACCAGAGCCCTGGGAACCTCGCCGCGCCCGCCCGCCTTCTTCGAAAGATACGCCCAGCTCAGCCACGTGGCCTGGCCTTCGATCACGGCCTGGCGAGCGGTGGCCTGCTCGTCGCCATCCGCATCGCCCAGGAATTTCCGCAGCGGGTGCTGCTGGTCGGCGATGGCATGGGCCAGTTCATGGGCCAGCGCCAGGAGCTGCTCATTGTCGTTCTTCGTGGAATCGAGAACGAAGAGCCGTTTCTTCTTGTAATCGTAAAAGGCTGCCGCCTGTTCGGCCAGCAGATCGCCGGATTCCTGGGCCAGGTTGAAATCGGGGGGAACCAGGCCGAACATCTTGAGCGCCGTTTCCGCCGCGCGGGTTTCCTTGTTCCCTTCGGCGTCCTTGACGCCCTCCTCCACCATCTTGGCGAACTTGTCCTTGGAGAGAATCTCGGCTGGTACCGTCCGCTGCACCTTCCAGCCTGTGATGCCGGAAAGCGCCCGGAGAATGTCGTCGACCTGGGAGAAGATCGGGGTTTGCGAAAACGCCGCGCCGGCCAACGTCAGCAGAAGGAGGAGGCGGCGCAGCATCTGACGTGACCAGCGTAGCACGCACAAGGTACAATAAAGACTCACATGGCAGACGACAAGCTCTATAAATCCGTATCGATGGGCAGCGGGACGTTTCTCATCACCAAGCCCAAGCGCAAAGCCGCCAAACGCCGCCAGTCGGCGCTCAAGCATCCCCGTCGCGGCGCCCGCAAATAAGTAACGAATTCTCCTCCCCGGTTATCACCCGGTGGGAGGACTTTGCGTGCCCAACCCCTTTGTCCACGTTGAACTAAACACCACGGACGTAGGCAAATCCAAGGCGTTCTACGGAAAACTCTTCGAGTGGACCCTTGAAGACACTAAGATGGGCGAGAACGGCGATCTCGACTACACCATGATCAGGGTCGGCAAGGGTACTGGCGGCGGGATGATGCAGCAGCTCATTCCCGGCGCTGGCTCGGCATGGCTGCCCTACGTCGAAGTCTCGGATATCAAGGTATCCACCAAGAAGGCCCAATCGCTCGGGGCGAAAGTGATGAAGGACGTCACCGAAATCACGGACATGGGCTGGCTCAGCATCATTGTCGATCCCGCTGGCGCGCTGCTCGGCCTCTGGCAAACCAAGTCTTGAGAGCCCGTGGGGTCGGCCTTTCGAGGCCGCAGCCGGCTTTCCAGCCGGCTCGAGCAGCAGAAGGCGTAAACTGATAGAGGCGTCAGGAGACTGGACGATGACCGACAAACAGCATGTCGTGGCACTACTCGACCGCCTGGGTCCCGGCCAGCTTGCCGCTGTCGCGCATCTGCTCGAAAGCCTCATAGCGGAAAACAGAGACACGCTAAGTGCTGCCGAATGCAAAGCGATTGCAGAAGCCGACGAGTGGCTCAAGCATAACCAGCCCGTTCCCCATGAGCGGGCTTTGGCTGAGTTCGGTCTGACGACGGCCGACTGGGAGAAAATGGCGGACGAGAAACGATAGGCTCTCGTGAAGCAAATCGTCTGGACCGCCCAGGCCACTGCCGATGTCCGCTCCATCGACCAGCCCGTCGCCTTGCAAATCTTGAAGACTCTGGCCCGATACGCAAGCTCTGGCGAGGGCGATACGAAGCAGCTTCAAGGCGTCGACCCTCCACTGATTCGCCTCCGCGCCCCAGGACCACCGCGTCTTCTTCCGCGACAAGGGAGAGTTCCTGGAGATCTCCCGCGTCCTCGATCGCAAGGAAGCTTACCGTTAAGAAGTGCGATGGACATTCTCGGCTGTCCAACATCCTGGACCTTGCGGATCAGTCTTGTTGGGAGAAGAAAACGTCTTGCCGATTGTTGCCCCGCTGGGTAACGTGATGCGGCACGCCAGGGACCACGAAGCAGGTCGTCGCGGCGTGAGAGATAGTGGCGGAAAAGCGCGATGGATCTCTCAGAAAATGTCGTCTGGCCCCTTTACGCCCTCAAGTTAGTGCAAACCTACGAGCGACGGATCTCTCAGAAATGTCCCTACCGCGGGGGATCTCCAAACCGGCCAATCAGCCACATTCCTAACAGCACTCCGCCGGTAATGAGGAGAGCGATGAGCGCCAGGTACCACGCGAGGTCGACATAGCTTTGGATCCCTCTTGGCACATAAAGCCAAGCGACGTTGCCATCGGTACTAATGACCTCGGCTGTCAATGCCGACGTAATGAGCCCGGCAAGCTTCGCCCAGCGAATAAACCTTGGTCGACGCTGCTCCCATCTGTCGGTCGTGAAGGGGTCTGAAGACATTGTTTAGGACCAAAAGGGGATAGACGACAATTAGTTCCGGCACTGAGACGGGTCTAACCTCCTGCACGTCACACCCTCTCGGCCACTCGTATTCCTCAATCCTGCCACAACTTCGCGCTACACCTCGCTCCGTCACCGACCAACCACCACCTAACCTCAAGCCAAGGAGTTCGCGCGCTCTTCCACCGGAGAGCCGAATCGGCCAGGAAATAGCATTCTAGATGCTGCTATCTAGGGCCTGCGTTGCGGTGGATGTGTCCGGTACATTGCACTGGACTCCCGCCGTGGGG
>DASYSG010000081.1:0-15250 GCA_036003585.1 Bryobacteraceae bacterium | reverse complement strand
CGTCCCTCCTTTGCCCCGTCGATCCTGGAGGCCGGCGGCCTGGAGAACGCGCCAAGCGCGTCCAGCAAACAGAGGGCGAGAAATGGCGGTCCCTCAACCCTAACACGTTCTTCCTGACCATATATGGTCACTTGGCCGGGGGTCGGTCAATTCTCCCGATTCATCCGGTGCGTTCTGAAGGAGACACGGTCGCGGAGACTGGACAGTGAATTGCGAGCTGAAGTCTGAGGCGCCAATGCAAAAAACCAATGATCCTCGAATGGTGCCCGTTCATCCCGTGCCTGGAAACGATCAGTGTCCAAAATGTGGTGCTGGAATGGAGCCGATCGAAGTAGCGGTCGAAGAACTGCCGATCCAGGAATTGCATCTCTGTCCGAGCTGCTACCTGGTGACCTGGAGCGATCGGGACGGGCTTCATTTCCGGCAAGGTGTGCCGATGAACGAAAGCGCCGGCCCTAACTGGGAAGCAAGCTTGCCAGTTGGTGAGCCGGAGGAATGCTGAGCTGTGTCACGCAACTTTGATGGAAGGCGATTCGACCTGCAACAAAGCTCTCGCCTTGCGCAGCAGGTCATCCCCGCGAAAGGGCTTCGCCAGAAAATCGCGCTTGCCCGCGCGCAGGTCCGCCTGCAATTCTTCGTCCGGGCGAGAACCTGAAACGTACAGCACCCTCAATCCGTGAAAGAGACGCGAGCACTCGCGGGCCAGCTCCAAGCCGGACATTTCCGGCATGTTGTAATCCGTTACAAGAAGATCGACGGGACGGGCAGACTGGCGAAAGATAGTTAATCCATCCGGACCATTGCTGGCTGCCAATACCTCATAACCGGCGCTCTCCAGGAGCGCGTACAGCGAGTCGCGCACGTAGCTTTCATCATCCACAAGCAGTATTCTTGGCGGCATATCGCGTGACCTCAGTTTGCAGCGGCGAGTAGCTCTTCACCCGCGTTCCAGTGTTGTCCCGGCATGCTGTCCGCAGCCTGCTGGCAAAGGATACAGGAAGCCGTCCAGGGAACTGCCGTGAGCCGTTTCATGCTAATGCTCTCTTGGCAATCGGAGCAGATCCCGTACGTTCCCGCGTTCAGGCGGATAAGCGCGGAGCGCACTTGACGCAAAAGTTTGGAGTCCCGGTCCAGTGCGCCCATGGCTAGATCGCGCTCCTGGCCGTGCTGAATGCGGTCCAGTTCGTCGGGACTCGTCTCAATAGCGATCGCTCCACGGTTGCGGTTTCCATTTTCCAGGTCCGCCAGCTTGTTCTTCAAGGAGAGATGGAATCGGTTCAGCTCAATCTTCGTCATGGTTGGTTCAGATCATGCACGAGACGTACCCATAACCCGGCTTGTCCTCAATCAGCCATGTTTTCCATAACTTCAGGCGGGTGTTCGATGTGGAGACGCTAACCTCACGCTTGACGATCCACGGTCAACTGACCAAATGCGGTCTCGATGGGAGTTGACCCGGCGATGATCCCGGCGCCAGCCCCACCGGAAGGACGGCGCCGGATTGCCTGACACGATGTGTCTCCGGCAATCTCGTTAACGAATCGCGAACTCGGCCTTTTTCTTGGAAGGCGAGGAACCCATGCTTGGTGAAGCGAGCCAAGGTTTCCACAACGTGGAACGCTACGTGCCCGGCATACACCGAGGAATAAGTAAAATGCCTTTGATAAATCTCGTCTTCGCGCTGATCGTCGTCGGTGTGGGGTTGTGGCTGATCAACCGTTATATCCCCATGGCATCCAGCATCAAAACGATTCTGAATATCGTCGTGGTGGTGGCCGCAGGTGTGTGGGTACTTCAAGTGACTGGACTGTGGGGCCCGATTTCCAGCTATCGTGTTTCGCGGTGAGGACGGGCTCGTTGCGGTCATTCTTTGCCAACGGGATTCCGGCTTGCTCGATACACCTCGGCTGCCTATGGACCCCCGAGGACCTCACGGCTGCGCTATGGTCGGCCAGCGGCTTTGACTAGTACTTCTAGTACGGAGTTGGGTGTATAGGGCTTGCACATAAGGAGTAATCGCTCTTATAGTTGATCCTGAAGCAGGATCGGATACTTGGAGGAAAAATGGCAAAAACTAGAAAATTTAATTTGATGCTCGGCCTGGGGGCGCTGTGCTTCGTAAGCGCAGTAGCGAACGCTCAGGTCACAGTCACATCCGTGAAAGTCACGGAGTCACCTGCGATCCCTGGTGGAATCACAGCAACCTATTGCGACACCTCGACGGCGTGTCCTGGGGGCATTCAGCTTTGGAATTTGGGCGGGGGAATAACCCTTCAAGGCGGTCAAACGCTGGTTTTGACACAGACCGGGACTGTCCTTGGTTCTACTTATGGGAATTTCGACACAAGCGATCGCGTGGTTTCACCACCGAATCTCCAACTGTGCACCCCGTCGACTCCTTGCATCACGACGGTTTTCATCAATGGATCTCAGGTCTATACGTCGGGGCCAGGAGCGGGAGGGGATGTTTTGAATTTCTTCAATACAGATAATCCCGCTGCTCCAACGATCAGCGAAGCGCATGGTTGGGTGCAGGTCGAGAATCTATCGAACTACACGCTGTCTCTGGGATATGCTGACAACGAGCACGCAGCGTGTTCGGTGTCCGCCCCTTGTTTTCCCAGCCCCTTCACCGGAGCCACCCACTTCCTCGGGGGAGGGATCAACGGCCCAATTGAGAGTTGCCCTAGCGGCACTCTCAATTGCTACGATGGCGGCGCGCTACTGATTACCGGTAAGCAAACCACGACGTTCAGTGGCTGCACGGTTACTCAGGGGGGCTGGGGCGCTGCTCCTCACGGCAATAACCCCGGCGCGTTCCTTGCCGCTCATTTCCCCGCTGCCGGTGTGACCATTGGTGGTTCGCCTTTCTTCCTGCATTTCTCCTCTGCCGTGAGCGTTCAGAACTTCCTGCCGCAAGGCGGGATTCCTGGCGCCCTGACCGCTAGTGCGACAAATCCAACCTCTGGCACCAGCGCAGGAGTCTTTGCCGGTCAGGTGCTGGCGCTTCAGTTGAACGTGCAACTCGAAGGCTTCGGTTCCCTGGTATTGACTGGGACCGGGACGTCATTCGACGGCAAGACCGTCGCCGACGTACTGGCGGCAGCCAATCTAGCACTCGCTGGCGGGGCATTGCCCTCCGGTTTCACGTACAGCTCATTGAACGATCTAGTTGACGCCCTCAACAACTCGTTCGACGGCTGCGTGGCGGGTAGCTGGGCGACCGCGCACCTGCACTAAACAACCCTCGGCAGTTCCCGAAAGAGCCATCGAAAGATGGCTCTTTTCGTATTAGTATCCAGCAAACTTGCCCTGTTCAGTTGTCTCGGGGGCGTTGGCTCTAGCGGTTGCTACGATGGTGGCGCGCCACGAGTTACCGGCATAGCCCCTCCGAATGAATCTCCTGGCTCTACTTCCTTCCAGGGCGAGGTAACAGGAGGCCCAAGACCGCTCCCGCAGCGAAACCCATCGCCAATGACCGGAACGGGTGCCGCTTTATCGTATGCGCCGCCTCTTCCAGTCCGTTCTCGACGGCGTGCCGGCTTCTTTTCAACAATCGCCGGGCCGCAACCACTCCATTGTCCAACTTTTCGGCTACCGCAGCCTGGGCGTCGTTCACGTTTCTTTCGATCCGCTGGGCGGCTTCTTTGACCTCTTTCCCGATGCCCGCGCATACGGCGGGAGTTCTGGTCCTAAGTTCTTCGAAAGCGCTCTTCATGGGACTCCTTTCCTGTCGTCAAATCCAGCAAGAAGAGGGCCAAACCTTTCGGCCATACGCGTGTAGTCGCATTGTTAGGAAGAACTTAGAAATTAATATGATACGGAGTTTTCTCTGAAAAGAGATCGTCCTGGCGCCGAAGCTTCGGAACAGGTCGGCTGTGTCTAGATTCCGCTATCGGCTTTTTATCCCGTACGGGGACGCTCAAGCCTTCCGCGCCCAATCGGAAACCGTAACTCGCGGCTACCACGATCTCGATTAGATACTGCCCCACACGTTGCGCGCAGTGTCTGCGACCAACTCGAGCTTGCGCCATTGTTCATCCACGGAAAGAAGATTTCCCGCCGCGGTCGAAGCGAAGCCGCATTGCGGGCTGATGGCCAGCCGTTCCAGCGGAACATAGCGCGCTGCCTCATCAATCCGTCGCCGCAGGTCATCCTGCGATTCGAGCTTCGCGTCCTTGGTCGTGACCAGTCCCAGCACCACCGTCTTGCCGGCCGGCACCCAACGTAACGGCTCGAAACCGCCGGAACGCTCATCATCGAACTCAAGCAGGAACCGGTCGACGTTCAGCGAGCCGAACAGGCGCTCGGCGATCAGGTCATAGCCGCCTTCGGTGAACCAGCGGCTCCGGCTGTTGCCGCGGCAGACGTGCATAGCCACTGTTACGCGATCGCGTGGAACGTTCGCGAGCGCGGCATTATCCCCAGCGATCCCTTGCGCCAGTTCCCGATCCGGATCGCGGCCCTCCGCCTGCATCTGCGCCCGATGCTGCGGATCCAGATAGTGAGTGTAGTAAGGCGCGTCAAACTGGATGTACGTCACGCCTTGCGAAACCAGCCACCGCACCTCCTCGCGAAGGATCGCGACGAGATCGTGCAACAGATCCGCGCGCGTGGGATAGAACTTCTCGGTAATCCCCGGCCGATAGCTGCACACCACGAAGTTCGAGGGCGCGGGCAGCGTCACCTTGAACGGCCTGTTCGAAGAAGCCACCAGAAACGGGACTTCGTGAGCGGTCAAATGGCGGGTTTTGCGCAGCTTTGTGCCGACTGCATTGGCGCTGCTCACTTCCGGGCCGCCGCCCGGGCCCTTCCAGTCGAGCACGACGCGATCGCGAACAAACCCGGCCACGGCATCCGCCATATCGGTGAGCCATGATCCTCGCCGGAATTCTCCATCCGTGGCCCGGTCGAGCCCGATTGCGCCCTGCTTATAAAGCGCCTCCAGGATCACCCGATCCTCGATTTCGCGAAGCTGATCCAGATTCAGGCGCCTCTCCGCAAAATCCGCCCGCGCCCGCTGGAGTTCCGGAGGACGAAGTAGACTGCCGACGTGTTCGGCTCGATCGGATGACTTCATTCGAAGTGAGTATAGTACCTGGAACCCGATTACCGGAACATGGCTCCCGTCGTGGTCCACTCGGCCGCGAAGCGCTCAATCAGCAGCCCCTGATCCAACGGGAATCCTTCGAATGCGATCGGCGGGATCTCATTGCCTTGAGGAGGCGCCGCCAGCAGGGACATGCCCGCGGCATTCACCACCGCATCCACCTTCGAAAGAGCCAGGGCCAGCGAAATTTTGCCTGACGGAGCCGGCGCTTGCTCCGGCTCGTGGTGATACGCGGCCGCAGCGCGGATCGGCTCGCCCAGCCCCCAGTAATCCACCGCCAGGGCCGACAATTCCGCATGATCCGTCTGGAGCACCCGGCGCTCGCTTTCGAGGATCGTCTCGCAGGTCACCGCCGAGGCCGTGAGGATGGTTTCATATTCCTCCGGCATCGCCACCGCAATTACCAGCTTGCCGACATCGTGAAACAGCCCGGCGAGGAAAGCGTCTTCCGCGTCCTCCAGCGGCACCAGCTCCGCCAGCAGCTCCATGAACATCCCCGTCGCTACCGAGTGCAGGTTGAACCGCATCACGGAAAAGCTAGGCGCGATTTTTCGCTTCCCGAACAGGTTGGAAATCGACCGGGCCAGGGCGAACTTCCGGATCGTTCCGATACCGATCATCATGATCGCGTGCTGGATGGAGCTGATCGGATGGGAACGCCCGAATGCGGCCGAGTTGGCGATGGTCAGGATCTGCACCGTGAGCAGCGGATCGCGTTCGATCAAAATCGCCAGTTCGCGGACCTCGCAGTTACGCCGAGCCAGCCGGCCCAGAAGCTGGGAGGCCGTCGGCGATAGCGCCGGCACGCGGGCCAGGCTTAGAAACGCCTGTCTCCGCGCGTTGCTCCGCCGATCTCGTTGGTCCAAGTTAACCGAGGCCATTCCCGCTTCTTCATATCGCAAAAGGACTTGGGTATTCGAGCGTAATTTCCGGAGAGTCCCACGGCCCTGCCGCCACTATCTTGTACCCGATACGGGCTAAGTATGGCTAAGCCTCTCCTCGTATTGATCTTGATCGGGTTAGTGGCGCTGGGTCAGGCCGCCGATCCGGCATACGCGCCGCTCGACCGGGCCTATGCCGCGCTTCGGGCGAAGAATTACGAAGAAGCGATTCATGGGTTTGAGCAGGCGGCCAAGCTCGATCCCGCACGGGCCTCGATACGCAAAGACTTGGCGTATACGCTATTGAAGATCGGCGAAACCGAAGCCGCCCGGGATCAATTCGCGGAAGCCATGCGTCTGGAGTCCGCGGATTCCCCGGCGGACGATCAAGTGGCGCTCGAATACGCATTCCTGTGTTACGAGACCAAGCAGCAGATAACCGCGCGGCGCGTGTTCGACCGGTTGCGTAAGTCCGGAAACCCGGTTGCGACACAAGCTTTTGAAAACGTCGACCGTCCCTTGCGCGAAGGCATCGCGCGCTGGAAGCAGGCGCTCGAGCTTTCACCCGGTAATTTCAGCGCCCATGAAGAACTCGCCCGGCTGGCCGAGCAGCGCGACGAAGTTGACCTGGCCGCGGAACACTATCGCGCCGCCTGGAATCTGCGCCCCGCGCGCCGCGACCTGCTTGTCGATCTCGGCAGGATCTGGCAGGAATTGGGTCGAAACGAGGACGCCCACGCCGCGCTGCTGGCCGCATCCCGTGGAGCCGAACCGCGCGTCGCCGAACAAGCCCGGGATTTGTTGCCGCAGCGCTATCCGTACGTCTACGAATTCGAGAACGCGCTGGCCCTCGATCCCTCAAACGACGCCCTTCGCCGCGAGCTCGCATACTTGCATCTCGAAATGGGCAACAAGTCCGCCGCCGAGCAACAACTTCAGTCCTTGCCGCCTGCTTCTGAGCCATCTCCCTCACCTCGCGAAAATACTCCACCGCAGGCAACACCGGCTAACAGCAAGCTGCTCGGTGAACAAAGTCTGGAGAAGGGATACCTGAGTGACGCGCTCAGGTATCTCCACGCGGCTCACGAGAACGATCCCATGGATTTCGAGGTGATGCTGAAGCTCGGCTGGGCGTACAACATCCTCAAGGACGATCGCGAGGCGGTGCGCTGGTTCAGCCTGGCGCGCTCCAGCCCGGACGCGGGCACCGCTGCGGAGGCCTCGAAGGCCTACGGGAATCTGAATCCCTCCCTGCGGCTTTTGAGAACCACGGTCTGGGTGTTCCCCACTATTTCCACGCGCTGGCAGGATACCTTCGTTTACGCGCAAGCCAAGACCGAGCTGCGGACCACGTTTCCCATCCACCCGTACCTGAGCCTGCGTTTCATCGGCGACGCGCGTGGCGCGGTGCAATTGGGCGCCAACATTTCGCCCCAAAATCTTTCCGAACGCAGCGTGATCGTGGGTGCGGGGCTGGCCAGCACCCCCTGGCGCGGCCTGATGGCGTGGTTCGAAGCCGGCGAAGCGCTGCGTTACCAGATCCCGCGCGGCCAGACCGGCACAGCCTTGCCGGATTACCGCGGGGGGATTTCCTACACCCAGGCCCCGCGCGCGCCGCACCGCCTGTTTGCCGAAACCAACGACGATGGCGTGTTCATCAGCCGTTTCGGGAACGACAGCCTGCTGTATTCGCAGAACCGTACCGGCCGGACGTTCGGCGAAAACTTCCAGGTCTACTGGAACTGGAACGCTACGGTGGACGCCACGGGCGAGTATTGGGCGAATACCGTTGAGACCGGCCCCGGCGTGCGTTTTCGTCTGAACCCACTGCAGTTTACGGTAAATTTTCTGCGCGGGGCGTACCTGGTGAACCAGTCCAATCCGTATCGTCCCAACTTTAACGATGTGCGAATCGGGGTGTGGTATGCGTTCACTCATTAGCTGGCTATTACTGTGTGTTTCGTGCTCCGCCGCGACTCTGACCTTCCACGTTGCCGGCGACGCTCCGGGCGGCTGGCCTGCGGTTCTGTCTTCGATCGGCTTGCAGAACATGGCGGCGCGTGGTGACGTCGAAGTGATCCCGACGGGGGCCGCGATGACGGAGACCGACTGGAGCTCGCGCGTCGAGCACGGCACGATTCTCATTCTGGAAGGCGCCTCGCCTCTGGCGGCCTCGTTCGGCATACGCGCCACCACCCAACACATTTCCGTCCAAAGCGTCGAGGATTTGCGCTCGCCTCAGTTGCGCATCATCTGGGAACAAGCGGCTGACCTGCCGGTTTCTGAACTCCCCGGCGACGCTCGGATCTTCACCCGCGAACGGCATGAAAAGGCTCCTCTGGTAGCCGGCTTCCGGCGCGGATCGGGCGCAGTGCTGTGGGTCGCCACCGGGCCGGGACCGCACGGCTATGATCGGTTCCCGTATATCCCGCAGGCGCTGGCCGATCTCGGTTTGACCGCTCCCTTTCGATCCGCAAACCTGTGGGCGTTCTTCGATTCCTCCTATCGCTCCCGCGTCGACCTGGATTACTTCGCGCCCCGCTGGCGCCGAGCGGGCATTTCGGCGCTCCACGTAGCCGCGTGGCATTACTGGGAACCCGATCCCCAGGCCGACGAATACCTGCGCCGCCTGATCGACGCGTGCCATCGCAACTCGATCCAGGTGTATGCCTGGGTCGAGCTGCCGCATGTAAGCGAACGCTTCTGGGACCAGCATCCGGAGTGGCGCGAAAAAACCGCGCTGCTCCAGGACGCCCAGCTCGACTGGCGCAAGCTCATGAACCTGACCAACCGCGCGGCCTTCGCGGAGGTTGCTCTCGGCCTCCGCGGGTTAATCGATAGGTTCGATTGGGACGGCGTCAATCTGGCCGAGCTGTATTTCGAATCCCTCGAAGGCCACGACAATCCCGCGCGCTTCACCCCGATGAACAGCGACGTGCGCGCCGAGTTTCAAGCGGCATCCGGAATCGACCCGATCGATCTGTTCAAGCCCAATGCAAGTGCGACGTCCATGGCGCAATTTTTGGAGTTCCGTGCGGACCTCGCCCGCCGCCAGCAGGCCGAATGGATCGCCCAGGTCGAGGACATCCGCAAAACCAAATCCTGGCTCGACCTGACGCTCACCCATGTCGACGATCGCTTCGACACCACCATGCGGGAAAAGATCGGAGCCGATACGTCCAAGACGCTGCCCCTCCTGGCGCAGCACGATTTCACGTTCCTGGTCGAAGACCCCGCCACCGTCTGGAACCTCGGGCCTCAGCGCTATCCTCAGATCGCGGCGCGCTATCAGGCTCTGACGACCCATAAGGATAAGCTCGCCATCGACATCAACATCGTCGAGCGCTATCAGGATGTCTATCCCACCAAGCAGCAAACCGGCTCGGAGCTGTTCGCTCTGCTGCACGTCGCCGCAGCGGCGTTCCCGCGGATCGCCGTATATTTCGAAAACTCGATCCTGGCGCCGGATCTGCCGCTGCTCCCATCCGCCGCTGCTTCCGTCCAGCGAGCCGAACGCTCCTCCGGCGAGAAAAACGACAAGTTGGTCGTCGAATCACGCGCGGGCGTGGGTGCCATCTGGAGCGGTCCGGCGCTGGTCGACGGACGCCCCTGGCCGGTGGCGTCGGATAGTGTTGTCTGGCTCGCGCCCGGCTCACATTCCATTCAGCCGGCTGCCGTCAAACCGGTGCTGCGGCTGCTCGATTTGAATGCGGAGCTGCACTCCGCTGCGGCCATCGCCGGCGGCATCGAGTTCGCCTATCGCAGCAGCGCCCGCGCCTTGGCCTATTTCGATACTCCGCCCGTGAGTTTCCAGATAGACGGCGTCGAAACCCATCCCATCCTGCTCGGCAACGTGGCAATCCTGCCGCGCGGACAGCATGTGGTGACCGCTCTCAAGTAGTGGGGCGGCTTTTCAAGCCGCGCGCCGGTTTTTAACCGGCGCATCGGGATAGTTCTCGCGCTCGCTCGAAAATTTCCCGTAGCATCGCGGCCGTCAGCTTCCCCGTCGACGTATTCTGCTGGCTCGGATGATAAGAGGCGAGCAGCACCGGCAGCCCTGCCGCCGGGCGGTAAACCTTGTTGTGCCCGAACGGAAACGCCGTCAGGCTCTTAATCGCCCCGCGATCGCGCAGGATCCCCAGATAGGTCCGGAGCGCCACGCCTCCCAGCGCCACCACCACCCGGACATCTTTCAGCAGATCCAGCTCGCGCTCCAGATACGGACGGCATTTCGCGAGTTCTTTCGGCGACGGTTTATTGTCCGGAGGCGCGCAGCGTCCGGCTGCGGCGATGTAGGCGCCCTCCAGCTCGAGCCCATCCGCCCGCGAACGGCTCTCGGCCTGAGTTGCGAACCCGGTTTCATACAGCGCCCGGTATAGAAAATCGCCGGAGCTGTCTCCGGTGAACATCCGTCCGGTGCGATTGGACCCGTGGGCCCCCGGCGCGAGGCCGATCAACAGAGCCCGCGCGTGCGGATCGCCGAAGCCCGGAACGGGTTTGCCCCAGTAGTCCCAATCGAGATAGGCGCGCCGCTTGACGCGCGCCACTTCGCGGCCGTAGTCCCGCAGCCGCGGGCACAGCTCGCAGGCGACGATTTCCCGGTTCAATACCTGGAATGGATCAGCCAAAAGCATTTGTACCGCATAATAAAAAGCGAATGGAAGCCAAGGGGTTTCGCTCGCCCGAAGTGGTGCTCATGGTAGTCGCCGGCGTCGCGGTCGCGATCCTGGGGCCTTACGCACTGTATCAGCTTTCGCCGCACGCTCCACGGGTCTCCACGGCGGAAACCAAATCCGGTCCGCCCGGAATCGACCTGGACATCACCGAACTGGACACGCTCCCCGATTCGCTTCGCGAGGGCGCGATGCTCCTGCTGACCACGGAAACTCCCGAGCCTCCCGAGGCCATCGCGAATCTCGCTGTGGCCAGCGGAGAGAATGTTCTGCGGCCGGTGTCGGAGGCGGTGGAAGAGACCCAGCCCGTTCTGTATTGGTCGGCCGCGTTTGGCGAACCGCCGTACACAATATCCATCGCCGACGAGCACGGCCAGGTCATCGCCCGGGCACAGGGGATTCAGAATACTTCCTGGATGGTGCTGACCCCGCTGCACCGCGGCGGCGAATACACTTGGCAGGTCACCGTTGCGGGCACCACCGAGCAGGCGTCCTTTCGCGTGCTGGATGACGGTCAAGTCATGCTCTGGCGGGCCATGCTGGCGGCGCATCGGGATTCCCACTTGGTCGTCGGGTTGGTCGCCCAACAGCTTGGGATGCTGGCCATCGCCGAGCGCGAGTATACGGCGGTCACCAAATCCTTCCCGGATTCGAATACCGCCGCGCTGTTACTCAACAACGTAAGCGATCTCCGCGGCCGCTGAGAAGCGGCTGAGCCTTGCAGCGTGCGAGGTGTAGAATTATGCCGTAGCCGCAGGCGCGACTTTTTTGCGCGTGCTCCGCCGCTTTTCCACCGGCGGTGTGCGGTCGCTCTTCTTCAGGTTGGGCAGGACGATGGATAGAACGAACTTCTTCTCCCCGTGGTCGTCCCACTTGATCACGATATATTCCTCGTTACAGGACAGCACGCTTCCCAGGCCGAACTTGGCGTGTTCTACTTGGGCGCCTTGCGCGAAGGCTGGTTTAGTGGCCATTTTTCCTCATAACCATTGTAACAAATACCGGAAATGGCCATGCTATTTGGCCGAACTCCCCAATGGCCTCCTGGTCTTCGCCAGAGCCCGCGACCGTTTTACGCTCATCTGTGTCGATATCATGGCAGAGGAGCCCGCAGCGGGGGCGACGTCATAGCCGACCTGCAAGGTCGTCAGAGCCCTGCCGTTTGCCTGGATTACGATGGCCTGGGAATAATTCGACCCGCCGTCGATATGGATCTTGAAGATGCCCGACGGCAACTGCGACTTAACAATATTCGATAGCAGATCGCCGTATGTGCCATATTCCGCAATCGCAGGCGTTGTGCCTGTCCCGACCAGGGTTCCCGTGCTGTCGTAGACCCGGACCGTGTAGATCGTGGCCACCGTCGATTGCGCGCTGGGCCCCGGCAAATTGAAAATCACCAGGGACACCCGGTGTGCACCACCGTCGTCGATGCCCGTCGCGGACCACTGGGTCCATTGCTGGCCGTCCCACGAGAGTGGCACGCTCAGGGAAATAGCAGGCGGCGCTGAATAGATTAACTGAGGCGCCACGGCCTGGCAGGTGATGTAATCGGGACAGAAGAAGACGGCGAATACTGAGCCGCTCACCAGGGTGGGGTAGCTCGGACCGTTGCCCGGAACACCCAATAAATCCACATCCGCCGGCTGATTCGCATTCAAGACGAAGTTCACGTCACCGCTGGAGGCCGCACCGTTGGGAGACGTGTTGTCTAAACTCATGATCTTTCCGCTCGTATCGTAGAACGAATAATCGACGCCCACCGCGGACGGCTGGCCCGCCGCATCCGCCTGGGGTGCCGCTACCCGGATCGAAGTGGTGTACCCTGCGCCCGCGGCGAGCCAGATAAAGTTTCCGGATACCTCGCAGACATAGCCGGTTCCACCCGACGGGAGCTGTATCGTAAAGTTACTCCCAGGGCTCGTTCCCGAACCGGAGCAATCCAGGTTCGGATTGGTGGACCAGAACTGGGCGCCGGTAGCTGGCGGTACAGTCTGACCGTGCAGGACGGCCGCGGCCACTGCGATGCATCCCAGAAAATAAAGCGGTTTCATACGCACAAAGCGTTCCTCCAAGACTCGCAATTCCGTTTTCGCGACCGGAATCTCTGCATTTCCCCTGCCTCTAAACGACGCTGCCCCCGAGGAAGCTGGGTACAGGCACCTTTCATAATATGAAATCAGTGGCTTAGAGGGTGTCGGGAACTTAGCCCTCCGGCCTGGTGTCTATTGGGTTGACGGGAAGCAGTAGAATTGGACTGGGTGAGTAATGGCTGACTCCACCGTGGGGTTCCAATTCGAATGTACGACCGAGGTGTTTTCCCCGGCCGCGGCGCACGAAGAAGACGCCGCGCTGATCGCGGGATTACGCGCCGGGGATGAGTGTGCTTATGAGATCCTCATTCAACGGTTCGAACAGCCTGTCTATAACCTCGTCAGCCGCTTGGTGGACGATCCCGGGGATGCAGCCGACGTGGCCCAGGAAGTCTTTTTGAAGGTGTTTCGCAAAGTGGGCGGTTTTCGCTCCGAGAGTTCCCTGAAGACCTGGATTTACAGGATCGCGGTGAATGAAGCCCGCAACCAGCGCCGCTGGTTTATCCGCCATCGGGGAAAAGAGATCGGGCTCGAATCCGAATCCGACGCGCAGGGACCCCAGGACTGGCTTTCCGATCCCGCCCGGAGCCCCTATCAGACGGCTTTGGACCAGGAAACCCACGCCCTGATTGAATCGTCATTGCAGAAGGTGAGTCCGAACTATCGAGCGGCCTTGGTGCTGCGGGAAGTCGAGGGTTTGAGTTACGAAGAGATCTCCGAAGTTCTGGAGGTTTCGCTAGGAACAGTGAAGTCCCGGATCCTGCGGGGCCGGGAAGCGCTGCGGAAACATCTGCTGGACCGGCTGCGAGCGACTCCGGCGGCGGAGTTGCCGTTGGCGCTCGGGGTCGGAACACGGGGACCGGGACGGGAACACAAGGGGCCGGAGCCGGAACACAAGGGGCCGGGGCCGGAACACAAGGGAGTGATGCGGTATGAAACGTGAAGTTCACGAAGAACACGTGAGCCAGGAAAAGCTGATCATGACGCTGCGGAACCTGCCGCGCCGTGTGCCGCCCGCGGGCCTGACCACGTCGTTGCGCGTGATCGCTTCGCGGGAACGCCAGCGGCTCGTCGAGAGCAGCAGTCCGGTCCAGATTTTGGGCTCGTGGTTCCACCGGACGCGTTTCATGCTCCAGGACATTCTGCGCCCTTTGATGTTGCCGGCGACGGGGGGCGTGTTTTCGGCCGTGGTTCTGTTCAGCATGTGGGTGGTGCCCACCTATCCATTGCGGGCCAAAATGGCCGTGGATATTCCTACTCAGTTAACCATTGGCGTGCAAGTTCAACGCTCCGTCACTGCCGCCTTGAGCGATAGCGTCCTGGTGGACGTGGACGTCGACGATCAGGGCCATTTGCTCGGTTATCAGATCGTGAGCGGGGCGGAAGTGGTTGCGGATCCCCTGATGCGGCGAAGGATGGAAACGGCTCTCTGGTTTACGACTTTTTCTCCGGCCACCGCCTTCGGCATGCCGATGGCCGGCAAGACGCGGGTATTGCTCCTGCCCGGACCCGATATCTATTACGTCAAGGGCTGACCGGCGGCGGCTAAACTAGTCAGACGTGGGTCGCCGTCTCGGCCAGCATTTCCTAACCCGTAAATCGACGCTCGACCGGATCGCAGAGTCCGCATGCGGCGAGCGAGCTCCTTTAGTCATCGAAATCGGAGCGGGCCGCGGCGCGCTCACCGAATCTCTGCTGGAGCACGCCGAAAAGGTGGTCGCCATCGAAGTCGACCCGGTGCTGATCCACTATCTCCGCCAGAAGTTTCGCGATGCCGTGGATGCCGGCCGCCTGATTCTGGCCGAAAGCGACATATTGAAGACCGATCTCGGGGCATGGGGACCGGCCGTGATCGCCGGGAACCTTCCTTACTACATAACGTCCCCAATTTTAGAGCGCCTTTTTGAGGCGCGCGGTAAGTGGTCGCTCGCTGTCATCTTGGTTCAGGCCGAAGTCGCCACCCGGATCGTCGCCGAACCCGGCTCCCGCGACTATGGATACCTGAGCGTCCAGGTCCAGGTCCAGGCGCGGGCGGAGCGGCTGTTCGAGGTTCCCAGGGCGTCGTTTCGGCCCCCTCCGAAGGTGGATAGCGCCGTGGTGCGCCTGGAGCCAATTGATGCTGGGATAAGCGATCTGCCTTATTTTCTTAAGTTTGCAGGGAATTGCTTCCGCTATAAGCGCAAAACCCTTCGCAACAATCTGGCGGGGCTATATGAAAAGTCGACCGTCGAGTCCTTGATCGGGCCAAAAGATCGCGCCGAGGCGCTCAGCGTCGCCGAACTCGCCAAGCTGTTTCAGGCGTTGACAAGGCACCGCGCTGTTGTATATCCTACTTAGAGTATTTGTTTGGGTTTGATCTTCTGCTCCTGTGCTACCACTCTTCTGATGGAGAGTCCGGCTAGGGGCCGGCCCCGAGGCTTCGCGGGATTCTACGCTCGCGTGAGTATGGGCTAGTCCGAAGTCTACTACCCTCGCAGTAAATTTGGGATCGGT
>DASYSG010000080.1:0-18122 GCA_036003585.1 Bryobacteraceae bacterium | reverse complement strand
ACGATCGTCACGGGCCGGCCCTCCAAAGTGACCGTGCTGCCGATCACCCGCGGATCGCTGCCGAAACGCCGTTCGAAAAATCCGGCGGTGAGCAGCAACGCGTCCTCGTCGCCGGAGCGGAGGAGCCGGCCTGCGATCGTTTGCGCTCCACTGAGCTGCCAGAACTCATTGGATATCTGCCCGATTCTGTCCTCTGTCGCACCGTCCGCTGTTGCGATGGTTGAATCCTGATAGTCGTAGCCGGCCAAACCTTCGAACGACTGCGCCTGCGCTCGCCAGTCGAAAAAGTCGGGACCGGAGACCATCTCATTCTTGAACTGCCGGTTGTAGTTTGCGACCCAGATCCATCGGTCCGGACCGGAGTATGCGAGAGGCTTGAGCAGGACCGCATTCACGATACTGAACGCCGCCGTATTCATCCCGATCGCGACCGCCAGGGTGAGAGTCACGACCACGGTAAACGCCGGACTGCGCCGCAGCGTGCGAGCGCAATAGCGCAAGTCCTGCAGTAGCTGTTCGAGCCACACAGGGTTCCAGACGCGCCACGTGTCCTCTTTCACCAGGCCCACATTGCCGAACTTGCGCAGCGCGGCCGCGCGGGCTTCCTCGGGAGACATTCCCCGGCCGAGGTTGTCTTCGGTTTCGCGCTCTATGTGATCGCGGATGTCCTGATCCAGATCCGCTAGGCTTTTGTGTTTTTTCATGTCGGCCTCAGGATTTGCGCGATGGCGCGAGCCAGTTTGTCCCAGCGGGAGGTTTCGAGATCCAGCTGCTTGCGGCCCTTCGCGGTGAGCCGGTAGTACTTGGCCCGGCGGTTGTTCTCCGACGTTCCTTCGTCGAAGGTGATCCATCCCCGCTTGATCAGCCGGTGCAGAGCCGGATAGAGCGATCCCTGTTCCACCTGCAACACGTCGTCCGAGCTGCGCTCAATGGTTTTGCAGATCGCGTGCCCATGCGCCGGACCCAGCAGCAACGTCCGCAGGATCAGCAAATCGAGCGTACCCTGCAAGAGCTCGATGCGCCCGGGGTCGTCTTTGGTAGACATTCTAGGTAAGAGCGTACACCTCTTCTAGTAGAATGTCAAGGTGAGTGTATTACTGGGCGCAACCGCGCGCGGCTTCATCGAACTGATCGAACAACCGGGCCGCGCCGGCGCCTTCAAGCGTCATCATCACGTGACCCTGGCCCCTTTCGATCGTGAACCGCACCTTCATCCCTTTGTCGCGGAACATCATCGATTGCTTCTGCATGGTGTCGAGCCAGCCGCTATCCAACTCGCCTACGTGCATGTTCACACACATATCTCGTAACGCAGCGACACGTTCGTCAGTCGGATTCAGCAAGTACCCCGGGAATCCCGTGACCGACCAGAAATACTTCGGGTACGACGCCGCGATGTGGAACGAGCTCAGCCCGCCGTTTGAAATCCCCGCAATGTGAAACTTCCTTCCGCGGATCTTGTAGTCGGCAAGAAGCTTGTCGAGAAACGCCGGGAACACCACTGCCCCGCCCTCGTAAAACAATCCCGCCGCGGTCGCCGCGCACACCACCACGATGTAGCCTCGCTTCTGGGCTTGCACGGCCAGATTTCGCGCGATCATGCCGTCCACCATCGGCATAGTCTGCGCTCCGCCCGGAAACGCGATCACCGCCGGATACTCCTTGGCCGGATCGTAGTCCTTCGGCGTGATCACCTTGTAGTACAGAGTCACGCCGGCGAAATCGTCGTGTTTGAGCGTCGTCTCCGCGAGAACAAATTGGCTTGCAAGCGCAATTCCCGCGACGAACGTCCACAGCCTCTGCATGGATAGATCCACCCGGAACTTGCTCAGGTGCTCTTCTTGACGCTGAGATCCAAGGGCATCCCGAAAACGTCCAGGACGAACTTGATTTCGGTGCCGGCCAGCACGCCCTTATAACTGATCATGAGCGGCATCCCCCCGAAATCGAACGTCACTGTGAACGAAAGGTTGTTTCCATCGATCTTACCGTCGGCGATCTTAACTTCGGCTCCGTCCGGCCCGGTCGTCGTGCCGGTGAGCGTGGCTCCATCCGCCTTGAACGTAAAGGCTACCGGATTATCGCCGTTTGGCGTACTAATGGTGCCGGACCATTTGCCATCCACGTCATGGGCGAATATCGAAACGCAAGTGAGCAGCAGTCCCGCCGCAATTGAGAAGAACTTCATTTTAAAAACACCTCCCGTGTTTAGACGTACAACGAACAGCGTTATTACATTGTTCCATCTAAAATCATTTTCTTCCCAGTGGAACGCGAACCGACCCGCCCGCGCCCGTGGCATCGTCCTGCACCACCACGCGAAGATCGCCGGTCGGACCCGCTAGTGCAACGGAAACATCGACCACGATTCCGGTTTCCAGCGCCGCCGCGAGCTGATTATCGGGAATCGCGATCTTTCGGGTGATCTTGTAAGCCGAGGGCGCACCCTCCAGGTACAGAGAAAGGTCCACGCCTCCCACCCAGTTCGCGTCCCGATGCTCCAGATGCACATCGTGCAGATCCACAGTGGTGCGCAGTTTATAGGATCCCGGTTGAGCCTCATCCGGCGTAGTCTCGGCGCGCAGTCCGACCTCGGCGGCGTCCAGCGAACTGTGGAGTAGTTGGTCCAGCGTGGGATGCCGGTCCGCTCCGGCCGACACCTTCGATGCAAAATACGCCTCGCGGTGTCGCACGTTGACGCCGTGCTTGTCGACGGAAACCTTTAGCGTGTGCCAGTCTCCCGCTTGTGATTCTTGCGCAGGGTAGAAGCCCAGCGTATACATCACCTCGGAATCATCCACGGCTGCTTCAATCAGGTCATCCAGACCGTTGTCGGCATAGAAAGCCTTCCCGCCGGTGAGCCCCGCGAGGTTATTCATTGTGTCGATCCCAGGGATAGTGAGGCCCCAAGGCCCACGGGGGTTCCCGAAGACCAGACCTCGTGCATCCACGGCATAGAGGGCCACGTTCGCGTCGTTGAGAGCCTGCGCAGCTTCCTTCATATCCTGGGAGAAGTCTGTTGTGCCGTGGTCAGTTTTTAGCAGCAGCGGGAAGCTGCCGGTAACCCAGATCAGACTCTTCCGGCCCGGAACCGGCGCTAAGTGTTGGGCGATCGCCTCCAAGGCTTTCTTGGTAGAGAGCACTCGATCGTTGGCCGTGAGCAACGTATATTCCTCCAGCACGCGGCCCGTCATTTCGGGCTCGCTCTGCTCGAAAGGTCCCGGAGTGTATAAAGTCCTGTGATTCTCGTCACGCGGCTTGAGGCTGTCGATCGCCCGGCTGAGCCGCTCCGGATCGTCCGTCAGATCCTGCACCACTCGCAATCCGTTCCCAAACGCGTAAATACCGATGCGATCCTGGCTGCGTCGCGTTTCCAGAAATTTCACGATCTTCTGGTTCGCGTAAAGCTGAGTGTCTTGCGGCGTATTGATCCGGTCGATAAGGATCACGGTGGAGCTGGCCGCTTCCTGGCCATTTCGGGTAACGCGGTTCGACACCGTCCCCGGAGGCAGTGGAACCGCCGCCTGCCGTGAACTCTGCGATCCTTTGACGGCGAAAACCGAAATCTTCTGCGGCTTGCCGTTATCGAGCAAAGTGAAATCGTCCTGATTCAGGCCCATTACGGGACCATTCTTATCGCGGACGATCACATCCACTTCCACCAGCCTGGTTCCGGCTTGAAAGGTCGGCGCAGGCGAAGCTAACTGAGGAATTGCCATCGCCACAGCCACAATCACAACAAAAAAGATGGCTCCAGCGAGGAAAAGCAGCTTGATTTTGCGCATCAACCCCTTCCTCCTGCTATTCTCCTATGATTTTTACCAGCGCGCGCTTTCGCCGCCGGCCGTCGAACTCACCATAGAAGATCTGCTCCCATGGGCCGAAGTCGAGCTTACCAGCGGTGACCGCCACCACCACCTCGCGACCCATGATCTGCCGCTTCATGTGCGCGTCGGCATTATCTTCGCCGGTGCGATTGTGCTGGTACTGCGACGTGGGTTCGTGAGGCGCTAGCGCCTCCAGCCATTTTTCGTAATCCTGGTGCAGGCCGCGTTCGTCGTCGTTGATGAACACGCTGGCGGTGATGTGCATGGCATTCACCAGCACCAGTCCTTCGCGCACGCCGCTTTCTTTCAGACACGTTTCCACCTGGGGCGTGATGTTGATAAACGCCCGCCGCGTGGGAACCTCAAACCACAACTCTTTCCGGTAGCTTTTCACTACAGCCAGCGTACCAGCCGAGCGCGTGGAAAGGGCTCTAGCGGGATATCTTGGATCGGCGGCGAAATACCAGGCCCATGCCCAGCAAACCCATGCCGATCAGGGAAAGCGAGGCCGGCTCCGGAGTCGCCACTGCCAGGGCATCCGCCGCGAAGATGGCGTGGGCCGCGGCAGTCGGGTGAAGCGCGTCCCAAAATAAAAACTGGTTCTGCGCGGCTGTCGTCGGGGCGCAAGCGGTCCCACCAATATAGTTGATCGCGCCGGTGACGCACGGGTGGGTAACGTCTGTGAAGCCGTAGAGTGCCGGATTCGCGACAATCGCATCCACCAGCGAATAGGAATCCAGAAGGGACAGATGCAAGCCGTCCAAGGTCGCGAGCGCAACCGCGCTGTTGACGAGAGCGGTGTCGAAAGCTGCTGCCAGTCCCGACGCGGCGGCCTGCGTTGCCGGGCCCCCGGCGATCGCCGCGGGAGTTTTGCCCAGGTCGGGTACGGTGGCAAGCAGAAAGTTTTTCGCGCCGAGCGCGGCCAGGGCGCTGATCGCGTTGTCGACGTTGTTCACGGAAATTCCGATATCCGTCGAGTAATTCAACGGGTTCGCGCCCGCTAAAATGTCAAAGATATCGTCGCTGCCGATCCAGATCGTATAGAGGGAATTGGGATCAGCGGAGGGGTGACTCGCCACGAATTGAGCGAGTTGTCCCGTGGCGCCGGTAAGATCCGTAGCAACGTTGGACGTGTTAAACGCCGTTGGACCGGTTTCTGCGCCGCCGAAAGCGTAGTCCGTTCCTCCCAGCAGGCTTGGCGTAAGCGGCGCAAGACCCAGTCCCGTAGCAAGGCCTTGAAGCCAGACCGGTCCATTGCTGAACTGGCCGTTCACATAGGGCGCGCCGGGGATGGTTCCGCCGGTAGCGGTAAAGACGTTACCGACGTCGGAGAGGCTGTCGCCAAAAGCATAGATCGCATCGATACTGGCGGCCCACGCGGAAGGCAGGAATCCAACCAGCGCGAGCGTAATCAATAGCAAGGTTCTATTTCGGGATCGCACCAAGCCAGTCTATCAAAAGAACTGTTCGGGAGCGGCTCAATTCGGGGCCGGAACCTTTTCCGCGCTGTCCACGACAAGAACCTCCACGGGTCCCTTGCGGGCTTCCAATTTGAGCCCGAGTTGCTCTGTGAGCGCCGTGAAAAGAAAGGGACCGGGAGCGGCATCCGGGTTCTGCAGTTGCTGCAAGGTCCACTCGAGCTTCACTTGGTACATTCCGCGAAGACCGGTTTCATCGATAATCGGCCGCTCTTTTTCGAAGCGGGAAAGTAAATAAGCCAAGTCCGGCATCCGCAGGATGTGGTTGATGCGGCCTCCATATGTGGTGCCGCGGAAACCGTCCGGGATTTCCTTGACTGCCTGGATCTTCGGGCCGCCTTTCGCAGGCACCAGCGCGAAATACGACATCTCTTTCTGCTCGCGATGCGTCACCAGCTTGAAGCGCTCCACCAGCAGCGTCTGCATCATCGCCTGAAGCTCCTCGCGCGATGCGCCGGGCGTACCCTTGGCGACGATGTCATACAGAAATTCTATCGACTTGATCCAATCCGGACCCGTGATCTGGGCGTCGGAAGCCATGCCGTACGCGAACCGGATGCAGTCGTTCAACATGGCATTGCCGAAGGTCACCTCTTCGCGCCGCACGGTTCCGATGTTCATCGGGATCGCATTGCCCAGCTTGGAACGATCCACCGGCTTGACCGAAGCCACTTCGAATTGCGCGCGCGATTGGTCCTGCCCGGCGGCTATCATCGCCACGCAGAGTAATGGAAGCAGTGCAGCGGTGCGCGAAGACATGCTAATTATTTAGCATGCTCGGGGCCGCCTGTCAAGGCGTTGGCCTCCTCAGGCTGGATTCGTCCTGGATGAAGAATGCGATCCGCGGCTGACGCGCGCGGAGATCAGTAGTGTGACAAAGATCCATCCCAGCATCAGCCGCACCGCCCACGCAGCATGCGACCGGCTGGGAACCGGATGGCTCGCATCCCACCAGATTGCGGATATGTCACCGGCCGCGAAGAGCATCGCACACACGGAGAAAGCTCGCAAGAGATTGCCCCACCCGAGTGTCCCACGGAGGCGAAAGATAATAGCGAAGAGTGGCAGTTCGCGCAGGCGCGATAGACCAGGCCGTCTGAATTGAAATGGAACACTTCGGCGGCGAGTTGTCCGCCTGCGCCCCGATGGTACAGCACTACGGAATCCACTCCGTGCAACACTCTAGCAACTCGAAGTGCAAATCAGTGATCCGTGACAGGGCTGCGGCCGAGTACCGGGAAATCGACCGTAGGAAGGTTGTGAAATATTTGTAAGGACGATCTGATTCTGCCTGCCCTAAACCAGCACGCCCGATTCCCCCGCGCCGCTGGGAGCTTCGCCGCGTTGCTTGTCGCGATACATGCGCTGATCCGCAACCGCCAGCAGAGCCTCGGCGTCCTCTCCGTCAGCCGGGTAATACGCCACGCCCACGCTGATTCCAAGGCAAGCCCCGCGCACGGTCTCGTATCCGGCTTCCGCCACCGCGCTGGTCAACTGTTCCACCTTCGCGCTGACCGACCCGGGTTCCTGCCCCGGGAGCACCAGAACGAATTCGTCTCCGCCGAGCCGCGCCACCGTATCGTACTCCCGGCACTGGAGCCGCAAGGCTCGCGCCACCGCGCGCAGCACACGATTGCCTTCCAGGTGGCCGTACCGGTCATTGACCTGCTTGAACCCGTCCAGATCGCACACCAGGACCGCGACCGTTTGCCCGGAACGCTGGGCGCGAGACAGTTCGGAATCCAGATGCAGGAAGAGCGACCTCGCGTTGGGCAGTTCCGTGAGCATGTCGGTCACGGCGGAGCGCTCCACCTGGCGATACTTGAGAGCGTTTTCGACGGCCACGGCGACCTTGGTGGCCGCGGCGGACAGGATCCGCAAATGGTCCGCGGTGAACGCATTTTCTTCCCGCGCGTATAGGCACAAAACGCCTGCCACGCCTGTGAACCCTTCGAGCGGAATGGCCAACGCCGACCGCAACGTCGCAGCCCTGCCCGCGCCCGCGCGTTCCAGCTCGTTCATGGGATCTTCGTTTAACAGGGCAGTCGCCGTAGCCGCCGCCCGGCCGCAAATGCCTTCACCCCACGGAACGATGGCCGATCCGATTTCCTCGCAATCCAAACCGGTGGTAAATTCCGCCTCCAGGCGATCTTCGCGCCGGATATAGACCGCCAGCGTGTCATGCGGACATAGTTGCTTCACGTGCTGCGACAGAACCGAGAAGGTTTCTTCCAGGCTGAGGGAATTGCCCAGATCCTGCGCCAGCGCGAACAAGAGCTGTACTTCCTGCCGCGCCGCCGCAATAGGAGAAGGGATGGGAGAACCTCGCAAATCCCCTTGCGAAGGGGGGGCCGCGTCGTCGCCTCGGCGTTCCAGTTCGCGATAGTAGGTCGTTAGTATCTCGATCACCTTCGGATCGAAACTCCTGCCGGACTCCTCCTGCATGTACCGGATCGCCTCCTCCAGAGAGTAGGCGCGGCGGTAGTCTCGGGTCGAAACCAGTGCGTCCAAACAATCCACCGCTGCTAGAATGCGTGCGCCGAGCGGTATCTGCTCGCCGCGCAGGCCGGCCGGATAGCCGGTGCCGTCCCATTTTTCGTGACTGGACCGCACCATGGGCGCCACTGCGTAAGGAAAGCCCGCTTGCTCCACGATCTGGGCGCCCGCCGCCGGATGGATCTTCATCTTGTCGAACTCGGCTTTGGTCAACGGGCCGGGCTTGGAAAGAATGTGTTCGGGCACTGCCAGCTTGCCCACGTTGCGCAGCAAGGCCGCCGTCCGCAGCGCCAGAAGATCCGCATTCCCCAACCCCATTTGCCGGCCGATCTCCAGAGCGTCGCTCCACACGCTGCGCCTATGCTTGCGATATTCCGGATCGCGGCCCTCGATCGCAACCGCGAGAGACTCGATGGCCCGGAAATGGAGCGCACTGAACTCCTCCATCCCTCGCCGCTCCTGTTCGATGCGCTCGATGTGCAGCTTGTAAGCGTGGACCATCCAATAAAGCATCGGGACCACCAGCAGCGTGACTTGCCAGGCATTGTGCCGGTCGGCAGGATCAACATAGATGAGCGCAACCAGGCCGGCCGCACCGCCGCCGCCAACGTAATGCGGAAACGTCCAAAAGAAGGATTGCTTCCACGAGCGCGCGGTGAAGATCGCCAGTCCAACGCTGCTCACGGCGAAGTATACGATCGTCGCCAGCACCATCAGCAATGGCGAAGGGACCTCAACCGCTCCCAGCGCCTGAATATGATACGTCGCGTACGCGGCACAGGTCGCCAGTGTGGAGATCGCGCCGCAGAATACCGTAATCGTCCAGCGTGGACGGGGCTTGGTGCATGCCGCGCTCTCCACCAGCGCGCTGATCAGGGAGACGGCAGCGGTCTGCGGCAGGTTCAACACCGCCATCGAGATCGCAACGACAAAGAAACGCCCCGAGAGCCGTGTGCCCAATCCGGGCAGCCGGATTTGGACGCAACCTGCCAGAACGGCTAGCGCAGCCCACACGACGATTGGAGATAGCCATCCGGCCTGATCGGTAAACACGGTGCCCCGGATTCTAGGGCAAATTACTCGCCACTTACGATGGGTAGTCCGTAAGTACTGCGGGCTCGGAGACTTGGGGCAACAGTCTTAAGGTGCTCGCTACCGAAGTCTATACACCGGCAAGTGACAATCCGTCGCTTTCCCTGGGGGCACTTTGGCGCAAAGCTTACTGCCAGCCGCCGCCAAGAGCTTTGTAGAGCTGCACGACGCTGTCCAATTCGTTCAGCCGGATCTGCGAAAGCGTCAGCTCGGCTTGGAACAAATCGCGATCGGAATCCAGAGCGTTGAGCAGCGTGTCCACTCCGCCGCGATAGCGGACATAAGCAAGATTCTTCCGATCCTGTAGTGCCGCGACCAGCAGTTCCTGCTGCACCCGGCTTTCCCGCACGCGCTGGTGCGCGATCAGTGCATTGGAGACATCGGTAAAGGCAGTCTGAATGGCCTTCTCGTACTGACTCAAGGCACTCTCCCGGAAAGCCTCGGATTCCTTCACTTGCGACTTGATGCGCCCCGCCGTAAAGATCGGCTGCGTCACCTGCGGCGTAAAGTTCCAGACCGCGCTCGGCCCGCTGAACAGGCTCGACAGCTGCGTTCCCTGCCCGCCCAGGAATCCGCTCAGCGTGATCCGCGGAAAATAGGCGGCCTTGGCGACGCCGATCTCGGCGTTGGCCGCGATCAAGTTTTGCTCCGCCGCGCGAATATCGGGACGGCGCTCCAGCAGCGCCGAAGGCATCCCGGCCGGCACATCCGGCGGCATCTCCTGTTCGGTGAGACTTCGGCCGCGCAGAACTTCGCCCGGATTCTTCCCCAGCAGCAGGCTGATCTGATTCTCGGTCTGCTCAATCTGTTGTTGCAAGGTTGGAATCGTCTCCGCCGCCGTGTACACCAACTGCTCGCCCTGGCGCAGATCGAGCAGCGTCGCGACGCCTCCAGCCTGACGCATTTTAATCAGGTCCAGCGATTCTTGCCGTGTGGCCAGCGTGCGCCGCGAAATGTCCAGCTGATAGTCCAGCTCACGCAGGCTGAAATAGGCGCTCGCCACTTCACTGACCAGCGTCGTCATCACGGCTTTGCGATTTTCTTCCGCGCTCAGCAGGTTGGCGCGCGAGGCCTCGGTGGCGCGGCGCAGGCGTCCCCAGATGTCGGCTTCAAAAGACAGCAGGCTTAGAGTAGCTCCACCAAAAGTACGATTCTGGGATGGCACGAACGAAACGGGCAGCGGAGTCTGTCCGTTCCGGGACAAGCGAATAGTGGAGATGTTCGCATCCGCACCCACGTTCGGAAGCTGATTGGATCGCGTAACGCCGAGTTCCGCGCTGGCCGCCTCGACCCGCGCCACAGCGTCGCGTAAATCGTAATTCTGCGCCAGAGCCGTCCGTTCGAGTTCCTGCAGCTTCTCGTCTTTGAATACTTCCCACCATTTGAGATCGCCCAGAGATGTCGGATCGGCGATGCCTCCTCCGTCCGGCGCGCGGAAGTTGGCCGGCGCTGGAATCGAAGGCCGCTGGTAGTTCGGTCCCACAGTGCATCCGGCCAGCGATGCGGCGGCGATGATGATGAAGAGTCTCCGCATGGCTAGTCTCCCTGTACAGGAGCAGGAGTCGGCTGCGTGATGACGGCGGTTTTATTGGTGGCGCCCGAAATCTTCTCCACCACATAAAAGATCGCCGGGATAAAGAAGATGCCGATCGCACTCGCCGCCAGCATGCCTCCGATGACCGTGGTGCCCATGATCTGGCGGGCGACGGATCCGGCGCCGGAAGCCGTCCACAACGGCACGCACCCCAGAATGAACGCGAAAGAAGTCATCAGAATCGGACGCAGCCGGAGCCTTGCTCCAGCGAGTGCAGCGTCAACCAGATCCTTGCCTTTTTCAAACTCATCTTTGGCGAATTCGACGATCAGAATGGCGTTCTTCGCCGCCAGGCCGATCAGCATCACCAGGCCGATTTGCGAATACACGTCGCTCTCGATCTGCACTTGATACGCCGGCAGGAACCATCCCAGCACCACGCGGCGCAGCCACAGGATGGCGAAAGCACCGAAGATCGCAACCGGAGTGCTCAACAGAACACTGAATGGCAGAGACCAGCTTTCGTAGAGGGCCGCGAGAACGAGAAAAACGAACAGCAAAGAGAATCCGAAGATCACCGCGGGCGGTATGCCCTGCTGGGCCTGCTTCTCCTGGAATGACATGGCCGCGTAGTCATAGCCCATCTCGCGCGGCATAGTTTGGTCGAAAACCTCTTCGAGCGCTTTCATGGCTTGCGCGGAACTGTAGCCGGGCGCCGCGTTTCCATTGAGCTGGGCCGCCCGATACATGTTGTAGCGCATGGTGAATTCCGGCCCGGGACGCGACTCGAATTTCGTCAGCGTCGAAAGCGGCACCATTTCACCTTTGTTGTTCCGCACGTAAAACTGCCCGACATTCGAAGCCTTGGTGCGATACTCACCCTCCGCCTCGATGTAGACCTGCCACTGGCGGCCAAACCGGTTGAAGTAGTTCACGAACAGTCCGCCCATGAAGGCCTGGATGGTCCGGTAGACGTCGTTGATCGGGACGCCCTGCTTGAGCACCTTGTCTTCGTCGACGTCGACGAACTCCTGCGGCACGCTGGGCAGAAATGTGGTGCTCAGACCGGCGATCTCGGGACGCTTGCTGGCCGCAGCGATGAACGTGTTCAGGTTGGACGCCAGAAACGGCACATCCTTGCCCGACCGGTCCTCAAGGACAAACGTGAATCCGCCGGCGGTTCCCACGCCGGGAATCGCCGGCGGCGAGAAATCGAACGCAATGCCTTCCGGAAGCTTGCTGAGTTCCGCATTCAAATGCTGTTTGATGACTTGAAACTGTTGCTCCTTGGATTCGCGATCCTTCCAGTCCTTCAGGGTCACGAAGAAAAAGGCGTTGTAGCTGGTCCGCACCAGGCTGAGCAAACTGAAGCCGACAACAGTGGTGGTGCCTTGAACGCCCGGTGTCTCAGCCAGGATCTTCTCGACCTTCCTGGCGACGTCATCGGTCCTCTGGAAAGAGGAAGCGTTGGGCAACTGGAGATTCACGTATACGTAGCCCTGATCTTCATCGGGCAAAAAGCTCGAAGGCACTTTCGTGCTGAAGAAGGCCGCCGCGATCCCGAAGATCACCAGCATCGCCAGCGCGACGCCGCTCTTGCGGATGAGCGTGCCGGACCATCGAACATAGTTCTCCGTGGCATGTCCGAACTCGCGGTTAAACCAATCGAAGAACCTTCTCAGCAATCCGTGGCTTTCGGTCTTGGGCTTCAGCAGCAGCGCTGCCAGCGCCGGGCTCAAGGTAAGCGCATTGAATGCGGAAAGGATGACGGAGATCGCGATCGTCACGGCGAATTGCTGATACAGCCGCCCGGTGATCCCCGGAATGAACGCGGTCGGCACAAACACCGCGGATAGAACCAGGGCAATGCCGATAACCGGACCTGAGATTTCTTCCATCGCTTTGAACGCCGCGGCCTTGGGAGCGAGACCATTCTCGATATGCCGCTCCACTGCCTCCACCACCACGATGGCGTCGTCCACCACCAGGCCGATCGCCAACACCAAGCCGAAGAGCGAGAGCGTATTGATCGAGAAGCCGAACACCGGGAAGAACACAAATGTCCCGATCAGCGAAACCGGGACCGCCAGCAACGGAATCAGCGTGGCGCGCCAGCCTTGCAGGAAGATGTAGACCACCACGATCACCAGCAGGATCGCGATCACCAGCGTTTGAACGATCTCCCGGATTCCTTCCGTGACCGCGCGAGTCGTATCCAGCGCGATGGCGTAATCCATGCCCTCGGGAAAGCGCTGTTTGGCCTCGGCCATCAGCTTTTTTACCCCCTCGGCAGCCTGGATGGCGTTTGAGCCGGGCAACTGATAAATGGCCATCACCGCGCTGGCCTTTCCATTGAAGCGGCCAGAGAGGGAGTAATCCTGCGACCCCAGCTCGACGCGCGCAACATCCTTTACCCGCACGATGCCGCCATCCGGGGTTTCGCGGACCACGATCTGCCCGAATTCATCGGGCGACGTCCGGCGCCCTGCCGCGCGAACCGAGTAGGTATATTCCTGGCCATTGGGAATGGGTTCGCCGCCCACCAGACCGGCTGGATTCACCGTGTTCTGGGTCTGGACCGCGTTGACGATTTCGGGCACCGTGATCCCGAGCTTCGCCAGTTGATCGGGCTTAACCCACAGCCGCATCGCATACTGCCCGGCGCCGAACACCTGGACACTGCCGATACCAGGCACTCGCGTGAGCTGATCGTTGAGGTTAATGTAAGCGTAGTTGGCCAGGAACTGCGCGTCCAAGGTACTGTTCGGCGAGTTCAGACTAACCAGCATCAGCGGTGCGGTCAAGGTCTTCTGCACCGTGACGCCATAGCTGTTGACTTCCGGCGGAAGCTGCGATGCCGCAAGCGTGGTCCGCGATTGCGCCAGGATCAGATCCGTATTCGGATCGGTCTTGACATCGAAATCCACGATCAGCCGCATGTCGCCCTTGGCCGTGGCGTTCAGCGAATACATGTAGTTCATGTTGTCCACACCGCTCATCTGCTGCTCGATGGGGGTGGCGACCGATTGCTCCACGGTTTGTGCGTCCGCGCCCGTGTAGACGGCCGAAACCTGCACTTCGGGCGGAGCGATCTGAGGAAACAGAGCGACCGGCAATCCTGCAATCGTGACGGCTCCCAGGATCACCATCAGCAGGGAAATCACCATCGCGACGATGGGGCGGCGGATGAAGAATTTGGACATGACGGTTACTTCGCTGCCGTTTCCGCCGGATCCGCGTGACCTGGCGTGTACGGCGTCGGCCTCACCGTCATCCCCGGGCGAACTTTCTGGACGCCCTCGGCGACCACGCGTTCTCCCGGCTTCAATCCTTCCTCGATGATCCACAGCGACCCCACCCTGTCGCTGGTTTTCACATTCCGAATGCTGATCTTGTTTTCGCTGTCGACGACCGCCACCTGGTAGGTACCTTGCATCTCGGTCACGGCCCGCTGCGGAATGAGGAGAGCGCCGTCTTTCGTTTTGAGAGAAGTACGCACCCGGCCATATTCCCCGGGTCGCAGGAGATTTTGTTTGTTCGGGAAAAGGCCCGCCACGCGAATGGTGCCCGTGCCCGGGCTGACTTCGCGATCGGCGAAGTAGAAGCTCCCTCTTTGCGGATAGACCGTCCCATCCGTCAAAATCAGCTCCAGCACCAGGCCCTTTCTCGCGGCGTCCAGCGTGGCCGGCGTGGCGTAGCGGCGATGAAAATCGAGGTACTCCTGCTCACTCGCGGTGAAGTAAACCTTGATCGGATCCACCGTCGAAACGGTCGTCACCGGACCGCTGGCGGGACTCACCAGCGCGCCTACCTGCTGCTGGGCCACGCCTGCCAGCCCCTCGATCGGCGAAGTAAGCCGCGTGAAATTAAGGTTCAGTTTGGCCGTTTCCACCGTCGCCGTGACTGCCTGAACCGCCGCGGTGGCCCCCTGGATCTGCGCCCGCGCCGTTTCAATCTGCGCCTTCGCGGCCTGCACCTGAGCCTTGGCCGCCACGTTGTTCTGCGTGGCGTTGTCCATGTCCTGCTGGGTAATGGCCTGCTGCTTCATCAGCGGCACATAACGATCGACGTCGAGCTGGGTGCGAACCTGATTCGCCTCGACTACGGCCAGCTGTGCTTCGGCCTGAGTGAGCTGGGCTTTCGCTTGCGCCAGCTGCCCGTTGGCCTGTGCGAGCTGCCCCTCGCCCTGATCGACCACCGCCTGAAAGGGCTTCGGATCGATCTCAAACAACAACTGCCCCTTCTGGACGAAGGAGCCTTCCGTGTAATCCTGCTTCAGCAGGTAGCCGGACACCTGGGCCTTGATATCGGCGTTTACGAAGCCGTCCAGGGTACCAATCCACTCACTGTAAATCGGGACGTCCCGTTGCTCGACCTGCGCCACCTCGACCGCGGGCGGCTCGGACGTCTTCGCCCCTTGTGTGCTATTCGAGCAGCCCACGGAAGCGGCCGCGCCTATGCCGATCAGGCAGGCCGCCACCCAAATGCCAAATCGGCGTGTCAAAAGGTCCATTTCCGCTCCGGCGACGCGTCCAAGCGTCACAAAAAATGAGATGATTCTACGGGGAAAATCGATTCTGCCGATTCCGTGGTGTCCCGATTTAGGTGGAGATACGCAGGTTGGCCCGACCGTTACCGGTTCGTCATCTGGGCATGAGTCTTGAGTGGCTGATACGTTCCAGGCACGGTCCGCACGGCAATGTTAAGCCGGTTCCAGGAATTGATCGAAGTGATCGCCAGGCTCAAATCCGCCAGCTCCTTTTCGGTGAAGTGAGGTCGGACCCGTTCATATACTTCATCCTCTACGTGCCCCTCGCGGATATTTGTCAGCGCTTCCGTCCAGGCGAGAGCGGCGCGCTCGCGATCGGTGTAGTAGGGCGATTCCTTCCACGCATCCAGGCCGTATAGCCGCTGCTCGCTTTCACCCAGCGAACGTGCGTCTTTCCAGTGCATGTCAAGACAGTACGCGCACCCGTTGATTTGCGAGGCCCGCATCCGGATCAGATTCAGAAGCGATTCCTCGAGACCGGACTGACGAAGGTATTTCTCCACGCCGAGCATGGCCTCTATTACGCCACGGCCCGATTTCAAATAATCAATTCGCGGCTCCATCGATATTTCTCCTTTACGATCCCCATCGCCACCTTCAATGATGATTGGAACAGGCCCGTAGTTCCAACTTCCGTTGGTAAGGGAAAGGGAAGCGAAGACGGCGTTGGCTACGAACGTGCCTGCCGCATTCCCGATCCGCGCACGAAACCCGACATGGGTGGCGGCGGTGGCAAAGGCTCGGGAGCCGGAGCCACTTTCTTCGGCCGTGCGTCCAGCCGCGTGACGATCATCTCGTCCTTCACGCGCTGGAACTTGGGCGTGCCGGGCGCGATCCCGGTGGCCGCCACCATTTCATCGGTGACCTCCAGCGCCGCCGGCAAATGCTTCTGGAAGTAATTCCGGATCCGGTCATGCACGATCCGCTGGGTGGAATACACATCCAAATACAGCACCTGTTCGCCCGGAGTCTTCGAGAGAAGCGCATAAAGCTGCGACGCTTTTTGCAGCTTGGGACTCTTGAGATCGCGCTCCAGCTTCTTCGCCGCGCTGACCATTTTTTCCGGAGCGGCCGCTTCCACTTTTGTCAGTTCCGCCGCGGCAATCACGGCGCCGCGCTCTTTGGGATTGAGTTTCTCAAACAGCGTGTACAGAAAAAGCGCCATGGTGTTGATGCGGAAATCGAGCCCAAACGGCACCATATGGCGAGCCTTCTGCAGCTTCGCGAACACCGCCAGATTCAGTTTCACGCCGGTAAGCGCCGGCGAGTACAGCTCGATCAGCTTCTCCTGCTCGAGCGCGGCCAGAAGATCGTGCGAATCGGGTTCCGCGGCGATGTTCCGCAGCTCGCGGCCCAGCGCTTCCGCCGATATGCGCGTGAGCATCTCGGCCTCGCGCGCATTCTCATACTGCAAGCGGGTGCGCTCGTCGATGGTGTACCCCAGCCGCACTTTGAAGCGGATCAGCCGCAGCATCCGCGACGGATCGTCGTAGAAAGAATAATTGTGAACCGCGCGCAATTCTTTCCGTTCGATATCGCCCACGCCGTTGGTGGGATCCACCAGCAATCCCAGCGAAGCTTTGTTGAGCGACAGCGCCACCGCGTTCACCGTGAAATCGCGGCAGCGCAGATCGTCGTGGATCGTGGAAGGTTCAATGGTGGGTTTCGCGCCGGACTTCGCGAATTTCTCCGAGCGCGCCATGGCGATCTCGACGCTCACCCCGCCTTCAAATCGAAGCTGTGTGGACTTCTTAGTCTCATCCGTCGAAACCACCACACCGCCATGCTTGGTGGTCATCAGCTTGACCAGCTTGGCGGGATTGCCTTCGACGGTGAAATCGAGATCGCGGACCGGGAACCCGCCCAGCACGTCGCGCATGGCTCCGCCGGTGAGGTACAAGCTCAGGCCCGTAGCGGTCGCAGCCGCCTGCATCTGGCCCACCAGCCGATACTGTTCCCCGGTCAGGTGGCTTTCCAGCATGAACATGTAGTCGCTCATTCTGTCCTCGCCTTCTCTTTACGCCGCGCCGGGGGATTCATGCGCGGGGGTGATGCTGGTCGATAACTTCGCGGAGCCTGCGCCGCGCCACGTGCGTATACACCTGGGTGGTGGAAATGTCGGCGTGTCCCAGCATGATCTGGACACTGCGCAAGTCCGCGCCGCCCTCCACCAGATGCGTGGCAAAACTGTGCCGGATGACGTGCGGAGTCAGCCGGCGGAAAATTCCCGCGCTGCGTCCGTGCTTGCCGATCAGGGACCAGAATGTCCCGCGGGTCATCGCTGAACCGCGCGCGGTCACGAATAGAAACTTGCTCGCCCGGCCTTTCAGCAGCTTGAGCCGCCCGGACTCGAGGTAGCGGTCGATCGCGGCACCGGCGGGGTCGCCAAAGGGAACTACCCGCTGCTTGTTTCCCTTACCGATGACTTTGAGGACGCCCATCCGGCGCTCCACGGCGGTCAACTCCAGTCCGCATAACTCGGAGACCCGCAAGCCGGTGGCATAGAGTAGTTCGAGCATAGCCCGGTCGCGTAGTCCCCGCGGGTTTGAGCCGTCAGGCGATTCAATAAGTCGATCAACCTCTTCCCTATTGAGGTACTTCGGCAAAGTCGACCACTGCTTGGGGGAGGCCAGGAATTCTCCGGGGTCCTGCGCTACTTCACCTTCGCGCGCCAGGAAACGGTAATAGTTTCTAAGTGTTGCAATGTGGCGTGCAATCGAGCGCGGCGAATACTTAGCCCCGTAGAGCGACTCCACATAGTTTGCCAAGTGTTGCGAGGTAGCCTGCTGCTCCGGCACCGGGAGTTCCGACTTAAACCTTTCCAAATCTAAACGATAGGAAGACAGCGTGTGATCGGCAAGCCCCTTCTCCACACGGCAAAAGTTGAGAAAAGACTCCGCCAGGCCCGAAAGTGGCGTCGCCACTGGCGCTAACGGCTGCATCCTGCTAATGATACAATACTTGCGAAATTGTTTGGAAGGGCAGCAGCGGCAAATAAGAAGGTTTTGGTCGCCAGATTCGACCGCGAACCCTTGCAGGGGTTCGTCCAGACCCCCGGCGGGCTCCAGGCGGACGCCCTGGAACTGCTCACTCCCGAAGGCACGTTAATCCAGATTCCGTACGCGGAGACTAAAGCCGTTTGTTTC
>DASYSG010000079.1:0-69464 GCA_036003585.1 Bryobacteraceae bacterium | reverse complement strand
CCACTCGTTGGCTTTTTGCAGCTTCCGGACTTTCCGGCGGATCAGGTCGCGCTTCAGCGGGCTGATGTGGCTGATGTACAGCGTCCCGTTCAAATGATCCGTCTCATGCAGGAAGGCTCGGGCGAGAAGATCCTCACCGGTCATCTCGAATGGCTTGCCCTTGGCGTCGAATGCGCGCACGGTCACCTTCTTTGCCCGCGTCACTGTCTCCCGAAACGTCGGAAGACTCAAGCAGCCCTCCTCGCCGCTCTGGGATCCCTCCTTGCCGATGATCTCCGGATTGATCAGCACCAGTTTCTGGCCCGCCTCTTCACCGACGGTCGTATCGATCACCGCGATCCGTTTGCCAATGCCGATCTGCGGCGCCGCGAGCCCCACGCCTTTGGCCGCGTACATCGACTCGAACATGTCCTCCACCAGCTTGTGCAGATCCGCCGTGTCGAACTCCGTAATTTCCGCGGACTTTGTCTCGAGCACCGGCTGCCCGTACTTCACAATCGGATACACCATGTCAGAAGTTCTTCACCTGTTCCAGATATCCTTGGTAATTTCTCTTCGTTTCGGTCATCGTATCCCCTCCGAATTTCTCCAGCGCAGCTTGTGCTAGCACCAGAGCCACCATCGCTTCGCCGCCCACGCCCGCGGCCGGCACCACGCAGACGTCGCTCCGCTCATACGCCGCCGCGACCGCTTCCCGGGTGTCGAAATCCACGCTCTCCAAAGGTCTCCGCAGCGTCGAGATCGGCTTGAGCAGTCCCCGTACCACCACATCCTCGCCGTTGGTGATGCCGCCTTCCAGGCCCCCCGCCCGATTCGCACCGCGCGTGAACTTGTGCTCCGCGCCGCTGTAATGAATGGTGTCCTGCACCTTCGATCCGAAGGACGCGGCGCCCTCGGCCGCGAATCCGATCTCCACGCCTTTCACCGCCTGCAGGGAAACGATTGCCTGCGCGAGCTTCCCGTCCAGGCGCGAATCCCAGGTGATGTGCGAGCCCAGCCCCGGCGGTACTCCATGCGCCACCACTTCAAACACGCCGCCCACCGTGTCTCCGGTCTTATAGATCTGATCCACAACGCCCTTCATCCGTTGCTCGGCTTCCGCATCCACGCAATTCAGCAGGACCTCGTCCCGATTGTTGAGCGCCACCAGTTCGTCCCAACTCACCGGCCCATCCGATCGCTCGTGCCCCACCGCGATTACGTGACTCAGCACCCCGATTCCCAATTCCCCCAGAAACGCCTTCGCCAATGCTCCCACGGCCACGCGAGCCGTCGTTTCGCGAGCGCTCGCGCGCTCCAGCACGTAGCGGGCGTCGTGAAAATTGTATTTCAACGCGCCGGCCAGATCCGCATGCCCCGGCCGCGGCCGCGTCAGTTTCTTCTGTTTCTCCGCCGACCCCTCGAAATCTTCCACCGGCAGTGCTTCGGTCCAGTTTTTCCAGTCCGCGTTGTCGATGATGATCGCTACCGGCGATCCGATGGTCTTTGAGTGCCGCACGCCGCTGACGATGTGCGCCTTGTCGGTCTCGATCTTCATCCGCCCGCCGCGCCCGAAGCCCTGCTGGCGTCGCCATAGATCGCGATTGATCGCGTCCAGCGACACCGGAACTCCCGCCGGGAGCCCCGTCAGTGTCGCCACCAGGCACTCTCCGTGCGACTCTCCTGCCGTTTCGAAACGCAACATGGGGAATCATTTATGTTACCAAGTAGCCTCCAGGTAGGACAGGCGATCTTGCGGGTAGGAGAGGCGATCTTGTCACCTGTCAGTTAAGTTAGACTGGTCTGCATGGCAAAACAAACCACCAGTCTGCTCAGTCTTCTGGCCATGCTCGCGCTGGCCTTGACCATGTTTGCTCAGACCAAGGCTGGCAAATCCAAGATCCTCCAGCCCCAGATGACTCCCGCTGCCGACGGCGGCACCTACAAGCAGCCCATGGGGAAACTCGGCGACAAATCTGGCGAGCCGTGGAGCGCCACCACCATCGGGGCTTCTGTAGACGGCAAGCCGAATCCCGGCGCCGTGAAAACCGTGGTGGGTGAGATCGTCGACTTCTCCTGCTACCTCGAAGTCGGCAAACATGGCGACAAGCACCGCGATTGCGCCCAGAAGTGCTTCCGCAACGGCCAGCCAATCGGCCTGCTGACGGAGGATGGCGGACTGTACATGCTGATGGAAGAGGAGCACGATCCGCGCCGCGATGGCATGACCGCCTTCCGCAACGCGGCCGTCGACCACGCCGGTCACATCATGGAAGTCACCGGCACGGCGTCCTCTGTCAACGGCTTCAACGCTCTCTATGTCCGGGGATTCTTGAAAAAGTAGGAGCTGCCGGCGTTTTGCGGTCGATTGCGCCTAGGGCTGTCATCTTAATGACAGCGCAGCTGGCGCACGTGTGAATGTTTGGGTGCGGATTAGGTTGGGGTCCCGCTCAACACGGACTGGACTTTGGAGAAAATCTCGCTGAGCACCGGTCCCACCCATGGCGCCAGACCGCTCACAACCGCAACCACCACCAGTGCTGCCATTAGTGCATACTCGATCAAATCCTGTCCGCGCTTGTCATTAATAAGCTGCGTCGCCCACCGATATGTAGTCGTAATAGTCTTCATTTTGCCCTCACAGCGCCAGTTCCATAGTGGACCATCCTGGCGGCGGGGGCAAGAATGAATTGACCGTAACTCGCCCAAGGCAAATCCCTTAAGTAGCCGTACTCTGGTTTGAGTCCGGTCTCCCGGCTCCGCGATTCCCCTTAGGGATTCGCTTGCGCCGGGTAGCGTATCACAGTGAAGTTACGCAAAACCACTGAGTCGGAGGTCGTGCCCGCCATTTGCCCTTTCAGACTTACTCTCAACCCCTGCGATGTATCTTCGCCCGCTGTCCCTGCACTTGCCGCCAAACTCAGCGCGATTCCCCAGGTCTGGGTGTCCCATGCCTGGCCACCGCCGTAAGTCCCGAAGCTGGTGTGTCCGGCTAAGAGAGACTCGCTCGCTGCTCCTGTGCGCGACACAACCGTCGCGCCACCAATCTGCACCGCGCCCGTGAAACCCGTCGCCGTCCCCGTGTGTCCGTACTGAAAGTGGATCTCTATACGGTCGCCCGCCCCCACCAGTCCCGCGGCAATCGTACAACTCCCTAACTCGACTAGCGCAGTGCCCGTGGTGCCGGATCCCGTACTGCTGCACACCACTTGCGGGGAAGCGAGCGAGCTCGACGGATCGTTCGGGTTAGCGAACCGGTAGCTCGCCACCAGCAGGTCTCCGGTTCTCGGGATCGACGCCAGAAAGAATGTGATCGCGTTCCCAGTGATTTGGTAGTCCGTGCCCTGCAGCATGAATAGCCCGTTCCGGTATAGTTCCAGGCTGCTTGCCGGCGAGGGCGTGAAGGCCAGCGTAAAAACCGCATTCGATCCGTTGATCGTGCCGGATGGAATTTCCCCATCCGCAAAGCTCGATCCAGCCGCTCCCCCTCCTGCGCCGCAGGGCCCCGAGCTTCCATCCACCCGCACGCAGTCGCCCAGGTTCCCGGAAGCTGCGTCGATTTGCCCCGCTTGATTGATCACCGCTGTCCGTCCAATCCCGAATCCCACGCCCTTCATCGGCCGAACCGAAAGCTCGTTCGTCAATCCCGTTACGTCGCCTATCTGAATCGGAGAGAGGATGGGTGGCGGTCCGATGACCGTTCCCGATGATACGCGAACATCCCGAACCCGCAGGACGATCGTGCTCGCAGGCACTGCCCAGATCTCCGTGAACTGGTTAATGCCCCGGCTGTTGTAGGTCACCGTGTATTGAGCTCCGGCAGACGCCGTGGTGGTCGGGACCAGTTGCACCCGCAGCACCCCGTTCACGATCGGGAGCGTCAGGTTCGCCGTGGCGATATCAGACGTGTCTCCCGCCTGGAAGCTGTTGTATGTGATGAACATGGTCCCCGTGAACCGCGTGCCATCCGCGCGGTAGAGGATATCCTGGATCGAGGTTAAAGCGGGCTGTGCCGCCGCTGTTCCGGCCGCTACTGCGAGCAGCGCGAGAATCGCGAAAAATGGGGACTGCCTACCTGTTTTCGCCTCAGCCACCTTCCGGGGATCAACTCGACGCACTGGCGGAAACAGGCTGGCTGTCCCCTTTTTTCGTACTCCACACCCACTCAGCATCCGACTCCCTCCCGTCGGACTCAGTGTCGAAGGGAGTGCGTGCGGACGATGCGAATCAATAATCCAACGCGCGGATTCAATACGAGATAGATGTTATTTGCGGGCGCGAATAATGTCGACGCCCATATACGGGCGCAGCGCTTCCGGCACCACCACGCTGCCGTCGGCCTGCTGGTAGTTCTCGATGATCGCCAGCCAGGTTCGCCCCACCGCCAGGCCGCTGCCGTTGAGGGTATGCACGAACTCCGCCTTCTCTTTCCCCGATTTCGCCCGAATCTGCGCCCGCCGCGCCTGAAACGCCTCGAAATTCGAGCACGAAGAGATCTCTTTGTATTCGTTCAACCCCGGCAGCCACACCTCTATATCGTACGTTTTCGCCGAGCTGAACCCGATATCCCCCGTCGACAAAACAACAGTCCGGTAGGCGAGACCAAGGCGCTGCAGAATATCTTCCGCGTCCCGGGTCAGCGATTCCAGTTCCTCGTAGCTCGATTCCGGCCGAGAAAACTTTACCAGCTCCACCTTCTGGAACTGGTGCTGCCGGATAATCCCCCGGACATCGCGCCCATACGAGCCTGCTTCGCTGCGGAAGCACGGAGTGTAAGCCGTCAGTTTGATCGGCAGTGCTTCCAGGTCCAGCGTCTCGTTGCGATACAGGTTTGTGACCGGAACCTCCGCCGTCGGCACCAGGTAGTAGTCAGTCCCTTCCAGCTTGAACAGGTCCGCTTCGAACTTGGGCAGTTGCCCGGTTCCGTAGAAGCTGTCTTTGTTCGCCAGGAACGGCGGCAGCACTTCGGTGTAGCCGTGTTCCTTGGTGTGCACGTCCAGCATGAAATTGATGAGCGCCCGCTCCAGCTTCGCTCCCAACCCCATGTACACCGCGAATCGGGCGCCGGTGATCTTGGCCGCCCGGTCGAAATCCAGGATTCCCAGCTCGGGCCCCAGATCCCAATGCGCCTTGGGAGTGAATGCGAACGTCGGCGGCGTTCCCCAGCGCCGTACTTCCACATTGTCGGCCGCGCTTTTCCCCACCGGCACCGATTCGTGCGGCGTATTCGGGATTCCCGCCATCAATTGCCCGAACTTCTCATCCACCGCGGCCGCGTCGGCGTCCAGCTTGGTGATCAGTTCACCCATCTCGCGGACCCGCTGCTGCTTGTCGGCTGTATCAGCGCCGGACTTCTTCAGCCTTCCGATCTCCATGGACTCGGCATTGCGCTGCGCCTTCAGTTTTTCCGATTCCGCAAGCGCCGCTCGCCGCTGGCTATCCAACTCGCGGAACGCCTCCATGTCGATCGTGAATCCGCGATCCGCCAGCCGAGCCGCAATGGTGCCGATATTGTTCCGAAAGTATCCGAGATCGTACATGGATTTGGGCGGGCGGGCTTTAGCCTCGCTCCCCAATCGGAATCCACTTCTGCCCGACCGCCGGTCCCAGATACTCCGCACGCGGCCGGATCAGCCGGTTGTTGGCGTATTGCTCCAGAATATGCGCCGTCCATCCCGACATCCGGCTGACCGCGAAGATCGGCGTGAACAGATCCACCGGAATCCCCAGGGAGTAGTAGGTCGAAGCCGAGTAGAAATCCACATTCGCGTTCAGGTTCTTGGTTTCTTTAATGTACTTTTCGATCTGGCTGGAGATCTGGTAAAGCTCCTGGTGGCCGGTCCGTTTGCCGAGCTCTTCCGCCATCCCCTTCAGGCTCGCCGCGCGCGGATCCACCGTGTGATACACGCGATGCCCGAATCCCGGAATCTTGACCTTATTGGCCAGTTTGTCCTTGATCATCTGTAGGGCTTTGTCCGCCGTGCCTGCTTCCAGCAGCAGCTTGATCACATCTTCATTGGCCCCGCCATGCAGCGGACCCCGTAACGCGCCAATCGCCGCCGTCACGGCCGAGTAGATATCGGAAAGCGTGGCCGCCGTCACCCGCGCCGCAAAAGTCGACGCGTTTAACTCGTGCTCGGCGTGCAAGGTCAACGCGATGTCGAACGTGCGGGCCATCACATCATCGGGCTTCTTTCCCGTGAGCGTATACAGAAAGTTCGCGGCGAAGCCCAGTTTGGGATCGCCCGCCACCACTGGTTGACCCTTGCGCAACCGATCGAAGCTGGTCACGATGGTCGCCGTCTGCGCCATCAGCCTCACGGCCTTTTGCGCGGCGGGTCCCGCCTGAACGCTGTTGGCATCGGGATCCGACAGCCCCAGCATCGAAACCGCAGTGCGCAGCACATGCATCGGCGAGGCTTTCGGATTGCTCTTCAGAAACGCTTCGACTTCCGCCGGAATCCCGCGATTCGCCACCAGCGCGGCCTTCAGCTCATCGAGCTCCGTCTGCGTGGGCAGCTTTCCGTGCCACAGCAAATAGATGGTTTCCTCGAACGTCGCATGCTCCGCTAGCGTCTCGATGCGGAAGCCCTGATAACTCAGCACCCCCGCGTCCCCATCGATAAAACATAGTCGCGATTCGGTCGCGACAATCCCCTCTAATCCGGCACCTGTGACTGGCATAGTGAAGCTCCATTCTAGCAAGTAGGACAGGCGATCTTGTCGCCTGTCGGGTTGTCGCCTGACTCATTTCGTTGGTATAAACTTGTTACGGACGTCCATGGCAAGCGGAGTCACCGACCTGGCACTTAGGCCGCCCGGACCCTCGGGTCTCGGGCGCGATGAACTCATCCGGGCCTTCCGTCTCATGTACCTCTCCCGCCGTATCGACGATCGGGAGATCCTTCTCAAACGCCAGAGCAAAATCTATTTCCAGATCTCCGGCGCCGGCCACGAAGCCATTCAGACCGCCGCCGGCATGGTTCTCAAGCCTGGCCACGACTGGTTCTTCCCCTACTATCGCGACCGCGCGTTATGTCTGACCCTGGGGATGACCGCCGAAGACATGCTGCTCCAGGCCGTGGGAGCCGAATCCGATCCTTCTTCCGGCGGCCGCCAGATGCCTTCTCATTGGAGCAATCCGCGCCTCCACATCGTCTCTCCATCTTCTGCTACCGGAACGCAGTTCTTGCCCGCAATTGGCTGTGCCGACGCTCAGCGGCGCCTCGAACCCGGAACCGACGCGATTACGGTTACCGCCACCGGTGAGGGAGCCACCAGTGAAGGCGAATTCTGGGAATCGCTCAACATCGCCTGCCTGGAGAAGCTCGCGATCCTGTACCTGGTCGAGGACAACGGCTGGGCCATCTCGGTCCCCGTCGAAAAACAGACCGCCGGCGGCAACATCGCTCGTCTCGTCTCCGGATTCCCGAACCTGAAAATCTTCGAATGCGACGGCAGCGACTTCCTCGCTTCCTACGCCACCATGTCCGAGGCCGTGGAATATTGCCGCCGCCAGCAGTCGCCCGTTCTGGTGCACGCCCGCTGCACGCGCCCTTATTCGCACTCGCTTTCCGATGACGAACGCCTGTACAAAACCAAAGCCGAGCGTGCCGCTGAGGCCGCCCGCGATCCCATCGTTAAGTTCCCCGAGTGGCTCATCTCCCAAGGTTTACTGGAACCCCACGGCTTGGAGTTGTTAACTCACGAGGTTGAGCTCGAAATCCAGGAAGTTGGCCAGAAGGTCTTGAAAGCCGCGCCGCCGCCTCCCGGTTCGGCCATGCGATTCCTGTATTCGCCCCTGGTCGATCCCACGTCGAAGGAATTCGACGCGGAGCCCCGCTTTTCCGGAAATCCGCGGACGATGGTCGACGAAATCAATCTCACCCTGCACGAGGAGATGCGCCGCAACGACAAGATCGTGCTGTTCGGCGAGGACGTCGCCGATTGCAGCCACGAGGACAACCTGAAAGAGCTCAAGGGTAAGGGCGGCGTTTTCAAGGCTACCCAGGGCCTCCAGACCGTTTTCGGATCGCAGCGGGTCTTCAACACTCCCATCGCCGAAGCTGCCATCGTCGGCCGCGGAGCCGGCATGGCCACGCGTGGGCTGAAGCCCATCGTTGAAATTCAGTTCTTCGACTACATTTGGCCGGCCATGATGCAGATTCGTGACGAGCTCGCCAGCCTGCGTTGGCGCTCGTATAACGGATTCTCGGCCCCCATGGTGATTCGCGTCACCATCGGCGGGTATCTCAACGGCGGTGCGATTTATCACAGCCAGTGCGGCGAATCGATTTTCACCCACATCCCCGGCTTGCGGGTCGTGTTTCCGTCGAATGCTCTGGACGCCTGCGGCTTGTTGCGGACAGCCATCCGTTCCGACGATCCCGTTTTATTCCTGGAGCACAAGAAACTGTATCGCGAGGCCTACAATCGCTCGCCGCATCCCGGACCGGACTACACTATCCCCTTCGCGAAAGCCAAGATCGCGAAAACCGGTTCGCGACTGACCATCGTCACTTACGGCGCACTGGTTCAGAAGTCGCTCCAAGCGGCTCTGCTCGTCGAGCAGCACAATCCCGATCACACCGTGGAAGTCATCGATCTGCGGACGCTCTCGCCGTACGATTGGGAAGCGATTCGCGCGTCGGTCGAAAAAACCAGCCGCGTCATGGTCGTGCATGAGGACACGCTTTCCTGGGGATTCGGGGCCGAAATCTCGGCGCGCCTCGCCCGCGAGCTGTTCTCGTCGCTCGACGCCCCGGTCGGCCGGATAGGCGCGCTCGATACCTGGGTCGGCTACCACCCGAATCTCGAAGCTGAGATCCTGCCCCAGGTCGAAAACATCGTCGCCGAAGCCGACCGAATTCTCAGCTACTGACGGGACGAAAACGGGGACTGCCTCCGATTTCGAAGAACAAGCGTCACCTCGGTCCGGAAGAGTGCCCCGAAATCGGCTGGCTGTCCCGTTTTCGCAGGCACGCAAGGGGGCATACTGATCATGTGGCCAGATCTCCATCCAGGCGTTACGCGCTGCGGCTGACCGCCGGTGCGATTTGCGCCTTGGCCAAGGCTCAGCAAGCCACATTCTCCACCGGCGTCAACGTGGTCAACGTCCTGGTTACCGTCCGCGATAAACAGGGACAGCTGGTCAAAGGACTCGCCCAAAACGATTTCAAGCTTGAAGAGGACGGCCGCACTCAACCGATTCGCTATTTCTCGGCTCAAGCCGATCAGCCTCTGATGCTAGGCCTTCTGATAGACGTGAGCGGCAGCCAGCGTACCGTGCTCGCTGAGCAGCGCCGCGCAAGCCAACAGTTTATCGACCAGGTCCTGCGTCCCCAAGACCGGGCGTTTTTCGTGCGATTCGACCGCCGCATTGAACTGCTCGACAACCTCTCTCAGTTGGAGATCGATCCCAAGGAAAGCAGCGCACGTGGCACCGCGCTCTATGACGCCATTGTTTCCGCGGCCCGCGGGCTCGCGGACCAGCCCGGCCGGAAGGCTTTGATCGTTCTCTCCGACGGATATGACACCAGCAGCTCGGCCCCGCTCAGTGCGGCCGTGGAGACGGCCCAAAGGGCCGACGCGCTAATCTACTCGATCCGTTTTCTCGACCGCGATGTCTTCGCGTTCCAGGTTCCCGCCTCGCAAGGAGGCTCGCCGGTTCCCCGCGAAGGCCGTAAAGCTTTAGAGCGGATCGCCAGGGAGACCGGTGGTAGCTACTTCGACCTCGCCGCCGCGGAGACGCTGGAGAAAATCTACAGCCGTATCGAAGACGAGCTGAGGAACCAGTACAGCCTTGGCTTCACGCCTGTCAACCCTCGTCCGGGTTACCGCAAAATTCGTGTGTCGGTAAAACGAAAAGGTGTCACTGTCCAGGCTCGCGACGGCTATTTCCCAGCCCAATAAGCGGGCCGAAACGCGCGAGCCGGAACATGCCGAGCTGATCCGCGTATTTTGCCCCGCCATCCAGAGCCAGGTCAGCCATGATCTCGCCCACCACGCTGGCGAACTTGAACCCGTGTCCGGAGAACCCCGCCGCGATGTAGACGTTGCCGGCTTCCGGATGCGCATCCAGAATAAAGTGCTCGTCGGGACTATTGGTGAACATACAGGTCTTCATCGCCAGGGCCGGACCGTCGGCGTCCGGAAAATAGCGGCGAATTCCCTCGCGCAGTACGGCTTCATCTTCGGGATGAATCTCGCGATCGACACGTTCAGGATCGACATCCTCGCGGCGATGATGATACTTCCCGATTTTGAAGCCCGGAACGCCGTATTCAGGGCATCCATAGAACCGGCCCTCGGGGGCTTCGAGATTGAAAACCGGGAACGCTCCGAGCCGGAACAGTTCAGGACGCAACGGCCGCGCCCACAGGACAACTTGCCGTTCAGGGACCGCCACACTCCGCAGCATCGGACAAAGCTGCGATGCCCACGGCCCGGCGGTGATCACCAGCTTGCGCGCTCGATAGGTCTCGTGGTGCGTGCGAACCTCGACGCCGCCACCGGTCGCGTCCCATCCGTCGACGCGCTCGCGCGTATGAACCTCCGCGCCCAACGCCTGCGCGGCCGCCGCGTAGGTGGCGATGCAGCGTTCGGGCAGCAGAAAGCCGCCGTCGGGTTGCAGAACCGCGGCCATGCCGTCTGGAAACTGATAGCCCGGGAACCTCTCGCGCAGCGACCGGCCATCGAATACCTGGTGGTCCAAGCCAAACTTCCGGCAGGTTTTGAGCGATCCACGCACGGTTGCGCTATCCGGCGCGCCTGCATCCACACATCCGGTCACAAACAACAGGCGCTCACCCGACCTTGCTTCAAGATCCCGCCATAGTTCGTAGGCCCGGTGCAGGAGCGGGACGTATCCGGCGCCCTCTGGATACGCCATGCGGATAATGCGCGTGATTCCGTGCGACGAGCCGAAATCGTGCGCTATGTCGAACTGTTCCAGCCCGAGGACCCGTTGTCCGCGTCGGGCCAGATGATACACCGTCGCGCTGCCCATCCCGCCCACGCCGATGACGATCGAATCGAATTCGCGCATCCCGGCTACGTCGCGCGGACCTGTTTGCGGCTATACAGGAAATAAATCGCCAGCCCGATCGCCAGCCACACCACGAACCGTATCCAGGTTTCGAGCGGCAGGCTCAGCATCAGCACCAGGCAGCAGCCCATCGAGAGCAGCGGCAGGAACGGAACCCAGGGCACGCGGAAGCCGCGCTTGTAATCCGGCTGCTTGCGGCGCAAAATGATCACACCCGCCGAGACGACGACGAACGCGAATAGCGTACCGATATTCGTCAGGTCGCCCAGCGTGCCGATATCCAGAATCCCCGCGGGAATGCCGACCACGAATCCCGCGATCCAGGTGCTGACGTGAGGTGTTTCATACCTGGGATGCACCCGCGAAAACAGGGCAGGCAGCAGGCGATCGCGCGACATCGCAAACCAGATGCGCGCCTGTCCGTACTGGAACACCAGCAGCGACGAAATCATCCCCAGTAGCGCGCCGATCGTCACCACCAGCCGCAGACGATTGAAGCCCAGCATCTTGAGCGCGTTGGCTACGGGTGCGGCATTATTCAGGGTGTCCCATTTGGCGATGCCGGTCAGCACCAACGCCACCGCGGCGTACAGAATCGCGCAGGCCGCCAGCGTAATCAGGATTCCCAGCGGCATGTTGCGCTGCGGCTCATTGCACTCCTCCGCCGCGGTCGATACCGAATCGAAGCCGATGTAGGTGAAGAAGACGATCGCGCCACCGGTGAGCACGCCCGAGAATCCATTGGGCAGGAACGGATGCCAGTTGGCGGTGTTGACCGCGCGCGCCGCGCCGAAAACAAACAGCAGGATCGCCGCGATCTTGATCACCACCATCCAGTTGTTGGCCCGTGCGCTTTCGCGTACACCCCGAACCAGAACCCAAGTCAGTAGCATGATCAGCACAAACGCCGGAAGATTGAAAATCGCGCCTGTGGGCTTATCTTCTATAAAAACTGGATTTGATAACGATTCGGGCAGGCGAAACCCGGTGACGTTCTCCAGCAGGTCGTTCAGATACGCCGAGAATCCCACGGCCACGGCCATGTTCGAAACGGCGTATTCGAGGATCAGATCCCAGCCGATGATCCAGGCGAAAATCTCGCCCATGGTCGCATACGCGTACGTGTAGGCGCTGCCCGCCACCGGGATCATGGACGCCAGTTCGGCGTAGCACAGTGCCGCGAATCCGCAGGCGATCGCGACCAACAAAAATGAAAGGGAAATCCCGGGACCAGCGCCTGGACGGCCCGTCACTCCCACGGCGTTGCGCCCGTGCATCAGCAGATCGAGCACCGGGGCCTTGTATACCGACGAGAAATCGAACTGGAGCCCGGCCGCGGCGGTCCCCGTGAGAGTGAATATCCCCGCTCCGACGACCGACCCGATGCCCAGCGCGACCAGACTCCACAATCCCAGATGGCGGCGGAGCCGGCCCGAGTGCGCCTCGCTGGCCGAGATCAGCTCGGCGATCGACTTGGTGCGAGTCAGGCTCCGCATGCTCGGAAGTGGGGCAGGTTTCCAACCTGCGGCGGGTTTTCAACCCGCCAGATGTCGATTAGCGCTTGCTCTGGCCCTTCACCATCTTGGCGACTTTTTGCTTGCGCGAGCCGCGCGCCACATCGGAGGGCCGCTTGGCCTTGGGAGCCGCTTTCTTGCGCGCCGTGCGCTTCAGCTTCTTGCGTTCTGCTTTATCGGTAACTTTCTTAGTGTTCATTCGACCTTGATTCCCGCGTATTTCGCGATCAGTTTCTTTAATCCGTACCCCGGAAAACTCACCGTTACTTTGGTGTCGTCGCCGCTTCCTTCCAGGCGCAACACCGTGCCGCGCCCGTACTTGGCGTGCTCGATCGACGATCCCGGTCCCAACTTCTTTGGTTTCGCCGGTGCCGTTGTCTTTGGCGCCAACTGCTGCGCCGGTCGTACCGCCGGCCTTGGAGCAGCCGGTTTCGGCGCGCCCCCAGTGAAGAACTGCTGGATCGCATCCACTGAGTTGTAAGTCTTCCCAGTATAAAGGTTCTTCTGGGCCGTTTCCCGGACCAGGTGCCGCTCGGCGTACAGATCGACATGCCCCTGATCGCCACGCACGTTCTCGATCAACGTCGCCGGGACTTCTTTCAAGAACCGCGATCGAATCGACGCTTCCGGCTGCCCCGCGCCAAATCGCCGCCGGTACCGCGCCCAGCTCAGATAGAGCTTCTTCCGCGCGCGCGTCATCCCGACGTAGCATAGACGCCGCTCTTCTTCCATTTGCAACGCGTCGCCCGAGTTAATCGACCGGCTGTGCGGAAACAAGCCTTCTTCCATGCCGGCGATGAACACCACCGGGAATTCCAGGCCCTTGGCGTTATGCATGGTCAGCAGCGAGACCGGGGCGCGATCGTCCACCGAATCGGCGTCCGAAACCAGCGCGGCATGGTCGAGAAAGTCCCGGAGGGACTCGCCGCGTTCCGCAGCATCGGCCGCTGCGTTGAGCAGTTCGTCCAGGTTGGCCATACGCGAGGCCGATTCCTCGGTGCCCTCGTCCTGAAGCATTTTGCGATAGCCCGTTTGGTCGAGCAGGGCGTTCAGCGTCTCAGCGGGCGGTCGTGTTTCGATCCCGTCCGCCAGCTCCTTCATCATTTTTTGGAACGCGCTAAGTGCCGTTTCGGCCCTCGCGCCCAAAGAATGTTCGTCGAGCATCCGCTCGAGCGCGGTCCATAAAGCGAGCTCATGCGTGAGCGCATACTGCTCGATTTGCTCGATAGTCGTCCGGCCGATCCCGCGCGCGGGCGTGTTGATGATGCGCAGCAGGCTGATCGTATCCTGCGGGCTCAGCAGGACCCTCAGATACGCGATCACATCCTTGACTTCGGCGCGCTGGTAGAAACTGAAGCCGCCGACCACGATGTACTTGCGGCCGTAGCGCCGCAGGGCTTCTTCAATCTGGCGCGATTGTGCGTTGGTGCGATACAGAACCGCAACGTGCTCTCCCGGATTCCGCGCCATGTGCGCTTCAATCCTGTCGGCGATCCACAGGGCTTCGTTTTCGGCGTCGGGAGCTTCGTAGAGAGTGATCTTGTCGCCCTCGCCCGATTCGGTCCAGAGCCACTTCCCGATGCGCTCGGTATTATTCGCGACCACCGCGCTGGCGGCTTCCAGAATATTCTTCGTCGAGCGGTAATTCTGTTCGAGGCGGATCGTGATCGCCCCGGGGAAATCTCTCTCGAAATCAAGGATGTTACGAATATTGGCTCCGCGCCAGCCATAAATCGACTGGTCTTCGTCGCCGACCACGGCCACATTGTGGCGATCGCCCGTCAGCAGGCGCATCAACTCGTATTGGCTTCGATTGGTGTCCTGGTATTCGTCCACCATTAGGAATTCGTAGCGCCGGTTGATGCGTTCCTGCGTCGGCGCGTCGTTCGCCAGCAGCCGTACTGCCTCAAGCAATAGATCGTCGAAATCGAGCGCGTTCGATTCGAGCAATTTGGCCTGATAACGTTCGTAGATCACAGCCATCCGCGTGGTGGTGGGGTCGGTCGCTGCCCGAGCCATCTCCGCGGGCGATTGCTTTACGCTCTTTGCATGGCTGATGCGCGACAGCGCCGCGCGATGCTGCATGAACTTGTCGTCCAGGCCGAGCTGTTTGTAGACACCGCGCAGGATCGAGACCTGATCGTCGTCGTCGTAGATGGTGAATTGAGGCGTGAAGCCGGGACGGATCTGCGCCAGCGCCGCCCCATCGCGCCGCAGCAGGCGGACGCAGAAGGCGTGGAACGTGGAAACGGTGGGTGCGTCGCGCGGCTCGCCGGCAACCAGGGAACGGACGCGCTCGCGCATTTCACCGGCGGCTTTGTTGGTGAAGGTGACGGCCAGGATAGCCCAGCCGGGAACCTTGTGGGCGCTGACCAGGTGAGCGATGCGGTGCGTGATCACTCGCGTCTTGCCGCTGCCGGCGCCGGCCAGGACGAGTAAGGGTCCCTCGGTATGCTCCACGGCCTCACGCTGGCGGGGATTGAGGCCGTCGAGAAAGTCCATCACTTGATTGTGGCATGCGGCCTTTGTCAAAGATCTTCGGGCCGGAGGCCTGTCTCGTTGGCAATCTTCGCGAGTGCCGCAGGGCCGACCTCTACGCTATCGTGAAAACAAAGGTGAAGTTCGACCAACCTGGCCTTTGAAACTTCCGATGGGATCCAACTTGCTTCTTCAGACTCCAGCCAATCCGCTATCGATTTGACTCTTCGCACAGCTTCCTCGTCGGTGGTGCCGTAGGCCATCACGCCGGGGAGGTCCGGGACTGACGCAAGTACTCGACCATCTTCCTCGCCTTCGATCTCGACTCGGATAGGCTGTATCTCGATCATGAACTAATACTAGCTAGCGAAGCGCACGCCCCGGAGTGATACACTCTCGTCGAGGTGAACGCCATGCGAGCGAGTCTCATTTTTCTGATGACGTTAGCGCCGCTGTTTGCCCAGGACAGCAAGTCTCTCGCAGCGCGTGTCCAGCGGCTCGAGGATATTCAGGAAATCCAAAACGTCCTGCTCGATTACGGCCGATTCCTCGATGCCCGCGATTTCGCGGCGTATTCTCGACTATTCGCGAAAGATGGGGAATGGGTGGGCGGATTCGGAACCGTCCAGGGCCCCGCTGCCATCCAGGCGTTCATGGAAAAACAGATCCCCGGTCCCAATCGGGGCAATACCTTCCACATCCTGTCTAATTTCAAAATCGACGTGCATGGAGACTCGGCGACGGCTTGGTCGCGATGGACTTTCGTGACCCCGGGACCCGACAAAAAGCCGGCTATCGCTCAGGCTGGCCGCTATGACGATACCTTCGTCCGTGAGAGCGGTAAGTGGAAATTCAAGCGCCGGACGGCGTCCAACGACATCCCGGTACCCGATCCGGTACCGGCGAAATAGCAAGAAACAGCGCGTTGCTCACCCTATCTCATAGATAATAAGTGGTTTGGATATCCTAAGGCCCCCCGTGGCCCAGGACGCGCAAGTGTTGTAACCTAGCAGTGAGCCGGTGCGCCTTTTTTCTTGTAGGGATTGGACTTTTAGTACCGCCGGTAACACTGGGAGCGGTGGCGGCGGTCATGCTGGTTGACTTCGAACTCATAGAACGGGCTCGGAGTGGCGATGACAGTGCGTTTAACCAGGTAGTGCAGGCGTACCGCAAACGGATCCTGGGTACCATTGCGCGGCTGATCGGCAGGCCGGAAGATGTAGAAGACGTCGGACAGGAAGTTTTTCTGCGGCTGTATTTTTCCTTGGACCAGCTGAGGACGGCGGAAGTATTCGAGCCGTGGCTGTACCGGCTGACGGTGAACGCGGCGTACGATTATCTGCGCCGGCAGCGGCGGCGGCATGAGAGCCGGATGTCGGATTTGAGCGAGCAGCAGGTCATGATGGCGGACGCTGCCGCAGGTGGGAAACGCAACGTAGAAGAAGTACGTCGGACTAAGATACGGGAGACCGTGGACGACTTACTCGGCAAGATTTCCGAGGAAGACCGGATCCTCCTGACGCTGAAAGAAGTAGAAGGGTTATCTCTCAAGGAGCTGGAGAAGATATACCGGGTAAACGAAAACGCTCTGAAGGTACGATTGTTCCGGGCTAGGCAGCGGGTTCTAAAGGCTTACGAGGCCGGGGAGCCCGAGGTGGGCGAGTAGCAGATTCCACGTCCGGAGGTATAGAATGGATCGCATGAAAGACAGGCTCGACGCGCTTTGGACTGAGTATCGGGACGCAACTCCCGATATCGATGCCGGCCCCAACTTCATGCCGCAGCTGTGGCAGAAGATCGAAGCGCGCCGCGTCGAAACCACGTCCGTATTTCGCCGGCTCGCTCAAATTTGTGTCATGGCCACGGTCGCCCTGGCCCTGATCATGAGCGTTGTATTGATCCCTACAACACACAACGATGAAGTATTCTACAGCGGGACCTATGTGGATGCCCTTGCTGCGGAACACTCCAACGACTATGTAGATGTGCTTGCCGCTGCTGACCTGCGATGAACCTGACTCGCAGTTCGATCGCCCTCTATATCGGCCTGGTATTTATCAGCGGCGCCGTTCTGGGCGGGTTCGGCGATCATCTGTATGGGACTTATCGTATTTCCCCGGCCAAGAGCGGCAAGGCGCCCAAGAGTCCTGAAGATGTTCGCCGCGGGATTATCGACTTCTGGAAGAGTCATCTTAAATTGACGGACGATCAGGTTGTCAAGGTCGGAATGATCATGGATGAAACTCGGGTCAGGATGGACGAAGTACATCGCGGAACGATACCTGCCCAACAGGAAATCCGGCGGGAGCAGATGGACAAGATGCGCGCCATGCTAAACCCCGAACAGAAGGCGGAATACGACCGTTTGCAGAAGGCGCGCGAGGATCGAATAAAGAAGGGCGGCCCGCGCGGCGGTCCAGGCGGATTCTGAACCCTTCGGCGCTCCAGCGTGTTGCGTCGACTTCTTCCGTACACCACGGTCCTGATGGTGGTGGTCGCGCTGTGGACCGCCTCGGTTCTCTACTCCCGGCACCAAAGCGCCTCTGAATCCGAACTCGAATCCCAGCAAAAACAGATCGACGCGGACCGAAAAGTGGTCGCGGCATTCGGCGGAGATCAGCTCACAATTCTGGGTTTCAACGCCGCCAAGGGTGAGGTCTCGCCGGGAGGCCGGGTGGTGTTGTGCTACGGCGTATCGAACGCCGCGCAAGTAAAAATCGATCCGGGAGTGGAGCCGATCAAGCCCGCCATCTCGCACTGCCTGAACGTGTTTCCGAAGAAGACAACGACTTACACGCTCAAAGCGGAAGACGCCAAGGGGAACAGCAAGAGCGCGTCGCTGACGATAAAGGTCCGGTAGGTCTTTTACGCGGGTTTTTTCTTGGCGGCGGCAGCGGCGGCCTGCGCTTCCCGGACCTTTTGATATTTCTTTTGGAACCGGTCGACGCGACCCTCGGTGTCGATCAGCTTCTGCTTTCCGGTGAAGAACGGGTGGCAGCTCGAGCAGATTTCCACGCGGATGTCGCCCTTATGAGCCGAGCGCGTCTTGAAGGTGTGCCCGCAGGCGCAAACAACGTTGACTTCTTCGTAGGCGGGGTGAATTCCAGCTTTCATGGGAAACTTTATTCTAACATAAAGCCCCGCAAACGGCTTTTGAGGGCCGCTGCGGGGCTCTATGATCGTTTTTCAGACTCTCTTCGCGTTGAGGGGGCCGTTCCACAGGAGCAGCGGCCTCGACACTGATCGAAACCTGAACGTTAGCGGGTCGACTTTAACAGTCGGCCACCTCACGCGTGGTTTGAGTGCTGTTTTTACTACTGCCAGATATCATTAGACTGGACCACCTCCTTCCTCAGTGATGCCTTCATCTTAAGACCACTCGCCAAAAGTGTCAAGCTAGAAACGACGCGGCTCATCCAAATGACCGAAACATTAGTTACTTACTCTGTTCAAAACGCGGTGGGCGTCATCTCCATCGACAATCCTCCGGTGAATGCGCTCAGTTCCGGGGTGCTCCGGGGCATCCAAACCGCCGTGGAGGCATTGGAGGCGAATGCAGACGTGCACGCGATTGTGATCATCGGCGGCGGGCGGACATTCGTTGCCGGTGCGGATATCAACGAGCTTGCCGGGATCCACGCTGGTACTGGACACCTGCCGCCGTTTCATCCGGTACTGAACGCGATCGAGGATTGCGCCAAGCCCGTGATCATGGCGATTCACGGAACGGCGCTCGGCGGCGGCCTGGAACTCGGCATGGCCGGACACTATCGCGTGGCAACCGCGGACGCGCAGGTCGGACAGCCGGAGGTGAAGATCGGCCTGATTCCTGGCGCGGGCGGAACTCAGCGCCTGCCGAGATTAGCGGGCGTCGCGAAAGCCGCCGAGATGTGCGCGTTCGGCGAGCCAATTTCCGCGCAGGACGCTCTTGCCGCCGGAATCATCGACCGGATCATTGACGGAGATTTGCTCGTGGGAGCGGTGGAGTTTGCACGAAACGCTAACGGAGTTAGGCGAACGCGCGACTTGCCTGCAACACCCGCGGACCTATCCGCGGTTCGCAAAAAGCTCCGGCGGAATCCGACCGCCCCGTATTTGGCTCTGGATGCCATTGAAGCGGCCATGACCCTGCCGTTCGCCGAGGGTATCCGCAAAGAAGCCGAAATCTTTGATGAATGCCTGCACTCGGACCAGTGCAAGGCGCTGATCCATGCGTTTTTTGCCGAGCGGGCAGTGGCGAAGATCCCCGACATCCCCAAAGATACGGCTCTTTATACGATCCGGAGTGCGGGCGTAATTGGGGTAGGCACCATGGGCGGCGGGATCGCGATGGCTCTCGCCAATGCGGGCATCCCAGTCTTTTTAAAAGACACGGAACAGGCAGCGCTCGACCGCGGCATGACGACGATCCGCAGGAACTACGACCGATCCGTCAAAAACGGACGGCTCACGGCGGCCGCCGCGGAGGAGCGCGTCGCGAGGATCACGCCCCAGCTCGGCTGGGAGGCTTTCGAGCAAGCCGACATCATCATCGAAGCGGTGTTCGAATCGCTGGCACTTAAGAAGCAGGTGTTCGCCGAGATCGATAAGATCGCCAAGCCGGGCTGCATCCTGGCATCGAACACATCGACTCTGGACATCGACGCCATCGCATCGGCGACATCGCGCCCCCACATGGTCATCGGCACGCATTTCTTCAGCCCCGCGAACGTGATGCGGTTGGTGGAGATCGTCCGCGGCAAGGCCACCGGAAAACCCGTGATCGCGACCGCCATGGCGCTGGCGAAAATCCTCAAGAAGGTCGGCGTGGTGGTGCGGAACGGATTCGGATTCGTCGGCAACCGCATGGTGATTCCGTACATGAACGAGGCCCAATTTCTAATCGAAGAAGGCGCGACGCCCCAGCAGGTGGACCGAGCGCTCACCGATTTCGGGATGGCCATGGGGCCGCTGGCGATGGCGGATATGAGCGGGATCGACGTGTTCTGGAGGATCGAGCAAGAGTTCCCTCCACCCGTTGGATCGAAGCAGCCGGAGGCTGTCGACAGACTTTACGCGGCGGGACGATACGGTCAAAAAACCGGCGCGGGTTTTTATCGCTACGATGAGGCTCGCAAACCGGTACCCGATCCGGAGGCGCTGGCGCTCATCCGTAAGGGCAACCGCGCGATCTCCGACGAGGAAATCCTTGAGCGGTGTATTTACGCGCTGATCAATGAAGGTTTCAAGGTTCTCGAGGAAGGAATCGCGCTACGCGCCGTGGATATCGACGTCATCTATCTTACGGGTTACGGATTTCCGGCGTATCGCGGCGGGCCGATGTTCTACGCCGACACGGTGGGCCTCAAAAAAATTCACGACCGGGTCATTCAGTTCGGATGGATTCCGGCGGAGCTTCTCACTTCTGCAAACCGCCGCGCCACAAACGAGCGCGCATGAGCGCCTATTTCTTCTTATGGTCGTTGGCGAACCACTTCACCCATGCCGTCGGCGGGAAGACGAACAAGCCAATCAGTACGATGATGACGAAGAACACAAACAGCAGAACCGCGAGTGCCATTTCACTCCATCTTATACTGTTGCTATGAAGTATTGTTATGCCGATAGTCCGATCGGCCCTTTACTCATCGCGGGCGATGCGGAAGCGATCCATCTGATCGGGTTTCCCAAGCATGGTAAACCCCAGAAGCCGGAGGCTGAGTGGACGCAATCCACGAGCGGTCCCCTGGCGGAGGCGGTGCGGCAGTTGCGCGAATATTTCGCCGGGACAAGGAGGGACTTCGACCTTCCCCTGGCGCCGGAAGGCACCGATTTCCAGCGCAAAGTGTGGCGGAAGCTTCAGGAGATTCCTTACGGCGAAACCATCTCGTACGGCGAACTGGCCAAGCGTGTCGGGAATCCCAAGGCGTCTCGTGCCGTGGGTTCGGCGAACGGAAAGAACCGCATTCCGATTGTGATTCCGTGCCATCGCGTGATCGCCGGCGACGGCGGGCTGGGCGGATTCGGCGGGGGCCTCACGACCAAAGAAAAACTGCTGGCGCTCGAAGGAAAGAAGGTGGCGCTGGCCGCGTCTTAGCCCCTATTCCGCGCACAACGCAGCCGGGTGCAAGCTCTTTCCTTTGCCCTTGTTGGTGCGCGCCCTGCGCTGTGCGCTACGCGGTAATCGGACCCTCGCCGCGCGACAGCGCCGCGACGATCTGTTCCTTAAGCTGCTCCGCGGCCGCCACGGCGGAATCGAGCGACAGCTTGTAAACGACGATTCCAATCGCCGCATCCACCGCCAGGACGGCGAAGAAGGCAGCCTGGTTCGCAAAAGCGTAGCGGGCCAGGTACGCCAGGCCGACCGGCACAAACACAACGGGCCAGATGACGAACAGAATCGCCTGAATGCGGCCGGACGCGCCGGCGCGGAATGACGCCGCCGGGTTCATAGCGCGCGGGTGGTGAATGGAGAGTTGATTGCCCGCGGCCAAAAGGAAAATGCTGATCACCGCCGCCACCCCAAAGGATTCCGCCAGCGTGCGCGGCCGCAGGGGCATTCCCAATAATCCGCACACCAGGGCGATCATGCTGATTTCGAGCACAATGAAGAACAGCGCGCTGAGGTTCTTGCCGATCATGACGCGCGCGAAGGGAATCGGCGCCAGGAAGTAGATCTGGGCCGCCGACCGGTCGAATCCGAAGAAGTTCCAGAAGCATGCCTCGCTGAGCAGCACCAGCGAATACACGCTGACCACGGTCAGGTAATTCGAGCCCAGGAACGATTGCGATGCTCCCTGGCGGCCCAGCGCCACGGGGAGCCAGACCAGCAGCCCGAAAGTAAATCCCATCAGGAAGACCAGGCGGAATCGCGGCGAGCGGCTCAGGAAGCGTACTTCTTTTTCGACCAGCGCGCCCAGCGGATCGCCGAGCAACAGGGAGGGTAACCGGAAGAATCGCTCGATCCATTGCTCGATGAATCCGGATGCGGCGGATCCGCTTGACGAACGCGCCGAGGCCGCCTGCGCATCGAAGAAAATCGTGCGGCGGAACTGCCAGTAGCTGAAGAGCCCTGCGGCCGCCAGCCATACGGCGAGGATCGCCACGGCCCGGAGCTGCCTATGTCCTTGCAGAAAGTCCGCAGTGGCCGTCCAGGGCCAGCCGGACCACGACTCGCGCGTCAGCACTCCTCGAAACCTGCCGGCAAATCCGCGGCCTCGAGTGAGCAGAACCTGAGGCAGCGCAGCGCACAGGATCAGCAGAAAAAAAGCCGCCTCGCGGATACGCCGGCGTGCGAGAATGCGGGCAATGGTGTCCCGTAAGCCGACACCCAACGCCAGGTTCAGCGCTGCGAAGGGCGCCAATCCCAGGGCATTCCACGCGTGCAGCGCGGGATTCCGCAGGATCCCGATGCCCGCGCCGGTCAAAACGAGAACCACCTCGACTGCCACCGTGACACGCAGCATCACCTCCAGCCAGAACAACTGGGAAACCGGAACAGGGTAGGCCTGAAGTTTGCGCAGGTCGAGCGATGCTCCGGACGCTGCCATCAGCACAGGGATTACCTGCCAGTAGAGGAACACCAGCAGCAGAGCCCCCGACAGTCCTCCGGACATCGGCGAACTGGTCAACAGCATGACCGCGTATGCAGCGGCGATCCAGAATCCATACCAGATCAGGCCGACGACAGCGGTCCAGCCGACGCCCCGTCGCGGAAAGAAGTTGCGGAGGGAGCGCCATTGAGCCCAGAGAATCGCGAGTGACTGATTCACGGCGTTCTCACAGCCAGTCGAGGGTTTCGCGCATGGTGCCCACGCCCACCGCGCGAACAAAGGCGTCTTCCAGCGTATCCGACGATCCGCGCAGCTCTTCCATGGAGCCTTCCCGCACCAGCTTGCCGTTGTTGATGATCGCCACGCGGTCGCAGAGCCGCTCGACTACCTCCAGCACGTGCGAGGTGAGGAAGATGGTCGCGCCGTGGCGGACTTGCTCGAGCAGGATATCCTTCATCAATCGCGCGCCGACGGCGTCCACGCCTTCGAACGGCTCGTCCATCAGGAAAAGCTGAGGCCGATGGATCAGCGCAGCCGCCATCGCGACGCGCTTCCGCATCCCCTTCGAATATTCGGCAATGAGCTTGCGCGATGCATCGCCCAGCTCGAACAGGTCGAGCAGCTCCTGGCTTCGCTCCCGCGCGATAGAGCGCTCCAGGCCATAAATGCGGCCGACGAATTCTATAAACTCGCGGCCGGTGAGGTGGTCGAACAGCAGAGATTCGTCGGGAACCAGCCCGATCTGGCGCTTGATCTCCAACCCTTGCTCAGGCATGGGCAGCCCGAGCAGACGGATCGAACCGGAGGTGGGCGGGGCCAGGCCCATCAGCATCTTGATGGTGGTGGTTTTACCGGCGCCGTTGGGTCCCAGGAATCCAAAGAAACAGCCGCGTGGAACGCTAAGGGTGAGCCCATCCACGGCGGCTTTCTGATCGTACAGCTTCCGGAGGTCTCGAACTTCTATTGCCGGCGCCGTATCCCGAGAGAAGTCAGACATGCTTCTCTCCTATGGTAGCTATTCCACCCCGAACGCCAACAAGACATTTCCGCCCATCCCGCCGCGCGCCGGATATCCGGATACCGAGAACAGCATGCCCCCGGCGACCACTGGCCCGGCGACGTCTATGGCTCCGCCGTGTCCGGCCACGCCGTTTACAGTCTTGAATTCGCGGGCGGTGTCGAAATCCCAGATGATGTGCCCGTTCGCCGTGGAAAACGCCCGCAGGTGGCCGTCTTCGGAGCCCGAGAAGACCGCGCCGGGAATCGCCGTGATGGCTGCCGATTGCGCCGGACTGCAGGGCCGACGGTCGCCGCATCCGGGTGGCGGAGTCTGCCATATCCGCTCGCCGTTATCGACGCGAAACGCGAACAGCCCGCCGCCTTTGTTGGGATTGAGATCGTAGGTCCGGTCGTTGCTGCCGGGCTTGCGCGCCACTTCGAAGCGAATATCGGAGAGCCCGACGTAGATGTTGCGGCCGTCGCTGGCGGGACCCCACTCGATGCCGCCTACGGTACCGCCTTCGCCGATGCGGGCCTGCCACAAGGTCTGACCTTTCTTATCGGGATCGACGGCGTAGACCACGGCGGACTTTTGTCCCAGCAGCAGCGCACGCTTCCCGTTGGGCAACGAAACCAAAATGGCGGACGCCGCGAAATCGAAGTCCGGGCCTTCCGTATCCGGGCAGTTCACTTTGCCGGGGAGCTGGCAGGAACTGTTCCAGGCGTCCTTGGCCGTGAGCTGCTTCGACCAAAGAATCTCGCCGCTGGATAATTTTAACGCGACCACCGCGTCGCTCATCGAGGTCGCCGGATCGGAGTAATTGTCGCCGGTGGTCACGTACATCGTGTCGTGCTCCGGATCGAGCGTGGGAGCGGTCCACACGCCGACGCCCGAAGGTCCGAATGACGCCGCGCCTTGCTTCGTCTTGCCGCGCTGTTTGGCGACGTCTGGAATCATGTATCGCTTCCAGATGGTCTTGCCGGTGGCGGCGTCCAGCGCCGATTCGCTGCCGCGGAACGTGCAGCACTGGTAGCCGGGAGCAACCGACAGAGCTTCCTCGCGTGAAGCCGCGCCCACGTACAACCGGCCCTGGTAGAACACCGGAGTGGCGGTCATAGTCGAGGCAGGATGTTCCTCCGGACGCATGCTCCACAACTGCTTGCCGGTAGCTGCGTCCAGCGCGTACACAAATCCCGCGGAATCGCCGAAGAAGATCGCCGGAGTGCCCTCGATTTCGCCGGTGGCGATCCCGGAGCGAACCTGCGATTGAACCATGGTGGTCCAGTGGACGCAGCCGCTGGCCGCGTCGAGCGCGTACACGCTGCCGTCCTGGCTGCCGACGAAGACTCTACCGCGAAACACGGCTGGTTGCGATCGCAAAGTGGACGTATCCGGAAACGCGAATGCCCATTTCAATGCGAGTCTCGGTACGGAGTCCGCCTGGATGCCAGCCTCATTTGCAGGAAGGAAGCGCGTGTTCGCGAGGCCGCCGCCCCAACTTGCCCAGCTCGGGGTGTTCTTCCAGGGTGCAGCACTGGCAGGGCAGGGATTCGCCAGTTCATCGCGGCGGCGCTCCACCGTAACGGCCGTGCCGAGGAAATTAGCGACCTTCTGCCGTTCGTCGCCCGAAAGCGGAGCGGCCTGCGCCTTCATGATTCCGCTCTCGAGAGTCCGCAGAATCGCCGCGGGCGTCATGGTCTTCAGAGCCGCGATTTGTGGGATGCGAGCTTCCACTCCGGACGCGGCCTGGTGGCAGGAGGCGCAGTTCTTTTGAAAAAGCTGCTCAGCGTACGGATCGGCGCCGCACATGACAAGAGGCGCGACCAGGGAAAAGTATAGATATCTCACCGCCAGGGAGTATATCAGTACTTTAGGACAAGAGAAATCGGGACTAGGCCAGGTTCAGGACCTTGGCCACCACGTTCTTGTCCTGCTCGATCTTCTTTTGCAGGAGCATGATGGCGTAGATCAGCTGTTCCGGCCGCGGGGGGCAGCCGGGAACGTACACATCCACCGGAATCACCTGGTTCACAGGCACCAGGGCGTAGTTCGAAAACACGCCGGTAGAGGTGGCGCAGGCGCCCATGGAGATTACCCACTTGGGCTCGGGCATCTGCTCATACAGGCGGCGGATAACCGGGGCCATCTTGTTCGATACTCTGCCGGCGATGATCATCAGGTCGCTCTGCCGCGGCGATCCGCGCATGACTTCCGCGCCGAAACGCGAAATATCGTAGCGCGAGGCGATCATCGACATCATTTCGATCGCGCAGCACGCCAAGCCGAAGCTCATCGGCCAGATGGCATTCTTGCGTGCCCAGTTGATTACCTTGTCGAGCGACGTGGTGAGAATGGATTGCCCGAATTCGTCCAGCGGTTCGGGCTCATCGTCGACGCGCGCGAACAACGCGGGCGGCTGGCTCAACTGAAATTTGGGCTCTTCCACGAACATCATTATCTCACGGGCGATTACACTGGAGTTTGGCCTCCGACCGCGAAGCTCTGGAGCGCGCCGCCGCAGGCTGGGGCGTCGAGCTCGAATATACCGACACCTGGGGGCGGACCCACGCGGCGTCGGATGAAACCCTGCGCGCGGTTTTGACGGCGCTGGGCATCGATACACAGGACCTTACGGCAGCAGCCATGGCACGCGATCTCGCCCGATGGTCGCGTGCATTCGACCCCGCCGTAGTGGTGTTCGAAGACTCCCAGGCAATCGGCCTGCGGATTCCCGCAGCGCGCGCAGGTTTCTCCGTCAAACTCGAGTTCCGCTGGGAAAACGGCGAGATCGAGCACCACTGGTTCTGGCTGCCGGAACTTCCGGAGCTGGAGCGGGTCTCGATAGCCGGGCGCGAGTTCATCTCCAAACGCGTACCTTTGCCCACTTTGCGCCTGGGCTATCACGACCTGCGGGTCTACTGGATGAAAGAGCCGGAACTGGAGGCGTTTGAAGATGCCCGGTTCATTGTTTGCCCGCGGCTGGCGCGCGAGGTCGAAGGACGGCCTGCCGGGGTCGCCATCAGCCTGTATAGTGTGCGTTCGAAGCGCAACTGGGGTTGCGGCGATATTACAGACCTGCGCGCGCTGGTCGATACACTGGCTCCCGCGGGCGTGGCCTTCATCGCTTTAAATCCGCTGCACGCGATCTCCAACCGTCAGCCGTACAATACCAGCCCTTATCTACCGCTGTGCTCCTTGTATCGGAACTATCTCTACCTGGATGTGGAGCGCGTTCCGGGGTTTTTAGCAGAAGATGCTCCGTACGACGAGATCGCCGCGTTGCGTGCGACGGAGCTGGTCGAATACGAACGCGTCGCTGGTGTCAAGGTTCAGGCGCTGCGCCAGGCATTCGCGCGATTTTTCAAGTCCAGTCGCACTCGAGGGTTTGAGGAGTTCGCACGGGTGGAGGGCGCGCTGCTGGACGATTTTGCCGTATTCTGCGCGCTCGACGAGAACATCCATCGCCGGAATCCGGAAGTCTGGCTGTGGAAGGACTGGCCGCCGGAATATCGGAATCCCAGGTCCGCAGCCGTCGCGGAATTCGCCGAACAGCATCGCGACGATGTTCTGTTCCACAAGTTTTTACAGTGGCAGGTAGACCAGCAACTGGCTGAGGTGCAGGATCACGCGATCGCGCAAGGAATGAAGATCGGGCTGTATCACGATCTGGCGCTGGCCACCGACCGGTTCGGCGCGGATCTGTGGATGAACCGGTCTTTTTATGCGGATGGTGCGCGCGTGGGAGCTCCCGCCGATGAACTGGCTCCCGGCGGCCAGGACTGGGGATTCCCGCCGCCCAATCGCGAGGCTCATCGCGAAAACGGGTACGAGTTGTTCGCGCAGTCCATTCGCAAGAACGCGCGTCACGGCGGCGCGCTGCGCATCGATCACGTGATGCGATTTTTTCGCCTGTTCTGGATTCCCGATGAACTCAATGCCGCGCAAGGCGTGTACGTCAAGGATTACGCGGAGGATCTGCTGGCGATCCTCGCGCTTGAGAGCGTGCGCGGCGGATTCATCGTGATCGGCGAAGACCTGGGGACGGTAGAATGGTCAGTGCGGCACAAGCTTTCGGAGATGGGCATTCTGGGATACCGGCTGCTGTGGTTTGAGAAGAATCCTGACGGCAGTTTTCGCCTGCCTCAGGAGTATCCGGCGCAGGCGGCCGTCTCCACGACCACTCACGATCTGCCGACGCTTGCGGGATTCGTCCAGGGCCGCGACATCGAGGCGCGCCGCGACGCAGGGCTGGTGGACCAGGCCGGTTACGAGCAGCAATGGGCCGCCCGCAGGGATGAGATCGGCCGGTTGCAAGACGCGCTACAGCGGGCTGGATTCGCCGGCGACGCTTTGGGCTTCGTGCTGGCCACGCCTTGCGCTTTGGCCATCATTAACCAGGAAGATCTGACCGGAGCGACCGAGCAGCAAAACCTGCCCGCGAGCACCTGGCAGCATCCCAACTGGCGGCGCAAGATGAAGGTTGCTGTGGAAGATCTGGGCCCGATCGCCGAAGATTTACGTCGGCGACTGGAGCACTCGGGGCGGATTTAGAGTGTGTTGCAACTGTGTTACGCTGGACCTGTGGGATCTTCCACCACCAGCATTCGTATCCCGGACGATCTCAAGGATCGTCTCGAGAGTACCGCTCGCCGGATGAACAAAGGCAAGAACTGGATCATCAAGGAAGCGCTCGCGGAATACCTCCAACGCCACAACATGGATTTGCTGCGAGCCGAAGCACGGCGGCAGTCGATCGCGGCGAGCAAAAAGAAGTGGAAGGACGCGAAACTCTGGGAAGAAGCGGTCGCCGAGGTCTGGGATGCCGACTAACCCTGGCTTTCGCCGGGGCGATCTCGTCGTTGCGGTTTTTGGACGGGACTATGGCAAGCCGCGTCCCGCAGTTGTCATCCAATCCGACCTTTTCAATGATTCCCATGCCAGTGCCGTGCTCTGTCCCATCTCGTCGGATCTGACCGGTTTCACCGTCTTCAGGGTGAAGGTGTTGGCGTCCCGTGCAAGCGGGCTTCGTGCGGATTCCGAAGTGATGGTGGACAAGATGGCTACTGTCGATAGAGAGCGAATCCGGCAGAGAGTTGGGCGCCTCTCTGGATCCCAGATGGACCAAGTTAACGCCGCGCTGCGGATCTGGCTGGACTTGCCAGTATCAGTCTAGCCGTCAGTGTCCAAGAACCCGCCGATGAAGCCAGATAGGCTAAGAACACCGTTGCTGTGACTCCCCGAGCGGCCCACCAGAAACGTTTAGGATCGTATAAAGCTAGGATCAGCGGGGCAGCTATCGCATCAAATGCGAGAACTGTCGTGGTGTTCTGAAGAGTCCAGGCATCTGAAAGCAAAGTTATGAAGATCGCACAGACAAGTAACAAAGGGGCCAAAGCCCAAAAATAAAACGACTTCCGCGGAAGGACGTCTCCGAATCTAGCCACGTTCCGTACCCCGACTTCGGCCGACCACCTTACATGAAATAGTCTTTGACCTTCGACAGGATGCTCTTCTCTTCCGGCTCATTCTCGGCCGGGAGATGGTTGCGGAGCTCTTCGAGTAATCGGCGCTGGTCGCGGGTCAGCTTTTGCGGGACTTTCACGGCCACGTGAACGTAAAGGTCGCCGCGTGTGCTCGAGTTGAGGTGCGGGACGCCGAGCCCCCTCAGCTTCAGCCGCGCTCCGGCCTGCGATCCTTCGGGGACTTTCACGCTCTGGAGGCCGTCGAACGTCAGAACATCCACGGAGCATCCCAGGGCGGCCTGCGCGATATTGACCGGAACCGTGCAGTGCAGGTCGAATTCGTGACGCTCGAACACCGGGTGCTCGGCGACCTTCAAAACTACAAACAGATCTCCCGTGGGCCCGCCGTTGGCTCCGGGCTGGCCTTCCTGGGACAGCCGCAATTGCGTGCCGTTATCGACGCCGGCCGGGATGTTGACCTTGAGCTTGCGCTCGCGGCGCAGGTACGCCTGGCCTTTGCACTCTTTGCACGGACGGCGGATAATCTGGCCCCGCCCGCTGCACATCGTGCAGGTCCGGCGGACCGAAAGGAACGCCTGCTGATAGATCACTTCGCCACGTCCCCGGCAAGTGGGGCACGTCACTACGCCGTCCTCGGGTTCGGCGCCTTTGCCTTTGCAGCGCCCGCACTCTTCCATGCGCGGGACTTGGATATCGACGGCCAGGCCGCGCATCGAATCCTCGAAACTGATGTCCAGATCGTAGCGGACGTCTTCGCCGCGTTGGGGACGCGACCGGCGCTGCTGCCGCGATCCGGAGAAGACGTCGCCAAACCCGAACATCTCGTTCAGGATGTCGCTCAAGTCCGGGAATCCGCTGGCATCGAAGCCTCCGCCGGCCGCGCTGGCCACACCCTGATGGCCGAAGCGGTCATAGGCGGCGCGCTTCTGCGGATCGCTCAGGACGCTATAGGCCTCGGCGGCTTCCTTGAACCGCTCCTCGGCATGCTTGTCGCCGGGATTGCGGTCGGGGTGATGCGCCAGGGCGAGCTTGCGGTAGGACGCCTTGAGCACCGTTTCGTCACAGTCCCGGACTACACCGAGGACTTCATAATAGTCTCGCTTGGTCACACTCACGGGTTAATCTCGCTTGGGCTCAACGGCGACTTTCACCATCGCCGGACGCAGCAGCCGACCCTTGAAATTATAGCCACGCTGGAATTCGGCAAGCACGGTATGATCGGGTGCGTCCTCGGTCTCCACCATTTCCACGGCGTGGTGGACGTGCGGGTCGAACGGCTCTCCCAGAACAACCATCGGCTCCAGCCCGAGTTTCTTGAGGGTGTCGAACAGGCGTTGGCGGATCAGCTCGAGGCCCTGAGCATAGGTCTTATCCGTCGTTTCGGTTTGGAGGGCTCGCTCGAAGTCGTCCAGGATGGGAAGAAGCGTGCGGCACGCCTCCATACTGGCGTATTCGCTGAGTTCCAGCCGATCCTTGTCAACCCGCTTGCGGAAGTTTTGGAACTCGGCCTGGAAGCGCAGAAAGCGATCCTGGAGCTCGGCGTTTTCGGCAGCCAGGCGGTCGCGCTCGGCAGTGATTGCCTCAAGCGCGGCCGGTGGATCGACGTCCGCCCGATCGTTGCTTCCGCCCGGATTGGTGTCCAATGGTTTTTCCAAGGGGTCGGTGACAGGTTCCCTACGGCTCACAACTCTAGATTAGCAGGCAGCGCCGGTATTCTCGATAGTGGAGCGATCTTCAGCTTGCAACGGAGGCTTTAGCCTCCTGTTTGGCACGGGTGCTGAAGCACCCGTCGCAGTCTGAGCCCGCTCCACGATTCCTAGCCAAAGAACGCCTGGCCGACGTGCTGGACCGTCGAAATCACGCGGGTGTAATTCATGCGCATGGGTCCGAGCACCGCGATCACGGCTGAAAGCCGGTCTTCCAGGCGCACCGGCAGCCCGATCAGCGAAAGCTCCCGCATCGACGGATGAATGCCGCCCAACCCGACATGCACGCCCACTTCTCCAGCCGGATTTTCGAGGAACCGGTCGAGAAGCTCCAGGACGCGCTTCTTTTCTTCCAGCGCGCGAAACAGCTCGCGCATTTTCTCTTTAGTAAGATGCAGGTCCAGGACCACCAGATTGCTCGCGCCGTCCATGCTCACTTCCGGCGCCATCCCGATATCCAGCAGACCCTTGGAATAGAGCACCGTCAACTTCTGCAGCACCGCGTCATAGGTGGCTTCCGCTCGCTCCAGACGTCCAGCCAGCTCGCGTCGGACGTTTTCGAGCGACCATCCGGTGAAGTTGCGATTGATGTAGTTGCGGATGGACGCCAGCTCGTCGGAGGTCACCGGTTCATCGAGCGTCACCACGCGATTGCGGACCTGGTGATCCTTGGTGACCACGACCACCAGCACGCGGCGTTCGGGGAGCGCGATCAACTCCACCTGGTCGAGCGCCGGATGGGGGCGGGGAATCGAGGCGGCGATGCCCACGCCGTGCGTCAGTTCGGTCAGAGTGCGCGATGTATATTCGATGCGCTGCTCCATCGTCTCCAGGAGCCCGAATTGCCCGCGGAGCCGCTCGATTTCCGCCGCCACTAGTTTGCGCATTCCCAGCGACTGGACATAACTGCGAAAAGCTTTCTCGGTCGGAACGCGGCCGGCGGAGGTATGGGGCTGCATCAGGTAGCCTTCCTCGTCCAGGTCGGCCATGACGTTGCGGATGGAGGCTGCGCTCAGGCCATCGCGGCGCCGGCGGGCGATGAAGCGCGAGGCTACCGGTTCGCCGGTGGCGATGTAGCTTTCGACGATCTCATGCAGAACTTCCAGGCTGCGAGGCGTCATACTTCCTGTAAAAGCGTTCAGAATAAGGTGGTTGCTGCACGGGCGAGCTCCCGCCAGCACCCTGGTGCTTCTATCGACATTATCGCATGGAACTTTTTTTTCGGGGAGCTAAAGCTTTCCTCCTAGTATGCCGATGAGTACCCGATTGGCATGAGCGGATTTCTCAAGACCTGGACTTGGGCTCGCGCGCCGCAGAAACAGGACGCCTGGGGACTCGACCGGAACTGGCACCGGTCCGAGGCCGCGCGTCACCTGAAGTCGGGAAATCTCGCCGACGCGGAACGCCACCTGACCATCGCCGTTCGGGAAGCGGATGAGCGGGGACTCGCCCCCGCGCAGAGGGTCAGCCTGCGCCTGGACCTGGCCGATCTTCAACGCAAGCTGGCCGCGCCGTCCGGAATCGAAGCCGGAATCGAAGAAGGAACCGCTCAACTCGACGTCGCCAAGCTCCAGGACGCTGAGAATACCCTGCGTGAGGCCATCATCGTGTGTACCCAGGCCTCCGACGCCAAGCTTTACCTGCGTTCCCTGGACGCACTGGCGGATATCTTCTGCCTGGTTGAAGACTACGCCGCACTGGAAACAGTCGTCTTCGATGCGATCCGGCTGGGAGCGGCGACTCCGGGTGAGAACATTGAGAAACTGGAGGAACGGCTGCGGCGGCTGGCGATGGCTCAGGACCGGAACGGCCGGTTCCCGGATGCCCTGAAGACTTTCGAACAAGCCGTCTCTCTGCGGGAGAAACACTATGGGGCGGGACACGTAGAAACCGGCAACCTGCTGGCGGAAGTCGGCCGGATCTGCCGGGCGCGAGGATTTCAGGACCAGGCTCAGGGGTATCTTAAGCGGGCTCTGCGGATCCATGAAGAGCAATTCGGCGAGGATTCGGTGCAGGCGCTGGACGACGTTCAGCAACTGGCCGGTACGCTCGAGGACTTGGGCGATCTGGACGGTGCCGCGGCGCAGTACGAGCGGACTTTAGGACTAAAGCTCCGGCAACTGGGACGTGGAAACCTCGAAGAGGTCGCGGAGATGCAATACAGTCTCGCCTGCCTGCACATCGGCTGGGGCCATTATTCGCGGGCCCGGGAGCTCCTGATGGAGTGCGTCGGGACATTCAAACGTGCGGGCGGTTCCCGGCTGGCCATGGCGTACGAGTCGCTGGCGCATGTCGAGGAACGGGAGGGGCGGATGTCCTTCGCCCTGGATGAGATGGAGAAAGCGGCCAGAATCTGGGAGAAATGCAATCCCCCGCAGCTCGAAGATCTGGCGCGGAACCTCGAACTCAGAGCCGAATTATCGGATCATTTGCGCCTGAGGGTGGAAGCGAATCTCCTGCGTAAACAGGCCCGGCACATATCCGCGGCGGCGCAGGATCAGGCGGCGGATACCGGCCCGGCCCAGACCGCTTAGCCTTTACTTAATTTCGGGACTGGCGGGTGTGGCCGGTTCCTGGCCCCAATTGTTACGGATGACCAGGCTCTGATCGGAGTAGAACGTCCGGCTGCCCGTATTCCCGAAGGAATCCGGTATGGCCGTGATCGCATACCCGGTGGGAGTCGCAGTCAGCGTATAGGTGAACCCGTTCTTCTTCCCGTCCGCCAGGACTTTCGGGATGATGTTCGCCGCTTCGGGTCCGTCTGCGCCGCTCACCGGCGGTCCCAGTTGGGTGAGATTCCCCGCGTATTTTCCGAACTGGGAATAGTACTGCGTTTCGGCCTGGTGGATGCTGCCGATCTCACGGATCACGGCCATCTCCCGGGCGCCCTGCATCTGCTTATTCATCTTGGGGACGGCGATAGCCAGGATGACCAAAATGATGGAGATCACGATCAGGAGCTCGATGAGGGTGAAGCCTCGGCGACGCTGGCGAGTAGTTCTCATACCTGACATTTTAGACGCATTTCCGGGTGGAAGCGTGCAGGGCCAAACTGGGCGGTTTCTTGGTGGAAATCCGGCTAGTGAACCCGGACGGACATCCGGTCCTGGGCCTTTTCACGGGTTACCAGTTCGTCAAAAATCGACAGGACTTGCTTGCGATAAAGGTAGGTACGCTGGAGTTTCTGCCGGACCGCTTGCTCGTTGCGGTGGCGGAACATTAGCTTGTTAAGGAGCTTGACCGGAACGTCGATATCGCGGCGCAGGGTTTCGGCGGAGTGCCCGCGCAGGAATAGCCCGTAGAACAGGGCGGCCTCCCGCTGAGGCGCCAACGGATCGAATTCTTCCAGTCCCGCCGCCACCGGCATAAAAACAGAATTATAATCGCGGCGCGGGTTCTCCGCAAGACCCCACTCGTCCCACGGAGTGCCTTTGGGGAGACTTTGTAGGGCACTTTTCGACACAACGCTGTGCCACTATTTCACGCTTGGGGCGCGATTTGACCCCTCCTGGTGAGCTTTCGGTGAAGACGAAACCATCTCCAGGAATAACGAAACGATCAGCAATCCGGCGATCACGGCTCCGATTAACATAGCGACCCCATTTCTCCGAGCGACTCTCTCTGCTTTTCCTCATGCACGCTGCTCTCCATAGTGTTTTTCGCCGGGGCAGCGTTTCAAATCCTAAATACGAAATATCGGATGCTCGTGGATGTTCGCGCGATGCGAAAGAAAAGCGGCTCAGACGCCGGTCCCGCAGCGGGATACACTGGAGTCTGAATGCCGAAACAATATCCCAGTCCACCCCAGATGGTGATCGATCCCGACAAGACGTACTCGGCCACGTTCAATACTTCGCGCGGCGAGATCGTTTGCGAGTTGTTCGCGAAAGACGCGCCCATGACGGTGAACAACTTCGTGTTCCTCGCCCGGGACAAGTTTTACGATGGTACGAAGTTCCATCGGGTCCTAGCCAACTTCATGATCCAGGGCGGCGATCCGGAAGGCAGCGGCCGCGGAGGCCCCGGTTATCGCTTCGCCGACGAGCTCAAGGGTAACCCCAACAAACACAAGGTCGGCACGCTTTCGATGGCTAACGCAGGTCCGAATACCAACGGCAGCCAGTTTTTTATCACGCATGTGGTCACGGACTGGCTGGACGGAAAGCACACCGTATTCGGGCAGGTGCTCAAGGGTCAGGACGTCGTCAACGCGGTGCAGCAGGGCGACATGCTCAACAGCGTTACCATTAGCGAAGCCTAACGTTCTCTACAGATAACGCTCATATGAAGATCCTGGCGGTCGGAGCGCATCCCGACGACGTTGAATTCGGCTGTGCGCCCATTTTGATCCAGGAGGTTCGCAACGGGCACGAAGCCCGCATCCTGGTGACCTCGAAAGGCGAGGCTGCCAGCGCCGGGGACCCGGAAGAACGCGCCCAGGAAGCCCGCGACGCCGCCCGAGTCATCGGGGCCGCGATCCAGTTCCTGGACCTCGGCGGCGACTGCCACATTGAGCACAATCCGGCCAGCTCGATGACGCTCGCCCGGGAGATCCGCCGGTTCAAACCGGACGTGGTGCTGGCCCCGCACCTGGGCGAGAACCAGCATCCGGACCACGCGGCGGTGGGAAAAATCGTGCGGGACGCCGCCCGCCTGGCTCGATTCGGCGGTTTGCGGGATCTGGAGGACCTCCCGCCGCATCCAATCACGAGCTTGTACTTTTACGCCATCACCCAGGTTTTCGTCGATCCGCCCCCGCTGGTGGTGGACGTCAGCGCGGTACGGGAGGCCTGGGAAGCTGCCATTCAGTGCCACAAGAGCCAGATGAGGACCCGGAACTACCTGGACCTGGTACTGTCGCGCGCACGAACGCTGGGAACGGCGATCGGCGTGGAATACGCGGTAGGACTCTGGTTGAACGACCCGATCCGGGTCGGATCGCTGGGAGACTTGCCGCTATCGTCGAGGTATTTCTAGCGTGAAGCCTGAGCTGAAGCGGCTCTCCATTGGAATTACCTGTTATCCCACGGTAGGCGGGAGCGGCATTGTCGCCTCGCAGCTCGGCAGCGAGCTCGCCCGGCTGGGGCACAAAGTACACTTCATCAGCTACGAGCCGCCCTTCCGGCTGGATCGTAAGCAGCCGAATGTGTTTTTCCACCAAGTGGAGCTGAACGAATACCGGCTGTTCAAGTATCCCGATTACACGCTGCCGCTGGCGGTGAAAATGGTGGAAGTCGCCGACAAACACAAGCTGGATATTCTGCACGTCCACTACGCGGTGCCGCATGCGACCGCGGCGCTGCTGGCCACTCAGATCGCGCGCGATCAGAAGCGGCACGCCCCGCACGTGATTACGACGCTCCACGGAACCGACATCACGCTCCTGGCGAGGGATCCGAACCTGGGGCCGATTATCAAGTATTCGATCGAGAGTTCCTGCGGCGTGACGGCCGTCTCGCACAGCCTGAAGGAGGAAACCGTTCAGGTGCTGAGGTCGCGCAAGCCGATCGAGGTGATTTACAACTTCTACCGGCCGAAGTCTCCGCGCAAGGGCAGGCAAGAAGTCCGGCGAGCACTGCGCGTTCGCAAGGACGATTTCCTGCTCATCCACATGTCCAATCTCCGGCCCGTGAAGCGCGCACAGGACGTGCTGCGGGTGCTGGCGGAATTGAAAGACCAGGAAAACGTCAAACTGCTGATCCTCGCTGGTGAATCCTTCGAGCCGTTTCGTAAGATCGTCAAACGCCTGGGGATCGAAGACCGGGTCATGGTGAAGTCGAACGTGTTGGACATCGAAAATTACCTGCACGCCGCGGACGCGGGACTATACACTTCCGAGCGCGAGAGTTTCGGCATGGGCGTGCTCGAGACCATGAGCTTCGGCAAGCCGGTGGTGGCGACGCGGGTGGGCGGCGTAACCGAGATCATGCGCGATGGAGAAACCGGGTTCCTGAAACGGCTCGGTGACGTGAGGGCGATGGCGGCGGCAGTGCGCACGCTGGCAAACGATCCCAAACTCGCATCGCGGATGGGGGAGGCCGCGCGCATCCGGGCGGAGCGGGAATTTTCGTCGCAGAAGAGCGTGGAGCAGTATCTGGATCTATACCGCCGGACGATTCGGGATTGCCCCGATTAGCGCCTCCTGTTAGTGAAAAGGGGACAGCGCAGAGGGATGAAGCTGACGCTTCACCCGGAAGAATGAAATGCCCCGACCACCATCCGAAGGGAAAAAAGGGGACACCTCCTAACTTCCGCAAAGCTAGTAGCGGAGCGAGCACCAGGAGGTGTCCCCTTTTTTTCCGGGATCTACATCGCCGGACGATTCGGGATTGTCCCGATTAATTCCTCCGAAAAGTGCCAACATGAAGATCGGGAGACAAGCATGAAGAAGATAGAAGCCATCATCCAGCCGCACAAGCTGGATGACGTGAAGAACGCTCTGGCGGAAATCGGCATCGACGGAATGACTATTTTGGAAGGCCGGGGTCACGGCCGGCAGAAGGGCCACAGCGAGGTCTATCGCGGCGTCGAATACAAGGTGGACCTGCTGCCGAAGTTCAAAATCGAGATGGTGGTGCCGGAAGACCGTGCCGAGGAGGTGATCCGGAAGCTCATGGCGGCGGCGCGCACCGGCAAGCTCGGCGACGGCAAGATCTTCGTATCCGAAATATCGGATGCCTACCGCATCCGCACGGGCGATTGGGGAGAAGCTGCCCTCTAAGTCCCCGGATTATTTTCCGAAGCTGGTAAAAAATCCTCGTCGTTTTCGCAGAAGCTCTTCGTAGAATCAATCACCTGCGGACCTCGGAACTCCAGTTGCGAGCGGAACACCGCACGTGGAGGCCAGGCCTTATGGAAAAGGACTACCTGAATTGCGTTCAGGGGGATTACGACGCGGACCTGCGATGGGAGCGATCGAGGCGTCATCACCGGATTCTGACAGCCTTTCTGATTGTGCTCGCGGCCGGTCTGGTCGCGGCAGCCTGGTATGCATATCCGCGATTGAGCCGGCATGACGCGGTGCTCTCGCAAATGCCCGGGACATTGACGGATATTCGGACGGATGTTTCAAACCTGGGTGATCAAGCTAAGTCCACGTCCGCAAAAGTCGATGAGTGGGGCGGTCGCCAGGAAGAATTGCGAAGCCAGTTGAATAAAGCCCGCGGGGACCTGATGGCGCGCATCGATTCCGCCAGGAAGCAGGCGGGCGACGCCTCGGCCGCGCTGATCGAGCGGGCGCGAAGCGATTTCGCGACTCAGGTCGACAGCATCAAAACACAATTGGCGAAGCTCGAAACGTCGAGCGCGGGCGATCGCGAGCAGATCGCACGGCTGCAGGAGGAATTAACTCAGGTCCGCAGCCAGATGGCCAAGCAGGGCGAGGAACTCGCCTCGGTGCAGGGCCAGGTCACGCAGCACGCAGCCTCGAGCGATCAGCAATTCGCCACCGTGAAAACCACCCAGCAGAAAGACCGGCACGATTTCGACGAATACGCGGACAAGTTTGCCGTCAAACGGGTCGACTTCGAGGTCGCCAAGAACCACCAGACCGCGGTTGCCCCGGGTATCTCGGTGCAGGTGAACAGCACGGATGTTTCCTATCAACGCCTCAATGGTTCCGTGCTGGCATCCGACGGTCACACCGTGTGGCTGCGCCAGCTCAAGGTTCAGGAGCCAGTGTTCCTGACGAGTTTGGCGGATGGCCGCACGCGCGAGTTAGTGATCACGCGCATCAATAGAGACGGCGCAGTCGGCTACGTACTCATGCCTGCCCAGGACGCGGCTACCAGTCCAGCGCGAGCCGAGTAAAGGTTCGCACAGCCACGCCCGACGGGCCCTTCGCGAGGAACGGCTTGGATTCGTCCAACCAGGCCGTTCCCGCGATGTCGAGATGTACCCACGGCGTATCGCCGGCAAATTCTTTTAGGAAGTATGCCGCGCTGATGGCTCCTCCCCATCGTCCGCCGATGTTAGCCAGGTCGGCGAAGGCGCTTTTGAGCAGATCCTTGTAATCGTCGTCGAGCGGCATGGGCCAGGATTTTTCGCCTTCCACCTTGGCGGCTGCCAGCACGCGCGCGAGCAGCGCGTCGTTGTTGGTGAACACACCGATATTGACGTTCCCCAGGGCGACCACGATCGCGCCGGTGAGTGTCGCGGCATCCACGAGGTGCGTGCAGCCCAGGCGCTGCGCGTAGGTCAGGGCATCGACCAGGATCAACCGGCCCTCGGCGTCGGTATTCAGGACTTCGATGGTCTTGCCGGATAGCGATGTGACGATATCGCCGGGGCGCTGGGCTTTGCTGCCGACCATATTTTCCACGGCCGGGATGAGCGCTGTTACCGGAATCGCCGGCTTCAGTTGCGCGATCGCCCGCATCGCTCCGAGCATGGCCGCGCCGCCCGCCATGTCATATTTCATCTTCTCCATGCCGTCGGCAGGCTTAATGGAGACTCCGCCGGTGTCGAAGGTCACCCCTTTGCCCACGAGCCCGAGATGGTCTTTCGTAGTCGGCGCCTGCGGTGGTTTGTAGCGGAGAATGATCAGCGCGGGCGGCTCAGCGCTGCCCTGCGATACGCCCAGCAGCGATCCCATGCCGAGCTGGCGCATGCGCGATTCGTCCAGCACTTCAAACTGGAGGCCGACCTCGGCGGCCATCGCGCGTGCCCGGTCGGCGAGATGCGTCGGAGTCATTATATTGGCGGGTTCATTGACCAGTTCGCGGGTGAAATTCTGCGCTTCGCCCAGGATCCTGCCGCGTTCGAAAGCTGCGCGGACCGAATCGGGAGCGATGAGAAGAAACGCTTCGAGAGATTTTGCGTCGCTGGACGGTTTGTGGCGGTCGGGCTCGAAGTTGCCTAAAATTGCGCCTTCGACCGCGGCTTCGGCTTCCGCGCCTGCGCCCGCTCCAGCAACCCACCAGGCGAGTTTTTTCACGCCTTTCTGCTTGAGCGCGCGCACGGTCGTTCCAACGGCTCGGCGCAGGACAGCGGCGTCGAATTTATCTTTCTTCCCGCCGCCCGCGACCGCGAGGCGCTTGGCCTTGAGTCCTTGGGGCTGATGCAGGACTGCCAGTTCGCCGGTCTTGCCGGTGAATTCGCCGGAGGCCCGCAGCTCACCGATCCATTCGGTAAGCCCTTTTAATTCTGTTGGGGCGCCGTCTTCTTCAAATAAAAGCACGACGACCGCATCAGCTTCGACGCGGTCGAGGGATTGAGATACGAGAGTGGTCTCCACTCCTAGAGGTTACTACTTGGCTTGGGCTTACTTGGCTTTCGAAAGCTCCTCGTAGAACGGATCGAGACGGGCGGGCGCATTCCACTGAGCACCGGTGATGTTCCAACCGATGTCGTCGGTCTTGATCGACGCGAGCAATTTATCTTTGGGCGTGCCCTTCTTGACCTCTGCCTTGGCGCGCGAGACTAAGGTGTCCCATTTCGTCTTGTAGGCTTGCACGTCAGCTTTGGTCATCACATTTCCGTGTCCGGGGATCAGCGTGTCGAAATCGAGCTTCAATGTGCTGGCGATCAGCTTGGGCCATTCGACGGCGCTGCCGCCATCGGCGAAATCGATATTCGGAGCGCCGTTGACGATGGCGTCGCCGCCCGCGACGATCTTGAATTTCGGGAAGTACACGACGGAATCTCCGCCGGTGTGCGCACGGCTGAAATGGTAGATCACGGCCTGCACGCCGCCGAGTTTGATGCTGGTTTTCTTGTCATAGGTGACGTTGGGCTCAGCCGGTTTGCCGGCGGCGCTGGTATAGGTCGCCAGCTCAGCTTTCTCACCCTGATTGGCGATGACTTTGGCGCCGGCGTCCTCGAAGCTCTTGGTGTTGCCGCTATGGTCCTGGTGAACGTGGGTGATCACGACGTACTTGACGGGTTGGTTGGTCACCGTCTTGATCTGCGTCATGAGGTCGTTATAGTTGGCCTCGCCGAGGTTCTTGGTATCCACCACGATCAGGCCGGCGTTGGTTACGACAACGCTGGTGTTGCCTCCCGCTCCGGTGACTTCGTAGAAACCGGGCTTGATCTGGACGATCATCTGGCCGGCGGGCGGTCCGCCTTTGCCCTTACCTTTTCCATCTCCTTTACCCTTGCCGTCCTGGGCGGACATGATCAAGGTGGCGGCGATGATAGCCGTCAACGCGGCGCTTGTGAACAAAGATTTACGCAACATGGGTATCCTTCTCTAGGGCAGAACTGATGCCCGAGCAGGATTGAGTATAGCTCAGTCCCGGCTGCGCCGGCCCAATGCGGCTTTGGCTTCGGCCTTCATCTCCCGAGCCCGCTCGCTCTCGCGCTTGTCGTGAAACTTTTTGCCCTTGCCGACCGCCAACTCGACCTTGATCCGGCCATTCTTGAGATACAGCTTGGTGGGGACCACGGTCAGCCCGCGCTCGCGCGTGGTTTCCTGAAGTTTCACAATTTCGGACCGGTGCAACAGGAGCTTGCGGCGGCGGACCGGTTCATGGTTCATAAGGTTGCCATGCGAATAGTGCGAGATGTGGGCGTTCACCAGCCAGGCTTCGTTGGCGGCGACCTCTCCATAGGCTTCCTTGAGCTGGATCATGCCTGCGCGGGCCGCTTTGACCTCGGTCCCGGTTAAAACCAGTCCGGCTTCGATTCGATCCGAGAGAAAGTAGTCATGCCCCGCCGACCGGTTATCGCTCAGAATCTTTATTTTCTCTTTGGTATCCACGCAGGCAACCCAAATCGCGTCAAGGGCTTATGAGGCCCCGGGTGCAAGTGTAACACGCGGGGTTCAGGTGGGTTCGGTAAATCAATGACGTGTAAGTACTTACGAGTAGTTGCGGCAGTTTGCCTGGCCCTATTGATGGGGTTGCCCGGGGAGGCCGGCACCCGCAAAGGCGACAAGTTCCTCAAGCAGGCTCAAGCGGCCGAGGTCCGGAAAGACTGGGACCTGGCGCTGCAACTCTACAAGCAGGCCGTGGATGAGGATCCGCGCGATAGCGGGTACCTGATCGGGATGCAGCGCACCCGTTTCCAGGCGTCCCAGATGCACGTGGAGAGGGGTCGGCAGAGCCGGGGAGACGGGAAGATCGAGCAAGCTATCGGCGAATTTCAGAAAGCCATCGTCGCGGATCCTTCTTCGGCCATCGCGATGCAGGAATTGAAGCGCACCCAGGATATGCTGCGTAACCCGGCGGCGACCGCGGGAGGCCAGGTGCTGACGCCGGTCGAACAGATCCGGCGCGAGGCTAGCCTCCAGGTAGATTCGATGATGGGGCCTCCGGAGCTGAAACCGGCCTTGCGGCGGATTCCGCCGGTCAAACTCAACAACCAGCCGCCCAGGGTGCTTTACGAGAGCATCGGCAAGATCGCCGGCATCACCACGGTGATCGATCCGGATGGGTTAGGGGCCGTCCAGACGCGGAATTTCAACGTAGAGCTCGGAGAGTCGACCGTGGAGCAGGCCTTCGACTACGTTGCGCTGCTGACCCATACGTACTGGAAACCGATCTCCGCCACCACCATCTTCGTGGCCCAGGATACCGCCAATAAACGCCGCGACTACGAAGATTTCGTCGTCAAGACGTTCTACATCACCAACGCCAGCACGGTGCAGGAATTTCAGGAAATCTCGACTGCGGTGCGCACCATCACCAACATCACGCGCGTGTTCACGGTGAACCCGCAAAAGGCGCTCGTAGTCAGGGGCTCCGCCGACGCGGTGGCACTGGCGGAAAAGCTGGTTCACGATCTGGACAAACCCAAGTCGGAGGTCGTGATCGATGTGCTGATCATGGAAGCGAATTCGACGCGGACGCGGGATCTGGCGGCGACGATCGCGTCCAATGGAGCGAACGGGCTAACCGCGGGTATTAACACGGGAATCACCTTCACTCCGCGAGGCACTACGACGGTAACCCCGACGGGCACCGGGACGGGAACTCCGGCTACGCCCTCGACCGGCGGTATCAATCTGGGGCAACTCGGCCACTTGTCCTCAGCGGATTTTTCGACCACTCTGCCGGGCCTGCTGCTGCAAGCCGTCCTCAGCGACAACAAGACCAAAATTCTGAACTCGCCGCAAGTACGTGCCTCCGACGGCATGAAGGTATCGCTCAAGATCGGCGACCGCATTCCGATCGCCACCGGCAGCTTTCAGTCCGGCGTAGGAACGGTCGGCGGAGCGCCCTATGCGCAGACCCAGTTTCAGTTCACCGATGTCGGCATCAAGGTGGAAATAACCCCGCAAGTGCACTCCGCCGAAGAACTGACGCTGCACGTAAGTTTCGAAGTATCGAGCGTCCGGAGTTACACCAATATCGGCGGCGTGCAGCAGCCCATCATCGGGCAAACCACTACCGAAGCGGATATCCGGCTGCGTGAAGGCGAGATCAATATTCTGTCGGGCCTGGACGCGACGCAGGATTCGAGCGTGGTCAACGGCATTCCCGGGCTGGTGAATATCCCGATCCTGGGCAAGATTTTCTTCGGCAGCGACCATACCGAAAAAGACGTCCAGCAACTGATGATCGCGCTGCAGCCGCACATCGTGCGTACGCCGGACTATACGCCGGAAAATCTGCGCGGCGTGTACTCGGGACCCGATCAGTCGCTGCGATTGATGTATGCGCCCCGGGAGGACGAGGGAGGTTCTGCGCCAGCAGCGCCCGTAGCGAATCCCGGAGTCAATCCTGCTCCGAATCCTCCACAGACGGCACCTGGACTCATACCCGGATTGGTTCCTGGAGCGGGGCAGGCAACAGGTCCGGCGCCAGGAACGGTGCCGCTCCCCTTCCAGCCGCCGGGACAGCCTGGGGCTCTGCCTCCGCCGATTCCGCTGGGCGCGGGGACTCGAGTCGCGTTCACTCCCGGCAATGTTTCCGTGGCTCCGAACACGCCCTTCACCGTCAACGTGGAATTGAACGGCGCGGCAGACGCGGCGTCCGTATCGCCGCTGCGCGTGAAGTGGGATCCGGCGGTGCTGCGGCTCACCGATATCGCCCCCGGCGAATTACTGTCTCGTAACGGCGGGACCGTGAGCTCGATCAAGGACGTTCGTAACGACGCGGGCGAGGCAACCATTACTGTGACGCGCCCCGCGGGACCTGGCATCTCGGGATCCGGGCCTGTTGCGGTCCTTAATTTCGTGGCGGTGGCGCCCGGAAAGGGATCGGTGACGGTCACCGAGATGGGGCTGAAGAACTCACAGTCGCAAGCGGTTCCGGTGGCGTTAGGTTCCGTTGCGGTGGCGGTACAGTAGGCAATAGGATGACAGAAAAACGACTCCAGGTAGCCAACCGCAATCAACGCGGCATGACCTTAATCGAGTTGATCGTCGCCGTGGCGATCCTGGGCCTGCTCTCTACCTTGGCTGTTCCGCTGGCGGCTTACAAAGTAAAACGCGACAAGGAACGCGACCTGCGCTACGCGCTGCGCGAAATCCGCAGCGCCATCGACCGATATAAGGATGCTTCCGACCAGCAGAAGATTCAAGTGAAGGTCGGCACCGACGGATATCCCGAAGATCTGGACGTGCTGGTGAAAGGCGTGAAGCTGGTGGGCAACGCTACGGGGGCCAATATCAAGTTTTTGCGCCGTATTCCCATCGATCCGATGACCGGAACCGCGGACTGGGGCAAGCGAAGCTCGCAGGACGATCCCACGTCGAATAGCTGGGGCGGGCAGAATGTTTTCGATGTTTACTCGAAGAGCATGGAGCGGGCGCGCGATGGAACACCCTATTCAGAGTGGCAATAAAGCGCCCGCACGCGAACGCGGCTATACGCTGATCGAGCTGATCATCGTCATGGCGATCATCTCGATCCTCATGGCGATTGCCATTCCGCAATATCAGAAGTCGCTGCGCCGCACCAAAGAGACCATGCTGCACAGCCATCTTCAAACGCTGCGGACGGTCATCGACGAATACACTTTCGATAAAAAGAAAGCGCCGCAGATGCTCCAGGACCTGGTGACCGAAGGCTATCTGCGCGCGGTGCCGCTCGATCCGATTACCGGAAACGACGAATGGCGCACCATCCAGGAAGACTCGCTCACCGCGGTGGACCAGACCGACCCGGGCATTTACGATGTCCGCAGCCTGTCGGACCAGATCAGCCTGGAGGGCACTCCCTACTCGGAGTGGTGAAACCCGGAGCGCTTATCTTGCGTCATTAACAATAGTTCATGACGCCGACACAAGAGAAACCTACCCACTTCAAAACGGCCGACCGGGCCCATTCGAGTTTCCTGGCAACCGCAGAGAAACGAACGCTGATCTGGATCGCGAAAAGGCTGCCCGGCTGGGTCAACTCCGACCATCTCACCGCGCTGGGCTTCCTCTCGCTGATCTTCGCCGGAGCCAGCTACTGGTACGCGAAATCGAATGCCTGGGCGCTGTTGCTGGTGATCCCGTTTCTGGCGCTAAACTGGTTCGGCGATTCGCTCGACGGCACGCTCGCGCGCGTGCGCAACCGGCAGCGTCCGCGCTATGGGTTTTACGTGGATCACATCCTGGACGCCGTGGGCATGAGCTTCCTGATGGCGGGCCTGGCTCTTTCCGGCTACATGTCGCCACTGGTGGCGGGATCGTTTCTGATCTTCTATCTGCTGCTTTCGATCGAGATTTATCTGGCGACGTACACCATCGGCACGTTCCATCTTTCCCATTGGAATTTTGGTCCTACCGAGCTGCGGATTCTGCTGGTCATCGGAAACCTGTTCGCGTTGTGGCGTCCTTATGCCCTCATCGCGGACCGCGAATTTCTCCTGTTCGATGTGGGATTCGCGGTAGGAACCGTGGCGTTGGCCGCGATCCTGGTGCAGGCGACGGTGAAGCATATCGTGATGCTCTATCGTGAGGAAACTCTTCCTTAGATGCCCCGGTGGCTGAAGTTCAATGCGGTTGGTGCGGTCGGAGCGGCGGTGCAGTTGGGCATGCTGGCGCTGCTGGTCAGGCTAGGCGTGCATTACCTGGTGGCGACGGCGCTCGCTGTCGAAACCGCGGTGCTTCAGAATTACTACTGGCACGCGCGCTGGACGTGGAAAGGCCGGGACGGCAGCCTATGGCGCTTTCATTTGGCCAACGGATTGGTTTCGGTGCTCTCGAACCTGATGTGGATGCGCATCTTCACCGGGTGGCTGGGAATCCCGCCCATTCCGGCGAATTTGATGGCGATCGCGCTGACCTCAGTTGCGAATTTTTTGTTCGGCGACCGGTGGGTGTTTCAACGGCCTTCCGTGCGGCGCACGCCATCGCTGGAAAGCAAGCCCGCCCGAAGCGGCGGCTGATGGCGCGCGGGACCAATGGTTCTGGCAATCATGTCGTCGATGGAGGTGATCGGCGACCACCCGATAAGGCCCGAGATCTTGCAGATGCATGGCACCCGGCGGCGCATATCTTCGAACCCTCCTTCGGGATAGGCCTGATCGTAGGGCACCTTTACGATGGGGCTCGATGAGCCGACGATAGACTTGACCTTCTCGGCCAGATTCAGGATCGATATTTCCTGCGGGCTGCCGATGTTCACGATCTCGCCTTGCGCCTGCGGAGTGCGCAGCAGCCTCATGAGAGCCTCAACGCAATCGGTCACGTAAGTGAAATTGCGGGTTTGGCATCCATCTCCGAAGACCCGGATGGGCTCGCCTTTCAAGGCGGCCCGGATGAAATTCGGCAGCACCATGCCGTAGCGGCTGGCTTGCCTGGGTCCCACGATATTGAAGAAGCGGGTCACGATCACAGGCAGGCCATGGGTTTTCGCATACGCCAGCGCCAGGAACTCGTCGAGTTTTTTCGAAGTTGCATACGACCAGCGGCTAAGCGAAGAGGATCCCAGAATCGAGTCCGCGGTCTCGCAAAGAGAATCGCTGGAGTTTTTCCCGTAGACTTCCGAAGTGCTCGCCACCAGGACCTTTTTTCCGAATTTCCCGCATGCGTCGAGGACCAGGTGAGTGCCTTCCACATTCGTAAGGATGGTGGCGAGCGGATGATCCAGGACGTAGCGCACGCCCACCGCGGCCGCCAGGTGCACCACCAGATCGCTTTGTGCGACCAGGCGGCGCACCGTGGCTCCGTCGAGGACGCTGCCCTCGACGAATTCAAAACCCGGATAGTCGAACGCCCCGTGCAGATTCTCAATCCAGCCCGTGCTCAAGTCGTCGAGGACGGTGACCTCACGGCCCTCACGGAGCACTCGTTCGGCCAAGTGAGATCCGATAAAGCCCGCGCCGCCGGTGATCAGAACCCTCATCTTTTTTTAAATCCCAAGGTGAACTGGAGACCCTGATACCAGCCGTTTCTTGTCAGCAAACTGTAGTTTCGCCGCTGGTAGCTGCCCGATAACTCAAGCACCCGGCCGAGTGGAATCGAAACAATCGAGGTGACGTCCCAATCGGGCCGATAGGCGGCGACACGGGACACTTGCTGGGCGCCGCCCGAGCCGCGGATTTCATACCGGACTCTTCGCAGGTCGCCATAAAGGCCCAGGTAAGCGTCGTCCCGCTGGTAGCGGTCGGTGGTGAAGAACCCGGCCTCGGCTTCCGTGTCGTGGTCGAACGCTTCCCAATGAGTCAGCAGGCCCGCGTCCACGGAGAAGCGATTGTTGTAACGGAGGATTCTCCGGAACGTAGCCTCGGCGACGATGCTTTGGTTGTCATCGCTCCAGATGCGCCCCTCCACGCGAGCCGAGAGAAATGTTCTGGAGTCGATGGCGAATTGGGCCGCGCCCGCCATGCCGTAGCTGGAAATACTTTGCAGGATGGCGCGCGGGGTCACGGCCAGGAATTCGCGGCTCGTGGAGAGATCGAAAGTCCAGCGATCGATCGGCGACGCCTTGAAGTGGACGTTGAAAATCGGCCGCATCGCGCTGTCGAATCTGCGGAATGAGCCGCCGCCCAGCATCGTCAAGTATGCGGCCGGACCGAGCCGAAGTTGTCCGCCGGCCCGAAAGCTGTCCAGGTACATGGTCTGGTCCGGCCCCTCGTTGAAAATACTTTCCTTGGGCGCGGACGATCCGTACTGCGAAACGTCCATCAGAAGCTTGTGGTCGGCTGCGACGGTCTTCTCGAGACCCCAGTTCAAAAAGCTATCGTGTATTCCGTCCGAATCGTTATAGACGTAGAATGCGGGCTGCATCGAAAACCGCACGGGTTCGTCCACAGTGTCTTGCAGCAGCTTGTATGCGTCGCGGTACGTCGAATCCTCCTGGACCCCGCCGAGGCCGTCGACCTGATCTTTCAAGGCCGCAAACTCACGCGAAGCCCGGCGATTTTCTCCCTGGTCCAGCGAAGCGTAGACCTGCGCGACTTTCGCATCCGGATAGGTTGGCGCCAGCGCAGCGGACCGGTCGGCGGTCCGGCGAGCCAGCGAGCGGCGGTCGCCGGCCCAATGCAGCACCTCGGCTTTAAGCGCCAAAACCTCGGCATCGTCAGGATGGGCCGACAGCAGCCGGTTACAGAGCTTCTCGGCCTGCGAGTAATCTCCACGATAACGGCGCAGGCGGATCAGTTCGATGGTCGCCTGCCGATCCTGAGGCGCGGCACGCAGGTACGAATTATATTCTGCGATCGCACGTTGGTTGTCTCCAGCCCAGGTGTAGTTGCGGCCCAAACGGAGTTCGATGCCGTGATCCTGCGGGCTCAAAGTCCGCATGTGTTCGAGCACAGCGATGGCTTTGCGGTAATCCGCCGCCATGGCGTAGGAACCGGCCAGTGCATCCAGGGTCTGCAAATCGTTGGGGTGAGTCTCGCGTGCGCGTTCGAGCGCTGCCAGCTTGCCGGCGAAATCGGGTGGCAGCGCGGGCGTTTGCCCGACTGCGATCCATGCGGTGGCGAGAAGCAGCAGGATCCGGTTCATTTCTTCCAATCCCGATTGCCCGTTCCGAGGTCGAACAGGTACCGGAGCGTGGTCACCAGATCCACGCCCAGGCTCAGCAGACGTATGGGTGTCGCGGCCAACATCATCAGTGCGGATTTCCACCGGCTTCCGGGGTCGGCGACGATGAAGACTCCAGTGGAGGCCAGGACCGCTTCCACTCCCACGCTGATCCAAAAGATCCGCTGGTTGAAGAGCGCGAAGTACAGAAGCAGGACCGGATAGCTCACTTTTTCCAGGAGAGACAGCAACTCAACCCATCCCACTTGGCGTCCCACCCGACGAGTGTAATCTTCACCCCAGGGCGCCCTGTACTGCTCCTGGATCTGCCGCCGCTGAGCTCCCGCCGGAACTTCGTCCCGGCGCTTGGAGAACATTCCCCTTATCCAGCGTTTGGTTTCCTTGAACGGAGAAAGGGGCAGTTCGCGGAAGTAGTACAAAGCCTGCAGGAACGAGCTGGACCACAGGTACAGCTGTCGCGGCAGCCGCTCGACGCTGGGTTCAATGGATTCGCACCGCACATCGGACACCTGGATGTTGCGCCATCCTTTCCAGGAGAAGAAGTGCCCGATAAAGATATCTTCGGAATTGGTGAGATTGTCGCCCATCTGGGGCTGCGCGTAGGCGAAGCATTCCCGCAAGCGCGGCGTGCGGTAGAGCACCGCGCAACCGATCGGATTCAAGCGCGATCCATACATCTTCATGTGGCCGTCATAGAGAATTCGCTGAAGAAACACGTACAGTGAGGTCCGGTACATCACCGTGAGGAACTCCAAAAGACGGGCTGGAACATGGGATGGTTCGCTGGGGTCCAGATGCATCTCCGTTTGGATGCGCTCGAGCAAGGGATTCGCGTACGTGTACTTCCTCCGGCGGCTGCGAGTCAACGGCGACACCTCGCCGCACGCGGAAGCCACCCCCGCGTTTTTGAACAGGTTCTCGACGAGGCGGGAAACGTAATTCCGGTCCGTCAAGACGGTGTCGGAATCCAGAACCAGGAAGGCATCCGCGTTGCTGTTCTCGCTTTGTTCCCGGACCGCTGTCGTCTTGCTGAGCGACTTATCCCGAACGACTAGGTCGATCTGCCTCCCGCTGAGTTCCGCATAACGGCGGACCACCTGCGCGGTCTGGTCCGTGGAGGCGTCATCGACAACCGTGACTTTGCGAATCCGAAAATCCTGATCGAAAAGCGATGCCAGGCACAGGTCGATGCTCGACTCTTCGTTCTTGGCTGGAATCAGGACATCCAGCGTGGCCGTCTTCCAGTCGAAAGTTGGAGTGGGTTTCGTCCGGTCCCAGCCTCTGAGCTTCCCTATCAAGGCGAGAATGACGCTCGGTGACAGAAACCAGTACGAAATGGATGCCATGATGCGATGTTCGTGTGCTGAACGAACTCATCGACTCGTTTTGGGGGAACAACATATCTCCGGATCTCTCACCCGGAGTAGTTAGGGGTACTCAGCGTGGGATTAATTCAACGAAGGGCACGGAGCGTAGCTTCCATGGTGCTCTGCAGCGACTCGCGTGGGACAGTCGTCAGATACGGCTGCGCCAGACCCAGTCCAAAAGGGATGGCGCGAGAGAGAGAAATCGCACGGCACTCCAGATAGACGCCTTCCGGACGCGGCTCGATCAGCCAGTAGGAGTTGATCCTCCACAGGAAACCGCGGCTGGTGCCTACAGGCAGCTCGCGGTCGCCATCCAGTTCGGCGATGCGCGTGGACCGGGAAACCACGCTCCACCGGTTGTTCCCGAGCGAGCGGTACTGAACGTCGAATTCTCCGTTGAGCACGACCGTGAAGACTTTCTTCTTCACCATCCGCAAGTAGATGTGCCAGAGATCGCCATCGCGGCGGAGGAGCTTCGATTCGATCACGTCGCCGGGATAAATGTTCTTGTAGGCGGCGTAGTTCTGAAGCACCGCGAGGGTTTTATCGACGGTGGCGCCGGGGACCACGACGGCGGCGATCCAGTCATGGACCATGCCGTCCCTGACATCGGTGAATCCCTTGTCCTGAGCGGGGACGATTTCGATTTGCCCGGGTTTCAGGCCGGCAGGAAAGCGCGGCCGCCCGTCGAGTGTCGGCTCGAGGGCCTTGCGGTAGTCGTCAAAGGCCTGATCGGTTTTGGGGTTGAGGTGTACCTGAAACTGCGCGGCGAGAGGAAGCGTGGAGGCCAGGGCCAAGGCGGGCAGAATCTGGAATTTTCGCACTGAGTATTAGACGAAGCTGGTGCGCTGCCTGATACACTAGAATAGTTCTCGCCAAGGAATTCCCCGGTCGTCTAATGGTAGGACAGCGGCCTTTGGAGCCGTGAATCGTGGTTCGAATCCATGCCGGGGAGCCACATATTATGGTGCGAACCGTCTCTCCCCGTTAGTTCACGAAGAATCGCTTAAATCGCTCAAACACCGGGCGTTTCTGGCGAGGTGGCCCGTCTCCGTTTGAGTCTACTTGGTCGGAAACGGGTCTCCGACCGCCAAAGAGCGCCAGTGTCTCTGATGACGGTTTTTGGCCTGCCCGTTATTTAACGGCTCACACAACGTTGGCAAAACCGGGCCGGGCGGAAAAAAAAGCTCCCTATCACGGCAACTTCTATATCCGGAACCTGGGCTTGTTTCCCGTCGTTCCTGGAAGCCTCCAAGGTTTTCAAGATTACCCCAAGTGGGCAAATCAAGACCGACACCTCTGGTTGAATGCGCTCCACCGCAAACGCCATATCGATGATGTAACCTGGCCGCGTCACGCTCACTCAGTCGTGCCGTTGCAGTAGGAGTCTTTCGGTAAAGTACTAGGGCGTTTCCGCCGATTCCCCTGATGCATGGATCTCAAGAACACCTTGCGTGTGCTTCCTGTCATGGTGCTGCTCTGGGCTGCGCTTGTGCCGTCCGCCCTGGGCCAGGAAGATGCCCTAAAGCGGGCGCGCGAACTTGCTTTCAATAAACAGCGGACCGAAGCGTTGGCTCTGCTCGAAGATCATCTCCGCCAGAGTCCTGCGGACACAGATGCGCGAACCTTCTACGGGATCGTGCTTTCCTGGGAAGGACGGTATGACCAGGCGCGGCATCAGTTAGAGACCGTCCTGGATCAGTATCCGGATCATGGCGATGCCCTGCCGGCCCTGATCAACGTCGAGCTCTGGTCGAATCATCCCGATCGGGCCGAGGCATTGGCGCGTCGCGCGCTGGCGAAGCATCCCAACGATATCGGACTGCTCATGTCCCAGACGCGCGCTCTCAATAATTTAGAGCGCCCCAACGACGCGCTCGACGCTCTGCACAAATTGCTGGACACGGACCCCGATCAGCCGGAAGCGCGGTCGCTGCGGGACGAACTTCGCGACGGCCTTCGCCATTGGGAAGGGTCGGTGGTGCAATCGTACGACTGGTTCGACAACGGACAGCCGGGCTGGCTGGAGAGTCAGGTCGCACTCAAATATCAAATGACCGGCGGTCCTGTAATCGCCCGGTTTTCGCACGCCAATCGCTTCGGCCTCGACAGCAGCCTGGTGGAAATCGATGCGTACCCCAAGCTCCGGAAGGGCCTTTACGCCTATCTGAACGTGGGCTGGTCGCCGGACAAAAGACTCTATCCCGGAAACCGGTTCGGCGCGGAGCTATTCCAAAGTATTCCGCACGGGATGGAGCTTTCTGGCGGTCTGCGCAGCCTGGGCTTTGCTTCGCGGGTGAACGTCTACACCGGTTCTATATCCAAATATCACGGCCGCTGGCTGCTGACGGCGCGCACTTATCTCACACCGGACAGCACAGGCGATTCCTATTCACTCCAGTTCCAGGGCCGGCGCTATTTCGGCGACGGCGCAAGTTACTTCGGCTTACGCTACGGGACCGGCGGCGCGCCCACCGAAACCGGCAGCCTCAACGAGATTGAGGTGTTGCGATCGCATGTGATGGGCGGTGAGCTGAACTGGCGGCTGAGCCGGCGATGGATGCTCAACTTCCTGGGCAGCCACAGCCTCGAAGACCGCATCGGTCAATCTAGACTCGGCCACAACTCGGCCAGCCTCACGGCATACTTCCGGTTCTGATGTCTGCCGCCACAATGAGCGTTGCGAAGCGTATAGCGCTGCCCTCGCTCGCACTGCCGGTGTTCTATTGGGCGTTATTCGTTTCTCCGGGGTCCGGCTCTGGAGTGGGAACCCCAGGGCCCAAGCTGGAGCAATTGCGCGTTTTGCGGACCGATTCTGAAAGCCTGATCCATGCTGGGAAGTTTGAACAGGCCTTGGAGCCGGCGCTCCAGCTCACTGCAGCCGAGCCTGGCAACCACGCATATCTGAGGAATCTGGCGCAAATCTACAACGGTCTCGGACGGTTCGCGGATGAAGCGCGCACCTGGGAGTTGTTCGAGGAATCCGCGCCCGTGCCAATCGAAGCCTGTCCGCAGATTGGTATCGCATATCTCAAACAGGCTCGCGTGGAAGAGGCGCTTCGCGCGCTCGAACACTGCTACCAGCTGGACAAGGAAAATGCCGACTCGATCTTCTATCTGGCGCTCACTTGGGAACGCAAAGGGGACTCTCAGCGTGCGGCAGAGCTATATCAGAAGGGCTTGGCGGTTGCACCCGACTATGTGGATCTGCAAGTCGGACTGGCGCGCACCGACCTTCACCTGGGCAAGTCTAAGGAGGCTCGTCAAGCGGCCGAACAGGTGTTGGCCCGCGAACCTTCCAATGTGGACGCGCTGCTGGTGGCCGGCTTGGCTTCGTGGCATGCGGGAGACCGGCAAACTGCACGAGACTACCTCGAAAAGGGCTCCCGCCTGGCGCCCGCTGATGCGGACTTTAGCACTGCTCTCGCGTCCATCACAAAAGAGACTGCCCCCAGAGGAGCAGGACAATGATGCGCGCGGCGCAGATCGCGGCCCGCGTCGGTTTCCTGCTCTTCTTTATCGCGACCTCGATATACTGTTTGCTGACCTACATTCCATTCACCTGGGAACAACTAGTCAAGCCGGAAGTTTTCCGGCCGTTGGCCGCATTCGCCCATTTCCATGCTTGGTTCTACCTGGCGGTGGTAGCCGTGGCGATCGCAACTATGACCGGAGAGATGGGGCGCAACCGGATCCTGGCGGTCTTATTCGGATTCTTGGGGGCAGGTGCGATCATCCTGTTTGTCCATCCGCTGCTACCCAGCCTGGGAGGAACTTTCTCCGGGTACACCTGGAGCCTTGTCGCGTTACTTCCGGTGGTGGCCTGGCCGCTGGTGGCGTGGAAGCCTGTACTGGCCGCGATGCCGGAGGACGCTACGTTCGATTCGACGCGCGGGTTTCATGCCGCCTGGCAAGCCGGAATCGTCGCGGCGATGCTATCCGCCACGGTGGCATGGATGCGCGGAGGCGGCTCTTCGCTCCCGTTTGTACTTTTGTGGAGTCTCCCGGCTCACCTGATGATATCCATGGGCATATTTGTATTAGTGCAATGGATCTGGGCCGTGGCCGCATCCTTTCGCCGGGCGCGGCGGGTGGAACTGGTTCTCATCCAGGTAATGCTGGCCGTGTTCTTGTCGCTGATTGTGCGCGGGGTCTTGGCTTCGTCGACGACCTTTTCAGGCCCCTTGGCAGAAGTCTATGCAGCCGTCCTGGCAGTGGGGATTTCCGCATTCTGGGCCATCGTGATCGCTCCCTCGGATGCCCGTCTGCCCGCCTGGAAAGTAGCCATCGCGCTGGTAGTGATTGGCGTGTGCGCGGTGATGGTGACCATCCGGATCGCGCCTATCGACGGGAATTTCGTGATGCAGAAGCTGATCGGAGGAGCCTCCTGGCTGGCAGCGTTCCTGGTGCTTTACAGGCGGCCGTTGCCGATGCCCAAATTCCGAATTCCAGCGGCCGTTGCGCTAGCCATCGCCGTCCTTCCGGCGATCGGTTTCCGAGTGCTCGAGGCCTCGCCACTCTACATGCGCGATGACCGGATGCTGAGCCAGCAGGCAGGCTTCAATCCCACATTCCGCCTGATTCGCGACCTGTTGGCGGTATCCGTACCCGACGGCGACAGCGAGTATTACCGTTTTCTTGCCAGAAACACGAACATTCCGCGCTCCGTTTCGGTTGCGCCCGTATCAGTCGATCTGGTGGATCATCTGGAAGCGGCGTCTGGACCGAAGCCCAACATTTTCATGTTCGTGGTAGACAGCCTGCGGCGTGATTACCTCGCGCCCTACAATCCGTCCGTTCATTTCACGCCAAACATCGCTGACTTCGCAGGCGACGCAATCGCCTTTGACAATGCCTTCACACGCTATGGCGCCACGGGTTTGGCCGAGCCTTCCATTTGGGTGGGCGGCATGATGCTTCACAAACAGTACGTCACGCCGTTCGCGCCGATGAACTCGCTCGAAAAGCTTCTCAAGGCGGACGACTACGACGTTCTATTGAGCCGGGATAGCATCTTGGCGACCATCGTGGGGTCCGATTGGGGCGGGCTCGACCAGTCTCGCGCCAACATGAATTACCGCATGTGCACCACGCTGAGCGAGATCGAGGAGCGCCTCGGTTCGCGAAACCCGTCAGCCGCAAAACCCTTGTTTGTTTACACCCAACCACAGGACATTCATATCTCGGTGATCCAGCGCGAAGGGGCAAAACCAGTGGGATCGGGTCCTTATGACGGGTTCTACGCGCCGTATAGCTCGCGGGTCGAGCGATTGGATACCTGCTTCGGCGAATTCATTCAGTTCCTGAAGAAGCAGCATTTATACGATGAAAGCATCATCGTTTTGACCAGCGACCATGGGGACTCTCTGGGTGAGGACGGCCATTGGGGACATGCTTACACGATCTACCCGGAAGTCCTCCGGATACCGTTAATCGTTCACCTGCCGGCGCAGCTCCGCAGCCGGATAAGATACGATCCCAGCTCCCTCGCCTTCAGTGCCGATATCACGCCTAGCTTGTATGCCCTGCTGGGGCATGCGCCTATCAAGCGGAATCCCTTCTTCGGTCGGTCTCTGTTTGGTCTGGAGGCGGATCCGGCTGATTTGGATCCCAACGATGCCTCTCTCGTCGCCAGTAGCTATGGCGCGGTATACGGACTGCTGACTCGAGCCGGACGCCACTTGTACATCGCAGACGCGACGGAGTATCGTGATTACGCCTTCGATCTCAGCCCCTCGCCACGAGCCCGTCCAGTCGACCGGGCCGAACAGGCCGTGGCCCGTCAGCAGATCCAGCAGAAAATACTGGAAATCAATAAGTTCTACGGCTTCTCCTCGCGTCTTAGTCAGTAAAAGGTCCTTAGGGCGGCCTCATCGAAATACCCTAATCCGCCGATAGACTCAGGTGAGAACGCTTGTTCATAATGGCCGGCGGACCGGCGCTAGGTGAATTGTGGCATCACAGTCTTTAGTCGAAAAGAAGCCTCGTAGCGTCCGCCGCATTCTTCTGGCCGACGACAATTCGGTTAGCCGGAAAGTCGCGGGTCGAATGTTGACCCATCTGGGTTACCAGGTGGAAACCGTCAGCAACGGACCCGACGCACTTCGCGCGGCGGAGCGAGGCCTGTACGACCTGATCCTGCTCGATACGGACCTGCCTGAGATGGATGGGTACGCTGTGACCCGGGGGATTCGGATCTTGCCCCAGGAGGCTGCCCGGCGGGTTCCAGTGATTGCCCTGATATCCGGCAGCACGCAGGCTGACCGTAAGCTACGCGAAGCCGCGGGAATCAACGATTACATCGCCAAGCCGCTGCGGGTACGGCCAGTGGCCGCCGTCATCAGTCGCTGGGATAACGCGGGTGGAACGGTTCCACCGCCGATGTCCATCGATCGTGATGTGCTGCATTCCTGTCTATCTGTTTTTGGAGATCAGCCGACGGTGCTTCAGGAACTGCTCGATCTGTTCTTCGGTTCGACACCTCCGCGGCTGAGCGAGATGTGGGAGGCGTTGGGACGCGGCGATGCCAAAGCCATGCGCGAGCTGGCCCATGGTGTGCATGGATCGAGCGCGCAAGTGGGCGCGACGAACATGGCGCAGACGTGCGCCTCCATCGGGACGCTGGTCCGCAGCGGTTCTTTGCAGGGAGTTCGTGAACTGCTGGACCAATTGGAGCTGGATTTCGAGCGAGCACGGCAAGACCTTCAGACCATCGCCCGGGAAGGGTTGAGCGAACGGCGAGACGAGCAGGAGGCCCGTGATCGAACCGCCTTGGACTTGGCCGCTTTGCACGGGGCCTTGAGTGGCAAGCGGCTGATGGCCTACACCAATCGTGAGGTCGGCATCAAACTGGATGAGGCATTCGCGAGCGTCGGCTGCCGCGTGGAACAGATTTCGGATCCGGCGACTGCGGGCAACGCGGACCTATTCTTCTGGGAAGGCAATCTGGATGCGCTCGGGAAACTTCGCGAGGGCGGACTCCGAGTACCGGTGATTGTGATGGCCACGAAACCGGAACTGGCGCTGCTCGAACGCCTACCTTCCCTGGACGCAGACTTTGTCGGCGAGCCGTTCAACACTGAGGATCTGCAGTTGCGTGCTTGCCTTCGTTTGAACAACGGAGCAGAACCGTCGCACGGGAATGGGGCGTCCGCGGACCGCATATTGGTGGCCGAAGATGATCCGCTGATCGCGCGCTTCCTGGTGAGCAATCTGGAAGGTTCGGGATTTCAAGTGACCCAGGTTGGGGACGGCGACGCGGCTCTGGAGGCGCTCGCGAGGGAGCGCTTCGGACTCGTGGTGCTCGATATCAACATGCCCAAGACGGACGGGTACGGGGTTTTATCGCAGATGCGGCTCCGCCCGGATAGCCGCTCGACTCCGGTGCTGATGCTCTCATCCCGCGTGCAAGAGCACGACATCGTGAGAGCATTCGATCTGGGCGCCGACGACTACGTCACTAAGCCTTTCAATCCGCTGGAGCTGGTGTCTCGCATTCAACGTCTGTTGCGGCGTCAGTAATAGAAACATGCGTGTCTTATACTCCCGCTATTGGCCCTTACTGGCGAAGCTGGCGCCCTTGGCAGCTTTCGTCTTGTATGTGTCGGCGGTCCTGTTTGTGGGCCGGCGCTTGACCTTGCCGAATCTCTACTCGCGCTACGCCCTGGCCTGGGTCGTGGTTCAGTCCTCGGCCCTCTTTCTGATAACGGTCGGACTGTTGGCTAACAAATGGATCGGCGTGCGGCTCGCTCACCGGCGGCAACTCCGGGCGGATCAAATCGCGGAGCAAATGGTGGGCTTCGCGTTACGGAATCAGCCGGACAACGGCTTGCTTCGGTATGCGCAGCGTTATCCCAGGGAGTTTCTGAAAGTGTGGGAAGGGTCGCTCACCAGTCTGAGGGGATCGGCCCGAGAGCGAGTCCTGGCATTGTTGCCACGCACTCGTCTTGATCAGCAATTGCAAGCCAAAGTCGTGGGAACCGATCCGGGCCAGGCGGTTTGGGCGATCTCCTTGTTGCGGGAACTCAACCAAGTGGGCTCCTTGCAGACAATCGAGGAGGCTTTGCAGCATCCAGCCGAAACGGTGCGCGCCTCCGCGTGCTTCGCGCTCGCTGCGCATGGCTCCGATCGCCAGCAGGAGAAGGTGTTCGCGCTGCTGCCGGCGCTCCCGTTCTGGCAGCGAATCGTACTCTTCCAGCAGATCCAGGATTCACCAGCTTTGGAGAAGTATCTCGCGCTCACATTCCGGTCCCCGGATCGTACGGTGGTGCTGGCGGCCCTCGAATTCGTGTTGAGCCGGCAGCGAATCCAACCGGTGGGTTCGGCGGGGGAGTTGGCGGTTTCGCCGGATTTAGAAGTGCGCATCAAATTCTTCAAGACGTTGCCACTGCTGGCGACGAAGGAAGATCCTGCAAGTCTGGCCGCAAGCGGATTGGCGGACGTGGACTGGCGCGTTCGCGCCATGGCGGCCCGCGCTAGCGGTTCGCTCCACTTGTCTTCGCTGACGGCGACCCTGGCAGCGAGGCTGTCTCTGTCGGAACAAGCGGCTGAGACCGGGCACATCGCGCGAGCGTTGGCGTCGCTGGGGGGCGAGTCGCTGCAGCGGCTCCGAGCCTTCACCAACTCAGACAACAATATGACCCGCGCCGTTACCGCGGAGGTCCTCGAAAGGGCGCTCCTGTCGCCGGGAGGAACGCGATGAGAACGATTCTGCTCACGGCCGCGAACTGGTACGAGAGCTGGGTGATCTTTTATCTGTTCGCGATCAGCGCGATCTACATGGTGTTGTCGCTGACCGGGCTGGTAGATCTTCTGCGCCGGCGCTTTTTCCAATATGATCCCTTGGTGGAACGGACAGCGGAGATGTCGTCGCTAATGCCACCCGTTTCGATTCTGGCGCCGGCCTATAACGAATCCGCAAGTATTTGCCAGAGTGTCCGGGCGATGCTGGCACTCAAGTATCCGGAATTTGAAGTGATCGTCATCAACGATGGATCCAAAGACGATACGCTAGCGCTGTTGATTCGTGAATTCCACCTCTATAAATCGGCGCGTTACTTCGACCATACGCTCGCCAGCCATCCCATTCGGGCGGTTTACGAATCAATCGATCCTATTCCGCTGGTGGTTATCGACAAGGAAAACGGCGGCAAGTCCGACGCACTCAATTCCGGGTTGAATGTGGCTCGCTATCCTCTGGTGTGCGGTGTGGACGCCGACTCGGTGTTGGAAGAATCCGCATTGCTGCGCGCCGTTCGTCCTTTCTTATATGATCCGGATCGGGTGCTGGCGGTGGGCGGGATTGTGCGTGTGGCCAACGGCTGTCGGGTGAGCGCCGGACGCGTGACCGAAGTGGACCTGCCGAAGTCATGGATCGCGCGGTTCCAGGTGGTCGAATACTTACGCGCGTTCCTGGGGGGCCGCGTAGCGTTTAGCGCGTACAATTGCCTGGTGGTTATTTCCGGCGCCTTCGGACTTTTTTCTAAATCGGCGCTTCTGGCGGTGGGAGGATATCGTACCGATACGGTGGGCGAAGACATGGAATTGGTGATGCGGCTGCACCACTGGGCGAGAAGCCAGGGCCGGGAGTATCGCATTGTGTTTGAACCGAACCCGGTCTGTTGGACGCAGGTCCCGGAATCGCTGGCTACACTTCGCCGTCAGCGCAACCGATGGCAACGAGGCACCATCGAGACTTTGTGGGCGCACCGGAAGATGTTTTTGAATCCTAAGTACGGTGCACTCGGAATGGCGGCTTTCCCCTACTTCGTATTATTCGAAATGTTGGGTCCCCTAATCGAGTTCACGGGATACGTGCTCACTCTGGTCGGGGTCGGATTCGGGTTCTTCGGCTACCAAACCGCTCTGCTGTTTCTACTGGCTTCGATCTCGTTCGGTGTGCTGCTTTCGGTCGGTTCGGTCGTGCTGGAGGAACTGACCCTGCGGCGCTATCCGAGAGTGCACGATCTGTTACTACTAGTCATCTCAGGCGTTCTTGAGAGTCTGGGATTCCGTCAGCTTCTTACTGTCTGGCGGTCAGGAGCCTTTCTGGATGTCCTGCGGGGGCGCACCGGATGGGGCGTCATGGAACGCAAAGGGTTCGGGTAATGCCTGATCGTTTGGTAAAAATATTAATGCGGCGTGTTTGTAGCATTTGAACAGGCCGCCGAGTCGCTGACAGCACACGACGTTCCGGCTCGATGGATATCTTTTCTCGCTCACATCAGGGAAAATAGCCGATCGCCTATCCTCTGATGGTTTCTTTCATAGTGATAGTGGCGGCTGTACTCGGGGAGTACCCGTGACAGCACACCCCGTATGGCAGAAAAAAACACTAAGAACCTTTTCGAACGCTCGCGGCTTGAGTCTACCCTCTCCCAGCTTGAATCGAAACAATCCTGCAGCTTCGGGACATACCGGCAAAACTCGTTCGACGACAAAAACCGAGCCAGAAGCCTGATTCTCTCCCTCGATAAAGAAACCTCTGGTACAGACCGCTGATTGACGTCGTGAGCGGCGTCAAAGCTAAGAACAACTCTGCCGCTGTAAGATGGTCCGGCCAAGTCGCGATGAGCGCACCGCCTTTCAACTCGTCATCGGGATCGTTGACTGAACGGTCGATCAGCAATCGCTTGAGCGAAGCCTTCTCGATCTCGTCGCCAATTCTTCCTAGCGCGAACACGGCCATCGCGCGAACCTCGTGCGGCTCACTTTCATCTAAAGCAACCTCTGCAAGATCGTGCTGCAGTGACGCCTCGTTCGTCAAATCAGCAATCGATATGGCGACTCGGCGAACCGCTATTCGCTTCCCGCCGTTGCGAATATATGGTCTTAGGTCTGACGCCATCCCGCTATATTTCAGGCGCGCGCCGCCCAACTGTGTACCCACGGCACGAACCATTCGTTCATCGAACAACTCCCCGGAATCGAAAGACCGTAAAATCTGGCGTACGAGGTCCGCACGGTCTTTTTCTGCAAGCACCAGGTCGGCAGCGAGAAGGAGCGATTCGGGATCCTTTGCAACCGTTGGCGGTGTACGCCAGCAGCTGCATTCGCGAACACCTCTTACGAACGACGACCTTTCCGCTTGAATCGAGGCCAACCAAGTGAAACACGGTCTTGCCTAAGTCAATACCAATCGCGTGTAGTTCCGTATGAGATCTCCTTTTAAATCTCAGTCACCTCCTTTGTTTTGCCCCATGCTGAAGGCAAAAGTCCTCCGTGAGTCTCGTTCCCAGCGGAGCCGCCCGTCGCTCGCCCAATAGGGCGACGGACGGCGTAGCTGGGACGAGACGAACTCATTTCCCGGAGGTGAGTCCCCGAGTACCGTTTCTGCGGCGGACCATACCATTAGCTTCGTCATGAGTACATTACCTCGCTCGCCGGGCGACATCAACCAAGGTTGGCCGACCTCCAAACGTCATTTCTAATCGCAGGAAGGAGAAAGGCGCCGACATCTCCTCCGTGTCAGCGCTGACACGACGTGTCTGCCATGACACAAACTCCCAATCAGCTAACACGAGTTGAATGAATCGTTTACGGGATGGTTTCAAGCCTGCATTTTAGGCCGGCATGAAAAGCGCAAACCTGAAATCGACTACGAAGCTGATGGCGGTCCTGGTGATCGCCGCCTTTGACGTTCGCGCAGGCGAGACCACCCGCGAAGCGAACAGGCCCGAACGCCGGCGCATTGTTGTCTCGATTCCCGACCGGAAGCTGGTCCTATTCGAAGGCGACCGCGCGTTAAGGGTGTATGATGTCGCGGTCGGGAAATCTTCCACGCCGACCCCGAACGGCAGATTCGCGATCATCAATCGCGTTCCCAATCCCACCTACTTCGCCCGGACGGGTGCCGTTGCGCCGGGAGCGAACAACCCGCTCGGTTCGCGTTGGATGGGTCTCAGCGCCCAGGGTTACGGCATCCACGGAACCAACGTTCCCTCTTCCATCGGCAAGGCCGCCTCGCATGGATGCGTCCGAATGCGCAAAGAGGATTTGGAAGAGCTGTTTGAAATGGTTACGGTCGGAACCATCGTCGAGCTGCAAAGTGAACCGTCGGAAATACTGACCAAGATTCTTTCGAACACGGTTTCCGAGTGACGTGAGAAGACAATTCAAGGGAGACAATCATGCTGTTATTGAGATACCTGTTGATGTTTATCGGGATCGGTCTGCTTGCGGGAGCAGCCGGAATCCTTGTCTGGGACCTGTATCAGATTTTGAAATCCAAGAGGACTCGCGCGACTACGCCGGGGGAAGGAAGCCCGTCCAGCCCGGAGCTAATGGAGCCGACGCCTGTGATGCACTGGCAAGCTGCGAAGAACCTCGCTACTTGGGGCATCGTACCCTTGCTAACCGGACTGAGCATCGCGTTGGTTCCAAGCGGTACGGCGGGAGTACGGGTCAACCAGTTCGTCGGTACTCGGCCCGCGACGCTCTATCCGGGCGTCCATTTCATCCTGCCGCTCATCGAGAACATGGAGACCTATAGCGTTCGCGATGAAGTGTTCGCCACGACTCTGGTGGAGGATCCCAAAAAGTCCAAAGGTGAGGGAACTCTTCGCGTGCAAACGCGCGAGGGGTTAACCGTGGGGATGGCGGTGGCGGTTCGCTATCGCCTGGACGCTTCGAAGCTCGCGTATATACATTCGAATCTTCCGCAGCCGATCGAAGAAGAGATGATCGCGCCGGCCGTTTCGAGCATTTTCCGCGATTTGGCGCCGACATACATCGTGCGCGAGATGTTTTCGACCAAGCGCGACGAGGTCCGGCAGGCGGCCGCCACGCGGATCGCCGCTAAGCTCGGAGCCGACGGAATCATCGTGAAGGAAGTGATTCTGCGGGATATCCAACTCCCGGCCGACTACGCGAAGGGGCTCGAAGGTTTGCTGCTCAAAGAACAGGAGAACGAGCGCCTGAGCGTGGAACTGGAAGTTAAGCAAAAGATGGTCCGGCAGGCAGAGCTGGAAGCTGAGGCGCAGAAGGCTCGCGAGGTGAAGGCCGCGGAAGGGCAGGCGCAGATTGTAGTGATCCAGGCCAAGGCACAAGCCGATGCAATGCAGCACACCCTTCCGCTAAAAGAAAAACAGATCCAGCAGTCGAAACTGGAGGCGGAGGCGCGCAAAGAATCCACCGTGAAGAACGCAGAAGCCATGGCGGAGGCCAAGGTGATAGACAGCAAAGCTGAATTGGAGAAGCGCAAGCTACTGAATCAAGCCGATGAGGATCGTATCCGGCGGCTGGCTTCGGCGGACTCCGAAAGAATGAAGCTCGAAGCGACGGTGCTGAAGGAGAATCCGCTGCTGATCCAGAAGATCATCGCGGAGAAGTTGTCCGATAAGGTGCAGATCATGATGGTGCCGAACGACGGGAAGTTTTTCTTTGCCAACGATGTTCTGAAGGGAATGACGGCTTCTGTTCAGTAGAGTTAGTCGCGAAAGACGGCGCGTGGACGCTAGACAAAGGGCGGGCAGACAACTAAGCCCGCCCTATACATTTGTTATGATTCGTGCGGTGGCTCGGGGACTTCTGCTGGTGATGATCGCGATGGCGGTGCGTGCGGACACCCTCGATGATGCTGTCGCGGCATTGGCGAAAAAGGTTGTCGCTCGCTTAGAACCATTCGAGAGAGTGCGGATCGGGGAACGGAATATCAGCTCTTTGCCCGCAACCGAGGTTTCACGAGCCGAGGTGGCGCTCACGCGAGCCTTACAAAGCCGGGGGAGCGGTTCGATGCCGGTGGACGTGGTGGTGACTATATCAGATGACTTGCGGGGTTATATTTTAGTCGCGGAAATCCGGCGCGCCAGCGGAACGGTCGTCGAGATGATGGAGTTCCGTCTGGCTCCTCCCGCAGCGCCTGCGCGTGCGGCAATCATCGACAGCAAGCTGTTGTGGGAACAGGACACGGCGATTCTGGATGTCGCCGTTCTTCAAGATTCCATGCTGGTGCTCGACACCGCGGGCCTGATTCGGTACGAGCGGCACGAAGGAAAATGGGAACGTGCGGCGGCCGTTGAACTGCCTGTAGTCGTACGTGATCCACGGGGGCGAGCGGAAACGAATGGAGAATCGGTCACGATCAATGAGCCGGGCGTGATCTGCACGGTACCGGTGAAGATGGAAGTGCCGCCCCGGTGCGACGACGGTGGACAGTTCAAAGCCGCCCGCAACACCCAAGACCTTCACGACTGGCGGGGCGAATTTTTCTCCAGTTCGGAACTCGCAGGAGATATCATCGTGGCGGAGGTCGACGGCCGCATCCATATCTATGACGCCGCGCACGCCCTGCAGGCCGTGTTCGATGGTTGGGGCAGCGACTTGGCCGTGATCGCCGCTTGTGGCGGCCGCCACATTGCCATTGCGGGATCTAGCGATGCGGCTTCACCCGACTCCATCGCGCTCTACGATCTGGTGAATCATGCCCTTATGAGCGTAAGCGAGCCCATCGACCTTTCGGGTCCAGTAACCGCATTGTGGCCGGCGGGTGACGGCGCGATGGCCGTCACTCGAAATCTTTCAACGGGAAAATATGCGGCGTACAGCCTTACGCTCGATTGCAGCCGCTAACGCCGTCCTGGCGCTAGCGGCCGGGCTTGAGGCGGCGCGTCGGCCGCACTATGGCGGCGAACTACGCGTCGAAATGCGGGCCGCCGTCGCGAGTCTGGATCCCGCTGTGGTTCCTGACGATCCCGCGGCGTTAGGGGCGCAACGCCAATGGATGCCCTTCGTGTTTGAAACACTGGTGAGTCTGGACGATCAGGGCCGCGCGCGGCCGTGGCTCGCTACGTCCTGGACGCACGATACGGCGCGCAAGGCTTGGATCTTTCAGGTGCGGAAGAATGTCAAGCTCCATGATGGATCTATATGGTCGCCCCCAGGAGGTTCGGTAATGGTCCCCGATGCCCGGCCAATCGAGCAGATCCTGCGCGAGCTGGCGGGAGCGCGGAGTGCAGTCGTCGTAAAAGCGGAGGATGGATCACTATTGGGAACGGGACCATTCCGAATCGCGAAGTGGGAGCCTGGAAAGGCCGCCTCGCTGGTGGCGCACGATCAGTATTGGGGCGGGCGGCCGTTTCTCGATTCGATCGGTGTTCAGATGGGGCGCAGCCTCGCGGATCAAGCCAGCGATTTTCAAATCGGTAAAGTGGATGCGGTGGAAATCGCGGCGCGAGACCTGCGCGCGTCAAAGCAGCGCGGAACCACGATCGCGAGTACGCAGCCGATGGAAACCGTCGCGCTTCAGTTCGACGGTAGCCGTGTACCGGCTCCCGTGCGGCAGGCTCTGTCGCTTTCGATCGACCGCACCGCGATCCTCAATGTTCTTCTCCAGAAACAGGGTGAGATTTCCGGCGCACTGTTGCCGCGTTGGCTGACCGGATACTCATTTCTGTTCCCGGGGGAGCGCGATCTCGGCAAAACCAAGCAACTCGTACCGGCGCCACAATCTCTCACGTTTGGCTACGACCGGCAGGACCCAGTGATCCGGCCAATAGCCGAGCGGATCGCCGTCAACGCGAGTGAAGCGGGGATCACGCTGCGGCAAGGCACCGGCGCCATGGACGTTCGGCTGGTGCGATTGCCTGTAACGGCTAGCGATGCCTGGCTCACGCTACAGGATTTGACCGCGCTGCTGAAAGTCGTGGCGCCTTCGCCCGCGGCCGATCCCTACGAGGCCGAGAAAGCCCTCATCGAAAGCTCCGGAGTGATCCCGCTGTTTCATCTGCCGCGCGGCTGGTTGCTCTCATCCAGGGTGAAGAATTGGCCGCGATTGGAAGAAGTCTGGCTGGATGCTGGAGCCTCGCAGTGACGTTTCGCACCAAGCTGCTGTTCATTTCCTCTTTCATGGTTGCCGGGGCGGTGGCTCTGGTGACCGGCGCGGTTTCGATTTCCACGCGGCGCGCCTTCGACACAATCGATCGTGAGCGGCGTGAAGCCTTGCTCACGCAATTTCGCGACGAGCTAGCTGCGCGCAGTGTGGAACTCGCACGGCGCGTAGAACTGGCTGCCGCCTCTCCAGGCGTCCAGCAGATCGCAGCCGGAGCCGCGGAATACGATCGCGCACAGACCGAGGCAGCGAGTGCTGATCTCGATTTTCTGGATGTGGTTGAGCCCAACCTGACCATCATCTCTTCGGCACATTGGTCCGCGCGATTCGGATATCAGAACGATTGGCAGATTGCCTCCGACGATTGGCACACATCCGAGGTCTTTCTGGCACGCATCCCGACGCCGGAGGGGAGTGCAATGGCGCTGACGGCCGTGCGTCCGGTGGTGGGCGGGAAGGCTCTGGTCGCCGGCGGACGGCGCTTGAGCCCCGAGCTTCTAAAGTCGCTGGGCGTTGCTCCCGGCATGCGCGCTCTGCTGTGGCTGCCTCCCGGCGAAGTGATTGACGCCGAGGGATCGGTCAGGGATGCTCAGAAACTCGCGCCTCTGATTCAAGAGGTGCGATCCACCAACAGAGAAGCTACGGGCTCCGTGCAGTGGACGCCGGATCGCCGCGGTTCGGAAGCGTTTCTGGCGCTACCGATAACGCGCGCTGGCTCATTGACCGGAGTTCTGCTGGCCGGGACGTCGCTGAGCACGCAACTGGGATTGGAGCGATCGATTCTCCGCACCGGCGTGGTTGTTGGAGCATCCGGAATCGTGATCGGGGTGCTACTGGGGTGGTGGACGACGGAACGAATCACGCGGCCGGTCGAACGATTGGCGGCGGGAGCCAGGGCGGTCGCCGGAGGCGATCTCTCAGCGCGAGTCGAAGTTTTGTCGCGGGATGAGATCGGCGAATTGGCACACGCTTTCAATCGGATGACCGAACAACTCCTGGAGCAGCGCGAGCGGGCCATCCAAGCCGAACGTGTCGCTGCCTGGCGCGAGCTGGCCCGCCGACTGGCGCACGAACTGAAGAATCCGCTGTTTCCCTTGCAGATTACGATAGAGAATCTGCAGCGCGCACGGGAGTCGTCTGAGTTCGATGAAGTGTTTCGCGAGAGTACAACCACGTTGTTGGCTGAACTCGGGAACCTGAAGACCATCATCGGACGCTTCAGTGACTTTGCGAAAATGCCCGCGCCGCAATTCGAGACGGTGGACATCAACGAGATCGTCCGCAGTGTGATGAAGCTCAATGACGCACGGCTTCAGGCCGAAGGCCAAGTCAAGGTGGAGCCGCGTCTGGAGCTCGCAAGCGGTGGCACGCAAATTCAGGCCGATCCAGACCAGTTGCGCCGCGCACTCGGAAATCTGGTGCTCAACGCTCTGGATGCCATGCCAGAAGGCGGAACGCTGCTGGTTCGCACCGTTCTGCACGATGGCAGTGTGCGCCTGGAGGTGTCCGACAGTGGCCAGGGGTTGACGGACGAGGAGTGTCAGCGCCTGTTCACCCCGTACTACACGACCAAGCAGCACGGTACCGGGTTGGGACTGGCGATCGTGCAGAGCGTGGTGAGCGATCATCGCGGAAAGATTTCGGTGTCAGGCGCCTCAGGGCGCGGGACCACATTCACGATCGATCTGCCTCTAACGCAGGCCGATTTGATGGTTGTGACGGGAGAGCCCGCGTGAGCCACCTGCTAATCGTCGACGACGATCCCAATACACTCGCGTCGCTGTCGCGGGCTTTTCGATTGGCTGGACACGACGCCACGGTTGCGGATCGCGCGTCACGAGCGTTGGAGCTGGCGCGCGCACAATCGTTCGACCTGATTTTTTCCGATGTGGTGATGCCGGACAAAGACGGTATCACATTGCTCGAGGAGATGCGGGCCGCCGGCGTGACCACACCGGTGGTTATGATGTCCGGCCAGGCGACGCTGGATATGGCGATTCGCGCAACCCGGCTGGGCGCGCATGATTTTCTCGAAAAGCCGCTTTCTACGGAAAAGTTGCTCCTGACGCTGGAAACCGTACTCAAGCTCAAGCGGCTGGAATCCGAAAATCGCGAGTTGCGGGCCCGTCTGGGGCGGCACGAAATCGTTTGGAAGAGCGACGTCATGCGGCGCGTCATGGCACAGGTGGAACGCGTGGCGTCGAGCGATTCCCGTGTTTGCATCCTCGGCGAAAGCGGTACCGGCAAGGAGTTGATCGCGCGCGCCGTTCATGAGAAGAGCGCACGCCGCTCGGGACCTTTTATTGCCCTAAATTGCGCCGCGGTTCCGGCAGAATTGATCGAATCCGAACTATTCGGTCACGAAAAAGGAGCGTTCACCGGAGCAGCCGCGCGGCATGCCGGGAAATTCGAGCAAGCCCACAAGGGCACGCTGTTCCTGGATGAGATCGGCGACATGCCAGCGGTGATGCAGGCGAAACTGCTGCGCGTGCTGGAAGAGGGTGAAATCGAGCGCGTGGGCGGTTCTGGCGCCCAGAGGGTGGATGTGCGGGTGGTCACCGCAACGCACCGAAACTTGGAAGAGCAGGTACGAGCCGGAGCATTCCGCCAGGACTTGTACCATCGCATCTTCGTGTTTCCGGTCCAGCTACCGCCACTCCGGGAGCGCAAAGATGACATCGCCGTGCTAGTAGAACATTTCAATCGTTCGATCAGTGAAATGAACGGATGGAAGTTGAAACCGTTTACCGACGCGGGCGTCGCTGCCCTGCAACACTACACTTGGCCGGGAAACGTTCGTGAGCTCCGCAATGCAGTGGAACGACTGTTACTTTTGACCGATTCCGAAGTTGGGGAGGAGGATGTGCGGATAGCGCTGCCGCAGGTGGCCGCAGCGGGACGTCCCTCAGGCACGGTGGCTTCAGGAACACTCGCCGCGCGGACCGACGCGTTCGAGCGAGAAACGATCCGCGTTGAACTGGAGCGGTCGCAGCACAGTATGTCGGAGGCAGCTCGGGCATTGGGCCTGGAACGCAGTCACCTGTACAAGAAGTGCGCGCAGCTTGGCATCGATATCAAGAGCTTGAGGCGGCTGGAAGAGTAAGATGTTGCCGATGCATAGGAAAGCCTCTGTGGAACTCTAATCATCGTGCCGTGAATTGGAAGCCAGCGCACAAAAATCGCCTGATAACGAGCAATATCGGTAGCAACTTCCCGCAACGCCGTTGCGGGCCAATGTACGAGTGGCCGACGGCTCACCCGCAGACAACCCTTCAACACACAAGTCGTTGGTGCCTCCGTGCATTTCCGCAGCGCTCTGCAAACCCCTCCGCTGGCGAATACGTTGAAACCAGAGGATATCGCCCGGCCGACGATAGGTGTAAAATTGTCCCTGGCTACACGTCGTTCCTGAAGGCTTCATGATGCGAAAACACTACGTTAAGTTCCTTTCCTTGCTAGTTCCAGCCTTTTTAGTCCTCAACGGAGATGCCGTTAAGGCTCAGCAAAAAGCGTCTTCCACGGCCAGCGGCAAGCGCTGGTCGGATGCATCCACTTGGCCCGACAAGAAGGTGCCCGCCAAAGACGCCATTGTCACCATAGATAAGGACATGAACGTCATCCTCGATGTCACTCCGCCGGCGCTGCACGGTTTGACGATCAACGGCA
>DASYSG010000078.1:0-44632 GCA_036003585.1 Bryobacteraceae bacterium | reverse complement strand
GCCGGAATCATTGATCGGCGTGCGGGCTCGGGCAGTTATGTCCGGCCTGAGATCGTCAGCAGTTATATCTTTGGTCTCCTCATACCGGAACTGGGACAAACCGAAATTTTCGAGCCGATCTGCCGCGGCATGGCTAAAGCGCAGGAAACGGACGGGCACCACGCATTGCTTTGGGGGAAGTCGCTTCCTGACGCTGAACATAAGGCCTCGCAATCCGCTGAACTCTGCCGCGGGCTTGTCGCCAAAAAAGTATCGGGCGTATTCTTCGCTCCGTTGGAGCTCACGCCGAGCAAGGACGCCGTAAACCAGAGCATCGTTGAGACATTTCGCGACGCCGGAATCCCCGTGGTGCTTCTCGATCGCGACATTGTCGCGTACCCGGCCCGCAGCGGCTACGATCTCGTAGGGATCGACAACCGTCGTGCAGGTTACGCCATCACTTCACACCTGCTGGACGTCGGGTGCAAGAGGATTGCCTTTGTTGCCCGGCCTGGATCGGCGCCCACGGTCGATGCGCGGATCGCGGGCTACCGGGAAGCAATGCTGAACACTCACACGGATTGGACTCCGGACTTCGTGTGCCGCATTGACCCTCTGAGCAAGGACGTCGTGCGCAAACTCGTCGAACGCCTTAAGCCGGACGGAATTATTTGTGCGAACGATTTCACGGCTGCGAATTTGATGAAGACATTAAGCGAGCTGAAAGTGGCGGTACCGCAGCAGATCCGTTTGTGTGGAATTGACGATGTGAAGTATGCCAGCCTCCTGGCGGTGCCGCTCACCACCGTTCACCAGCCTTGCGAAAGGATGGGAGCGGAGGCCATCGCGGCTATGATCCAGCGGATTCGGAATCCAGATATACCCGCGAGAGATATTCTTCTCGATTTTCATGTGGTTGTCCGTGAGTCGTCTGGCCCTAGGAAGTAGGGGCCGACTCGCATAGGCTCTGCCGCTACGGCTCGGGACGTTAGCCCGTCTCGAAGAGAGCCGACAGGAATGGCCCCGGTGTTCATCGGGCAGTGAACGACATGGGCAGGCTCCAGAGATGGAAGGATGCCAATCCCGGGCCCTAAAGTTTAGCCACTGTATATACAGGGTGTAATGATTGTGTCTCCTTTTGGCTTGACTCACTTGATTCATTCGTGTAAAGTTCACTAAGCCAATAATCCATTAGATGTATATACAGCTTGTGGATCCCAAGGGAGGGGCTATGAGGGGCAAATTTTCAGTGTTGAATCTGATTCATTGGCGTCGAGTGATCGGTGCTCGCGCGGTTAGCGTCCCGCTTTTGCTGCTGATGGCGGTCTGTCAATTATTCGGACAGATCGACCGTGGGACCATTCAGGGTGTGGTCAAGGACCAGTCGGGCGGCGTGGTACCCGACGCCAAGGTCCTGGTGATTCAGACCGAGACCAACAGCGCTATCGAACTGCGCACCAACAGCGACGGCGCCTACGTTGCGCCGAATCTTCCGGCGGCAATCTATCGCCTTGAATTTGAAAAGGCCGGCTTCGGAAAGGTTGTACGCCAGCCCATAGACGTTCGTCCGCGCGCGGAGTCCCGAGTGGACGTCACCCTGAATACGGGGACCGTGAGCGAGTCGATCACGATCACCGCGGAAGCGCCGGTGCTCGACACCGCCGCCATAAATAATTCCGTGGGCTTCAAGGACACACTGATTGAGGAGCTTCCCCTGATCGTCGTCGGGACCAAGCGGGACATTACGGGGTTCCTCAACAACATGCCGGGTACAAATCAAACGAATACGTTCATACCCACGGTCAACGGGTCGGTCACTCAGGCGACGGAAGGGTTCATCGATGGCGTGCGCGCCACCGAGCGGCTCCAGAGGGGCTCGTTGTCCGAGAATGGTCCGTTTCTCGAGCAGGTAAGCGAGGTGAACGTCGTGACGAGTGCCTTCAATGCCGAATATGGCGGCTTTGGCAACTGGTTCACGAATGTGATCATCAAGTCGGGAACCAACAAGTACCATGGAGAGGTTTTCGACCACTTTGGAAATGACAAGCTGAATGCGCGATTGTTTACTGCGCAGAAGAGGCAGCCCGTCCGTCAGAACGAAGGCGGGTTTACCTTCGGTGGCCCCGTGGTCCTTCCGGGTGTCTACGACGGCCATGACAAGACCTTCTTCTTCGGCAGTCTGGGCCTATATTTCGCGCGCTTAGGGAATGCCGGGTTGCTTGCCACGGTTCCTACGCAGGCTGTCTTGGGCGGCGATTTCAGCCAGTTCACGGCGGCCAATGGAAGCCAGATCCCCATCTACGACCCGGCGAGCAGCATCAACGGTTCGCCGCGAACGCAGTTTCCCGGGAACATTATTCCGAAAGACCGAATCACTAATTTTGCCAGGATCACCTCCTCTTACATACCCGCGCCGGACTTGCCAGGCCAGACGAATAACTTCTACGACCATAGAGCCGCTACCTGGCCTTACTACAACACCACGGTTCCGCTGATCAAGGTGGACCACAGTATTTCCAGTAAACAGAAGGTGATGACGAGTTGGACCCGCCAGACTCGGCCTCGCCTCCTGTGGGGCAATCCAGCTCCGGGTCTGGGACCTCAACCCAAGTGGGGGGAGACACAAACGAATCCGCTAGACCAGATCTACGATCAGCAGGACACATCCTGGAAAGTCCGGATCGCCCATGACTTTGTCATTACCCCGACGTTGCTGAATCACTTTGTTGTGGGTGGTGACTTTGAGTACAACGCTGCGCCCCTCGGGACCCGAGGCCAGGGATGGGATACCAAGCTCGGAATAACGGGAATTCCGCAAGACAATGGATCGTTCCCCGCCTTGACCTTCACTGGTGGAGCCGCGGCGCCGGCTGCAATGAGCCGCGGCTATGACCCCGTGTTCAATGCCATGGATTACACGGTTGTAGAGAACCTTACCTGGATTAAAGGAAAGCACACCATGAAGTTTGGTGGGGAGATCGATCGGGATCAGATGAACAATATCAATTTGAACCAGATCGCGGGGGCCTTCCAATTCTCCAACGCCATGACCGCCGTGGCCGCCGGAAACACGGGATCCTCGGGAAGTTCCGTCGCCAGTTTCTTATTGGGCGCCGTGAATACGGCCAGCGCTAGCATTCCTGTGGAAACCGGGCTGCGGGATCTCCGCCTGGCCCTTTTTGCACAAGATGAATGGCGTGCCACGCGGAAGTTCACGGTATCCTACGGCCTCCGCTGGGACTACCAACCGGCAATTTCGGAAGTGCAGGGCAAGATGTCGAGCTTCCAGCCCAACATTGCGAATCCCGGCGCGGGCGGACGGTTAGGCGCGCTCGCGTTTGCCAACCAGCCAGGTCTTCCCGGGGCGTTTTTCTCCACCAATTGGAAAAACGGCTTCGGACCCCGTCTGGGCTTGGCTTACCAGGTGAATGAGAAGACCGTGATTCGCACATCAGGCGGTATCTACTATGCCAGCCCTCCCATGCAAAACCTCACCGGACCCTCTTCCACGGCCGGGTTCAGTGCGACCCCGTCCTTCAGTTCGTCGGATGGATTCACGCCGCTGTACTACCTGAACTCGGGCAGCTTCCCGCAGAATTTCTCGCGGCCGCCATCGACCGACCCGTCGTTCCTGAATGGGCAGGCGATTTCCTACGTTCCAGCAAACGGAACGAGACTGCCGCAGACGGTTAACTATACCTTCTCCATCCAGCGCCAGTTGGCTCGCGACACATCCGTGGAGATCGTTTACCTGGGCAGCCGAACCACGCACCTCGGCTATACCGCCAACTATAATTACTTGGACATCTCTAACCTGAAGTATGGGTCGACGCTGTTGCAGCCGATCAATTCCGCAGCCGCAATCACCGCTGGGTTCACCTCTCCGTTTCCGAACTTTGTGAATCAGCTCGGAGCGAATGCGGTGTACCAGGCCCTGAAGCCCTATCCGCAGTACACTTCGGTCACAACCGGCCCGAACGAAAGCTCCGGTTCGCAGAAGTTCAACTCCTTGCAGATCAAGGGGAACAAGCGCTTCTCGAGCGGATTGACGTTCTCCGGGTTTTTCACTTGGTCGAAGAGCTTCTCGCTGGCCAACACCCAATATCCGGGCGTGAGGTACATGCAGTTGGATCCCAATCCGGCCGCTTCCATCGGTTTCAATTGGGCTTACGACCTTCCCTTCGGGAAAGGTAAGCAACTCCTGAACGGTAATTCGCGCGTGGTGAACGCCGTCGTCTCCGGCTGGAAGATCAATGGATTCGTTAAGTATAATTCGGGCGTGCCATTGACGATCACCGGCGGGGTGGGCAGTTTGGGCACCATCGGTTACACTCAGTGGGCTAGCTCAGTTTCGGGTGTCTCGCCGTACCTGGTCACGAGTCCGGGGGATGTCGCCCTCAACTCCACCAAGTACTTGAATGCTGCGGCATTTACCACCACTACCGGTTTCAATTTCGGCAATCTGAATAACAACCTGAGCTGGGTTCGCGGCTTCTGGTACAAGGAAGAAGATCTGACCGTTGGCCGGCTCTTCCGGGTCACGGAACAGGTGAAATTCGATCTGAGCGTAGATGCGTCCAACCCGTTCAATTTCCATCGTTGGAATAACCCGAATACCAGTCTCACGTCAGGTCAGTTTGGAATTGTAAGCAGCGTTGTAAATGCGCGCACGATGCAGGTGAACGCTGCGATCAAATTCTAAGTCCTTCTCAAAGCGGACGCGAATGCGTCCCCTCGACGGTATCGGAAGGGAGTTCGCGCAGTCATGATCTCTTATTCGCGAAGAGACTTTGGCAAAATCGCGCTGGCGGGAATCCCGCTGGCGCGGTCTTTCGGAGCTATTAATTCCACTATCCGGGGCGTCCGCATGGGCGTCCAATCGGCCAGTTTCACGTTCAGCGGGATCGACGTCGACGGAATCATCAAGACTCTCAACGATGTGGGACTGGCTGAGATCGATGTCATGTCCGAACACATCGAGAATTACCTGGGCGGCCCGGTGCTATTACCTGGAACGGGACGGCCTGGACCGTGGGCCCGCGGAAACGCGCCGGGCGCGGGGCGTGCCAAAGGGGCGGCCCCTGGAACGCCTGCTTCCGGAGGAGCGGCCCGTGGACCTGGTTTCGGCGCGGATCCCGCCGCTCGCGAAGCGCTTCGCAAGTGGCGCCTCGAAATCGGCCTGGACAAGTTCCGCGGTGTCGGGAAGAAATTCGCCGATGGCGGAGTCAAATTCTACTCCTACAATCTGAGCTTCAACGACAGCTTTACGGATGAAGAAATCGATAAGGGCTTCCAGATGGCGCAAGCTCTGGGGACGAGCATTATCACGGCATCTTCCCCGCTGAGCGTTTTCCCTCGTTTGAAACCGTTTGCCGAAAAGTATGGCGTCGTGGTCGCCTTGCACAATCACACGTCGGGGCCGGACGATTTCAAGGCGGCCATGTCGCTCTCGGAAAAGTTTTGGGTCAACCTGGATGTCGGGCATTTTTTCGCGTCGGGTTACGATCCATTGGCGTACTTGAGGGAGCATCACTCAAAAATCACCAATATTCACATCAAGGATCGGAAGAAGAACCAGGGAGCTGAGATGCCGTTCGGAGAAGGCGAGACGCCGCTCCGGGAGGTCTTATTGCTGCTAAAGAAGGAAAAGTACGACTTTCCGGCTTGCATTGAGTATGTCGGCCCCGCGGGTCCCGCGATCGAGCTTTCAAAATGCTTGCAGTATTGCAAGGACGTCTTGACATTTGCCTAGTTAGCGCCGACTGCCCTCGATCGGAATTAGCGTGACTTATGAAGATGATATTGAACGGGCAAAGAGTTGACGCAACGACGGGGCGGATGTTCCCGATTCACAATCCCGCGACGAACGAAGTCATCGATTGTGTCCCCCGAGCCGATGCGAACGATGTGGCGAAGGCGATCGAGGTTGCACAAAGAGGCAAATCGATCATGGCTGCGCTGCCCGCTCACCGGAGAAGCGAGATTCTCGGGAAGACCGCGGAGGGAATCGGCCGGCGGCATGAGGAATTGAGCCAGTTGCTGGTCCGCGAGAACGGCAAAACCATCCGCCAGTGCCGGTTTGAAATGACGGCTACACAGCGGCTGTTCGTGGATTTCGCTGAAGAGGCCAAGCGCATCCGCGGAAGTTATCTTCCCATGGACGCTGTACCCGGTCTGGAGCACATGGTGGCCTACACCATCCGGCAGCCCATCGGGGTTGTGGTTGGTATCATCCCGTTTAATTATCCGGCCGAATTGTTCGCTCACAAGATCCCCGGCGCGATCGCGGCGGGCAACTCTGTAATCGTCAAGTTGCCGGAGCAGTGCCCTCTCACCGTCCTGGAAATCGGCGGCATCATGTTCGAAGCGGGGTTACCCCCGGAAGGCATGCAGATGCTCACCGGATTTCCGGTGGATCTCGGGGACGAATTGCTCACTCATCCCGACGTTCGCATGATCAGCTTCACAGGCAGCATCGGGGCGGCCCGAATGATCGCCGGCAAGGCTGCCAAGACCCTGAAGCGAACTGCTTTCGAATTAGGCGGCACCGATGCCTTGATCGTGCTGGAAGATGCCGATCTGGCCGCCGCCGCGGACGCAGTGGTGCAGGGAAGATTGACGAACGGCGCGGGCCAAATTTGTTGCGCCGTAAAACGAGTGCTGGTGCAGGAAACCGTATACGCGCAGTTCTTGGATTTATTGCTCGAACGCTCTCGTCTCATAAACATGGGAGATCCCGCACTGGAGGCAACCGATCTTGGTCCCTTAATTACTCCCGAGGCGGCCGAAAAGGTCCATGGAGAAGTCAAGCAATCGATTGGGATGGGAGCCCGGTGCATGCTCGGCGGGGAGCGGACGGGGACTTCGTTTTATCAGCCGACAGTCTTAGTCGACGTTACGCCGGAAATGCCGGTGATGAAGGATGAAGTCTTCGGTCCAGTGGCGCCCATCTATCCATTCAAGGACGCGGCAGACGCTGTCCGGATTGCCAATGATTCTCCGTACGGGCTTCAGGCCAGCGTCTTCTCCGAGAATATCCACAACGCTTTAGCGGTCGCGCACAAACTGGAAGTCGGAGGCGTTGTTATCAATGGCGCGGGAGCGTTCCGGCCGGGTAACGTGCCGTTCGGCGGCTTCAAGCAGAGCGGAATTGGACGGGAGAGCATCACCGATACGATCCTCGACATGACCGAGGGGAAAGCGATTGTCATCAGCCATGCGCTTTCATAGCGGGATACTAGCTCACATCTTTTTGCCGGGCATGATCGCGATTGTCGCGGTTCTGGGGCCGGCGGCGGCCCAAGCACAGACGCGGGCGGGAGGGAATGCGAGGGGTGCGCCTCAAGCGGCCGCCGACCCCGCCCAGGTGGAACGAGGGAAAGCCCTCTACGGTGTTCGCTGCACCTTTTGCCACGGCGCGGATGCGCGAGGCGGGGAAGGTGGCCCGAATCTGGTGCGGTCTGGCGTGGTTCTGAACGACATCAAAGGAGAGTTAATCGCCCCGGTGGTTCAGAATGGCCGTCCCGAGATGGGGATGCCAAAATTCGATCTCACCTCCGCGCAGGTGGCGGATATCGCCTCATTTCTACACACCTTTAGGGCGGCGGGACGAGATCCCGCGCGAAATGCTCCTCCCAACGTTCTGGTCGGCGACGCGACGGCCGGCGAGGTTTACTTCCGCGCCAAGTGCGGTTCCTGTCATTCGGTGACCGGCGACCTCAAAGGCCTAGGATCTAAGATTGCCGATCCAAAGACACTGCAACAGACTTGGCTGATGCCGGGTGGAGGACGCGGCGGCTCAATGGTGACCAACGTGCCTCCGAAGACCGTCACTGTTACAGTCTCCGCGGCTCAAAAGTTCGAAGGCCGCCTCGATCGTATCGACGACTTTACAGTCACATTGGTGGAAGCCGACGGAACCTCGATGACCTTTGTCCGCAACGGTTCGACACCGGCGGTCGAAGTTCACGATCCGCTGCGGCCGCATAAAGACTTGCTCCCGGTGTACACCGACAAAGATATCCATAACGTGACTGCGTATCTGGCGACCATCAAATGAAGAACATTAAAGAAGTCTTATTGGTAACAGTCCTGGTTCTGACGCCAGAGCTAGCGACGGGACAGGGGCTGGATCCCGCGGATCTGCTCAAGCCGCTGTCTGACTCATGGCCCACATATTCTGGGGATTATTCTGGCAAACGCTACAGCGCCCTGACGCAGATCAATCAGTCGAACATTAAGGATTTAGGGCTGGTGTGGACTTCCAGGATCACCGCGGGCTTGAATAACGCCGGCGGCGGAAGAGGCGGATTCGGCGGCGCTCCCGCCGCGCCGACCATTATCGGGGGGGAAGGCACCGGCGAGCTGAACGAGACCGGTCCCGGTTCGCGGTCGAGCCGAATTGTGAGTTCGATTCTAGAAGTGAACGGGAAACTCTATTTCTCGACTCCCGACAACGCCTGGGCCGCCGATGCCCGCGATGGACACATCCTGTGGCATTACGTTTGGAAGACGAAAGGCGGCACTCACACAGGGAATCGAGGCCTAGGGATGTCGGGCAACCGGTTGTATTTGGAGACGCCGGATAACTACCTGGTGTGTCTCGATGCCATTACGGGCAAGGAACACTGGCATAAGATGCTCGCCCCCTTATCCCAGCAGTATTTTTCCACGAACTCGCCGATCGTTATCGGGAATCACGTCATGGTAGGGCTGGGTAACGATCTTGATTCCCCCGCCTTCTTGACCTCCTATGACCCCGAGACCGGAGAAATTCAGTGGCGCTGGTATGCGACCCCGCAGGACAGCAGCGATCCGGCGCTCAAGACCTGGGCGAATCTAACCGCAGCCAAGTTTGGCGGCGGCCACATGTGGATTCCAGGTTCCTACGATCCTGAAACGCATCTCTACATTATCGGCACTGGCAATCCGACACCGGCGTATACGTCTAAATCTCGCGGTGAGGGGGATAACCTGTACACCTGTACGCTGGTTGCAATCAACGTGGACACGGGGAAATTAGTCTGGTACTTCCAGACATCGCCGCATGACACGCACGATTGGGATTCCACGCAGACACCGGTTCTGGTAGATGCTCCTTTCAACGGAAGGCAGCGCAAGTTAGTGGTCACGGCTACCCGCAACGGCTTTTTCTACACGCTCGACCGGGTTACCGGCGAACATCTGGTTACTGGCAAATTTTCCCCGACGGCGAATTGGGACCTGGGCGTGGACAGAAGAGGTGAACCGGTTCGAAATCCGGCCAAGGATTTCGACATCGCCGGAGCGCTGGTGTCTCCCACCAACGCCGGCGCGACGAACTGGATGCCGCCCACGTTTAGCCCCGATGCGGGATTGTTTTATGTCACCACTGAAGACAGCTACTCCATGTATTACTTGACCGATACCGATCCGCGGGGATCCATGGGGCTGGGCGGTAAAGAGGAGCAAGCTGCGGGATCGCTGGGCACGTTTTTGACGGCCCTGGACTACAAGACCGGAAAGGTCGCCTGGAGGCATCAATACCCTGAGGCGGGCGCCTGGGGAGGGACCAACGTAGGCCATGCGCTGCTCTCAACAGCCGGCAAGCTTCTCATGGGAGGCGATCCGGGGGGCAATCTGGTCGCTTACGATCCGGCCACCGGAGCCATACTGTGGCACGTCCATTTAGGCGATGTTTCCAATCCGCCGCAGACCTATCTGCTGGATGGAAAACAATACATTTTGATTGCAGCCGTCGATTCGCTGTACGCGTTCGCGCTGAATTAAGGGCGGCGGGACTCAGAGTAAGAGGAGATGTCGATGCACGACCGGAGAACGTTTGCGAAACGCTTATTCGCTAGTGTGCCGATAGCCACTGGCCTGGCATGGTGGGCCCAACGTGCGTCCGGCCAGCAGCCTTCTCCGGGTGGTCCGGCCAGGCCGCCCGCGGGAAAAGGTCAGATGGACGGCAGTCCGCTCGGCGACCCGCTGCCGGGACAGAAGTGGAGGGTGCATGATCGCACCCGGCCCCAGCCGCGCAAGGTTACGCCGGGATTGCCCATAGCCATTGAGCTTCCCCCTTCCGACGCGATCGTGTTGTTTGACGGCAAGAATCTTTCGCAATGGAACGGCTCGGGGAGAGGCGGCGCCATTGGCGAGCCCCGGTGGAAGGTCGAAAACGGATATGTAGAGATGGTGCCCGGCACCGGTGGGCTGGTGACGAAGGACAAATTTGGCGACATCCAATTGCATATCGAATGGGTGACCCCAACCGGAGCGGACCCCTCGCGTGTGGGTCAGCAGCGCGGGAACAGCGGTATTGTCCTGATGGGACGTTACGAAATCCAGGTTCTGTCCTCCTTTGACAATCCCACCTATCCTGACGGAGCCGCGGGCTCGATCTACGGCATGTATCCGCCGATGGTGAATCCCTGCCGTCCGGAAGGCGAGTGGAATAGTTATGACATTATTTTTGAGAGCCCCCACTTTGAGGGCGAGAAACTTGTAAAACCTGCGTGCGTGACGCTGTTCTTCAATAGCGTCCTGGTGCACCACCGGGTCGAGCTGCTGGGCAGCACGGCGGTGGAACCGATCGCCAAATATCAGCCCCATCCTCCGGAGGAGCCGTTTTCGCTTCAGGCTCATGCAGGCCCGGTTCGCTATCGAAACATTTGGGTGAGGAGGCTGCTGGGGTACGACGCCTGAAAAAGGTCGATCCGTTGAGGTCCAGGAGAACCACCATGAAGATTGCATACAAGTTCGGAAAGCGTTCGATGTTCAGTCTGGCCGCCGCAGCTTCTGTTCTGGCGCTGGGAATAACCGCAATTTCTGCTCAGAGCCCGGCAGGCGCGGGGAACGGTAAGAGCTCCAAGGGTATTACGAGGGCGTCCCAGAAAGTGATCGATCAACACATCGATCAAGCCTGGATGAAGAAGGCAATGTTCGACCTGCTGGATCACTGGCGGGACGCATCGGTGATGCCCAACGGGTTCATTCAGGAGAATCTGGACCGGCAGTGGAAGCCTTGGGGCACCCAACGTGAGGCTAGTCTCAACGGGCAGGGCCGCCAGCTCTACACCATGGTGGAGGGCTACGAATACAGCCACGACAAGAAGTATCTGGACGCGATGACCCGCGGCGCCGACTTTCTACTGAAGATGCATGACGATCAATACGGGGGCTACTACAATCGCACGAAGCCCGATCTGACGGTCATTGACGATACTAAAACCGGTTTTCAGACCTTCGTCATTTTTCCCCTGGCCCATGCGTTTCAAGTAACCAAGGATCCGCGCTTCGAGAAAGCAGCGATGGATCAATGGCATGTCATGCGCGACAAGATGAGAGACGGCCAATTCTTTACGGGAACGATGAAACGTGATTTCAGCGGCCCCGCTACGTCCCCGCTGGGAGGGCGCGAATCGCGCGCGGGTGTTGCGCCGGCCCCAGCCAAGGGTGTTCCGGCCGGGCCTCCTGGCGGTGGAAAGGGAGGCTTCAATCCCGGAAGGCACAGCCTGAACGTACACATGTTCGAGGCGCTGCTGGCGCTATACGATGCCACGAAGTCGAAAGAAGTCTGGGACGAGATCACGGCTGAAATGGCGGAGATGGAAAAACTCTACGATTACAACCTGGGTTACCTGCCCGAAGGTTTCGACGCGAATTGGAAAAGCACCGGCGGGACAAACTTCAACGTGGGGCACTTGTTTGAATGGGCGTCGCTGTTCAGCCGGGCCGTAGAATTGGGAGCGGACCCGAAGTTTATCGCGCTTGGCGGTCGGAGCATCGACCTGGCATTAAAGATCAGCTACAACAAGCCGGACGGCGGTGTCTGGATGAATGCGGGCGTGAATGGCGAAATCGCCAGAAAGTACATGATCTGGTGGACGGAATGCGAAACGCTGAAGGCCACGGCGCGCTATGCGATCCTCCATGGGCGAAGCGATCTTTGGCCTTACTTCGACCAGACTCTGGCGTTCGTGAAGAAGAACTTTCTCGATACCGAATACGGCGGCTGGTTTGAGGGCGTCATACCCGGATCTCCGCGCGAAGCTTTGGGCGATCGCGCATACATCAAAGGTGCAGTGGATGGACCGGAATGGGGTTCCTACCACCAGACGACGATGTTCACCGATCTATTGCATCTCGCCAGTCGATAGCGGTGGGAGGAATTAAGCTGTGTTGATTTTCGCCGCTTGCGTCGCAATCTTCGTATACGGGATGGTTTCCTCCATGCTGGGTACCATCAATCCCGGTTTAGCCGCCAAGTTCCGTCTGGATAACGTTCAGATGGGTTACCTTGCTCTGGCCCAGGGCGTGGGGTTCGTGATTGCGTCGGTTTCAGGCGGCGCCCTCATGGACAGGAATGGCAAGAAGATCGGACTCTTGCTCGGCCTCGGACTAGTGGCTGCGGCCTTGTTTTTGCTGGCGAACGCCCCAGGTTACACCGCGATCATTGTGGCGATGGTGGGCCTGGGGATCGGGGCTGGCATCATTCTCACTGGCGCCAATGCTCTGGGAAGCGACGTCAGTGAGTCCAAGCGAGCAGCCGTTCTCAATTTCTTGAACGTCTTTGTGGGATTAGGAGGACTCGCCACGCCGTTCGTTGCCGGAAATCTCCTGTCCGGTGACGCTGTACGAGTGGCGTACGCCGGAGCCATCATCACTTCGGCGACTTTCGTTTTGCATGTTCTGACGAAGATGCCCACACCGATTCGCAGTGAGAGGGGATCTCAAACTCCAGGGTCGAGCGGGGTATTCAGGCGGCCGGTGCTTTATGTGCTCGCGCTCATCATATTCCTCTATACTGCGTGCGAATTCGGCATCTGGAACTGGTTGGTCAAGTATCTGATAAGCCGCGGCATTCAGGAATCCAGTGCCCTGAATATCTTGTCGCTTGGTTTTGCGCTTGGACTGATGCTCGGCCGCGTTGCCATCGCGCCCATCCTGATGAAGATCTCGCCGCTTCACGTGGTTTTGGGGGCTGCGGTCCTGATGGCAATCACCACCTATTCCGTATTGCAGGTTTCCGATCCTACAATGGCGGCTGTCGCCGTATTCTGCGCGGGCTTGGCCATGGCTCCGGTGTTCCCCACCATTCTCGCCGTGCTTGCCAATATATTTCGGCAGGGGACTGCGACTGCCATCGGATTTACAATTACATGCGGATTCACGGGACTCACGGTCAGTTCTCCCATAATTGGCTGGCTCTCCGGGACGGATCCCAAAGGGCTGAGGACTGCTTTGATGGTGCTACCGAGTTTTTCGATCGTGATTGTCGGAATTACCGTATTACTACTCCGTTCAAAAGCAGTTCCCGACGGAAGTGCTATTGGTTCACGGACGCCGCCCGGAGTGGCGGCGAAGGTAGGGTGACGTTCCGCTTCCCAGAGAAGACTTGCGTTTATGCAATGAACCATTTTCCTTGTCGCAATGGCGACCAGCTACGCTCAATAGACCAGTCGGTGCGCGGATTTGGCTCGGTTCCAGATGCCGGGCGCGACCATCGAGATTACGCGGGCCGAGATAGTGGCTGCGGGACAAGCTCCCGGCGGACGCAGAGGTCCCGGTCCGATGTTACCGGCGCATTGCCGCGTGAATGGCATCGTCGACAAGCGCACGGGCGCGGACGGCAAGACTTATGGCATTCGCGGTGGCGATGCCGGAAAAGCTGATCGGCAATCCGGCCGTTGGAGACAAGCCAGCGTTGGCGCGCGGTTTTGCGGTCGCTAGCAGCGACACCGGACATCAGAGCACCGGCGGTGCCCACCGTGGCCACAACTCAGGACGTGGATGCGGATGCTGCGACGGGTGGAGAACAATCCGGTATCGCGCATCGGCGATTGCTACAGTTGGGTCAACCTCAACAGCTTCTCTTCCCACGGCGGCAAGCTGATCTTCTATCACGGCGTGAGCGACCCGTGGTTTTCCGCGAAAGACACCATCGACTGCTACCAGCGCATGACGGCCGCCAACGGAGGCGCGTCAAAAGTCACGGAATGGAGCCCGCCTGTTTTTTTCGCCGGGCATTGGGTCACTGTGCGGCGGCGGCAGCGCGACCCTGGATAACTTGGGCGTAGATCTTGGTGGCCGGCTCCTGAAGCACCCAGCCGTCTACGGTGATACCCAATTCCATTCTCGGGATCGGGCTTAGGATCGTTCGCGCCGTTCACTCCGTAGGCAGTTCAGGAATTGATCTGGCACACCGCCGCGAAGAATACCGGCTACGAGTATCAGTTCTTGCGCTTCCCCTCGCGCGACGAGCCGCCCGAAGGACTCATGCTCCACGAGATCAACGCCATGTCCGATTATGATTTTGATTTCCTACAGAGGGTTAGCTTGTAACAGGCCGGCGCTGTAAAGCAACTTTAGAGGCTCGTTTATGGCAGAGATGCTCAGGTACCGCAAACTGACTTCAGAATAAGGGGGAAGCAGCCCGGTTCCCGAGGGGTCCACCCCAGCGCGATATAGCGAGAATTGTAGCTGGTCACTTCCACAACTTCCAATAGGCATGCTCCGTAAAGGTTAATTCCATTGAGTGGAAATCCAGGAGGTCACCTGTCTTGGGCCTGGCATATGCTTTTGGGAATCCCAGCTGTGATCACACGTTCACTGAGCCCTTTACCTATAATTCTCCCGGCGGGATGACCTCCCAAAGTCTCGGCGTCTCCGAACCCGCGCAAAACTACAGTCAGGGTGGAAACATCAGCATGGCGTTGACCGCCAACTATACCTACGACAACGAAGGTCGCATGACAGCGACTCAGTATCCATCCGCCTGGAACGGATCTTCCTGGGTTTCGGGACCGAACTTGGGGAATACGTTCGACAGTACCGGGCGTCTACAAAAGCTCACGGACCTCACGGCGTCGAGCGACATCATCGCCAATGCGACTTACGCACCAACGGGGCAATTGCTGACCATGACAGGGGCATCTGGCGCTGCAATCCGGCAGCTTGGACATTCAATACGCTTACCCGGCGACGCAGAACAACGGCAAGATCAGCTCTCAGTACGATAACGTCTCTGGCGAGCAGATTACGTACATGTACGATTCGCTGAACCGTCTGGCCAGCGCGACCGGTTCCGGCTGGGGACAGAGCTATAATTACGACGGGTTCGGGAACTTGACTGATCAGAACGTCACTTCTGGAACGGCTCCGGCGCTGCATGTCACCTATGACCCGGCCACCAACCGGCAGACCGGCGAATGCGCCGACGCCAACGGCAACCTGTGTGGCAGCTACTATTCCTACGATGTCGAGAACCGCTTCGTTCGCAAAGGCGCGCCGTGGTCGGTGACTCCTGATGTGGCCTATTCGTATAGGCCCGGCAACAAGCGCGTCTGGAAGGGCGCGAATTACGTTTACAATGACCAAACCAACTGGTCGCTGCCCAGCACCGATGAGGTGACCTTCTGGAGCATCACCGGACAGAAGCTGGCGACCTATAATCTCAGCCAGTATCAGCCCGGAGGATACTACACGCAGCCGCAGTTGGTCGCGACGCAGACAGGTACGAACTACCGTTTCGGAGGCAAGCTCGTCAAAAACTCGACGGGGTATGTGACGCCGGACCGCCTGGGTTCGATTGGCAAATACTTCCCTTACGGCCAGGAGCGGCCTTCGGCCACGCAGGACGGCAAGGAGAAGTTCGCCACCTACTTCAGAGATAGCGAGACTGGCCTCGACTACGCCGATCAGCGCTACCACCAAGTGGGCTTCGGTCGGTTCCTGACGCCAGACCCGTACGCAGCGAGCGCCAATGCGAAGGACCCAGGAAGCTGGAATCGATATGCTTACACCGGAGGTGATCCGGCGAACCGTTCCGATCCTAGCGGTCGGGATTACTGCGACCCGGGCTATGGGTGTGTCCCTGATGAAGCTTGTCAGAATCCAGCTTCTTTTGGCCTCGACTTCGCCATTGTGCAGAGAGTTTGCGACCTGACCAACTACAATGGCGGCAGTGTTTTTGCATTCGATCTCGGGCAAACAACATCCGCTACATTTTTGACGTTTTCGGGAGTCACCCCGTACGGCGGCATTCTTGGGGGCGGCTCGGGTAATGGTGGTGCCTTTGGCGATAATTTCACAGATCCTATTGAACAGCTGAGGCAAGAGTGGGAGGACTGCGAGTCAAGAGTGGAAAAATCTGCAAGCCAACCATATTACGATGCTATTGACTGGTCTGAGAGACATTTCGTGGCTATCGAAGGTTCATACGGATCGGTCTTTGGATTGGCCGGAGCCCTGGGTGGGTTAGCGGCACTAGGGCCGGCGGGACGCGGAGAGGGTGCAATTCTTGGCTGGAAACTTGGATTAGTTACTGGCGCTGTGGATCTCGACGGATTTAAGCTCGCAATGTTGGCGTTGGCAGCGGTCGCAGTGGCAGCCCAGATTGCATCTCAGTGCGGTAGTAGGCCCTAGCTCTAATGTGGCATTGGCTAAAAAAAGCACGGCGCCTGGAATGGGTAGTTGGTCTGGGCGCCTCGATCGGGGTACTCTTGATCGCCGTCCAGGGCTTGTCGTACCATAACGTCACAACAGAAATCCTTTTTATTCTGATGGGCATTTGGGTCGTCGTACCGATGTTCTTACTGCCTTTTTTTTACCTGCGACAACTGAGACGCCGGGACAGGGAGGTTGGTTGGGGCTCGCCGAGAGGAACGCCCCCCCTTGGTCGCCGAATAGGCGTGCACGTGTTTCTATTGATTGTGGCCTTGCTCGCGGCCAGAGTCGAAATTGAGCACCGCTTACTGCCGATGCTGGGCTCAGCTTTCTCAATGTATCTGTGGAATCTAGCCTTGGTCTGTACCATAATCGCTGTGACGGAGCTGTCGATTTGGCGCCGGAGCAAGTGACATGGGAATCCGGGACGGGAATCCGGGACAACGACCCCTTGCCCTGCGTTTGCAATAGTGCAGACCTTTGTCTCTCGCGCGAACTAGTGGCGACGAAGCGGAGCTCGCTTCCGATGTAGTTAAAATTGTAGCTGCGCAAAGCCCCCAGATTCCAAACCGCTCAACAGGTTTCAACAGGCTCGAGGCATCTGCTTGAAACATAAGCTTCAGAAAACAGGTAATTTCGTAGAAGCGCCAGAATCTGCCTTGGGGGCAGGGGGGCGGGCGTTCAAATCGCTCCGCCCCGACCAAAGCTGTTTTATTGGCAGCTTTGCAACTTCGGCCGTGCGGAGACCTGCCAGGCGGTATTTTGTCTTGAGAGATGCAGAGACTCCGGAATCGCTTTAGGGTGTGGTTTCTTGCGCCGCCCTGTAGGCTTGCTTCCCGGCATCGACAGCCGCGGCAACATTCTCTGCCTGGTGCCGGACGGCCTTTTTCCCTCGTTCCGCTGCGTCGGTAACGGCGTGACTCAGATTGTCCACGCTCTCTTTAACGTTCTTCGTTCCCTCATCAGCTTTCCCGCGAAGATACGCGACGGTCTCGCGGCCCGACTTCGATGTCAGCAGGAGCGCTCCTACCATTCCCGCGGCACACCCAACGCCAAACAGCAGAAGTCCTCGATTATTGTCCATTAGTTCTTCCTTTCTGACGACTCACTCATGAATTGCGGGTAGCCGGTGGGACGGCTACCCGATAACGGTGCTTAGAGCTTCGACTGTTGAGCGGCCGCTTTGGTATCCGCGCTCGCTTCGCCCGTTGAAGAAATGTCTTCGGCGCCCATCTGCTTCAGAACAGCCTTCGCAAGCGTGATCTGCTCGGATGTATCGCAATGAGCAGAAAGCAGGACGCCGCCTTCCTTGATCCGGCCTTCATAGCGTTTCGCTTCATACTCGGGAATGCCCATGCCGACCAGCGCGCCGATCAAGCCGCCGACTGCGCCGCCGACGCCGAGCCCGGCGAGCGCCCCCATAATCGGACCTGCCGCGATAAATGGACCAACGCCGGGAATCGCGAGTGCCCCGATGCCCGCCAGGAGGCCCAGTGTCCCGCCGATTACGCCGCCAGCAGTGACGCCGGTGGTGGCGCCTTCCGGTGCTTTCGTGTTCTTTTCGTGGGCAAAGTCCTTCGAACTCTTGTTGTCTTGCAGCAAGACCGAGATGTCGTCGTTTGTAAATCCCGCTGCGAGCAATCGATCGACAGTCTGTTCTGCCTGGTTGGCGGTCTTGAAAATCCCAAAGACTGCGGTGTTCTTTCCTGCCATGATAGATCTCCTTTTTGATTTGAAAATTTGGAACGTTAAGGCTTCACGGATAGCTGGTTGACCACTCTGTCCGGTCCGCCGGCGGACGCGGTCGTCTTCGATGCGATGGATTCCAGGCGTTGGAAACGAACCGGCCCTTTGAGGGTTACGATTCCGTTCTGACTGATGATCTTCACGTTATGGTCAGCGGTGGCTCGAAAGCGCTCGTCTTTGCCATGTTGGTGATAATCATGTCTGGGCTTAGGCAGGTCTGGGCCCAATTCGCGAAATGCAGGCATGCCAACCCCCTTGCCGTGCGCACTTCGACCTCTACGTCCAGCATGGAGGCAAGGCTCCGTGAGTATTCGGATGCAACTTGACGCGGGATGGTCACCGTGACCGGGTACGGTCAACGGCAGGACCTGCGTATGTATCACCCGGGGAACCGCTGGTTCCAATCATTCCGCGGTCTTCCGCCGTTGGTTCGCCACGTGCATGACGGCGTATCCGCACACTACTCTCATATTCGAGTTGTGGCAAATCCCGTAATCTCTACCACAAAGCCGCAGTGGCCAATTTAGCGCCCTCCACGAGCGAGCGCAGCTTTGCCCAGGCGATTTGCGGATGCGTCCGGCCTCCGAATCCGCAATCCGCGCCGGCGATCACATTCTCTTTGCCGAGTATCGAGGCGAATTTTTGAATGCGCTGCGAGACGAGCTCCGGATGTTCCACAACGTCGGTCGAATGCGTGATTACGCCCGGAATCAGGATCTTCCCTTCGGGCAGCGGAACCGTTTCCCACACGGTGTGCTCATGCTCGTGCCGCGCGTTGGCTCCTTCAATCAGATATGCCTGCGCCTTCACCGAGAGCAGAATATCTACCAGGTGCTTTAATTCGAGATCGTAGGCGTGCGGACCGTGCCAGCTTCCCCAACACAAGTGATAGCGGACCCGGTCCTCGGGGATGCCGCGCAACGCGTGATTCAAAGCCTCGACGCGGAACCGGCACCGGCGCTGAAATGCGTCCAGGCCCATGCCGATGCCGATGCGGTCCCAGAGCGCGGGCAGCCAAGCGTCGTCAACTTGCAGGATAATGCCCGCCTCGACGATCGCGGTGTACTCCTCACGCAGGGCCTCCGCTAGCGCGAGGACGAAGTCTTCTTCCTTCGAGTAAAACTCGTTGGAGCGATAAACTTCGATGCTTGCAGGAGCTGTGCTCGTCAGGAACAGCTCGCCTCCGGAACCGGCGGCTGCTTTTAGGAGATCAATCTCGCGTTGCAGAGCCGTCTGGCCGGTGTACGTGACGGGGCCGGTACAAACCCAGTGCTTGCGCACCTTTTTGATCTGGTCGCCAGGCTCGAAGAACAGTGAGCCGCGTTCAGACGCCCACTTGTAGAATTCCGCGAACTCCTCGCGATCTTTGCCGAGGGTAACGATCGGCGGTCCCTTGCGCTCGCCAGCCGTGAATCCGCCGAAGCGATCATCGGTGAAGGACAGCCAGTCGCCGCCCTTGGTGTACTCGCCTTCGTTGATGATGTCCAGACCCGTCTGACGCTGGCGGTCGACGAGTTGTCGCACGGCGGCTTCTCCCGTCAGGCCCTCGGGCACCGGCAGGCTGCCCACGTGCGTGGTCAAAAGTTTGTGCGTGCTCCGCTGCATGGCTCGATTATACGGATCGGGAAACTCGGAAAGCGGTGAGGGAACGCTTGCCGCCTATTGTTTGGGGGGCGCCGGCGGGCGCGGCTGATTGAACCTGGCGGAATCAATCGCCACGTTCGTTTCCGCGGAAGTTAGCAGTACATCTGACCGGCCATCCGTCCATGTCGTAATGATGTGAAACGGCAGCTTGATTCCAGCTCTGGCGACATCCCGGTAATCGCTGTAGTCCACCTGTGTCGGTACCCGCCCGATGATCGTATCGGCGAAGCTCACCTGCCGGACGAGAAAGCCGGACTGCTTATCGAAGTACAGCTTTACGGAGGAGCGTCCGCCGTTGGCGGCGCCCTGCACGACGACCACATCCTTATCGTCAATGCTGGTCATACCTACTACCGGCTTTGTTACAGCCTGCTTGATTCCCGCCGGAAAGGAGAGCACTGCGTCCAGCCGGACAGCATCCAGGTCTCCGCCGGTATACGCGATCACAGGAAATGGTTTGTCCATGGCCGGGGCAGCCATCCAACCGTTAGTGCCATCAAAAGTGGTGGTCCGGTCTCCGGCGTCCGTGTGCACGATCATAGCCCGCTGATTTGGAGCCTTCACATAAATGTCCACATTCGCCTTCGGTTCTGCATACCCTTGATATGTGCCCTTGAAGACGATGCTGGTGATCCCGGCAGCCTTCTGCGCTCCTCCGACGGCCTGGAGATACTTGTCAAAGACCTGATCGGCGGAAGGCGCCTCAGGAGCTTGCCGTCGAACTTCGACTTCATTGGGATCGGGCGTGGGCGGCTCGCCGTATTGCTCCGCCAGGCTCGGCGTGATCTTGGGGGCGCCTTGGATATTGCGATGGCAGGTGTAGCAGGTCACGACGCGCGCTCCCCCGAAATTGCTCTTGTTAATGTCCTGAACCATCAAAATCATCCGGCGTGCTATCGCCTTGCGGGGGGTTTCTTGGGCGTAGGCGCTCCAATCGCCTTCCACTCTCGATTCGACATGGCAATCTGTACAGTTGTAGTTTGTGGATGCGGAAATGAACCCCATCGTGTTCATGAATTCATCCACCGGGATCCCCTTGAGCACGGTGACGTTCTTGAAAGCCTGTTCCGACATGAGCTGTTTTGCCGGCGCAACTTGACCCGATGCCGATGCAGTATTCAGCAGCCAGAGAGCAATCGTCGCCATGGCCCCGAGAGCCGGTGTTGTAGATCCGAGGTTCATCGTTGTCTCCCTTTTTAAACTCAGCTAAGCGATGCGCCACTACGAGCTATTCGACCCTCAGGGCGATCGCCGGATCGATCGCGATCGCCCTTCGAGCGGGAATGAGCGTCGCAAGCCCTGTTGATAAAAGCAGCGTGGCCACCGCGGCAACCAGGACAACCGGGTCGTCGACATTGCGGATCGACCACTGTGCCAGCACGGAGCTGAGGCCGATGCTCAGGACCCATCCAACGCCCAGGCCGGCGAACACCGCGAGCACGGTCGATTGGAGCGCCGATCGAAGCACGTCGAGCGGGGCCGCACCGAGAGCGATCCGAATACCGAACTCGCGCGTGCGGTTCGCAATGGTGTAACAGGTGACGCTGAACAGTCCGAACGAGGCCAGCAGGAGTGCGATGCCCGCAAAGCACAGGAGCACGCCGCTCACGAACTCGCCTTGCTGCCGGCCCATGAACGTTTCGGGTGTGATGAACCGGATGATCGGCAAGTTACCGTCTGCCCTGCTGACCGCCGTTCGCAGGCTGGGCTCGACCGCGAGTGGACTTCCCTTCGTGCGGACCGTGAGGACTGCGGTATCGCTAAGGGCGACCGTGTAAGGGTAGTACATCGCCGGCGCGATCGGCTCTCTCAATCCTCGATTTGGTACGTCTCGCAACACGCCGATCACTTCGAAGGAACCATCCCGGCCGGGAGCGTTCAGGATCCATTGGGGCCGCCGCTCAAGGAACGATCGGTCGCGCACGTGTTTGCCGATCGGATCCTGGCCTGGCCACAGCTGCCGCGCCATCGTTTCGTTGATCACCACCACAGGTTCCGCGCGCTCGTCGTCGTTGGCCGACCACATGCGCCCACGCACGAGCGGCATCTTCAACGTGGCGAAATAGTCGGACGCGACCGAGTGCGCCAGTACTTCACCGTCGTCGGCAGGGACGCCATCGGCCTCGATACGAGTCGCCATGCCCGTGGTTGGCGGCGGTCCGGTCGGAATCAAGCTGATGGTCGCGCTCTCCACGGCGGAATCGCTCGTCACTTCCGACCGCAGACGTTGATACAACGCCACGCGCGCCGCCCAGTTGGTGTAACTTCCGGTCGGAAGGTAGATCTGTGCGATCGTCATATGCGTCGGGTCGTAGCCGAGGGGAGCGCGATACAGATCGACAAGCGCACGAATCGCGGCGCCGGTTCCCGCCAGAAGCACCACGGCGATCGTCACCTGGGTGGCGACCAGGAAACCCGAACTCGCCCGGCCTCCGCTGGACGCCGCCCTGGCCGCTGACGCCGTGCGCATCGCATCGCCGCGCGCGCGCGAAACGGCCAAAGCCGGCCACAGGCCGACGATCATCGACACCAGAGCGCTCACCGTTGTCGCGAACAGAATGGCCATGGGTCCAACGACGATGCGGTCCGCGCGCTGAGACACTCCGCCTGGCACCACCGCTAGAAGCGGCGGCAACGCATACGTCACCGCCAGTATCGCGAGACCGGCGGCAGCGAACGTGACGAGCAGCGTTTCCGCGAGCAGTAGGCTGACCAGCCGCCACCGTCCCGCTCCGAGTGCGTGGCGCACCGCCATCTCTCGCGTCCGATAACGGCCGCGTGCCAGCAGTAGCATCGTCACGTTCGCGCACCCGATCAACAAGAGCAATGCCGCCGCCCCGAACAGGAGAGCGAGAAGTGGAACGTACGCGGCCCCTCGCTCCTCGTCCACCAGCCGGCGCATTTGCACACGGAAGTTCGGTGGATAGGAATCCGGTCTCGTTTGCCGGAACTGTTCGTAGACACTCTGCAGCTGGGCCTCGGCCTGCGCCATCGAACTGCCTGGCTTCACCCGCACCGTAAGCGGCCACGTTGCATTCGACGCCAGTGGCATCCCCCGCGGAAGGACGATGTCGGTTAGGTCGGTAGTGTAATCACGCGGAATCACACCGATAACAGTGAACGGCTCGCCATCGAGCCGGAGTGTTTGTCCGATCGCGTCCGGCTTGCCGGCGAAGTGATGCTGCCAGAACCGGTACGTCAGCACCGCGACACGCCGCGGCTCGGACCCGATCGGAGCGTCGGCTTCATTAAACACCCGGCCCAGTAACGGCTGAATGCCGAGCATCAATGGCGCGTTACCGCTGAAATACTCGGTCCACACCGATTCAGGGAACGCCGTTCCGCCGAGAGTCTTCGTAAAGCTGTCCCGGATGAAGATTCCATCCAGAGTCGACGCGGTCCGCAGCGCGCGAAACTGGTCTGCGCTCACCATCGCGGCCCGAGGTTGACCGGAAGGTGTTACCAGACGAACTCGCGCAATGCGATCGGCGCCGGCGTACGGCAGCGGATGCAGCACCAAGGCATCGATCACTGCAAAGAGACCAGTACTCGCGGCAATGCCGAGGGTGAGAATCGTCATCGCGGATGCCGCGAACCCGCGATTGCGCCACAGCATTCGCGCGGCAAAACGAAAGTCCTGAGTCAAATTGGCGAGCATTTCGAGAAGCTTGGAGTCAGTCTGGCCAAGGGTTCAGTTGCTTTGTCTTGAGCTTGCGTTTACTTCTTGTCGTCCCCACCCACTCCGTCCAGGGGCCGACCCTGCCAGAAAGAGCGCTCAATTGACCAGACACAATATTCTTCTCGCATGTCCCCGTATGCCGTCCCATCCGGCCTTTTACCCCAGAGACCCTTTTGGATTTGCTGCGAGGAGTTCATCAACTTCAACGTTAGCTTTTTGCCGCCCCAGGACCCGACGTACGCCTTCGGGTCGGTAAGCGTCAGGCTAAACTCCAAATCATCGTGGTCCAAACGCCTGTAGCGCTCCTCCAGGTGCATCTGATCACTGTGGATCGAGCCGTAGGGATCCACCCAGGTTCGCTCATCGTAACCGGAAGACTCAACCACCAGGGTGTCTCCATCCCAATGTGCCGTCGCATATCCATACCACCGCGGCTTTGGATTATCCGGGAGCTTGCGACCGTCCGTCCATAGGTCGCGCCAAGTGTGATCCCGTTCGAAGAACATCGCGAATTCGTTAGGGAGCTTGACGAACCGGTAGTTCGTATAGTCCAGGTTGCGGGGGTACCCGGAAGGGTCGCACTGGAACAGCGGATCGTTCCAATCTTTCTGATCCTGATAGAATCCAAAGGCCAGCGGAGAATTTCTGGCGGACGCCCTGGTCTTACTCCACTGCTCCTTTCCCCAAGCCGTCATGGGAGGACGCTCGTTGCCTAACGCGACATCGAATCCTCCGGGGTTCTTCCAAATGCCGGAGATGTCGTGCGGGTCAAACGGCAGGTTCTTTGTCGGCGAGTCTTTCTCCGCTTGCTTTTGCTTACCTCCCCGCTGTGCAAAAAGGATCGGCGTCAAAGCCAGGACAGCCACAAGAGCAGCGTACGAGGCGAGGAAACGATACCTCATGGAAACTCCCTTCACTCCGGTTCCTTACTGCTCCTGCTCCGACTCGGGCCTCTTGCGGTCGTCTTTCGGCATCTGAACTTCCACTGCCGTGTAGCCGGGCTTTATCGGGAGCGTGTTGGCGTCGACGGCCGATCCTCCCATGCCGCACCGGCCGTTACCGCCGAGCCTATGGCCATCGGCAACGAACACGAATTGAGGACAAGTCCCAAATGTCCGGTCGCCCTTCGCCGGGACGAAGCTCACCAGGAGTTCGTCCCCGGGCTTGAAGGAATTCTTCGTCCAGCCATTGGCGAGCGCATTCCCCGGGCTTACTGTTTCGACGCCCCAGACCTGCTCTTCGCCCTTATCATTCTTCAACTTGAAATAGATTTGAACATGGGGATTGGCAAATATGTATTGCGTCACTGTCGCCTTCGTTGTGATGCGATGAGTAAAGTCATACACCCCCGCTGTTCCATGATGCGCGAACATCGAGGTACAAATCGTCAGAAAGCCCAGGGTCAGTATAAACGAGGGAACTAAAAGCCTACGCGTCATGTTGATATCTCCTTAATCTAAAATCCTACGGGTGTATCTGTTGCCAAGCCTTGCCGTGGAGCTTCACTTCAGAAAATGCACAGATGCCCTCGGGGAGATCGTTGTACTCCGAGCGGGCCGGCTTTTCCACCAATTGAAAGATCTTCTTATCGCCTTTCCAGGTTCCGACATACGCCTTGGGGTCGGTGATATTCAGGATCATCTCCAGATGGTCGTGGTCCACGCGACGGTAGCGCTCTTCCACAGTCATCTGGTCGCTATGCGGGGAGCCATATTGGTCGAGCCAGGTAGCGTCATTAAAGTTGTTGGAGTTGACGACAAACGTATCTCCCTCCCAGTGGCCAACTGCGTATCCGTACCAACGTGACTCCGCGTCGTCGCCCGGAAGCTTTCGCCCATCCGTCCAGATGTCGCGCCAGGTGCGACCATCCGCGAAAAACTGAATCACTTCGTCAGGACTCTGGGCAAACCGCATTCCTGGCTGAATAGGGTGCCACATGATACGAGGAAAACCCGTCGGGTCGCACAACAGGACAGGATCATTCCAATCTTTTTCGTTCGGGAAAACTCCGTTGCCTAACGCCTTGCCATCGTATCCCGTCTTTGCCTGGTGAAACTTTTCCAAACCCCACGGCGTCATCTGCGGGCGATTGTTGCTCGTTTCGTTCAGGGCTCCGGCTGGCCGGCCGATCTTGGTGATATCCCAAAATCCAGATAGATCATGCGCGTCAAAAGGCTTACTCGATGCGGCCGGGGCCTTGGCTTTCTGTGGTCCTTGCTTACCGTTCTGAGCGAAAGCGACGGACGAAGAGGCTAGCACTACTGTGATGGCAATGATCGCACCCATGAAGCGATCCAGCATTTTAGAACTCCCTTTCGAACGGTTAGTATACTCCCGAAGCAGCAGCGCCGCCACCGGGGGTGTACAATCATCGGGGAGTTACTCGCATGACCCGATCCTATTTTCGTTTATGCGCGTTTATGTGCGGCTTGTTTTGCCTCCCTCTGCTCGCACACCACGGCACCAGCAACTACTCGACCACGGCGCAAACCGTCACGCTTTCCGGTACAGTCACGGAATTTGTGTGGTCCAATCCCCATGTCTACGTGCTATTCGATGTGAAGGACGCGACCGGTAACGTCGTGCACTGGGCCGGCGAAATGAACAGTCCGGGAGTCCTCAAGAACGCCGGGTGGAGCAAGAACACGCTCAAAGCCGGCGATCAGATCACGGCGACCCTCCGTCCCAACAAGTTCGGCACGCCCGTCGGCCTGCTGAGCAGGGCGAATATGATGGTGAACGGCAAGCCGCTTCAAATCGGCCCCGAGCAATAAACCATGCCGAGATACATGCTGCTCGCCGCAGTTCTGGCGTTCGCTCCAGTCTTGCTCGTGCAGGGCCAAGGCCAGGGCCAAGGACAGGGAAAAGGGAAGGGCAAGGGCAAGGCGGCCGAGCCCCCGGCGCCGTCTGTTCCTCACGATCCGCACGATCTCAATGGCGTCTGGCGGCGATCCGGAGGCGTCCTCACCATGAGCAACGAGACTCCTCCCATGACGCCTTGGGCGAAAGCGAGATTCGACGCCGCCAAGCCCGTGTATGGACCTCGCGCGGTTCCCGGCGGTTTGGGCAACGATCCCATGAGCACCTGCGATCCGCTGGGAATGCCGCGCAACATATTTCTGGAGGTGTCCATTTATCCCATGGAACTGCTTCAGACGCCCAATCGTGTGATCCAGTTCTTTGAGTGGGCACACTCGTACCGAACGATTTGGACCGACGGGCGGCAGTTTCCGAAGGACCCGGATCCCCAATGGATGGGATACTCCATCGGCCAGTGGGACGGCGATACCTTCGTGGTGAAGTCGCTGGGATTCGACGAACGCACGTGGCTCGATCATTTCGGAAATCCTGTGAGCGAGGACATGACGCTTGAAGAGCGCTACCACCGTGTGGACCGCGACACGCTCGAACTAAACATGGTGATCAATGCGCCCAAGGCGTATACCAAACCCTGGGTGAGTGAGAAGAAGACCTTCCGTCTGGCGCCGCCGAAGACGGAAATCCAGGAGCTCTTCTGCGTGCCGAGCGAGGAGCAGCGGTTCAACCAACAGGTCCGCGATCCGGGCTCAGGGATCGTCAAGAAGTGACCGCGATTATTTACTCCAGATCCACTCCAGAATGAAACGGTCTTTGCTGTGGTTGATTGTCGTTGCGGCGCTGCTGGGCGGCTGGTTGCTTTACCGATTCAAATCAGGCAGCGACCTGAATGTGACTCCGGACGCTGCCCAGGAGATTGAGAAAGCGGAACGGCGGTGACTGTGCCGGATGTTACGCTTCCCCCGCCAGGTGTTCAATCCCGCCAAATGAATAGTAGCGGGCGACGATGGGGTGGGTGGGCTCGAGGGCTTTCCACGCCGCAGCTTTGACCTTGCCGGTGGGACAGTGCACGGCTATAAACGCCGCGCCCTTCTTTGCCGCCGCCAGGTCCTTATCGGCGTATATCGCCTCGGTCCCAAACGTTCGCGACAACTCCGTCATCAGAACTCCCCAGAGTCCATCTTTGAGCAGGTGATCTTCGGCGAAAAGGACGACGTCCTCGCCCGACACGGAAATCACAGACTCCCCCACAAACCCGGCGTGGGTGAGCTTCTCCTTCGCGCTATCGGCGTCTGCAAGGTTCTCGAAGGCCGCTAACAGACAATGATTTGGATAGAAGACACCCACTTCGACATCTTTTTTTCCAAAAAACGTAGATAATCGACTCATCAGCGCCTCCATGTGTTGCGAAGCATGTTGCCTGCCACTGGTCGTGACCGCGTGCTGGCACGGGTCTGGCCGGCAATCGGCACTAACCATCCCTGGTCATGTGACCAAATACGGTTACCGGATGTAGCGACCTTGGGGACCTTTCAAGTTTCGTACCCGCCGGTTCGGGCTCTTGGCGGATCGCCGCGATGGAATGTTCCACCGAGCCGCGTTCGGCCCTTCCCGTGCCCTCAAGAGACGTGACCGTATCGTAATCAAGGGAGAATATGAAAATACTCAAGCCGTACTTGTATTTGCTGGCCGTGGCCGTCGCCGGGACTCTGGCCGGGTGCTCAAGTTTCAATAAGGCAGCGGATGTCTCGGAACAGGTCCGCACCTCAATGGAGCAGGCCGGTCTCAAAAGCGTCACCGTAAGCGAGGATCGAGACAAAGGTGTGGTGACCCTGAGCGGCAATGTGACATCGGACCAGGACAAGGCAAAAGCCGAATCCATCGCAAGATCCATGTCGGGAGCTCAAGTGGTGTCCAACCAAATCGCAGTGCTTCCGGTGGGCGCCGAGGATAGTGCTCACAAAGTGAACACGGACCTGGACGAGGGCATCGAAAGCAACCTGGATGCAGCGCTGATCAAGGACAGACTTCACGATAGTGTCAAATACAGCGTCAAGAATCACGTGGTCACGCTAACTGGCGACGTCAACTCGCAGGCCAAGCGTGCGCGGGCCGAAGAAGTCGCCTCTGCGGTTCCCAACGTGAATCAGGTGGTAAACGAATTGCAAGTCAAGAGGCAAAAGGCGACCTCGTCGAACAACTAACAGATGGATGCGGGAAAGAATGCGTGCTCTGAATGAGCACGGGAGGAAATTATGCTTTGGACAATTCTTGCTGTGTGTTTGATTCTGTGGCTTCTGGGATTCAGTCTCAGCATTGGCGGAAGCCTGATTCACCTACTGCTGGTGGTGGCCCTGGTGATTTTCGTGATCAACCTGGTGAACGGCCGCCGAGGCGCAGTCTAGCTCTGGAGCCAGCGCGCGGGGAGCCTCGAGCCGGGCCGCTTAGGCTCCTTGGCCGGCTAGCGGCTTGAAGAGCGCGCTAGACGGTTACTGCCCGTGTACGCGGAAGCCCACTTGCGGCCATGAACAAGCCTGACCGTCCCTCCGGTTCCTCTGCCATCAGGACCACCGCAATTCTGATCGCAGTGATTTCGATGCTGTACTTAGCGCGCGAGATCCTGGTTCCTCTCGCGTTCGCCATCACTCTGGCCCTGATCCTGACGCCGGCTGTGGATTGGCTGCAGAAGTTGCACCTGGCGCGGGTTCCCGCGGTAGCCCTGGTGATGCTGGTAACCATCGCGGCCGCCGGAGCGATCGGCTGGGTGATTTTCAATCAGCTGGTCGCTGTAGCCAACGAACTGCCCGGGTACCGGCAGAATATTCACAATAAACTGGAAGCGATGCGCGCGCCCGGCGAGGGCGCTTTGGGCCGCGCCACCGCGAGCATCCAGGACCTGGCGAGGGATCTGACGAGCGTTAAGGCGCCGGTCGCCCCACCCGCCCCCGGCGATCGCGGCAGTCGTCCTCTGGCCGTGCAGATTGTCGATCAGCCCGCCAACGAACTGGAGTATGTGCGCGATCTGGTGAAGCCCTTTCTGGCGCCTCTGGGAGAATTCGGCATCATCCTGATTTTCAGCGTATTTCTGCTGATCAATCAGGAAGACTTGCGCAACCGGCTGTTTCGCCTGGTCGGGTTGGACCAGTTGAACGTGATGACGCTGGCGCTGGATGACGCAACCCATCGAGTCAGCCGCTACCTCCTGATGCAGCTGCTGGTGAATACCTGCTTTGGCTTCCTCTGCGGAGCCGGCTTGTACCTGATCGGCATCCCCTACGCGGCGTTGTGGGGAAGTGTGGCGGGGATTTTTAGGATGGTGCCGTATGCCGGAGCGGTCATATCGGCATTGCTGCCGTTTACACTTTCACTCGCGGTTTTCGACAGCTGGACGCATCCACTGCTGGTATTGCTGTTGTTCGCCACGCTGGAACTCATCACCAGCAACTTCGTGGAACCGTGGTTCTATGGAATCCACACGGGAATCTCAGCCTTGGCGATGCTGCTGACCGCGGTGTTCTGGACCGTTCTGTGGGGACCCGCAGGCCTGATTCTGTCGACTCCGCTCACGGTCTGCGTCGTCGTCCTGGGGCGTTACGTACCGCAATTCTCGTTTTTGCATATCCTGCTTGGGGATGACGCTGTTCTGGCGGCCGAAGCGCGTTTCTATCAGCGCCTGCTCGCCATGGACGATCACGAGGCGCGAGCGGTGGCCGGCCTCTACCTAAAAGAAAATTCCCTGCAGCAACTGTACGATTCGGTAATCGTACCGGCGCTGGCAATGGCCGAACAGGATCGGCACAAAGGCGGACTCGATCCAACCCGGGAAGAGTTCCTTTTCCTGAGCGTCAGGGAGATGCTGGTCGAGTTCTCCGAAAAGACGGTCAAATCCGATGCGAAGGCCGCTGAGGATGCCGGAGTAGAGCTAGCTAAAGAAAGGAATCCGAAGACCTTGCCTGGCCGGGTATTCTGTCTTCCCGCCAGCGACGAGGCGGACGAAATAACAGCGGCGATGTTGGCTCAACTGCTGGAACAAGCCGGGCATGCGGCAATTTCTTTTGCTCTGGATCCGTCTCTGATGCACACCATCGAGCTCATGGACCCCGCGGACAACGATATATTCTGCATTTCGGCTCTGCCGCCGTTCGCGTTTGCGCGCGCCAGAACTCTGAGCCGGCGACTGCAATTGGGATTTCCGCGGACCAAGATCATGATCGGCGTGTGGGGATTCACGGGCGACGCGGAGCATGCGTTAGAGCGTTTTCAACCATCGCGTCCCGCGAAACTAGTAAGCAGTCTCGCGGATGCCGTCAGGTTCGCCCGCGACCCTGATCCAATCATCGCCGATCCAATCATCGTGCCGGCGGAGGAATCGCTGTCTGCCCGCGACCCCACCCCCGTCAATCCCGCATAGCGGAAGCGTGCACGCGCACGCCCACCGGAAGGTCAGCGTCAGTGGAACAAACCAAGCAAGTAAGCGATAAGGAGAATGACCAATATCGTCCCCAGGCCTATGCCAGCTCCGCCGCCGGGACCCCAACGGGTGTGCCCGTAGTATCCTCCACCGAAGCCGAAAAGCAGTATCAAAATGATGATGAGTAAGATCATGGTTGGTCCTCTTTCTCTTGAATCTCAGCTAGGCTTTCTTCGGTATTGCCAAAAGCACAATCCCGCCGATCAGCGCCACTGCCCCAAAGATAGGAGGCATCGGCACATTGTGGGTCTTGTCGCGAGTAGCGTGAATCGGTCCGATGTCGACAACCTTTTCGCTGGTCGTGTACGTAAAACCTCCCCAGGCAAGACCGAACAGTCCCAGCGCGATCAGGATGAATCCAAGCGTTCTGTTCATGGCGGTTTCCTTTCAGCCCGTGGGGCGGGCAGACCTCAAACTACTTCTCAAGAACCTTTTCAATCTGCCCGACTTTCTTTTGAATCTTGCCGGCGATCTTCTCGCCTCGGCCTTGGTCGGTCAAGTCGGGGTTGTTGGTGACCCGTCCAGCAGTCTGCTTAACCTTGCCCTTGACTTCGTGAAGCTTCCCGGCGATCTGATCCTTTGTGCTCGGTTTCATGTTCTCTCCTCAATCTGACTCAAGCACCTTTGAGGCCAATGTTCACAGTGGGTTTCAGGCTGTTGTGCACTGGCCACACCGCGGGATGACCACATGTGGTCGCCAATTGTGCCAGAATTGAGTCCCGTCCCCAGGGTTTGCCCTAGGTCTAGGGAAAAATATGCACTTGAACTACTCTCGAGCGCCCTCGCCAACCGAGGCCTTGAGATTTCTCACCACTTCCTGAGCCCGGTCGCCTCAGGCCGCTCAGGCGAAGCTCCTGTGCGTGCTCCGAGAATCAGGAAGTGCAGCGGGGGTGCCGAGCACCACGCTGAGCGCCATGATGCGGAAACGGGTGATCTCTCGCGAGGATCTTTAGATTAGTGCGGATCAGCCTGCATAGAAGCGTCATCATCCTGCTCGGGACGTTGTCCGCACTCCTGGCTCAAAATCTTTCCAGAGTGCCGGACGTCCGGCAGATCGTAGAATCGTCGACCGCGGCGACCCAGCGTTCTTGGCAGGAGCGCCTCCATTACACGTATGTGACTCGTGAGGAGAGCCTGCGCCGCGGCCCGGATGGGCCCGTGCAGTCGCAGGATGTGGATGTATCGAAAACAATCCTGGTCAACGGCATTCCGTTCGAGCAGCTCGTGGAACACAACGGGCAGCCTCTTTCCGCCGAAGAGGAACGCAAGCAGAAAGAGGATCTTGATAAGCTGAAGCGCGAGACGCCGGCGCAGCGGGCCGGGCGATTGCGCAAAGAGGCAGATGAGAATACATCGCTTATCGGGCAAGTTCCCAAAGCGTTCGACTTTCAACTGGCGGGAGAAGACGTGGTTGAGGGAAGGCCGGCCTATGTACTGCAAGCCACGCCGCATCCCGGTTATCAGGCGCAGGGCAAGTACGGCAAGATGTTCTCGAGGGTCAAGGGCAGGCTTTGGGTCGACAAACAGGACCTCGGGTGGATCAAGGTCGATGCGCAGGTGATCCAGCCGTTTTCGATGGGATTTTTCCTGGCGCGCGTGCAACCCGGCTCGCACATCACAATGGAGCAGACGCGCGTTGACGATGGGATGTGGATGCCGAAACTCATCCAAGTGCGGGCGGCCGCGAAAATCTTTTTCCTGAAGAATCTGGCGATTGAGAAAGTCCTGCGTTATTCGGAATACGCCCGGTCTCAGCCCGCAACCACTAAGATGGTCAAATGATCGCGGACCACCGTGATCAGAAGCTGGTGGCAATACGGTGCCCTTCGCAGACCTTGCGAAACCGGTGTCACTTGTCCGACTTGTCCTCTTTCTTGGATTTCTGTTGCTTCCCCCTGTCTTGACGCTGTTGCCGGTCGACTGGTGGCGGCGGAGGCGCTTGTGCTGGAGGAGGCGCCGCTTGTTGCGGCAGCTGTGGACGCACCGGGGGAGCGTTCTGGCGTTCGACGACCGGGGGTTGAGGTCTTTCTACCTGTGCCGGTGCGGTCTGTTGCGGAGGCCGCTGCCGTCCCTTCCCTCGTTCGACTACGGCGGGCTGCGGCGTCTGCGCCGCCTGTTGTTGCTGCCGCGACTGTTGCGGAGGCTGATGCCGTCCGGGAGGCGCCTTCTGCTGTGCGGGCTGAGGAACAGGACTCGGCGCGGCCTGCGGTCCAGCGCCAACTGTGGGTTGATTAGTGGGTTGAACACGCTTGACCCGGCCCATATCGACGACGCGCACTGGAGCGCTCGGCGGCGGTGCACTCCGGCGTATCTGCTGGACGTCGGCCGTGGGGAGCGGGCGGCCGGGATTCTTGGCTAGCGCCGGCTGCTGCCGGTCGAATGGAACCGGAGCCGGAGGAGGGGCCGTCCGCGCCACCACAGGGCGGCTCAGCACGTTGGCTGGAGGGCGCGCAGCACGCGAGGCAGTGTCAGCCCGGGCGCCGAGCACGCTCTCCCTTTGCGGCGCGATGGCCGGAGCGCCGAAGACATGGACCGAAGCAAGTTGAGCAGCCGGTACCGGCTGCGCATCTTGCGTCACCCGGCGGCCTCGGGCGAAAGTGTCTTGCGGAACGGCCGTGACACTGTTCCGGACATTCCGGTTCGCGTACTGAATATTGGTGATGGCTGTGTTGTTCCGGCTGGAGTCGTAATAGTTGTTGATGGTGGTGTTATTGATCACCGTGTTGGTGTTGTTCACACGCGTGAAATAATCCCGGCTCGCCTGATAGGACGGAAAGTACGGCTCGCGAGGACCCAGGGGGAACCATCCCACGGCCGCAAGAGTGCCGATCGAAAAGCTCAAGCTGAAGCCGGAGCCTCGCCCCCCGCCTCCTCCTCCAACCCAGGCCACTAGCGCGGGAGCATAGACGGGAGTTGCGTCATAGGGTCCAGGTATCCAGCCCCAACGACCGCCGAAGGTTGCCCAGCGGCCGTAGTGATAAGGAGCGAATCCCCACGGTGCGTCATCCACCCAGGTCCAGCCCCAGGGTGCGATCCAGGCCCAATGCCCGTCATGATAGGGCGCCCAATCTGCGCCGACCGCCGTAGGAATCCACACACTACCGTAGCCCGGCTGATTATCCCAGCGGCCGTACTGATCCAGGTCGTCATACCCGGCGACTTCGCGGGAAACGTAGCGCGCCGACAGCGATTGGTCTTCCCGGCGATCGCGCGAGGAGCACCATTGATCCCACGCGTCGGGGCGCGGAGAAGATGCCAGGCTGTAGGTGATCTGATCGTAGCCCCTCACGACAACCTGCTGGCGCGCATAGACCGGGAAGGTATCTCCTCCGCCCGTCACATCCCCCTCGCCGTCGCGAACCGTAAGGATCGTGCTCTGGGCATCGGGACTGGCGTCGATGCGATATTCTCCCGGGCGAACCACAGTGAACGCCACGTTGGGCGTATCGACCTCGAAGACTTGGTTCTGCGCGAAATTGCGCACGTGAACCGTGAGCGTCCCTTCCGAAAGCCGGATCTGGACCCCCTGGTCGTCTAAGTTGAGAAACTGGAAGGCCGTGTTTGCGCCCAAACGCAGCGCGGTGGATCCGACGTGCAACTCGCTTCGCCCGCGGTCGCCAACCCAGATGTTGTCACCGGGGATGAGTGGGCGGTTCACGGACGCATCCACCCAATCGTTCACGCCGGCCGGTTGAAAAGACACCGGACCGTCGATGTAATTAAGCCGCCCCACACGGCCCGGCAGGTCCGTCTGCGCAGCAAGAAACACTGCCGACGCGAGGATCAGCACTGTTACTCCTGTTGTGTGCCGCATTCTTCTCTTTCTTGGTGACTTCCCGCTTACCTGATATGCACGAGCAATGCCACCCTGGCGGGAGGGCGAATTAGCGAATATTGGCATGCCGAACATGCCGATTCCAGACGACGGGTCGGGGCGATTTCGCCCATGAGTGGCGGCCAGTGGGCATTCTCGCCCCCAATCACTATGTAAACAGGTCTCGATCGCGCCTCACCGGACGCGCGCCCAACGGTTTGGACCCCTAATTGCCCATGGGAAGGATGGGAATAGCACTGTCAAAAAGGAGAACAGGCACATGCTCTGGACAATTTTCGTAATTCTGCTGGTACTTTGGGCGCTGGGTTTGGTTACCGCCTATACGATGGGAGGACTCATCCACATATTGTTGGTCTGCGCGCTGGTCGTGCTGGTCATCCAGCTGATTCAAGGACGCAGGGCCGTTTAGCGGAAGCTAAAGCGGGAACTCGCACATGGAAACGATAGACGTTCGTCCGGCAGCCAAAGCCGCGGCGACAGGGAATGCTCAGCCTCCGCTGCCCGCGGGTGGTCATGGAAGGTCCCGAAGCCTCGGGCGGCGCCGCATCCTTTGGCTACTCGGTGGACTTCTCATCGCCGCTGCGGGCGCCCTCACGTATTACTGGGCGTTTGGCAAAGCCAAGGTCCAATACGCGACGGCCACGGTCGAACGCGGCGACATAGAAAGCACGGTCGTCGCGGCGGGTGTCCTGCAGCCCATCCTGTACGTCGATGTTGGCGCCCAGACCTCCGGCAAGCTTCAATCGCTGAAGGTTAAGCGAGGCGATCAGGTGGTAAAGGGCCAGTTGCTGGCGGAAATCGATCCGGTTCTGGCGGACACCGCCCTCACTGCCGCCAACGCAACACTGCAAAACATCACCTCGCAGCACGCGCTGAAGCAGGCGCAACTGGCGCTCGCGAAAGCGCAGCGGGACCGCACCGACAAACTCTTTGCGGACGGCATCATCGCCGCGAGCGATCGTGACGTGGCGAAAGCGAACTTCGATGTCGCTTCCGATGACGTCGCTGCGGTCGCGGCGCAGATGAAGCAAGCCACTGCGGCGGTGGATACCGCCAAAGCCAATCTGGGCTACACGAAGATTACCGCGCCGATGGCCGGCGAGGTGGTTTCCATCACCACCCTGGAAGGGCAAACGATCAACGCGAATCAGCAGGCGCCGAATATCCTGCGGATCGCCGACATCAGCACCATGACCGTCTGGTCGCAAGTCTCGGAGGCGGACATTGGCGATGTGAAGCCGGGCCAGGATGTCTATTTCACGGTCCTGGGCGGGTCCCGGCGTTGGAACAGCAAGGTGCGGCAAATCCTCCCCACTCCGGAACTCATCAACAACGTGGTGTTCTATGACGTGCTGTTCGATGTTCCGAATCCGGATGGTCAACTGAATATCCAGATGACGGCGCAGGTCTTCATCGTGTTGGCCCAGGCGAAGGATGCGTTGCTGATACCGGCCGCCGCAGTCGGGAATGCCCCCCAAGGCTCGCAGATCAAAGTACAGGTACTGAGGCCCGACGGCAGCATTGAGCTTCGCCCGATCAAGATCGGTATCAAGAGCGAAATCTCAGCCGAGGTCACGGACGGTCTCAAGGAAAAGGAGCAGGTGGTGATCCGGCAAATTGCGGCCGCAGGTACTACGACTAAAAGCGCCCTGACAGCTCGAAAGGGTCCCTGATGCCGCCGCCGCTGCTCGATTTGGAGGCGATCGGCCGCACCTACACGTCCGGCGGCGAGCCGCTGACCGTGCTCACCGAAGTCAGCCTGACGATTCAGAGCGGTGAGTTCGTCGCCATTATGGGCACGTCCGGTTCGGGCAAGTCCACGCTGATGAACATCATCGGCTGTTTGGATAAGCCGTCGACCGGCACCTACCGCATCCGCGGCGTGGACGTGGCGAGTCTCGACGGCGATGCGCTGGCCGCACTGCGGCGCGAAACCTTTGGTTTCATCTTTCAGCGTTACAACCTGATGTCCGATCTAAGCGCCGTGGAAAACACGGAAGTTCCAGCGGTGTACTGCGGGATGGCGAAAACCGAGCGAGCGGCGCACGCCAGTGACTTGTTGCGGGATCTGGGATTGGGCGACCGCCTGCAGCACCACCCCAACCAGCTCTCCGGCGGCCAGCAACAACGCGTCAGCATCGCTCGCGCGCTGATGAACGGCGGGCCGGTGATCCTGGCAGATGAACCTACGGGAGCGCTGGACAGTCAGGGCGGCAAAGAGGTCATGGCCATCCTGGAGAAACTGCACGGGGAAGGGCACACGATCATCGTCGTGACCCACGATAGCGATATCGCCGCTCACGCGCACCGTATTGTTCGCATTGCCGACGGGAGGATCACTTCCGACGAGCAGCAGCAGAAGAAGGCGGCTCTTCAAGCGCAGACCGTCGACGCATCCAAGGACGCCACCGCGGGCGTGGCAGTTCTTGGTGAATCTCTCAAGATGGCGATGCGTTCGCTGCTGCACAATCGGATGCGAACGATGCTGACCATGCTGGGTATTATCATCGGCGTGGCTTCGGTGGTCGCGCTGATGGCGATTGGCAACGGCGCGAAGCAGGACGTCCTCGATCGCATCCAGGCCATGGGCACCGACCTGTTGACGATCGTCCGGGGAGCACCTGGCGCTCGCGCGTCCTCTGGTATCGTGACTAGTTTCCTGCCGGAAGACTTGCCATCCATCCAAAGCGTTCCGGGCGTCGCCATGGCGATTCCGGAAACCAACCAGTCCTCCCTGGTGCGCTTTGGCGATCAGGACTTGACGGTCACCGCGGTCGGAACCGGCGAAGACTTTCCGCAGGTGCACGATTGGCCTCCGCAGTCCGGCGTATTCTTTACGGCCGACCACGTGAAGAGCTACGCCCAGGTGGTCGAGCTGGGCCAGACGGTCGCCAAGAACCTGTTCCCCCAAGGCACGAATCCGCTAGGCCAGTATGTTCTCATTGGCAGCTCGCCATTCCAGGTCATTGGCGTTTTGAGCAGCAAGGGCTTGAATTCGCGCGGCGACGATCTGGATAACTCGGTCTGGCTGCCCTATTCCACGGCCGGCGCGCGCATCTTTGGACAACGTTTTTTCAACAATATCGTGGTGAGAGTGAGTCCGGATGCGGACATGAGCGTGGTGCAAGCCGAACTTCATACGCTGCTGATCAAACGCCATGGCAAGGAAGACTTCAATATTCGAAACATGGCCGATACCATCGCCACCGCCAGTGAAACGCAGAACACCTTGACCTATCTGCTGGCGGCCATTGCCGTGATCTCGCTGATCGTCGGAGGAATCGGCGTGATGAACATCATGCTGGTCTCAGTCACCGAACGAACCCGCGAAATCGGCATCCGCATGGCGATTGGGGCGCGCAGTTTCGACGTGCTGTTCCAATTCCTGACGGAAGCCGTGTTGGTCTGTTTCATCGGAGGCCTGGCGGGTGTCGCTGTCGGTATCGGCGGCGGGTTATCGACCTCCGCGATTGCAGGCTGGCGCGTGATTTTCACGGTTTCTCCGATCGTCCTGGCGTTCGCCTGCGCTTTTCTGACCGGAATCGTATTTGGCTATCTGCCGGCTCGAAAAGCCGCACGACTCGACCCCATCGAAGCGCTGGCTCGGGATTAGAGGATTGTATCCACGCGATTCTGGCTCGTCAAAAGCATGTTCCCCGGAGATGAAGATGACATTCTCGAAAGCCGTACCGACCCTGTTTTGTACGGTCTTGCTGGGCGCGACATTCTCGCCCAGCGCAAAGGCAGACGACCAGGACAAGAAAACGACCTTAGCCTTTGCCGCAGCACAGGCTGCACCGCCAGTGAACAATCGGGATCAGGATCTCCAATTTTCGACGGAGGTTGACCTGGTGGTGCTCCAGGCAACCGTGCGCGACCGGGCGGGTCACTCCGTCCCTGGTCTCGGGGAGCAGGATTTTGAGGTTTATCAGGATGGCGCTCTACAACCCATCCGTCTGTTCCGGCACGAAGATACGCCCGTCACCATCGGACTGGTGGTCGACCACAGTGGAAGCATGCGGGAGAAACTGGGCGAGGTGACCGCCGCCGCCCGGACCTTTGTCAGGGCCAGCAACCCCGGGGACCAGATGTTCGTCGTCAACTTCAACGAGGACGTGTCACTGGGCCTGCCCGTTGGGATGCGATTCAGCAATAGCGCCGATGAGCTCGGGACTGCGATCTGGGCCGCGCCTGCGGTGGGCAGGACCGCACTTTATGATGCCGTCATCGAGGCTCTCCAGAGCTTGCAGAAAGGCGATCGAGATAAAAAAGCGCTGATCGTCATCAGCGATGGCGGCGATAACGCGAGCAAGTCCAGTTTGGACCGCGTGCTGAAGATGGCGGAGGAATCGAGCGCGGTGATCTACACGATTGGGGTCTTCAGTGAGGATGATCCCGACCAGAATCCGAGGGTGCTCCGCCGCCTGGCCCATGAGACCGGGGGCGAAGCTTTTTTCCCATCCAAACCCAGTGAAACGGTGGCGATCTGTGAACGCATCGCCCGCGCCGTTCGGGAACAGTACACCATTGGATATTCTTCCATGAACGGAAAGCCGGGCGCCTACCATGCCATTCGAGTTACTGCCCGATCCAAGGACCATGGGAAGTTGTCGGTTCGTACGCGCGCCGGCTACATCGCCGGAGGAGAATTACAGCCAGGCAAGGGCGCTAAATGAGAGTCGCCGCCAAGGAGCAGGACATGCCGGCACGTCACCGGGAACGCCATCGTACAGAGCACATCGGCTGGCTGCGTGCGGCGGTGTTGGGCGCGAACGACGGGATCGTCTCGACGGCGAGTCTGGTGCTCGGCGTCGCGGCTGCTCACGCCACTCGTAGTAACGTAATGATCGCAGGAGTTGCCGGATTGGTCGCCGGAGCAATGTCGATGGCCGCCGGCGAGTACGTGTCCGTTCACTCGCAAGCAGATACTGAGCAGGCCGATCTCGAGCGGGAACGTAAGGAACTCAAAGCAGACGACAAGGGCGAGCACAAGGAACTGGCCGCGATTTACGTCGCCCGGGGACTCGACGCCTCCCTGGCGAAACAGGTCGCCCAGCAGCTGATGGCCCATGACGCCCTGGGCGCCCATGCCAGAGACGAACTCGGCATCTCCGAGACTCTCAGCGCGCGTCCGATTCAGGCTGCGCTGGCCTCCGCCGGCAGTTTCGCAGTCGGAGCAGCCATGCCCTTAGTGGTCACTGCAATTGTTCCGGAGGCGAGTCTGATCTACCTGGTTTCCGGAACTTCGCTGGTTTTTCTCGCGCTTCTTGGAGCGCTCGCCGCACGCGTGGGGGGTGCGGGCGTAGCGTCGGGCGCAATACGCGTCACATTCTGGGGCGCCCTCGCCATGGCGATCACCGCAGGCGTCGGAGCACTATTCGGAACAGCGGTGTAAAGAGCCATGGTGGCGCCCTTTTCCGTTGTACGCTGGTTCTATGCACGAATTGCACCGGAAGGCTGCTGAGTACCATGCGCTTGCCGCCCACGCTCACCGCACTGCCGCGGAGCACAATGAAAAGGGCGATAACGAGACGGGAAACTGGCATTCGAAACGAGCCTTGGATTACTCGAATCGGGCCTACGAACTCGCGAAAGAAGCCCACAACAAGTCGGGCCAGATCGAGACCCTTTCCTAACCGGAGCACCTATGCAAGACTCCCATCGGAGAGCCGCTGAACTTCACGATCTCGCGGCGCATGCTCATCGTGTCGCCGCGGAGCATCACGAGAAACAAGATCATCTGACGGGGCGGGAACACTCCAGGCAGGCACTGGAGCACTCCCATCAGGCTCATGAACACTCGTTGCAGGCGCAGGAAACAACGTCTGCCAAACATCCCGACAACGACGCCACCGCGTAGGAAAGCGCCACAGTTCACAGCAAAGCGCGCCGCCTAAATCCCCATCGCCTCTTTGAACGCGGCGGCGACTTCCGCCGGCCGGCCCGCCTGAAACACGTAGTCGCCGGCATAGTGATGACCGAGGATCGGATGCTTCAGCAGTTCCGCCTGCGTCAACCCATCGACAAGCAGCTTTCGTTCGGCAACAGGCAGCGGAACGCTCCGATTCACCGCCGGATCGCGGATGATCGCCTTGGGATCTTCGCCTCGCGCGATAGCCTCCAGATCGCTCAGGAAGCGCTGGCGCTGCAGGATAATGCCGCGATCGCTCGACCCCAGATGCTCCTTGGTCCGGTCGGCGACGACGCCTTGTCCCACCCATGCGACGAAATCCTGATTCATGATGTGGCTCGAGATCCAGCCGCCCTTTCCGGCGTCTCTCACCGGGCCATGCCACGCCGGGATCGCGCCCTGCACGAAAGGTTCGCGCTCCTTGGGCACGCGCGTGAAGGCCCAGGTCACGCTCAGCGTGTTCTCATCGTCGATGGGCACCCGCCACTCGAAGTGGTCGCCGGTAAACAGCGTGTTCGGCCACAGGCACACGCGGCCGGTGGTCCACATGGGATCCGATTCGCTCATCCCTTCGCGCAGCCGCCGGTAGACGAAGCCGTAATCGAACTCCTCGAACTCGATTCTGAGGTGCCGCGGCGAATACGGCCCAACCTGGTCCTTGAGCCGCACGCTCCAATTCATATGCATCCACTCGAAGTGCAGCGGGTCGATGGAGTTCTCCTGGCATTGAAACCAATTGCAGGGCACTTCCGCGAAGACGATCTCGACGAAGCCGTTCTTCCAGGTGAAGGGCTCCCAGTCGGGCACCAGCGGAGCCGGCTCGGGTCCGAGATAGGCCCAGATCAGGCCGGCCTTGGCCTGCACCGGATACGACGTGATGCGGATTTTGTCCTTGAAGTTCGCCTGCGGCTGCGCGACGTCCTCATACGGCTGCTCGGTGCAGCGGCCCTCCTGGTCGAAGAGCCAGCCGTGATAGTTGCAGCGGATGCCGCATTGTTCGACGAATCCGTACGCGAGATCCGCCCGGCGATGCGGACAATGCCGGTCCACCAGCCCGTAAGTGCCGCTCAGATCCTTGTAGACCGTCAGGTTCTCGCCCAGCAGTCGAACCGGCTTGATGGATTTGTCGTCGAACTCGCTGACGGCGGCGATCGGCATCCAGTAGCGGCGCAGCAAGCCGCCCATGGGCGTCCCGGCACCGACCCGCGTCAGAAGCTGGTTCTTAACTTCATCCAACATAGCTGTCGAGCATCCAACAGCTCAGTATAGAAGTATTTTGCCGGATGCGATGCTAGGCGGAGGCCGTCTTGGCTAACGCACGTTCGGCAAGTTCCAGGCTGCCGAAAGCGGGAATCAATCCGGCCACGCCGGCAACGGCGAACAGGATTTGGATTCGCTCAGTGGCGCCAGTGATCCCGAAGCCGCGGCCTTTCCGCTGGCAGGAAGCCATAATGCCGAGCACCGCGCCGAGTCCGGCGGAGTCCATGTAGGGCACCTCCGACAGGTCGATGACTGTGGCCGAGTCGGAGTCGGCGCGCGCTAGGTCTTGGAACTCAAACACAGAGCCCAGCGTCAAAGGACCGATGAGCCGGAATATCCTGATTCCCGACGCCCCGGTTCCACTCTCAATCCTAAGTTCCTTCATGGGTCCACCGAATCAGCAAGCCTAGCACCGGATTCTTTCGGAGGTGTGACGGTTCCATGACGGTTCGAAGGCTCTTCCCTTCCAGTACTCGCGTGTTATATACTGGGCGGCGACTTCGGCGGAACCCGGGGGGGAGCCGCCGCAGCGTCTTGAGTCTTTTGGGGAAAGGTGAGTCTATGATTCATTTCAATAAAGAGCTGCCAGTAGTACGCCTGCTGGTATTAGCGCTGGCTGTGTTGGTGATTGCAGGTGTGCCGTTACGTGCGCAGGCAACCGCGGGTGCTATCAGCGGGGTAGTTCAGGACGCTCAGGGCGCGGTGGTGCCCGCCGCGAAAATTACTTTAACGAACGACAGCCAGGGCGCGGGTTCGGCTCGGACGGTCAGCACCACCTCCGACGGCACCTATCTCTTCACGCCGGTATTGCCTGGCAAGTACACAATTACTGTGGAGATGACGGGTTTCAAAAAATATACTCAGTCCGGCATCACTCTGGACGTGAGCGATCGGCTCGGACTGCCCCCGATTGCCCTCGAAGTGGGCGCGACCGGGGAATCGGTCACCGTCGAAGCCGCCGCTGTACAACTTCAGACCCTGAATGCGGAACGCGCGGGCGTAGTCACCGCCGCTCAAGTGGTTGATATCGCGATTAACGGCCGCAACTATACCAGTTTGTTGAAGACCATTCCCGGCGTCGCCGCGGACAGCGGGGCCGGCGACGTGAGCGCCAACGGCGGGCGCACGGCGCAGAACAACTACACGCTGGACGGACAAAACGTTACCGATATCGGCGTCAACCAGCAGTTTGCTTACCGCGTCAGCATGGACGCCATCCAGGAGTTCAAGGTTTCCACCAACGGGCAAACTGCAGAATTCGGCCGGAACGACGGCGCGCAGGTGCAGGTAGTCACCAAGAGCGGCACTACGGATTTTCACGGCGACGGTTACTGGTTCAAGCGCGGCGAGTTCATGAACGCCAACTCGTTCACGAATAACCTGAGCGGAATCCAGCGTCCGATATACCGCTTCATGGACGCCGGGTGGACCCTGGGCGGCCCGATCTATATTCCTGGCGTGTTCAATAAGCAGAAGGACAAACTCTTCGGCTTCATGTCGCAGGAGTGGAACCGCAACATCACCCCCGGCAGTCTGCATCAAATCACTGTTCCGACGGCCGCCGAGCGGACCGGCGACTTTTCATTGACCCACGATGCGACAGGCGCAATTCAGAAGATCATCGACCCGGCAACTCGTTCGGCCGCAAATCCCGCCGGGTTGCAGTTCCCCGGCAATATTATCGACAAGTCGCGTTTTAGCCAGTACGGACCGCCGGTTTTGAACTGGCTGCCATTGCCCAACACCGCCGGCCAGGCCAGCTACAACTACCAGTCGCAAATTGCCAGCTCGGCGCCGTCTTACGATCAGATCTATCGCGTGGACTACAATCTAAACGACAAATGGAGATTCTTCGTCCGTGCGCTCGACAATAAACAGACGCAGAACGTCCCCTACGGACGGGCCGACACCAGCAACAATCTTGGTCTGACCCCGTTCTACGCACCGACTTATGGGTGGTCGCTCACAGCCAACGTGGCCACGATCATCAGTCCGACGCTTTTCAACGAATTCCAATTCGGCTATACGGTGAACGGAATCCCGGGAGATCCACCGGTTGCCGGCAGCCCGTATTACCGCTCTGTCTCGAACATCAACATTCCCTTGCTATACCCCGCGGCGAACACCTCGGGAGTGATTCCGAATTTCAACTTCAGTGGCGTTCCATTCGGAGCAGGCACTCCCAACGGCTCCCAGATGACCAGTTTCGCGGGCACGCCTTACAACAATCGAAACCCGGTCTGGAATTACATCGACAACATCACCAAGGTTACCGGCCACCACACCCTTAAGGCCGGGGTCTATTTCGAGTACGCTATCAAGACGGAGAATGCGTTCAAGCCTTACAACGCCACCATTGACTTCGGACGTGATCCGAACAACCCAGGTGATAGCAACTGGGCTTTCTCCAACGCCTTGCTCGGGAATTATCTAAGCTACACGCAGATCAACAAGGATCCTCTTCCCAGCTATCCGTACAAGAACCTCGAGTTCTACGGCCAGGACACCTGGAAGGTCAGCAGCAAGCTGACGGTGAACTACGGTCTGCGCATCTCCTTTATTCAGCCGTTTCACGACACCCTCGGTCTGATGTCGAATTTCGATCCATCGAAGTATGACCCTGCCCAGAGCGTGGTGTTCTATCAGCCGTCGGGGACGGGCGCCAACCGGAGGGCGCAAAACCCAATCACGGGCGAACTGCTGCCCGCCGTATTGATCGGGGCTATTGTGCCGGGAGTGGGAAATATCAACAACGGAATGGTGCAATCCGGCCAAAACGGGACTCCGGAAGGTTTGATGCAGGATCGCGGGGCGCACTGGGGTCCCCGGCTTGGAATCGCCTACCAGCTCGACAGCAAGACC
>DASYSG010000077.1:0-6758 GCA_036003585.1 Bryobacteraceae bacterium | reverse complement strand
AGCCCCTTCTTCTCGTTTACCGGAATCTGGGTGATGCCGCGGATCTGGTATTCCACCGGATCTTCGATGGTGATGATCTTGTCTTCGTCGTTCTTGATCTCGCTCAAGGCCGCATAGAGCGTGGTGGTTTTGCCCGAGCCGGTGGGTCCGGTGACCAGCACCATGCCGTACGGCTCCTTGATGTAGCGCCGGAACTTGGCCAGCTCGGCGGCTGAAAACCCGACCACTTCCAGCGAAAGATTCGAGAACTTCTCGCTCATCGATTCTTTATCGAGCACGCGCAGAACCGCATCCTCGCCGTAGATGGTCGGCATGATGGAAACGCGGAAGTCGATCAGGCGCGTTTTGTAGCGCACGCGAAATCGGCCGTCTTGAGGAATACGCCGCTCGGCGATATCCAGTTCCGACATCACCTTGATGCGCGAAATAATCGTCGAGTGCCAGTCCTTGGCGATGGGCGGCATGGCGTAATGCAGAACGCCGTCAATGCGATACTTGATGGCCACTTCCTGATCGCGGGTTTCGATGTGAATATCGCTGGCCCGCCGCTCCAGGGCGTTGAAAATGGTGGTGTCCACCAGTTTGATGACCGGCGCGATATCCGAATCGCCCGATAGCCGGTCGATGGATAGCGTCTCGTCGGGATTCTCTTCGTCGCCGACGACGTCCAGCGTAAAACCTTCAGTGACTTCGTCCAGAACGCGCTGCGATTGCTCGGTCTTCTTGAGCAAGTCGGAGATCTGCGAAAGCGTGGCGACCTTGACCCGCAGTTTCTTGCCCAGCAGCACGGCCAGCTCGTCGATCAGGCTGAGGTTGCGGGGGTCGGCCAGGGCGATGTCGAGGGTCCCGTTGTGGCCTTCGATGGGTACGAAGTTGTAGCGAAACATCAGGTCCACGGGGATGGAGGTGAACAGGTCGTGGTCGATGCGGACTTCACGCAGATCCACGAACTCGTGGTAGTACCGCTCGGCCACGGCGCGGGCTCGGGCGGCTTCCTGAAGCGGATCTACGGGCGTACTAGCCATTTAAATCAGTTATTTAGCCTGAAGACACTCCGCCCAGGCTACTGCTACTACTAGACTATGACGCGCCGCGGACGCGAGGCGTGGACAAGCTTTTCGGAGGATTATCCCGCGCCGGTGAGGGCGGGCGACTATCCGTGGAACGAATCCGCCAGCGAGAAGATGGGCAGATACAACGACACCAGCACAAACGCGACAAAAATACCCATACAGATCATGATGGCCGGCTCGACCAGGCTAAGCATGGCGGTCACGCGAGTCGAAACGTCGTCCTCGTAAAACTCCGCGACGCTCGAGAGCATCGCCGGCAGCGCGCCGGTGGATTCGCCGACCTCGATCATATCCACCGCCAGCGACGGGAAAATCTTAGCCGCCCGCAGGGACTGCGAAAGAGATTGCCCTTCCCGCACGGTCTTCACCGCCTTTTCGAGCACTCTTTTAAGGACCTGGGTGCCCAGGGAATCGGCTGCCGTTTCGAGCGCCTGTAATAGCGGAATGCCGCCGATCAGCAACGTCCCCAGCACGCGCGAAAACTGCGCGACTTGATACTTGAGCCACACTTCGCCGACCAGCGGCACGCGCATCAGAACCCGGTCCACGCTTTCAGATCCACTGGGAGTCTTGGACCAGATCCGGAAGGCGATGATCCCGGCAATGAACGCGCCGAACCCCACCAGCACGTAGTTGCGAGCCGTGGTGCCGAGAGCGATCAGGAACTGCGTGGGCGCGGGCAGCGTCGCCTGCATGCTGCTATACAGCGTGGCGAAGTTCGGGACCACGTAGGTCACCAGGAACACGATCAGGCTGAACGCCAGTACCACCAGCACTGCCGGATAAAGCAGCGAAGTCAGCAACTTTCGCCGGACCGACAGGGACAGCTTCTGATAGGTGATGAACCGGTCGAGCACATCCGCCAGGGATCCGCTGCGTTCCCCGGCCAGCACGCTGGTGACATAAATCGGCGGAAAGACCCGCTGGCGCGCGAAGGCGTCGGACAGCAAGGCACCGTTTTTCACTTCCTGGCGGACGCCCTGAATGTAGCGCGAAAGTTTCGGGTCGGTGAGGCGCTCGGCCAGCAGTTCCAAACTCTTCAGAATCGGCAGCCCGGCGCGAACCAGGGTGACGAACTGCTGGTTGAAAATCAGGAACTTTTCGACGTTAATTTTTTTCCCGCTGGGGCGCAGGCTCTGCGCGACGCCCTCATTGCGGGGCCGGATGGAATAGATCAGGAAGCCCTGTTCGGTGAAGCGCTCGCGCAATTCACGCTCGGATTCCGCCTCGGCCACCTGTTGGTGGATTTCCCCCCGGGCGTCCGCGTATTTAAGCGACCATTCAGCCATGCGCAACTCGAGCTACTGAGAGACTGACGCTTCGGAAGGCGGCAGCGTGCAGACGCTACTTAAGGACAGCTTCCACCGCGGCTTCGATTTCCTTGGAATCCGGCTCGACCTCCGGCTCGAAACGGCGGATCACCTGGCCGTTGCGGTCCACCAGAAACTTGGTGAAGTTCCACTGGATCTCGCCGCCGGTCTTGGGGTTAGCTTTCGAATCGGTCAGGAACTGGTAGAGCGGAGCCTTATCGGAGCCCTTGACCGAGATTTTGGAAAACATCGGGAAGGTCACGCCGAATTTCGATTTGCAGAACGCGCCGATCTCGGCATCGCTCCCCGGCTCCTGGCCGCCGAAATTATTGGCCGGGAAACCGGTCAGAACCAGACCGCGGTCCTTGTACTTGACGTACAAAGCCTGGAGGCCCTCGTACTGATAGGTGTAGCCGCATTGGCTGGCGACGTTCACCACCAGCATCACCTTGCCCTTGAAGTTCGCCAGCGGCACCTGCTTGCCGTCCAGGGTCTTCATGGTGAATTCATGCACGGAGGATGCGCCCATCGCCATCCCCGCCGTCACGCACAGTGCTACGAGGAGAGTTTTCATAATTTACAATTGTACTAGGACATGAATCTTACAAAAATGATCGCCGAGCTGCGGGAGCAGAAAGAGGCTCTCGAGCAAACCATGATCATGCTGGAACGGCTTGCTCGAGGCCAAGGCAAACGACGCGGGCGGCCTCCGCTGTTTCTAAGTCAGGCGGGCGGCGCCGGCCCGGCCCGTAAACGACGCCCGTTCAGCGCGGAAACCCGCAAAAAAATGGCGGCCGCGCAGCGCAAGCGGTGGGCTGCGGTTCGAAAGAAGCAAGCTTCCTGAGTCAAGATTTTTATGACCCGCCGGAGATTTTCTGGTGTTCTTGCGGGTCTGGGCGCTGCTTCCCCAGGTTTTAAGGCCGACGATTCCCCGGCCATTGTCGTCCTCACGGCGATCGCGGGCGCTCGTCTTCCACAGACACTAGCGGTCGCAATTAGCTCCCCTGAGACGTTACGAGACGGCGTGTGGGAAGTGCGGACCTATCGCGGGGCAGCCCCGGGATTCGCGAGTCAATTGGCGGATGTTTTTCCGCGAGTTGGAATTCGACCGCTGCTAAGCGGAACGAACGCTGCGGGTCTTACCTACCTGATCCCGTTCGCAAGTCTCACGGACCGAGACCGCGCCTGGACCGCGGTCAACGCCGATCCACGTTGGACCAGCGCTCGCACGCAGTTCCAGTCGTATCATTTCGGCTTATATCGATCCGCGTAGCCAACCCCCACCGCGGCCGCCTGCGACAGGACTTCTTTGCGGCTGCGAACGGTTCGCACGATTGCGATGACCAGCATCGCGGTGATCGCGCCCAATCCGGCCATCAGCATATCTTTCTGCGAATCCCACATATCGCCTTGCATGCCGACGAATTCCTCGCCGCGCTCCGGCGTGAGGACCGAAGCCGCGAAAGCCTCCAGCATTTCGTAGCAGGCGCTGAACGACAGCGTCATCTCCACCGGCAGCAGGTAACGCCAGCGGCTGGTTACTCCCACCACGCGCATAAACCATTCCTGCATCGGATAGGCCAGCAGCAGACCGTAGCTGAAATGCATGACCCGGTCGTAATGATTGCGCGTGGTGCCGAGCCAGGGCTTCATCCACTCGCCCAGCGGGACATCGGAATATTTGTACTCCGCGCCCCATTCGTGCATGCTCAGGTAAACGAAAATCAGCAGGTAAGACAGATCCGACAGGGGCAATCGCCTGTATGTGGTCCCCAGTACGGCCAGAAACGTCAAGGCGGCGGCATTCTCGAGCCACCAGTCGAAAACCCTCTCCGGCCGGTATCCCGTGACCACGATGACCACTGCCATCGCCAGGCACAGCACGTGCAGAAGGCGGTTATCCCAAAACGAGATGAAGGAAGCCTTGGAAGCGGTGGTCACTTGTGAGCGATTACAGCAATGTTGATTACACAACGATTACAGTCCCCCAAGCAAGCGCCGTTCGGCAGAACTGAAGTAACATAGACTCCTCGCGCTATGTGGACGCATAACTATACACCCCTATCCGGAAGCCTCGGACTCTCCGCCCTGGTGGCCGCAGTGCCCATCTTTACGCTGGTGGTGCTGCTGGGCATCCTGCGCAAGCCGGCGTGGCTGGCGGCACTATGCGGGCTGGGTGCGGCGGTGCTCATGGCGATGGGATTGTACGGCATGCCGGCTCCGATCGTGTTCGCGGCCGTGACGTACGGCGCGGCGCAAGGTCTGTTCCCGATAGGGTGGGTGGTGTTCACCGCGGTGCTCCTCTATCGCATCACGCAGGAAACCGGAAAATTCGAAATCATCAAAGACTCCATTGGATCGCTCTCCTCCGATCCGCGCCTGCAGGCTTTGCTGATCGCGTTTGCGTTCGGCGCGTTCATCGAAGGCGCATCCGGTTTCGGAACGCCGATCGCCGTCGCGGCCGCGATGTTGACTGGCCTGGGATTCTCGCCCTTTTACGCCGCGGCGATTTGCCTGCTGGCGAACACCTGCCCGGTGGCCTTTGGATCGATCGGTATTCCGATTACGACTCTGGCGCAGGTGACCGGGCTCCCGGAGATGCGTCTCAGCGCCGGAGTCGGCCGGATTTGCGCGCCGCTTTCGCTGTTCGTGCCCTCGTACCTGATCGCCGTGATGGGCGGCATGCGAGCGCTTAAGGGCGTCTTACTGGCCTGCATCGTTTGCGGTATCAGCTTCGCCGGCGTTCAGTTTGTAATTTCGAATTTCGTGGGCGTGCAGTTGACGGATATTCTGGCGTCGCTCACCGCGATGGCCTGCCTGGCGATGCTGTTCAAGGTGTGGAAGCCGAAAGACCAGTTCGCCATGGCGGAGGGCAGGAGCCTTGCCGAGCAGGATGTAGCTCCCAAACGGCACCCCGCCGGCGAAGTCTTCATGGCATGGCTGCCTTACATTCTTTTGGTGATCATCGTCCTGGTGTGGGGCTACAACACGACGGCTCTCCGAAGCGTCAGCAAAGTCATTAACTGGCCCGGTCTCCATAACGCGGTGGAAATCGTTCCGCCGGTCGCGAAAGCGCCAGGCCCATATGCGGCTGTCTATCGTTTTGACTGGCTCCAGGCCTCGGGCACCGCCTGCCTGATCGTGTCGATCGTTTCGGCCTTCCTGTTGGGCATGAGCCCCGGCAAACTGGTGAGTGTTTTCTTCCGGACCGTCCGGCAATTGGCCCTGGCCGAGTTAACCATCGCGTCGGTTATGGGGCTGGCATATCTGATGAATTACTCTGGTGCGACCGGCACGCTGGGCCTGGGATTCGCCGCCACGGGAGCATTGTTCCCATTCTTCAGCGCCTGGCTGGGATGGCTGGGAGTCTTCCTCACCGGCAGCGACACGTCCGCCAATGCTTTGTTCGGCAACCTCCAGGTGGTTACCGCCAATCAGCTAAATATGAACGCGGTGCTGATGGCGTCGTCGAACTCCGCGGGCGGGGTGATGGGCAAGATGATCAGCCTCACCAGTGTTGCGGTCGCTTCGGCCGCGACCGGAATGAAGCGTGACGATGAAGCGCGCCTGTTCCGGTTCACGATCCGCCATAGCGTCACGCTGGCGACGGTGATCGGTTTCATCGTGATCTTCTACGCCTATGTCGCGCCGCAGCTCGCGCCCTAAGGGTGGGGCAGGATTGCATCCTGCGCGCGGGTTTGTAACCCGCGTTCTGCGCCGATGGGGCGCCGCGCGCTGCGCCGATTAGAAATCGGCGCGCAGGTTGAAAACCTGCCCCACAAGCAGCGAACACCCGTGTACACTGGACGGTCATGGTGAAAAAACTATTCCTGCTGGTGTTTCTGACCGCGATACTGGCGTTCGCCAAGGGTCCGGTCTACGAGCTTCGAACCTACACCGCGGCCGATGGCAAGCTCGATGCCCTGAAAGCGCGCTTTAAGAACGACACCGTCCGCATTTTCAAGAAGCATGGTATGGAGAGCGTCGGTTACTGGGTTCCGGAAGATCCGGCATTGTCCAAGAACACGCTGATCTATATTTTGAAACATCCAAGCCGTGAAGAGGGCGAGAAGCATTGGACGGATTTCCAGAACGATCCGGAATGGAAGAAGGTGTCGGCCGAGTCGGAAGCCAACGGCAAACTGGTGCTGAAGGTCGAGAGAGTCTGGCTGGATCCGACCGAATTCTCGGCGCTTAAATAGGCTGCGTGTTCCGTCGTACTCCGAAATCCAAGTCCCTGACACTGGATGACCAGCTCCAACGGATGCAGCGGGATTGGGACCGGCGAGCGCGGGAGAACGCCCGGCACTTCGTCGACACAAGCTGCACGGATTGGACCGATCAGGCCTTCTTCGCTTCCGGCGAACGGGCCATC
>DASYSG010000076.1:0-259924 GCA_036003585.1 Bryobacteraceae bacterium | reverse complement strand
CAGGATCAGGCACTTGAGATAGAGCGTTTCGGGGACTGTAAGAAGGATGGGATGATCCGACGCCTGGGTGCGGCGCTCCAGAACGCGGATGGTTTTCCCGGCGTCAAGCGCGGCTTCGGCGACGATCTGGAACAGCATCGCTTCGCTCATGTGATGCGAGCAGGAGCAGGTCACCAGGATCCCGCCCGGATCGAGCATCCGCAGGGCACGGAGGTTGATCTCCTTGTACCCGCGGGCTGCGTCGTCCAGCATCTTGCGCGAGCGCGCGAAGGCCGGGGGATCCAGGATGATCATCGAATAGCGCCGGGCACCTGTAGAAAGATCGTGACCCGCCAGAAATTCGAACACGTCGGCTTTGCGGAAATGGATGTTCGTGAGCGCGTTCGCGCCCGCATTGGACTCCGCGATCGCAATTGCAGGAACAGACGACTCCACCGCCTCCACCGATTCGGCCTTACGGGCCGTGTGCAGTGCGAATCCTCCGGTGGAGCTGAAGCAATCGAGCACCCGACCACGCGCATGGCGCTCGGCCGCAATGTAGTTCTCCCGCTGGTCGAGATAAATGCCGGTCTTCTGGCCGTGCAGGAGGTCCGCTTCGAGTTTCAGGCCGTTCATCTCCACCGCGACGCGCTCGGGGATTTCGCCGGACAGAACCAGCGTCTCCGCCGCCAGACCTTCCAGCTTGCGCACGCTGGCGTCATTGCGCGCCAGAATGCCGGCGGGGTGCAGGAGCTCATTCAGGCAGTGGGTGATGACGTCGCGCGCGCGATCCATGCCCTGGCTGAGAGTCTGCATCACCAGGTACGGACCATAGCGATCGACGATCAACCCCGGAAGAAGGTCGGCCTCGGAGAATACGAGTCGATAGGCGTTTGAGCCCGTGAGTACACGCTCGCGATGTGCGATCGCCTGAGTCAGACGTCTCAGGAAGAATGGGCGATCAATGGGTTCGCGGCTGTTGGCAAATGGGCCGGTGAGCAGCCGCAGGGCGATCTGCGACGTGGAACTGTAATGTGCCACGCCGATGATCCGGCCCTTCGGATCGGCCACACCGACGGCGTCGCCGGGTTGGGCGTCACCGCGATCAGTGATGTCGCTCGAAAACAGCCAGGGATGGCCGCTGGCCGCGCGGTCGGCGGCCTTGCGGTTGACCTTGACGAGATTCAAAGGGATCGCGCCGGCGACAGGCGATAGGCGTCTCCGCGCATGGCTTCCAGGCGCGCAATGCGGTCCTCGGTCGAAGGATGCGTAGAGAAGAGCCGCGTCATGCCGCCATTCTTGAACGGATTCAGGATAAACATATGCGCCGTGGCGGGCGAGGCGTCATTCATAGGGACTCGCTCCACCCCCATATCCAGTTTGCGCAGTCCGTTGATCAGGCCGTCGGGCGAACCGGTGTACTTGGCGGAGGCGGCGTCGGCATCGTACTCGCGGGAGCGTGAAATCGCCATCTGGATCAGGCCGGCGGCGATGGGCGCCAGAATCACCATCAGAAGTCCGCCCCACGGGCTTCCTTCATCATCGTCGCGGCGTCCGCCGCCGAACCACATTGCCATGTACGCAAGATGCGTAATGGCCGCGGCGAGGGTGGCCGCGATCGAACTGGTCAGGATATCGCGATGCAGCACGTGTCCCAGCTCGTGCGCGACGACCCCTTCGAGCTCGCGATCGTTCATCAACTGCAGAATCCCGGCCGTGAATGCGACTGAGGCGTGCTGGGGGTTCCGGCCGGTGGCGAAAGCGTTGGGCGAAGCGTCGGGAATCAGCCACAACTTGGGCATCGGCAGGCTCATGCGCTGCACTAAACTTTGAACCAGCGGATAAACGCGCCGGTAAACTTCGGGATTTTCCTCCGGCGTAACCGGCTGAGCCGAGTAGGTCGCCAGCGCGATCTTGTCGGAAAAGAAATAGCTGGCAAAGTTCATGACCACGGCGAGAACCAGGGCGATTTCCAGGCCCGATCGGCCGGCGATCATCTGCCCGCCGAACAAGAGCAGTCCGCTCAACAGTCCCAACAAAAGTGCAGTCTTCAGGCCGTTCATAGATACCTATCCATCATACTGATCCACATAAAATAAGACGAGGCAGGGAAACCATTGGTTCCCCCGCCTCCAGCGAGAACTGCAACCGCTTTAGTTGTTGCTGACTTGAACTTTCACCTGCTTCGGCTTGGCGATTTCCTTCTTGGGCAAGGTAATCGTCAGCGTGCCGTTCTTGTAGTCGGCCTTAACTCCATCCGGATTTACGGTATCCGGCAGCGTGAACACACGCTCGAAGTGGCCGTAGGAACGCTCCACGCGATGCCAGCCGCCCTCTTCTTTCTTCTCCTCGAACTTCCGCTCTCCCTTCAAGGTAAGCGTACCGTTCTCCATGCGGACGTCGATGTCCTCAAACTTCACGTCCGGAATGTCCGCTTTCACCACCAATTCGTTTTCGGTCTCCCGGATGTCGACGGGGGGCACCCACGGACGGCCATTCGGTTCGACAAACAGCCGATTCATGGTGTCCTCAAACGCTTTCAATCCCGGAAAAGGGTCGAAACCGCTAAAAGGTGCATATTTGATGATCGCCATGATCTGTCCTCCTGAATATATCTAACTTCAATCACAGTATAAAATATGCGTTCATTACTGTCAAGTAGGCGCGTAAAAAATCTTGGCGCGGTCTAGCCAGCCTTCCGATACACTGTTCCCATGCGTATTGGAATGATCGGGTTAGGCAAGATGGGCGGGAATATGGCGCAACGCCTCACCCAGGGGGGGCATGAGGTGATCGCTTACGATCCTCATCCGCCGGATGCCGCCAGAGTTCAGGAGATGAAGGCGAGCCTTGTTCCCGACCTTGCGGGACTCGTGGCGCAACTGTCGGCCCCGCGTACGGTCTGGGTGATGGTTCCGGCCGGGAAGCCCACGGAGGACACGGTGGATGCCTTGGCTAAGCTCATGTCTCCCGGCGATTTGATTATCGATGGAGGCAACACCCGCTTTACGGACGATATCGCCCGCGCGGCCGCCCTGGAGCCCAAGGGAATCCACTATATGGATGCCGGGACCAGCGGCGGGATCTGGGGGCTCCAAGTCGGCTATTGCCTGATGGTCGGTGGACAGCAGGAAGACTTCCGGCGGGTGGAACCGATTCTCAAGACGCTGGCGCCGCCCAACGGGCATCTCTACTGCGGGCCGGTGGGCTCGGGACACTTCGTGAAGATGGTGCACAACGGGATCGAATACGCGATGATGCAGGGCTACGCCGAGGGTTTCGAGATCATGCAAGCGTCGCGCTACAAGCTGGATCTGCCGGCCATCGCCAACCTGTGGAACCAGGGCAGTGTGGTGCGGAGCTGGCTGCTGGAGCTGACCGCGCTGGCGCTCAAGCAAGACCCCGGCCTGGAGCATCTTCAGCCCTGGGTGGAGGATTCGGGAGAAGGTCGCTGGACGGTGGAGGAATCCATCAACACGGCGGTTCCGGCGCCGGTGATCGGATTGTCTTTGATGATGCGCTTCCGCTCACGGCAGGAGAATTCGTTCGGTGCGCGGATGCTGGCGGCCATGCGCCAGCAGTTCGGCGGTCACGCGGTGAAGCCGAAATAGATTATTCGAGGCGGTAGACCACGAAGTCCGTGTCGCGGAATACTTCGACGGCTGTCCGTGTGGGCGGTCGCTCGCTCGCCGGCGCCACCAGAAAGTCGAAATGCATTTGGCTTAGCTGGTTCTCAACCTCGGCGGCGGTCCAGGGCCGGAAGGCGCAATTGGATCGATACTGCGGGAACGGGGGCGCGTAGAGATCGGAGCAATTCTCCAGACCTAGAATGCGTTCGGCGGGCGCAGTGTGATCGCGCAGCCAGGCCAGCGATGAGTAGGTGGTCAAAGCCTGGCTCAGGTACGCCTCGCGGCCGATTCTGCCGGCCACGTAACGCAGTTGGGGAGCGTTGATTTCGACGATCATGATCGCGCAGATGGCCGTGATCATGACCCATAGGGTCATTGCCGCCAGGCTTGCGCGGATAATGATGGGCGACGCCTGCCAGAAACGGACCAGCCGCACGCCGGTGAACAGCGCGAATACCGTTAGCGCGGGCAACGCATAGCGCACCAGCGGACTGACCCAGGCCCAAATCAGGAAGCTGGCAATTGCGAACCAGAGACACAGCCGCTCGGCGCGGTTTGGCCGCGGGGTAAACAGCCACACGGGCCAGAAGACGGCGAACGCGATTCCCAGGGGCGCGATCAGCACGGTTTCCGAGAAATCGTGCCCGCGAAAGTGCAGGTCCCAGGGCAGTCGAAGAATACGAAGGATGCTTCCGCCGAGACTGGGATCCGGCGGCCAGCCCGGCACCATCGATACTCCCCGCGCCAGGGGAAAAATCGGATTACCGGTGAGCGCGAAGCGCCGCACGTTCCAGACGAGCGCGACGAACGCGAAGACGATCGCCAGCGATGCGAATGCCCGCAGACGCCGCGGCTGACGCCAGGCCGCCGGAAGGAACACCACGCTTAAAGGAATCGCGCCGAACAATGCCAGGTCTTTGGTGGCGAATCCGCAGGCTAGAAACAGCACGCCGGCTTGGACCCACTTGAATTCGGATGTGGCCCGCCACCGCAGGGCAGCGGCCAGCGAAGCCAGCATGAAGAAAGTCACCACGCTGTCGTTCTTCGGGACGGATTCGGCCCAATGCAGGACCGGCAGGGAGGCCACGAGAACCACGCCGGCCAATGCCTCGCCGGCATCCGCGCCGCAATCGCGCGCCAGGACCCAGCCGGTCAGGAGCGATAGCACGAAGAACATGGGCGCGATCAACTGTGCGGCGGGCTGTCCGCCCAACGACCACGCGAGTGCGAATACGGATTCGGCAGCCTGCGGGAAAAACGAATAATCCAGACCCGGCTTGGGTTCCAGCGCGTGGACCTGAAGATAATGCTGGCTCAGCGGCAGATGCATCTTCATCGCGTCCCAGGAAAGCGTGGGAGCGAGCATCAGCACGGTGGTGCATACGGCCAGAATCGCTACAAACGGGATGAGGATTCCCGGCGCCGGGTTCGCCAGATCCTTGAGCTGTCCCCAGCGGCGGAATAGCGCACTGAACACGTTGATGAAGCGCAATAGATTGCGCCAAAAGAAAAGGAGCGGAGCGACTACTAGTAGAACGAAGAACCAGGTATACCAGAGCTTGGCGAGGCCGCTCGCGAACAGCGCGGTATTGAGCAGCGCGAATCCGGCGGCCAGCGAGAAGACCAGATCCGCGGCGGGCGCGCCGACGGTCCAGCCACAGCGCTCGCACAGTGCCCGTCCGGCGCAATAGCACGCGGCGAAGAGTACGACGGCGACGATCGTCGCTAGCGGTTCGCGCAATAACACCATAGCCGCGGGGACGCCCGTGATCGCCGCCAGCTCATAGCGCCACAGGGATCCAGTTCGCAGGCGGCTCCAGGCCCAGGCTCCTATCGCGAGCAGCGGCAGGCCGATCATCGCGGCGCGATAGAACTGTGGGCCGGGACTGCGGAAATACTGGACGTGCCAACGCACGAGGCCGGCGGTCACCATCACTGCGGCAGCGGCCCAGGCAAGCCACAGGGCAGTTCTCATGCTGTTCGGCAAGGCTGATTATAGCGTTTGGTCATCGGATATGATTGGACCGTGGATGAGTCCCTGCTGGTCAACACGCTCGGGCATTCGGCCGGCGTGCTGATCTTCAGCATTTTCCTGGTGCTGCTGCTGCGGGACCGTGCGGCGCGCAGGCTGCGCGGCCGGGTCAAATCGATGGTGGCGGCGGTGCTGGCGTTGGTATGGAACCTGGCGTCCCTGATCGTGCTGGGCGCTCCCTCATCAGACGCGCTCTCCATTCGAATCACGATCGCGGTCGGGTTCTCGGTTCTGAGCCTGCTGCCGGCCGTGCTGTTCGATCTATGTCTGGAGCGCCGCTATCGTCCGCTGGTCCAGGGCGGTTACGCGCTTAGCGTGTTGGCGACCGTTTTGCACATCGCCGAAGTGTTCCGCGCCAACGCCAGCTATCACCGCTGGGCGCTGACCTCCATTACCATTGGATTCGGGATTCTAACGCTCATTGCGGCGGTGCTGGTATATCGTGACGAGCACGACCGGGCGACCACGTCCCGCGTGGCCGGAACCATGTCGCTGTTCCTGCTGGCGATGTCTTTCGTGCACTTCGGCAGCGGGCATGCGCGGCAGATCTGGTCGCACGAGCTGGCGTTTCATCACGCGGCCATTCCGCTGGCCCTGCTGGTGCTGCTGCAGGATTACCGGTTCGTGCTGCTGGACGCCTTTTTCCGGTTTCTGGCGAACGTCTTTCTGGCCGCAGTCTTCGTGTTCGGAGCGGTGGAGGCGTGGCGCCTGGAGTTTCTGCCTCCAGCCGACACGCCCTTTCACGTCGCCTTGCTGCTGGCGGGGGCCTGTCTACTGCTGGTGCTTTTCGCGCTTGCCCGAGGCGAGGTTCAGCGCGCCCTTACCCGCCTGATCTTTCGGCGTCCCAATGAAGAAGCTCTCGTTCGCGATCTGAAGACTTCCATTCGAAACGAGGACGAGTACATCGCCACAGCGATCGCCCGATTGGGCGAGTTCATGGGAGCGCCGGCGCACGTGACGGCCGGTGCTGTGGATGCGCTGGACCTCGATGTGCAGCACCCAGGCGCCGAGGCGGTCGTGCAGTTACGAATTGGCTCGGGTGGAACGCTCTCCGTGCTGCTCGGAAGACGCACCGGCGGACGGCGTTACCTGAGCGAAGATTTGCAGGCGCTCAGCCGGGTGGCGTTGGTGATCGGCGAGCAGCTGGAGCAATACCGCGACCTCGAAACGCGGCGGCTGGTAGCGCAAGCGGAGCTGCGCGCCTTGCAATCGCAGATTCATCCGCATTTCCTGTTCAACGCGCTGAACACGCTGTACGGGATCATTCCGCGCGAGGCCCGCGGCGCCCGCGAGACGGTTTTGAACCTCGCCGATATCTTCCGCTACTTCCTCGAGACCAGGAAAACGACGGTGCCCCTGGAAGAGGAAATGCACATCGTCAAAGCGTACCTCGACGTCGAACGGCTGCGGCTGGGCGACAAACTCAAGCTCGAGATCAACGTGACGCCGGAGGCGGAGTCGGTGCCGATTCCGATTCTGTCCATCCAGCCGCTGGTTGAGAACGCGGTGAAGCATGGAATCGCTCCCCTGGCAGGCGGCGGGCTGATCCAGATCAGTGCCAGCACCGATTCGCAAGGCGAGCTGCTGGTCTCGGTGCGCGATAGCGGCCCCGGATTCTCAAAATCCAACCGCAGCGGCGTCGGCCTCGAAAATGTGGAACGCCGGCTGGAGCTGTGCTACGGAGGCAACGCGGGGCTCACCATTGACTCCGGCGCTTGCGGCACGGAGGTCTCTGTACGAATTCCGGCCGCGTCCGCTAAACCGGTTGAAGCGCGGCGATGAAGATCCTGATCGCCGACGACGAACCGGTGGCTCGTCAGGTTCTGCGGGAACATGTCGAGTCTATTCCGTCGGTCGAAATCGCGGGCGAGGCGTCCACAGGAAAAGAAACGCTGCAGCGGATTCTGGATTGGGATCCGGATGTGGTGCTTCTCGACCAGCAAATGCCCGAGCTCGACGGGCTCGCGGTGGTCCGCTCTCTGCGCGGCGCGCACACGCCTTTAATTATTTTCGTCACCGCCTATGAGCGGCACGCGCTGGAGGCCTTCGAAGTCGGCGCCCTGGATTACCTGCTCAAGCCGGTACGCCGCGAGCGCCTGGAAAAAGCTATCGAGAAGGCCCGGCGGCAGTTGAAGAGTCTGCCGGCCGCCGGCGGTCTGAAGAAGATCGTCGGGCGCAGGGGCACGGATTTGTACCTGCTGGATCCGTCCGAGATCGTCGCGTTCCAGGCGGAGGGCGAGCTGGTACACATCATTACGACCGGACCGCGTTATCTGTCCGATCACTCGCTCAAAGCACTGGAAGAGAAACTCGAGCGGCCGCGTTTCCGCCGCGTGCATCGCGGCACGCTGATCAACACCGACCACCTTCGCAAGATTTCCCCGCTCTCCAGCCGGCGCTGGCTGTTGAAGATGTCCAACGGCTTCGAGGCCGTGGTCAGCAAGCGTCTGGCGGGCGCAATTCGCGAGCAGGCCCGCTGGTAGTCTCCTGCAGGGCGGGCAATTTCAGCTGATGATCCCCTTGCGCACGGCATAGAGGATCAGCTCCGGGGCGCTATGCAGATTCAGTTTTTGCAGGATATGCGTGCGGTGGGTTTCCACCGTATACAAGCTGAGATTGAGCACCGCCGCGATTTCCTTGTTGCTCTTGCCCTCGGCCACCAGCTGCAGAACTTCGCGCTCCCGGTTGGTGAGCAGTTCAAAGCTATCCTCAGCATCGAGCTCGTCGAGCTGGTGCATGTAATCCTCTTTGAGCAGGCTCCGGATTGCGGGGCTGAAAAAAGACTTGCCCTCGGTGATAGCGCCGATGGCGGCGATCAGATCCGCCTCCGCGGAATCCTTGAGCAGATAGGCGCGCGCGCCGGCCTTGAGCGACCGGATCACGTAGCTCTCATCCTTGTGCATGCTCAGGATCACGACCGCGACACTTGGATTCCGGTTGACGATCTGACGTGTGGCCTCTACGCCGTTCAATTGCGGCATGGCGATATCCATGATCACGACATCGGGGGTTTCGGCCGCCGCAAGATCCACCGCCTGGCGCCCGTCCGCGGCTTCCCCGACAACTTTCAGGCCGGGCTGGCGCTCCAGCAGCAGACGCAAGCCGTTACGCATGACGGTGTGATCGTCAGCCAGCAAAATACGAGTCATTTCTTATTCACAACCTAGCTCGCCAGGGGCAATTCCACATCCACCTTGGTGCCGCTCCCCGGCGTCGAGCGAATCTGAAACGCGCCGCCCAGGTGACGGACGCGCTCTTCCATGCCCACCAGTCCCAGGCCGCGCACGCGCCGGGCATCGAAACCCCGGCCGTCGTCTTCGACCGACAGGACAATCCTGGATTCCTCCTGCCGGACCACCACGCGCACCGAACGAGCCTGGGCGTGGCGCGCGCAATTGTGCAGGGCTTCCTGGACCACGCGATAGATGCAGGTCTTCAGCTCGTCGGGCAGCTCGCCGGCCGACTCGGCCGCGGCTACTTGAACGCGAATTCCCGTTCGCTTGGAAACCTCGCGGGCTTGCCATTCAAGAGCGGGCACCAAACCGAAATCGTCCAGCATGGAGGGCCGCAAGAGGAGCGTCATGTTGCGGATGATGTTCACGCTGGCCTCGGCCAGCTTCTTGATCGATTCCACGTGCTGGCGGACGTGCGCGTCCTTGGGAGCGACCAGGGCGGCGGCGTTCCCGGCTTCCATCAGCAAAGCTGAGAGTGACTGGCCGACTTCATCGTGCAGCTCACGCGAAATGTTGCGCCGCTCTTCTTCCTGGGCCGAAACCAGCCGGGCGGACAGGTCTGCGAGTTCCTGCTGGGTGTGCAAAACTTCCCGATAGCGCCGTTCCAGCTCTTCTTCCAGGCGCAGGGTCCGCCAAATCGTAAATCCGGCCAGCAGCAGTCCCATGCCTACCGCCAGAGCCACAATCAGCACCAGGCGGCTGCGCAGTCTGGCGAAGGTTTCATTCATCCGCGCGTCGGATGCGGCCATTTGCCGGGCGCTGATCGCGTCCACCTGATCCACCATCCGGATCAGTTCTGCCCGGTGCTGGCGAACCTGGTTGGTCAGATACTCTGAACCCCTGACCAGGCGATCCTGGGGCGGAATCCGCGAAATGTATTCCAGCAATTCCCAATACACCTGGAGTTCCGATTGCAATTCCCGCAAGGCGGGGCTCTCGGTGGTGTCGATCAGGGTGGCGCATTCCCGCAAAGCTTGGTCGGTCTGCCCGCGGGTTTCGTCAAATCGCGCGATCTGCGCCGCGGCGGCCGCCTCATCCGGAGCGAGCAGGTAATCCCGCATAATGATGGCCGATTGGTAGATCCCGGTCTGAACGCGGTCGAGAGCGTGGTCGCGCCGAAGGTAGGTATCGCGCTCCGCGAGGTCGCTGGTGCGGACCTGCCCCAGCGTTCCCAGGGCATAGCCGCCGGCCGCCAGCATCAGCAGCAACAAACTCCCGAACCCCGCCAGGAGGAGGGGCCGCCCCCCCGGCCATTTACCTGTTCTGGGCGACAACGGCATCCGAATCCTAAGTCTAACCTTTGCGTCCGATTAAGGAATACCGTGTACACGGGATTGCCGGTTTCCCCGCCGAATGCCTTAATGGAGGAAAGCAGTATGAAACAAGCGAACATTCTCGTAACGGGACTGGCTGCGATCGCGATGTTGTCCGTCGCGGCCTGTTCAAGAAAAGTGGCTGCCGTCAACAAACCTCCCGACATCACCCCGGTAGCCACTCCTTCTTCACCGCCTGCCCGCCCGCAGGCCAACAGGCAAACGGTAGCCGCCGCGCCCGCTAAACCGGCTGCCGTGCAGGCCAGCCGCCCGACCACCATGCCGGCCGATGTCCGCAGGAAACTGGATCAATACCTGGCTAAGCTCGAAGACGCTCTGTTCGATTACGACCAGAGCACCATCCGCTCCGACGCCAGCGTTGCCCTGCGCGACGATGTGAGCGTGATCCGCGGTATTCTGGCGGACTATCCGAACCAGAAGCTGGTCATCGAAGGCCATACCGACGAGCGGGGATCGGCTGAATACAACCTGGCTTTAGGCGATCGCCGGGCGCACGCCGTGCTGGAATTCCTGTCCTCGCAGGGCGTTCCCGGGCCGCAGCTCGCGGTGGTGAGCTACGGTAAGGAAAGGCCCGTGTGCACGGACGAATCGGAAAGCTGCTGGCAGAAAAATCGTCGCGCGCATGTGACCGCGGCACCCTAAGACACCCTTCATTTTCCTACGCACCCTGCCGGAGCGAAACCCCCGCCGGAACCAAGCAGTCCCCGGCGGGGCTTTTTTTTCTCTAAAACGGGTACACTGTCCTCTATGTGTCCGGCCAAGTGAACGCTTCAGCTGAAATCGAGCGCACAGCGGGTTTCAGCGTTGAGCGCGATTAAGAATCGAGCGCACAGCGGGTTTCAGCGTTGTGCGCGATTAAGATTGGCCGGGCCCTAGGGAGGGACTATGAAGTGGTACTACGCAGAAGGCGGGAAACAGATTGGTCCGGTGGAAGAATCGGCCCTGGACGATTTGGTGCGTCAGGGGGTGGTCGGCGACGACACCCTGGTATGGCGCGAAGGTATGGCCGCCTGGCAGCGGCATGCGGCCGTACGCGGGGGAGCAAACCCTAGCCCCAGCCCGGGAAGCGCCGCGCCAGCCGTGGCCGTGGCGCCTGCCCCCAGCGGGGACATCCGCTTTTGTGCCGAATGCGGCCGCGCGGTCCCGGCCAGCCAGCTGACCAGCTACGGGGATGTGGCTGTCTGCTCCCAGTGCCAGCCGGCCTATTCCCAGCGTCTGGGCGGAGCCACGCGGCGTTTTGGCGGATTCTGGATCCGCTTCCTGGCAATCATTATCGACGGAGTCATCCTGTGGGTGGCCACATTAGTGATTCGCATTCCGCTCGGCCTAATGGGCCTGGGGATGGTCGGGATAGGCCGCGCTTCGGATCCGGCTCAAGCGCTGGCGGCGTTGCCCGCGATCCTGAGCCTCATTGGTTTGTCCCTCCTCATACAAATGGCTCTTTCCCTGGCTTACGAAGTATATTTCCTGACCACGAAAGGCGCGACGCCGGGAAAAATGGCGCTAGGCCTGAAAGTGGTCCGTGCGGATGGGGGTCCGATATCGGCCGGGCTGGCTGTCGGGCGGTATTTCGGCAAGATGCTCAGTGCGATGGTCTTGTGGATCGGTTTCATCATTGCCGGGTTCGACGCCGAGAAGCGGGCCTTGCACGATCACATCTGCGGAACGCGAGTGATCTATACCCGCTAGGCAGTGGCCATAAATGGCTCCGGCCAGGCTCCGGGCAGGACTATTTTCCCAGGACCGTCCCAGGACTGGGGGTTCGTTGCAACCCCCCGGTTTTAGAGTCAAGATAGGAGCTATGAAACGCAGTACACTCTTGCGATGCCTGCCGTTCGCGCTGCTGATTCTGGCGTCCTGCAGCTCCGATCCAAAAGTTCAGGCGCAACGTTACGTCGATAACGGGAACAAATTTTTCGCCAAGGCCAAGTACTCGGAAGCCGCCATCATGTATCGGAAGGCGCTGCTCAAGAATGCGCTCTTTGGGGAGGGCTATTACCGCCTGGGGCTCACCGACCTCAAGCTGGGAAACCTGGGAGAGGCGGCGGGAATGTTCCGTCGCGCGGTGGATTTGCCGCCCGAGAACATGGACGCCAGTGTACAGCTTGCGAGCATCTACCTGTTCGCCTCCACGCAGAACGGAAAGCAGGCTCCGCAGCTTCTGGAGGAGGCCTCCACGCAGGCCGGCAAAATACTTGAGAAAGATCCCAATTCGTTCGACGGGCTTCGTCTCGCCGGCCAGATCGCGCTGGTGAAGAAGGATTTCAAAACGTCCATCGAGCAATTGCGGCGCGCCAACGAAATAAAACCGAATTCGTCGGAAGTCGTGCTGGCGTACTTTGAGGCCCTGACCCTCAATAACCAAAAAGATGTGGCGGAAAAAATGCTTCGCGGCTTCATCGATCAGGAAAAAACCTTTGGTCCGGCTTATGACCGGCTGTACTACCAGTACATGATCGATAAACAGCCTGACGAGGCCGAAAAGATCCTGAAGCTGAAGGTCGCGAACAATCCCAAGTCGTCGGCCTACCTGATCCAGCTAGCCACGCATTACGTGGTTGTGAACCGGCGCGCGGATATGGAAGCCGTAATTCATAACCTGGCGGATGAAAAGCAGTTCCCGGACGGGCATTTGATGGCAGGAGACCTGTATTTCCGCCTGCGCCAGTTCGAGCCGGCGAAACAGCAGTACCAGGCCGGAATGGTCGCATTCCCCAAGGACAAAACCACCTATCAAAAGCGCCTGATTGAGTTGTATGCGACCACGGGCAGCAACGCGGAGGCGAATCAGCTGGCAGACGCTCTGCTTAAGGAAAACCCCAAGGACACCGACGCGATCGCGATGCATGCCGCCCTCCTGTTAACCGGCGGGAAGCCGGACCAAATCAAGCAGGCGGCGATCGATCTGCAAGGGCTGGTCTCCAAGAATCCCACCAATCACCTGCTGCGCTACAATTACGCTCGAGCGTTGCTGGCTCAGGGGCAGATCGAGCCGGCTCGTCTGCAACTGGAAGACGCCATCAAGTCGCGTCCGGACTTCGTTGCGGCTAGAGAATTACTGGCCCGCGTCTATCTGGTCAAGCAGGATCCGGCCAAGGCCCTCCAGGTTTCCGACGACCTGTTGCAGATCGACCCAAGGAACCTGACGGGCCATTTGACGCGTTCGGCCGCGCTGCTGGCCATCAAAGATATCGAGAAGGCCCGGCAGGAGCTGAATGTGATCAGCCAGCTGTATCCGGATAATCCGGATGCTCGTTATCAAATCGGCCTGCTGGCCTGGCAGGATAAGGATTACAAGAAGGCCGAACAAATCTTCGGGGCGTTGTACCGGGATAACCATGACAGCCGTGGATTGCTGGGCATTACTGAAACGATGGCCTCGCAGAACCACCTCGCCGACGCCATCAAGGAAATGGACAAGGCCGTCGCGGCCGAGCCCGACCGTCAGGATTTGAAGTTGGCCCGCGCCAATTTTTACGTGCGCGCGGAGCGCTACGATGAAGCCATCGCCACCTTCAAGGCACTCCTCGAGAAACAGCCGAACTCGGCCGATTTGCTCTTTCGCCTCGGGGAGGCCTATCGCCGCAAAGGCGATATCAATTTAGCCGCGGACGCATTTCGGAAGTCCAGCCAGGCGGCTCCCAACAGCACGATTCCCCTGGTGCAATTGGGACTGATTCTGGAAACCATCGGACCCGTAGACCAGGCTAAGGCCGTGTACGAGCAGATCCTCAAGCTCGAGCCCAATAATCCCATCGCCCTGAACAATCTGGCCTATCGCAAGGCTGAGGAGGGGCTGGACCTGGATGCAGCACTCACCATGGCGCAGCGCGCCCGTCAGATCGCGCCCAATGCGCCCAGCATGGCCGATACGGTGGGCTGGATCTACATCAAGAAAAACATGAGCGGGGAAGCGGAGCGCATTTTCAAAGATCTGGTGAATAAGGACCCCGCCAATTCGACCTTCCGCTATCACTACGGGCTGGCGCTCAAACAAAAGGGCGACAAGATTGCCGCGCGGCGCGAATTTGAGACCGCGCTTAAGGGCAAGCCCTCCAAAGACGAAGCCGGAAAAATTGAAGACGCGTTGAAGAGCCTCTAAGCGAGCTCGATTGACGTCGCTTCCCTACGTCGTTCCATTCGGCGCGGTGATCGCTCTGCTCGCCGTCCATCCGTATCTACATCTGTCTCCCCTGGCGGAGCAGGGCGTGTGGATTGTGGTGATGACCGCCATCCTCGCTTTGGTTGCGCGTCCGGTCCTGTTTCATCGGCGCGATCTGCGGGTGCGAAATTGGTTGGGGTCGGTGCTGGTGGGCGTCGCGGTGTTTGCGATTTGGATCGGTCCCGACCGGATCGTTCCCGGTTACCACGCCCATTGGCTGTTTACGAATCCCATAACCGGCTCGGTCGCTGCCAGCTTGCCGGAATCGAGCCGCGCGGATTGGGCCGTCCTGGCGCTGCGGACGCTGCGCGCGGCCGTGCTTGTGCCTATCGCGGAGGAGTTGTTTTGGCGGGGCTGGCTGATGCGCTGGATCATTTCACAGGATTTCAAGAAGGTCCCGCTAGGCGCCTGGTCGCCGCGCGCTTTCTGGATTGTGGCCGTGCTGTTCGCCGCCGAACATGGAGCGTTGTGGGACGTCGGCCTGGCAGCCGGAATCTTGTACAACTGGTGGATGGTGCGCACCAAGAGCCTGGCCGATGTTATCGTGGCGCACGGCGTAACGAATGCGGTTCTGAGCGCTTACGTTGTTTTCGCCAACCAGTGGCAGTACTGGCCCTGAAGGAATGAAAGGCCGGACATGTCCGGCCCCTACAAAACGGTAGAGGCGAGGCATGCCTCGCCCGAGAGAATCTATTCCGGCTTGCGGAACAGGCTGTCGAACGCGGCCCGGGCATCTGTGGCGTTGCGCGGCTCGGGGAGACTCGATCCGTTCGTCCCGGCAGAAGATCCCGCGGACGGGCCGCTCGGATGGGCCACGTCGCGCGCAACTGTGACGCGAGCCTTGAACAGCTCACATTCGTTGGCCTGGTCCTTGGAAGCGATGCGCAGCGGGATGGGCTTCAGACATTGGAAGCGCGTGGACGGCTCGAAGTAGGAACACTGCTTGCAGCAGTGCAGAGCAACGCCACACTTGGGACATTGCTTGAAGTCGAAGCCTTCCCCCAGCATGGTGGAACAGTTGTAGCATCGCGAAGCGGTCACGGACTGCACCATCCGCGGAAGACGCGGGCCGGTGATATCCAGAGGCGGCCGGGGACCCTGGGGGCGCGGACGGTCGTCTCGATTAAATGATCCGTTGTCGGAATGCGGACGGTCGGAGTCGTTATAGCCCCGTTGCCGGTACTTGCGGTCGCCTTCCATAGAATGCTGGTTGGCTCACTCCTTTATCGTTCACCTTGTTCGGTAAAACGACGGTGCTGGGATTCGACGGAATCAATCAGGTTGGCAGAAATCTGCGAGACGGCGGGTCCAGCCAGACGGGGAACAATTTAGTAAATCGGATACCCGCGAGAACGTCTAAACCACTATGTACCACGAACTGAGCGCAGAATCCAGCAAAATCTTCGGGATTATATACTTGACAAATTAGTACTGCCTGCCGCATACTAGGTTATGGAAGCGGCACTTCTCAAACCTCACTTTCAAGACCCTGATAAAGCTAGGGAATACCTCGAAGCCAAGCGTTGGCCGGACGGCCCTATTTGCCCGCATTGCGGCATCCTGGATGAAGCCACGCGCTTGACCCCGGAGAAGGACGCCAAAGGGCACGCTCGAACTGGACTGCTTAACTGTAGGGCCTGCCGCAAGCAATTCAGCGTGACCGTTGGAACCGTGTTCGAGGATAGCCACATTCCCTTGAACAAATGGTTAATGGCGTTTCATCTCCTGTGTGCTAGCAAGAAAGGCATGAGCGCCCATCAGCTTCATCGAATGCTTGGGATCACGTACAAGAGCGCTTGGTTTATGGCTCACAGAATCCGGTACGCAATGACGCAGGAGCCCTTATCATCAAAGCTCCAAGGCGTTGTTGAAATCGACGAAGTGTACATTGGCGGAAAGCTGCGAGTGGGTCCGCTGTCGGAGGTACGTAAGCCGGGAGAGCGCCCCAAGGATCGCGTATCGAATCGGTCCAACAAAGCGCCGGTTGTTTCGGTGCTTCAGCGTGGCGGGCGCGTCCAGTCGATCCACATGGAGCGTGTGACCGCTGAGAACCTTCGTCCAGTTATCGACCAGATGGTAGACGAATCGGCGCACGTCATGACCGATACCGCATCCGTGCTGAAGTTCGCTGGAACGGTTCGCAAGCATAGCCAAGTGAATCACGCGGCGAAAGAGTATGTCCGCAAAGAGAACGGCGTCAAGATCAGCACGAACGGTGTTGAAGGTTACTTCGCCAATCTTCGCCGTGGAATCGATGGCGTGTATCACCACGTTGGCAAGCAACACCTGCATCGTTACCTGACAGAGTTCGATTTTCGGTACAATTCTCGTGACGTTACGGATGCGGAACGCGCACAGTTGGCCTTGAAACAGGTCGATGGAAAGCGGCTGATGCTCCGGGACTCAAAACCAGCCAGTAAGTACTAGGCGTGCAGGAGATCGTCAACAAGCTGATTGAACGGAACAGAGCCAATTTCGGGGATAACGATAGAACCGCGCGCCGCGCGCTGAGCGAACGCTGGAATCGTGACCCCTACCACCCGTTTGCTTGAGCGATCCAAACGTAGAATGTCGCCGGTGTCGTTTTCGACGTAGATATAGGACCCTGCTGGTAACGTTTCGAACGTCACGTATAGAACATCAGCGAGTTTGTCGTAAGACAGCGTCATGCTTTCTGGAAAATACCTACTTCCTCTTTCGGTAGACTGTCTTGCCTAGATTAGGCCGTTGATAGTTAATAAGATCGACCGGATAGGCCGTAGTGATCAAGCCGGTAGCCGCCCCCTTCTGATAGGAAATGTCGGTGTAGTTCACCAGCACCCTGATACCCTCCGGGAATACAAGTAGCGGCTCCGATATGAACGCGGCCCCCGTTGCATAGAGCGTGCTCTCTTTAATCTCGAACGGATCTTTGAGAACCTGTTGAATAACGTTCTCATGGCCAACCATTTCCGGATGGTAGACCAACACATGGTCTACCCATGTAGATGTGGGCAGTTCAACTAGGTTACCGAAAAACTCGGTGAGGCCAAACACGACCGGATTCTTCTTCGTAGCCACTTATTTGATGCTTACGGGGCGGTCGTAGGCTTATTTTGTGCAGCCATGGCCGCCCGCATAGACTCTTGCAGTTTTCGAGCCTGTTCGTTCATGATGTTGAGCATGGCGAAGAATTGGGGAACGGTAACTACAACACTTGCTCGACGCTCAATGTCCATCTTGCCCCCCGAGAAACTAGTAGGGTTGATCTCATTGAAGCATAGCCATACATCGACTTGCCCTCCAACCATTTGGAAGTTGTTCGAATATACCGGGACAAGGTTGGTATTCTTGATATCTTCCTGGGCGATGGGTTCGCCGCCCTTCGCTGCGACCTTCCGTGGATTCGGCATACGTTAGGTTAGTATATGCTACTTCGGCTGTCGCCATGTTAAAGTGTGATCGATGGCCCAAGAACGGCCGCTTTCACTACACCCGCTGAAGTTCGATGACGCGATCACGGATCTCCTGAAGATAAAGCCGATGCCGAAGCCGCCAAGGAAGCAGGAGCACGCAAGGGCGAAACCGACACGCAAGGTTAAGCGAAAGTCCTCACGCTAGTCATCGTCACCCGCAAATAATCGTTTGGCTCTGTCGGTAACGAACGATGAGCCGACCGCTGTGAGCAGAATGGTTTTAAGATCGTCCTTCTGAGCTTCGGAAAGAAAGTGATACTTTTCGGGAGTGACCATGTGAAACAGCCAAACTATTCCGACAAGAAAGGCAGCGCCAATGGTTGTCCAGAATATCGCAAGGCTGGCATAGTGCAAATGCTGACGTACGCTCTCAGCCCGTTTATGGCGGTTTAATGTTTTTTGGGCGAAAGCAGTTGCTTCTTGCTCTGCCTTGCGGTCGATGTCCGGTGCAGTTTCCTGAACGATTTGTTTTTCAGCACCGGGATCAGGCGACAGGCATCACCCCCGCGTTTGCAATAGCTGGCGGTAATACTGCTCGATCAGGTCGTTAGAGATTACGGAGCCGCCGCCTCTCGTGCGGCATGTTATTTCCCAAGGCGTCCCAGGTTTGTGAGTGAGGGCGGATAATTGCAGGCCAGTGAAATTCCCGTATGCGCGCCAAACTTGGTGCATCACGCTGACTTCATCTGGAAGGAATCCGACTGGCTCTGCGGATGGTCGTTCACCGATGAAGCCGCTGCCATAGTGCTTGTTGGCCTGATACAGCCGAGGAATCACCGGGCCATATGGCCACGCTTCAATCCTGTCGCTTACTAAAGGCCTGCCATACAGCCCCAGCATCCAGCCATGGCACATATACACCAGCTTCAGCAATTGCATTGGCGTAACGGGATTTTTTTCCGACAACCAGAGGATGTAATCTGCTACGCGTTTGGCATCGTGTCCGATGGATACAATCATCGCGCTAATCCTCCTACAGCAATACTAACGCGTAGAGAGGCCAAAATGTTCTAAGACGGGCCTCAGGCTTTTCGGAGCCTACTTCGCAATCGGGTTGTCCATCCGCCACCGAATGTAGTTCACTAGAAACTCGCTATCCGATCTGGACATGGAGAAATCCAGGACGGTTATGACATCTTCGATTGCGGTAGGGTAGAGCCTTCCGTCGAGGGAAAGCTTATCGACGATACGGGCGATTGCTAATTCGTGATCGTTAGTTGGTCCCATAGCGCCGACCTCCGACCTCCGAAAACAGCAGTTAGGGAACTATATCACGGAACGTTACAGCCTGTTCACGTTTCGACCGATGGTACTATTGGTTTGAGGGTCCCCTGATTTGTCAAAGGGATAATCCCGAAAATCTTTTCAGGCTCACCAGTTCCTTCGGCAGTACCAGTGACCCGCTTTAGGCCCGCCCGGCTGTGGAATTCAATCCGCGGCAGGCTCTCCAGCCCATTTTAGCAGGGCGTTGCAGGGCCTATTCATGGGGTCGTCAAAGTGATTGGGCGCGATCCGGACCGAAAATCCGAGGCGTCCGGTGGCGTACGGTACGATGTCGCGTCCGAACAGAACAGTGCTTCCATGTTGTTCCCGCGGTTCGAGAACCAGTACCTGGACTTCCTCCAGTTCCCCCTCTGGGCCAACCCTGCCGACCAGGGCCTCCACGCGCACGTCGTCAGGCTTGAGGCCCGCAAGCTCTACCTCAGCCCGCAAGGCAACGGGCAGCCCCGTGGAGACCGTATCCGCATCCAGGCTGCAATCGGTGAAGCGCACCCGGGGCCAGCTCTCCACCACGGTGCGGCTCCAGCGGACGCGCTCCTGGACCGCGCGAAAGTGTCCCTCCGCGATGATCTGGAAGGCGCGGTACGCCGGATCGTACAGCTGGGTGCGGTACTCCTCGACCATACGCTGGCAGTTGAAATTCGCGCTGAGCTGCCGCAGGGACTGTTTGACGCGCCGCATCCAATGTTCGGGAACGCCCTGATCGCGCTCGTAGTAGAGCGGCACAATCTCATTTTCCAGGGCGGAGTAGATTCCGGCCGCATGCGCATCGTCGCGATCCGGGGAATACGGTTCCCGGTCGCCGATCGCCCAGCCGCCCGCGCCATCCTCGGCTTCGTCGAACCAGCCATCCAGGATGCTCATATTCAGCGCGCCGTTCATGCCGGCCTTCATCCCGCTGGTGCCGGAGGCTTCTTCTCCGCGGCGCGGGGTATTGAGCCAGATGTCCACGCCGCCCACCAGTTCGCGCGCCACCTGCATCCCGTAATCCTCCACGAAGATCACCCGCCCGGCGAGTTCGGGATCGCGCGAGAATTCCACGATTTCGCGGATCAGGGTCTTGCCCGGAATGTCCTCGGGATGCGCTTTCCCGGCGACCACCAGCTGCACCGGGCGGGTAGGATTCGTGAGGATGCGCTTGAGCCTTCCCAGATCCCGGAAAATCAGCGTGGCCCGCTTGTAGGTAGCAAACCGGCGCGCAAAGCCAATGGTCAGCGCTTCGGGATCCAGAACGTCCTGCAGGCGGCGGATCTCCGGCCCCGATGCGTTGCGAGCCACCGCGCTGGCGATCACGCTTTCCCGCACGAATGTCACCATGCGCCGCTTGCGCCGGCGGTGCGCCTCCCAGAGCTCCGAGTCGGGGATGTCGGCGATCTGCTCCCAGACTTTTGGCTCGGCGTGGCCTTCGCGCCAATCCGGCTGCAGGTACTGGTCGTACAGTGCGGCAAAATCGCCATTGATCCAGGAGGGCAGATGAACGCCGTTGGTAATGGAAGTTATGGGAATTTCCCACACGGGAAGTTTCGGCCACAACCCTTCCCACATGTGCTGCGAAACGATCCGGTGCAGGCGACTCACCGCGTTGCGGTAAGACGATGTCTTGATGGCCGAGATGGCCATGGAGAAAGGCTCCTGCTCGTCCTGTGGATTGCGCCGTCCCAGAGACATCAGCTCGTCGAAGGCGATTCCCGCTTCACGGCAATAGGGTTCGAAGTACTGGCGCATCAGACCGGTGTCAAACAGGTCGATGCCGGCCGGCACGGGAGTATGGGTGGTAAAGACGTTGTTGGTGCGCGATGCCTCCAGGGCTTCTTCCAGGCCCAACTTGTGCTCAGCCATGAGAAGCCGGATGCGCTCGACGGCCTGAAACGCCGAGTGGCCTTCGTTCATATGAAACACGGTGGGCTTCAGGCCGAGCTCCTTCAGCACCCGCAGCCCGCCGATCCCCAGGACGATTTCCTGGCAAATCCGCTTGTGATGGTCGCCGGCATAGAGCTGGCCGGTGATGTCGCGATGAAACGGGTCCGGGTTCTGCGGGATGTTGCTGTCCATCAGATACAGGCGAACGCGTCCGAGATCGATCCGCCAGACCTTGAGGTACACCACGGTGTCCCCGGCCAGCACGTTCACGATCAGATCTGTACCATCCGCTCGCGTCGCCGGGGTGATGGGCAGAGAGTAAAAGTCGTTGACCGGGGTGCGTTCCTGCTGCCACCCGTTCGGGTCGAGCGATTGACGAAAATAGCCGCGCTGGTACAGGAGGCCCAGGCCCACCAACGGAAGGAGCGCGTCGCTGGACGCCTTGAGATGGTCGCCCGATAGCACGCCCAGACCGCCGGAGTAGATGGGCATGCAGTCCAGCAGGCCGTATTCCATCGAAAAGTAAGCCACCAGCATGTCCGATGCGGGCTCGGACTGAGGCGCCATGTAAGCGTCCAGGGTTTCGCAGGCGCGGCGGTACAAGGCCAGGTACCGCGGATCCCGGGCAGCCCGCTCCAGCGTTTCCTGCGGAACGCGTCCCAGCATAACCACCGGATTGTGGTTCGAGGCTTTCCAGATGGCCGGGTCGAGGCGGCGAAACACCGCGCGCTGCGGGTGGTGCCAGCTCCACATCAGGTTCAGGCCGAGTTCGGGCAGCCGGCTGAGGGCCGGGGGGAGCGCCGGCTTGACCAGGAATTCCTTGAGGGGACGAATCTGAAAAGACATCTTCGAGCCGAAGAACTTGAGAATAGCAGACGCCGCCACGGCTTGGGATTCGCGTTATTCTGGGAGATGCTCGCCATGCCGCGCGTCTCCCCTGCTGCCCTATTGTGGATGCTGGGTTTTGCGGTCTTGCTCGGGTCCTGCGGCAGCTCGAAAAAACCCATAGTGGTCGGCTCGAAGAATGAGACCGAGCAAATGCTGCTGGGCGAAATCGTGGCTCAGCACCTGGAGCACCGCTTGGGCCGACCGGTCGAGCGACGCACGGGACTCGGCGATACCGCGGTACTCTACCAGGCGCTTCTGTCCGGCGTAGTGGGTGTCTATCCGGAGTACACGGGCCAGATCGAGTCGGACATTCTCAAGGAGCAGGCGAACTCCGATCCGCAGATCGTACTGACGCGCGTGCGCGGCCAGATGGCCATGATGCAGATCGAGGTTCTGGACCCGCTGGGGTTTAACAATCCTTCCGCCATGGTGGTGAGTGCACAGGGCGCGGAAGGGATCGCCAGCTTGAGCGATGCAGCGAAAGCCGATAAGCGCTGGAAGCTGGCCATTCCTTACGAGTTTCAATCCCGCTCCGATGGATTGCAGGCACTGGCTGCGTACCGCATCCCGATGTCGTCGCCTCGCATTCTGGATCCTAAGCAGCTTTTTCCGGCGCTGGCCAAAGGCGACGTGGATATGATTGCGGCGCGCGCCACCGACGGCTATCTCACGCCGGATCTGAAAGTTTTGGCCGACGACCGGAAGGTCTTCCCGCCGTATGAGGCTTGTCTGCTGGTCCGCAAAGACCTGATGGCGGCCGAGCCAGGACTGCGAGCCGCCCTGGCGGAATTGTCCGGGAAGATTCACGCCGACGTTATCCAGAAGCTCAACTCGGAAGTGGACGCGCATGGCCGGACGCCGGCCGCAGTGGCTTCGGATTTCCTGAGCCAAGCCGGTTTGAAGTAGCCGTCAACGATTCGCAGCTCACCTTACGCGACGGTTTGTGGCTCCGGCCGCACGCCCAGTTGCCGCAGGCAGCGGTCGATCCACTGCTTGGTCAGCTTCTCCTGCACGCCGTTCTGCGAGAGACGTGTGCGCAGGTTGCCCCAGTCCACGCGATCCAGTTGTTGATCCTGATTGAAGCAGGAGAATACCACGGTCTCTTCTCCGGTTATCGGATCCTTGTGAAGCTGGAGGCACTGCGCGCAGATCTCTTTCATCATGCACTGCATGGGTGAATTGATGCTGCCGATGGCCTTGTGATCGGGCTTGAGGTAAGGCGCCAGCACAGTGTGTCTGGCGCGCGCGACCGCGCCCATCATGGCATCCGAGCCGATGACCACTAAGCGATCCACGGAGTGGAGCGAGATATCGGACTCCGCTTCCTCCGCAGGTAAGGCATCCGCACCGGGCGCGAAATCTCCACGGCCGTAGGCCAGAATCGCATCGACAATATTTCCGACGAAGGCTTTGTCCTGCACGCGATTCGGCGTGAAGCCGGGCGCCTCGTCGCAGCACCAGACCACGATGTCGGCAGCCTTCTCGATCTCTTCGACCTTGTAGCGGTCGACGATCTTTTTATATCCGGCGAAGTAGATGGTTCGCGATCCCTGCGCACGCAATTGCTGGCCGATCGAGAACAGAACAGCGTTGCCCAGGCCGCCGCCGATCAGCAGGGCTGTCTCATGGCTCGGCGTTTCCGTGGGCGTGCCGGTGGGGCCCATCAGGATCATGGGTTCGCCCGGCTTGAGCAGGGCGCAGAGATCCGACGATCCGCCCATTTCGAGCACGATGGTCGACAGTAGGCCTTTCTCGCGGTCGACGGATGCGCCGGTGAGGGCGAGTCCCTCCATCCCCAGCACGGTTCCGTTCACACTCGGAGCGAGCGATTCGTAATTCTGCAGGCGATAGAATTGTCCCGGCTGGAATGCGCGGGCGGCTGTGGGCGCTTGCACAATCACTTCCACTATGTTCGGCGTCAAGCGGACGACGTCCTTCACCACGGCGCGCAGTTCGTAGTTGAGATTTTTCAGCAGCTCGGCCGGGTGAGGCGCGGATGGCAGCCTGCGGGAGAGCAGTCGCGACACCACGGGATAGCCTTGTTTGGCGCTGGCCATGGCCTTGACGACGTTGCCCGCGAACGAGGGGTGCAGATCGCCAAAGAAGCTGATCCCGCGGCCGTCCTGGCGGATCGACATGAGCACGGAGACTTGCGAGGGTTTTGCCACGCGCTCCGGTTTCACCGGATGACCGTCTTCGCCGACTGCCTGGAACCACTTGCCGTCCAGGAAAACGTTGGTTTGGTCTTCGCGTCCCAGTACCGTGTTAGGTTGCGTGCCCGCTGCCACCAGAATCGACTTAGCCGCCATACGTACGGAACCGCCAGAGGCGGCCTTCGAGTGCAGCGCCGCCGCGTGGCCGTACTGATCGAGCTCGACCTCTTGCGGCGTCAGCGATTCGGCGAAGCGGATTCCTTCCTCGAGCGCCAGAGCGACTTCCTCGTGGTTCAGTGTGTAGCTGGGCGCGTCAATTAATCGGCGACGATATGCGATCGTCACACCTCCCCAGGTGTTGAGCAACTGGGCGAGGTTGGGACTGCGGCCTTCGCGAGCCGCTAAGGCCCGTTCCGCGCGAATGCTGTACGCGTGCTTGAGAAACTCCCCGGCGGTTTCAGTTTCCTCGGGGGTCCAGCCCGCGCGAACTTCACGATCACCCTTCTCGGCGACCAGAGTCTCGTAGCGCTCCAGGAACTTCTCGACCTGCACGGTGTAATAGGCGAGCGATTCCGTGGCGGTATCAATGGCGGTCAGGCCGCCGCCGATCACGACGATGGGGAGCCGGAGCTGGAGATTCGCGACCGAGTTGGTCTTGGCGGCGCCGGTGAGCTGCAACGCCATCAGGAAATCCGACGCTTGCCGTACGCCGCGCGCCAGGCCGTTCTTCATCGGGATCACGGTGGGGCGTCCTGCGCCGGCGCACAACGCCACATGATCGAATCCCATTTCGAAGGTGCTGTCGATGGTCATGGTGCCGCCGAAGCGCACGCCGCCGAACATGCTGAACTGCGCGCGCCGCTCCAGCAGCAGCCGGATCAATTTCAGGAAATTCTTGTTCCAGCGAACGGTGATGCCGTACTCGGCCACGCCGCCGAAGCCGGCCATCACGCGGTTGTCGAGCGATTCGTATAAATCGTTCACATCGTGGATCGGACGGAACGGAACACGTTTCCCACGGACGTCGACGCCGGAAACATCCGGAGGCAGCGGCTCGATTTTCAGCCCGTCGATTCCGACTACGGTGTGGCCGTCGTTCATCAAATGATGCGCCAGCGTGAATCCGGCCGGGCCCAACCCGACCACCAGCACCTTATATCCGGAATCCGGGCGCGGAATGGGGCGCGAGAAATTCAGCGGATTCCAGCGCGTCAGCAGGCTGTAAATCTCAAAGCCCCAAGGCAGCTCCAGGACGTCTTTCAGGGCGCGCGTTTCCACCTGCGGGATGTCCACTGGATCCTGCTTTTGGAAGATGCAGGACTTCATGCAGTCATTGCAGATGCGGTGACCCGTGCCGGCTGCCATGGGATTATCGATGGTGACAATCGCCAGCGCTCCGACGGTGTTCCCCTCCTGCTTGACTAAATTCATCTCCGATATTTTCTCTTCGAGCGGGCAGCCCGCCAGAGTAATGCCGAAGACGCTTGCTTTGAAGGAGCCGTCTTTCTCCTTGAGACCGGTGGAGCAACTGTCCTTGCCCTGGTTGTGGCACTTGATGCAGTAGTTGGCCTGATCGAGCGCCCGGTTCAGATCCATTCCGGCGTCGGTAAGCTTGAACCCTTCGCGATGCCGCCAGTGGTGCTCGGGAAGCGCCAGCGTTGCGATTCCGCCGGTCTGCAAAGCCTCCACCGGGATCAGGTTAGTCATCTCCAGCTTGTGGGGCACGCGGAACAGCACTCCGCGATGATGTTTTTCAATACCCGCCGGGCACAGCGCAGCCCACGCGGCGTACTGCGCGGCTACTTTGAGCTGCGCCTCGTGTTCTCTTTCCGCGTCCGGCCCATCCAGCCATCGCGAGACGTGATCCACGAAGCTCGCTTCGGTCAGCGGTTCGTTAAAGAGCGCTTCCAGCTCCGCGGCGACAGCCAGACCGTTGATCGCGCTGGCTTGCTCCCTGGTGACCCCGCTGATCGCCTTCTTCTGAACGAAGCGGCGTTTCAAAGCGTAGATGGGCGCCAGGCTGTGGTGCTTGGCCTGGAGCGCGCGCAAAGCGGCGGATATGCCGAATAGCTCGCCAAGGAAATCTTCTACGTGCGGCGCTAATTCGACCAGGAGATCGGATTGCTGTTTGCGTGGAAGCGCACCCGGGTTAGCCCGGGCATCGAGCAGACGCTGCGCGAGCGTGGGGTTGGCGGACTGCAGCTGCTCCAGGAAGGTACCGTCCAAGCGGGCAAGGCCTTCCTGGCGGTACAGGTCCTCAAACGAGAATCCAAATCGTAGGTCAAGCTGATCAGAGCTGATGTGCATTTATAGGGCCAGCCTGGAAAATCTGAGGCTGAAGTTTAACGCGCCGGAAAGAGAACCAGTGAGCCCATCATATCAAGTGTGCCGAATCGCTCAGCACACTTGGCTCGCTAAATTAATTTTCTTTTCGGAACGAACCTTGGGGGAGGTTCGTCCGTCTATGTAACTAGCAGCAATCCTCCGCGCGGTTTCCTTGCCCCCCAACACAAGACTGCCGCGCGGGGGTCCAATTTCTTTAAGCCAATTATACAACGCGTTTTCGAAAACGGTCAGTCTGGACGCTGTCCGCAGGCGAACGGCATAGAGTGCTGTGCCGGAGAGCTCTATTTCCCGGCGCCGACGGCGTTCACCGCGTTGACGGCAACGCCGTGCTGGAGATACCCCACCACTTGCTCGACGATGCGAACTCCCACGATTTCCTGCGCCTCACCGGTGGAGCCGCCGATGTGCGGGGTCGCCAGTACCGGCTCCAGCGCCAACAGTGGATCGCCGGCCGAGGGCGGCTCGGTCTCGAACACGTCGAGGGCTGCTCCCGCGACTTTCCCGGATTCAATCGCACGGGCCAGAGCCGCGCTGTCGACCAATTCTCCGCGGGCGCAATTGACGATCCGCACGCCGGTCTTCATCCTGGCGAAGGCGGCATCGTTCAACATCCCATTCGTTTCCTTGGTGATCGCCATATGCAATGTGATGTAGTCGCTTTGCGCGTACAGCTGGTCCAGACTCACTAGCGAAACACCCAGGTCCGCGGCGATCTTCGGATTCGCGTAGGGGTCACTGGCGACGATCTTCATTTCAAAGCCATGCGCGCGCTTGGCCACTTCCTGGCCGATGTAGCCCAGGCCCAGGATGCCGAGCGTCTTGCCGCGCAACTCGGATCCCATGAACTTCTTCTTTTCCCATTTGCCGGACTTGGTGGAGGCACTCGCGTGGGGAATCGATCGCGCCATGCACAGCATGAACCCCAGGGTGTGCTCGGCGACCGCCACCGCGTTGCCGCCGGGAGTGTTCATGACCAGCACATTCGCGGCCGTGGCAGCGGGGAGATCGACGTTGTCCACGCCTACGCCCGCGCGCCCGATCACTCTCAGTTTGGGCGCCTTGGCGAGAACGTCCGCGTTCACCTTCACGGCGCTACGCACGAATAACGCGTCGGCGTCGCCCAGGTGCTGCGAGTATTCTTTCGGATTAGAAATGACGATGTCCCAACCCGGCTGCGCCTTCAACAACTCGATTCCGGCGGCCGCCAGCGGCTCGGCAACTAGGATCTTCACTAGGCGTTCACCGTTTCCTTTTTGGCGATGGCTCGCTCGGCGTATGCTCGCTGCACCGCGGCTACGCCTTTGCCCAGTTCCACCGGGACGCCATTCGAGTGCAGAATCAGCTCCAGCTCGGCCACCATCGCGAAAAGATCCGGAAAATCGAAGTAGCCCAGGTGCGCGATGCGAAAGATCTGCCCCTTCATGGATCCCTGGCCGTTCGCGATGATCGATCCGAAGCGGCTCTTGAATTCCTTGACGATGACGCCGGAATCCATCCCTTTCGGAGCCTTGATCGAGGTTACCGACGATCCCGGATTGTCCGCGGCGAATAACTCCAGCCCCAATGCCTGGCACGCGACGCGGGTGGCATAGGCGAGCTGCTGCGCGTTATCCACCAGCTTCGCCATGGTGAGCTGCTTGATGTAATGCAAGGCTTCCGCCAGCGCCAGCATCAGTGCGGTATTCGGCGTCCAGGCCGATTCCCCGCCTGCGGCGCTCTTGCGTTCTTTCTTGAGGCTGAAATAGTAGTGCGGAAGCCTGGCCGTATCCATGAAGGCCCAGGCTTTCGGGCTGATGGCCATGAACGCGAGTCCCGGCGGGATCATGAACGCCTTTTGCGATCCTCCAATGCAGATATCGATTCCCCAGCCGTCGATATCGAGCGGCATGGTGCCAATACCGGTGATCGCGTCCACCACGAAGATCGCGCCGGTCTTCTTGACAGCCTCGCCCATCGCGCGCACATCGTGAATCGCGCCTGTCGACGTTTCCGAAGCTTGCACGAAAACGCCCTTGGTGTCCGGATTCGCGGCCAGGGCTTGTGCCACCGTCTCTGGCTTCACCGCCTGTCCGTAGGGAGCCTCCAGAACTACCGCGTTCAGGCCGTACGCTTTGACCATCTCCACCCAGCGTTCGCCGAACTTTCCCGCGGTGCAAACGATCACGCGGTCGCCCGGAGAAAAGCAATTCGATACGGACGCATCCATGCCGCCGGTTCCCGATGCCACCAGTACCAGCACATCGTGCGACGTGCCCAGCACTTCCTTCAGGTCGGCCAAAACCCGGCTGTAGAGATCCCGAAAATCCTGGGTTCGATGGTGGAGATCGGCATCCATCATCGCGTGGAGAGCTTTCGGATAGAGAGGGGTCGGCCCCGGAGTCAGCAAGCGTTGCTTTTTAATGTGCATGGGAGGGGGTTGGACTACTTTTTCAGCATAGCATCGCGTAGACTGAGGGGATTATGGCGCTAATGGAGCAAGTTTCGAAAGATATGGTGGCCGCGATGAAGGCCCATGAGGCGACGCGCTTAGACGCACTGCGTATGCTCAAGACCGCCCTCATGAAACACAAAGTGGACACCATGAAGGAGCTGGACGAGCAGAGCGAACTGCAAATCCTGAACATGCTGGTCAAACAGCGCCGCGAATCGGCCGACATGTTCCGCAAGGGGAATCGTCCGGAGCTCGCCGATAAGGAAGAAGCTGAGCTGAAGCTGATCGAGTCCTACATGCCGTCCGCGCCGACCGAAGCCGAGATTGACGCCGCGATCGCAGCCGCGCTGGCCGAAATCGGAACCCCGTCGCTCAAACAGATGGGCGTGGTCATGAAAGCCGCGCAGGCCAAACTCGCCGGCAAGCGCGTGGATGGCAAAGCGCTCAGCGATCGTGTGCGCGCGAAGCTGAGCTAAAGCGCGGTAATGCGTTCGATCACGCTGGAGCAGGCGGCTTTGTTCGCAGCCCTGGCGAGGGTGTTGCTGGGGGGATATCACCTGGTCGATAATTGGGCCCTGATCGGGAGCAGGCCGGCGCTGGTTCTGTTGGGCAGCGTCGTCCCCAGCCTCGTATGGGCCGGATTCTTTTTCGCCGTGCACCGCAGTTCTGCTTTGCGTGCGGCTGCGTGGATCGCTTTGGTCTTGGCTGTGATCCTCGAAGCCGTAATCGCATTCGTCAGGTTTCAGCAGTCCGTGAATTATTGGACGCCGCTCGGCAACGCGCTGAGTTTGTCAGGCTGGCTGCTTCGAATCGGGTGGGCCGTGTTTCTGATTTTGTTCGCGCGGATCCCCGGCCAAATATGGACGCGCCGAATCGCGCTGCTGCTCGCGATCCTCTCGGCTCCATCTGCCTTGAGCAGCGCTTATAGTGCGTTTAACAACGGGATCGGATTCCTCTTCGACGAGATGCCGAGGCAAGCGCTGTGGCGCGCGCTGATTACGCCTGTCATACAGACCATCTACTGGCTGTCGCAAATTCTGTTTTTGTGGACTGCCTGGGGCGAACCCTTGCGCCGAGATCCGGTGGACGCGCCGTTCGCGCGGCTCACACCCTAAGAATCGCCATCGCCTGAAAACGAGCTTGACTGGCCGCGCGCTCTGCGTTATTAAAATGTAGTCCACAAAAAATTCTCCCATGAGTTCCCTTGCGATACGGCAGCGCGAGGCGGCTCAAGGGGTAACCGCGCTGGCGGATGTACTCGGCACGGTGGCCCATGAGCTACGCCAGCCACTCTCAAACATCGAGACGATCGCGTACTATCTAGCGCTAGTACTCCCCAAAGACGATCCGAAGATCCAGGAACAATTGGAGCGCATCCGCGAACTGGTGCACGAGACGAATGAGATCCTCTCGAATGGCATCCGCTTGCACGGCTGCACGCAGGCGGAGGATCCCGTCGAAGGCCGCTGATGTTACCATGAGGGTTTCCCCTCGCGGTAACTTCAAATGGTGCGTGAAGTCCCCGACATCCTGGCCCGCATTGTCGAACAGAAGCGCTCCGAGCTTGTGCGGGATAGCGCACGCCGCGGCGAATTGGAACGCCGTGCAGCCGACCGCAGGGACTATCGCGATTTCCGAGGTGCGCTGGCCGCCAATCCTCCGGCCATCATCGCGGAGATCAAGAAGGCGTCTCCCAGCAAGGGCGTGCTGTCTGACCGGTTCGATCCGGCGGCCATTGCACGAACGTATACGATAGGAGGCGCCGCTGCGTTGAGCGTGCTGACGGACAGCCAGTTTTTCCAAGGGAGTCTATCAGATCTTGAGGTTGCCCGCGCCGCGGTATCAGTGCCTGCCCTGCGCAAGGATTTTACGCTCGATGAGTTTCATGTGATCGAAGCCGCCGCGCACGGCTCCGATGCCATCCTGCTGATCGCCGCGCTGCTGGATGAAAACGAATTACGGGATCTGCGCGAGCTGGCTGCGCGATACCGAATTGCAGCCCTGGTGGAAGTTCACGACGCATCGGAACTGGACACGGCACTCGACTCGGGAGCGGCGATTGTGGGCGTCAACAATCGCAATCTGCATACGTTCGAGGTGACGCTCGAAACATCGCTGCAGCTCGCCGAAAAAATGCCCGCCAGCGTCGTGAAGGTCAGCGAGAGCGGAATCCACTCGCGTGCAGACGTGGCCAAGTTGGCTGCGGCTGGTTTTAGCGCCTTCCTGGTCGGCGAACATTTGATGAAATCCACCGATCCTGCGGCAGCGCTGAAGGAGCTGCGTTCGTGATGGTAAAAGTCTGCGGAATCACGCGCCGCCAGGATGCGGAAGCGGCCGTGGCTGCCGGAGCGTCAGCGATCGGCTTTATCTTTTACCCCCACAGCCCGCGCTATGTCACGCCCGAAACTGCCGCCGAGCTAGGGAACGGCTTGGACGTATGGAAGGTCGGCGTGTTTGTCGACGAATCTCCCGCATCCATCGAAGCGATGATGCGCGCAGCTCATCTGGATGTAGCGCAAGTCTACGGCGGCGAGCTTCCCAGCGTTCCGCGCGTCTGGCGCGCGTTGAGGCCCGATTCGCCTGCGCGGCCCGGTGAAACTGTCGAAGCGATTCTCCTCGACGGCCCCGCCAACGGTATGACCTTCGACTGGAGCAAGGCCCGCGGCGTTTCAGAAAAACTAATTCTCGCCGGCGGGCTCAACGCGTCTAATGTTGCAGAGGCGATTCGCATCGTGCAACCTTGGGGCGTCGACGCCAGCTCGGGTCTTGAGTCCGCTCCAGGTATAAAGGATCACGATAAAGTACGGCAGTTCGTAAAGGCGGCTCAGGAAGCATCATGATGACGACCTCTCACGTCACTTCAGAACCCGACGCTACCGGCCACTTCGGCCCCTACGGCGGACGCTTCGTGCCTGAAGTGCTCATGGCTCCGCTCGAAGAGCTCGAGCAAGCTTACCGCGCGGCATCGTCTGATCCCGCCTTTCAAGCGGAGCTCACCGATCTCTTAACGCATTACGCCGGCCGCCCGACACCTTTGTATTATGCTCGCCGGCTCAGTGAGACTCTGGGCGGGGCGAAGATTTACATCAAGCGCGAAGATCTGCTCCACACGGGCGCGCACAAGATCAACAACTGCCTGGGTCAGGCCCTGCTCGCCCGCCGCATGGGCAAGAAGCGCATCATCGCCGAGACCGGCGCGGGGCAGCACGGAGTCGCCACCGCCACCGTCTGCGCGCTGTTCGGCCTGGAATGCATCGTCTATATGGGCGAAGAGGACATGCGCCGCCAGCGCTTAAACGTTTTCCGCATGCGGCTCCTGGGCGCCACCGTGGTCAGCGTGCAAAACGGCAGCCGGACGCTGAAAGATGCGATCAGCGAGGCTATGCGCGACTGGGTCACCAACGTCCACAACACGCATTATCTGCTTGGCTCGGCGCTGGGAGCGCATCCCTATCCGCTGATGGTCCGCGATTTCCATCGTGTGATCGGTGACGAGACCCGCGCCGAAATTCTCAAGCGCGAAGGCCGTTTGCCCGATTCGATTTTCGCCTGCGTCGGCGGAGGCTCGAACGCCATCGGCATGTTCCACGCCTTCATCGGCGACGAAAACGTCAAGTTGATCGGCATTGAGGCGGGCGGGCGCAGCCTCCAGCTCGGTGAACATGCTGCGCGTTTCGCGGGCGGAGCTCCGGGCGTGCTTCACGGAGCCAAGAGCTATCTTTTGCAGGATGCTGACGGCCAGGCCGCATTGACCCACTCCGTCTCGGCCGGCCTCGATTATGTGCTGATCGGTCCGGAACACGCCTGGCTGCATGATCGCGGCCGCGCGGAGTACACCTCGTGCAGTGATGCCGACGCGCTCGCCGCCGCGAAGACGCTGGCACGTACCGAGGGGATCATCCCGGCGCTCGAATCCGCGCACGCCGTTCACGAGGCCATCCGCCGTGCGCCGTTGGAACCCGGAAAGCTGTTCGTCGTCAATCTTTCCGGCCGCGGCGACAAAGACACTGACATTTATCGCGAAAACTTTCCGGAGCTGGACGCCCCAGCAAAGTGATGCCGCCGGATCTCTTTAATGAAGCCCACCCGGATCCAAAAGCTGTTTGAACGTACCCGGAACGAAGGCCGCGCTGCCTTCGTCGCCTATGTCACTGCGGGCGATCCTTCACCAGATCGCACTCCCGAAATCGTCGCGGCATTGGAACGCGGCGGCGTCGATCTCATCGAGCTGGGCGTGCCGTTCTCCGATCCCATTGCCGATGGCCCGGTGATCCAGCGCGCCGCCGCCCGTGCCCTGAAGGCCGGTACCACCGTCCTAAAAGTCCTGGACATCGCACGGCAGATAAGGAAAGCGTCGGAGACGCCGGAGACGCCGATTCTGCTGTTCACCTATTTGAATCCGGTCTTGCACTATGGGCTTGAACGGCTTGCGCACGACGCCAAGGCCGCCGGGATCGACGGCTGCCTGCTCACCGACGTGAGCGTCGAAGAAGCTGAGCCTTATGTGGCCGCGATGCGCGCGGCCGGGCTCGACACCGTTTTTCTCGCCGCGCCGACTTCGACGGAGCATCGTTTGAAGCTGGTCGCGCAGTATTCCACCGGTTTCGTGTATCTTGTTTCGAGGACCGGAGTCACCGGCGAACAAATGGCGCTGTCGCAGGATCTGGCTCCGTTGATTGAGAAGATGCGCGCCGTGACGAAGCTGCCGCTGGCGGCGGGATTCGGCATCTCGACGCCGGAGCAAGCCGGTGCCGTAGCGAAGATGGCGGACGGCGTGGTGGTCGGTAGCGCGATCGTCCGGCAAATCGAGACGGATCCGGGCGGCCTGGAATCCATGGTGCGGTCGCTTGCGGAGAGAATGAAGAAATGACTTCTGAGGATGCCTGGCGGCTGCTGCAAGACAGCCGGAAAAAGATCGACGACATCGACGTGAAGCTGGTCGATCTGTTCAACCGCCGCGCGGGCGTAGTCGAGGATATCGCGTCCGCCAAGCGCGTCCTGGATAAAGAAGTCGACGATCCCGGACGGCGGGAACAAGTACTCGCGCATGCCAGGGCGCAAAATGCCGGCCCCTTGTCGAACGAAGAATTGACTAGCATCTTCGAGCGCATCATCGATAAAATGAGCGACCATCAGGTGGCCCGCCTCAAAACCGGGAAAACGTGAAGACGCTCGCCCCGTGAAAACGATAGCCATCGCCGGTGTCGGGCTCATTGGCGGCTCCTTCGCGTTGGCGCTTCGCAAAGCGGGCTTTCAGGGGAAAATCATCGGCGTCAGTTCCCCGGCCACAGTCCAAAAAGCTCTTGCTCTAGGCGTCATTGATGAAGCCCTGCCGCTGGCAGAAGCCGCTGCCGCCGCCGATCTGGTGTATCTCTCGCAGCCCATTAGCCAGATCATCGAGACGCTTGATGCGCTAGAAACCGGCGCATTGGTCACAGATGCAGGCAGCACCAAGGCGGTCATCTGCGAACATGGCCGGAGGCTCAAGCGTTTCGTGGGCGGACACCCCATGGCCGGCAAGGAATCGCGCGGCGTGGAGCATGCCGATGCCGACCTGTTCCGCGGCCGTCCCTATGTGCTGACCGCGCGCGAGCCGCAACTCGAATCCTGGATCGAACGGTTCGGGGGGCGTTTGGTACTGCTCGAACCCGCGGGGCATGATCGCCAAGTCGCGTTCGTGTCGCATCTCCCGCAATTGCTTTCGACCACGCTCGCCGCGGTACTCGCCGGGAAAGAGCAGGTGGCTGGTCCTGCCGCGGCCGACCTGACGCGCCTGGCGCTGAGCCCTTACGACATCTGGCGCGATATTTTCGCCACTAATGCCGAGCCGATTGATGCCGCTCTCAGCGCCTTCATCGCGCGCCTGGAAGAAGTTCGCAAGCAGCTGCGTTCGTCCGAGCTTGAGGCTGTTTTCTCTCAGGCTGCGGCCTCCGCCCGCGCCCTCCGCGGCGGCAAATAGTGCTACCGAAACGGATTCACCACCCGAACCCCGCCGTAGTCCTGTCCATCGCTTAAATCTTCGCTGAGAACCTCGCGGCAACCAAGCGCCCGAGCCGCCTCGATGATCGCCGCATCCCAGTAACAGATCTGATAACGATGCCTGGTTGCCAGCGCCGATTGAAGCAGACCGGCCGTGAGTTCTTGCACGGGAAACTCGCAGAGTGCTTGGATGAGGGCTACCGCTTGCACATGAGAAATCCTGTCGATGCGCGTGGCCCGGGTCGCCTGGACGTAAAACTCCTGGAGCACCTGCACAGAGGTGGCTAGATCCGCCTCCTCCAGGATGCGGAGCGCTTGCCTGGACTTCTCCCGCTCGTCGCTACCGCTGGCGATCGCGTAGATTAGGATGTTCGAGTCTACGAAGCGCATCTCGATCGTGTAACTCATCACGGCTCAACGGGTCCGCTGCGCTGAAGTTCGGGTTGGCTTCGCGAATCGCGTCGATGGTTTCCCGCAGGCTTTGGGAAGGCTCTTTTTCGCCGATATGCGACAGGAATTCGCTAACCAGAGCACTCACCGAAGTATCGCGTTCCGCAGCCCGGATTCGTGCTTGACGGTAAACCTCATCGGGCACAGAAACTGTGATATTCCTCACAGTTCCACTGTATCACAGATCCAGGCTGTGCCCTCACGTGTGAAGTTCAGGCACACCAAACCACCGCCTAACTTACTAATAATAAAGATGCAACCATTTGGCTCGTGGCGTGCGTCTAAGGTGCTTACGTATGCGCACGCTGTTGCTGACGGGGATGCTCGCGGTGGTCCTTCCAATCGGATGCGCGCCTTTCCCCGATGGGCCCGCCGAAGACGAATCCGGTCCGACCAACGTGAACACCCGGCTGATCATCGAAAGCGTTCAGGTGGTCGGGCGGGGAAGTTCGAAATTGAGTGAACCGCTGCGTTCCGAATTGGGTGACGTGGCCGGCAAGAATTTCGATCAGACACTGCTCGACCGTCTGGCCGACCGCGTCAAGCAGGAACTCCACGCTCCCGACCTCCGGATGCACGTCGTCAAGGGCGACATGCCGGATCACGTGATCGTGAATTTTGAGATCGGGGCGCAGCACGAAAAGCGCTTCGACCTGGATCTGTCCCGTTTCTTGTATCACTCCAAGCAAGGGTGGTCGGGCCAGGGGCACGCGACCGTGAACATTCACGAGAACGCTTTCAGCTTCGGCATGGTCAGCGATGGCGACCAGTTGAGCGAGCGCTACGCCGGGATCCAGGCCGCCTTTGAGCGGAAGAACGTCGGCACGGACCGGCTTCAGTTGCGTTTCGATTTCTCGAGCTATCACGAACAGTGGAACCAGGCTACCTTGATGGACGCGGCACCCGGCGAGATCTACCGTACCCGGACGCAATTTGCTCCCACGGCGACGGTGGTGATCCTGGAACCGCTGGTCTTTAGCTTCGGCGTGGATTTCGCGCGATATCGGCTGACTCTGCCGGTAGCGAATACCGAATCGTCCAACGCGGTGGTATCAACTCTGCGCTACCACCAGCGTTGGGGTTCGGCTGGCGGCGCGCCTCAAGGAAACGACCAGGGCGAGCATGATATCCAGGCCTCTTATTCCGTGCGCGCGGGTACGCATTTCCTGGAAAGCGATCCAGTCTTCGCGCGGCATGAGACGGAGGCGCGCTATCGCTTCCGCCGCGGCCATCAGGATCTGCGTGTGGGATTCCTCGCGGGAAAGATCTCCGGACTGGCACCCTTGTTCGAGCGGTTCATAGTGGGCAATGCCGAGACTCTTCGCGGATGGAATAAATTCGACTTGGACCCGCTGGGCGCTTCGCATGTAGTGCACGGATCCATCGATTATGTATACCGGGGCTTCCTGGGGTTCTACGATACAGGAGCGGTATGGGACCGGCCGGAACAGCGCGAGCAGAAACAATCGCTCGGCCTCGGCTGCAGGAAATCCGGGTTCCAGTTGGCGGTGGCGTTTCCAATCAGGTCCGGGATCGTAAGTCCGGTGTTTTACGCGGGGATGAACTTCTAGAGACAGGCCGTTTAAACGACAAATGATGCGCTTGCGCACCATCAAACCGTGGTGGGTTATTGCGGCATTTCTCTCCGGGATGGCTTTCGCGATGTGGGCCGAGGAATTGGTCCTCAGCACTCAGGAAAGCCGTCTGGAGTTTGCCGCGCCGCGTATCCACTTCCTGGTCGGTAAACCCCTGGAGCGCCTGCGCAACGCCTCCGAAGTTCCCTTCGCTTTCAAAATCACATTGTGGTCTGGAAACCGCAGCCACATATTGCGCGAAGTTCCTGCCCGTTTCGTGGTGAGCTACGATCTGTGGGAGGAGAAGTTTTCGGTGACGAAGCTGGTGACCCCCCGCCGGACGGCTCGACACCTGAGCGAGAACGCGGCCGAGGCATGGTGCCTTCAGGAAATGTCCCAGGACGTGACCGGAATCAGCCCCACGGAGCCTCTATGGGCGCGTCTGGAGATCCGCGCCGAAGATGGCAAGGAATCCGGTCTGCCGTTCGGCCGCGGGAATATCACCGATTCCGGCATCAGCCTGACCAGCCTGATCGAGATCTTCAGCCATCCTGCCGCGACGACCCAGCCGCACTGGAGCGTCGAGACCGGACCGGTGACGCTCGACGAGTTGCGGCGGGGCCGGCGCCGCGGCTGATAGTCTGGTCCTGTCGTTCGTGATTCGGATAGTTCGTTTAAGAAAGACATGAACCGGCTGCGGACTCGGTTGATCGCGGTTTTCCTCCTGGCCACCCTTCTGCCTCTGGGCCTGACCCTGTGGACCTCGCTCAGCCTGCTGGAGCGCAGCCTGCAACTGGCGCCCTTCAATGAACTGGACGGCCTGTCGCAGTCGCTCGAGAAGACCGGGCGCGAGCTGTATCAGCAGGCTCGCGAATCGCTGCGCCGCGACGCCGCGGAAGGCCGTATCCAGCCGGTGGAATTGAGCCCGGCGGATGCCCAGGCCTTCCGGGACCGCGGCCTGGACGAGGAATTCGTCCTGTCGGGCGTCAACGGCGACCGGCTGGATTATTACGTGGCCCACAAACAGGCCGTAGTGATGTTCTCCCGGCAGCTCAATGTGCCTCTGGGCGAGTTGACCAGGCAGATCGGGGACGCGCGTAGAACCGCGGAGCCTTCGGGTCTTCGCGATTTCCGCCGGGGCTTCCGCGGCGCGCTGTTATTGATCGCCGCATCGCTATGGTTGGCGGCATTGGGGGCTCTGGTGTTCCTGGCCGCTCGGATCACGCGTCCGGTCCGGCAGTTGACGCAGGGATTGGAACGCGTCGCCGCGGGTGATTTAGCCAGCCGGGTACCGGAAGAAGGCTCCGGCGAAATAGCCGCGGCGATGCAGGCGTTTAACCATATGGCGAGCCAGCTCCAGCAGGCTCAGGAACGCTTGATCCAGGTAACGCGCGTGGCCAGTTGGCAGGCTCTGGCGCGCAAAATGGCGCACGAAGTGAAGAATTCGCTGACGCCGATTCGCCTGACCATGGAAGAGATTGTCAGCCGCCAGGGAACCGCGGATGGCGCGTTTCTCGAACAGGCCGCGCAGATTGTAGCCGACGAGGTGAACACACTGGAGAAGCGGGTCCGCGCATTTTCGGAATTTTCCGCCGAACCTCCGGTGCTGCCGGCCGAGATCGACGTCAATGCCTTGGTGGAAGAACGGGTATCCTTCCTCAGGAACGCGCACCCGGAGGTGATCTATCAGATGAATCTCGCGCCCGACCGGCCCAAAGCCGTCGCCGATCCGGATCTGATCAAGGGCGTGCTAACCAACCTGTTGGAGAACGCCGCCGAAGCGGCTCGTCCCGGTGGCGTGGTGATGGCGCGCACCGCGCGTTCCGGCGAGCAATTGAATATCGAAGTGCACGACTCGGGTCCGGGGCTCAGTTTGCAGGCGCAGTCGAGCCTGTTTGAGCCGACGATTTCATTCAAGAAGGGCGGCATGGGCCTGGGACTGTCCATCGCGCGGAGAAGCGCATTATTGTGCGGCGGCGATATTCAGACGCTGCACGGCGAGCTGGGCGGCGCGGCGTTTCGGGTGATTTTAGCTGCCGCCCATATCAATGGAGCGAACGGGGTTTGATGGCTCAAAAGCGCATCCTGGTAGTGGACGACGAAGAAAACATCGGGCGGAGCCTGCGCCTCATTCTCGAGCGCGAGGGGTACGCGGTGAGCCTGTGCTCGTCGATCGGCGAGGCGAAAGCCTATCCGCAGCGCGCCGACGTCTATCTTCTCGATGTGCGGCTTCCTGACGGCTCGGGAGTGGATTTGTTGCGCTGGCTCAAGTCCAACGACAATGACGCGCCGGTGATTATGATCTCGGGTCACGGGACCATTGCCGATGCCGTCGAAGCGACGCGCGCGGGCGCGTTCGATTTTCTGGAAAAACCCCTGGGCCGCGAGCACGTTTTGCTCGCGCTGCGGCATGCGCTGGACGAATCCAACCTGCGCGAAGAGAATCGGCGGCTGCGGGAACTGGTAGGCGGCGCGCGCATGATCGGGTCTAGCGCGGCCTTCGAACGCGTGGTGGAACAAGCCACCATGGCCGCGCGCAGCGACGCCCGCGTGCTGCTGGCCGGAGAATCCGGGACGGGCAAAGAGTTGCTGGCGGCGCACATCCATGCCGAAAGCCCGTTCTCCGGGGGCCCCTTCGTCAAGGTGAACTGCGCGGCGATTCCCACGGAACTGATCGAGAGCGAACTCTTCGGACATGAGAAAGGCGCGTTCACGGGAGCGACCACGGCGCGCCGCGGCAAATTCGAGCTGGCCGACCGGGGCACGCTGTTCCTGGATGAGGTCGGCGACCTGCACGCGGCGTCGCAGGCTAAGTTGCTGCGCGTGTTGCAGGAGGGCGAGTTCCATCGCGTGGGCGGCGAGCAGGCGATTCGCGTGTCCGTGCGGGTGATCGCGGCGACCAATCGTGACTTGAGCGAAATGGTAGGGCAGCAGAAGTTCCGGGAGGATTTGTATTACCGCTTGTGTGTCGTGCCGGTGCGCGTGCCGAGCCTGCGCGAGCGGCGCGAAGATATCGGCGCGCTGGCCCAATACTTCCTGGGCGAGTTTTGCGCGCGCAACAACTTCAAGCCGAAGAGGCTGGCGGAGAGCGCGCTCGAAGCCTTCGAAGATTACGGCTGGCCGGGCAACATCCGCGAGCTGCGCAACACGGTCGAGCGTATGGCGATTCTGACGCGCGGCGATGAGATCGATGCCGAGGCGGTGCCGGTCGAAATACGTATCGCGCGGGGCGCAGGCGCTAAGGGGAACCTGCGCGAGGCCCGCGAATCGGCCGAGCGCGAGCATATCCTCAAGGCGCTGGAAGAATCCAAGTGGAACGTCTCCGGCGCGGCTCGCGTGCTGGGGATGGAGCGGACGAATCTACACAAGCGCATCCGGGCCCTGGGTCTGAACAGGGACAAGTAAGGCTTCGACTATTGGATTTGCGTGATCATCAGGTGCGCTGAGACGGGGAGCGCTCCACCTGCGAGCGGTGTCATGGTGAGCGCAACGGGATTCCCCGTCGGATTACGAACAGTGAGCAGGGAATTGACCGAGGACGTGGTCACAAAATACATTCCGGCAATCTGGCTCGTGCCGGTTGCGCGTCCAACGACCGTATAGGTTAGTTCAGTCCCGTTAAGGGTCAAAACCAGTTGTCCCGCCTCGCTGATGCTCGCCTGAAACATGACCTGATAGGTGCCGACGCCAGACAGATTGAACGTCGAGGGATTTACTCGCGCGATGGCAGCACCGGATGAAGGTCCATTTGTCGGGAAAGATATGTCTCCGCCCGCCGCAATCGTCGCTGCGTTATCACTAGGCATTAAGGCATAAAAATCGGCAAAGGCTATCGTGCCACTCGGTCCAGTGGGTCCAACGGGTCCAGTAGGTCCGACGGGTCCAGTAGGTCCAACGGGTCCGGTAGGTCCAACGGGTCCGGTAGGTCCAACGGGCCCCGTGGCTCCGCCCGGTCCGGCCGGTCCGTTCGGTCCAGCGAGCCCCGTCGCTCCGATTGGTCCGGCCGGTCCCGTCGCACCGGTTGCCCCCGTTGCACCCGGGTTCCCTGTTGCGCCAGTATTGCCTGAGGGACCCTGCGGTCCGCTGGGCCCTTGTATCGTCGGGGCCTGGACATAATATCCGTTCATGTCGATCACCAGGTCAGCGTTATTGGTACTCAGCACCTGGATTCCCCCGTCGGCACCTGCCGGCACGATGGCCGAGTTGTCCACGAATCCACCCTGCACGGCATTTAGTACCACGGTCCCGGGCCAGGACATATCATCCTGCCAGGCTGCGATCCACGAAACCGGTTGTCCCAGTGGAGTGACGGAGACGAAGTTCATCGAATAGGCCGCGGCCGCGGGTACGCCGCAGTTGGACGACGGAACCGGAATCGTGCGTGCCTGACCGGCAACCAGGGACGGAGGCCCGAACGGGCCGGTCTTGCCCGAGCCACCCTCGCCGCGCGTATCTATAACACGGCAGGGCGTGATGGCAATGAACACCAATCCGGAGGCGCTAATCTCGGCGGCCGCTCTTTGATCGCCCAGCACCGGATCGCTCGACTTGCGGATGGGCCAGTTTTTCACCGGTATGGCATCCGGCCGAATTTGTTGCCCAAAACCCGCCGGCATCCAAGCCGTCACGGCGATGAGTCCGGCCGCGCACATCAGGTTCGAACTGAGCCTCGAGAATTGGGGACGCGGACACAAAGAGTTCATTGCTGTGGTTCCTGCTTCGCTTCGAGGATGAGGGATTGCGCGAGGAGAAGCAATAGGAATCTGGTCTTTCGCCGCGGCGCATCTGTGCTGCGACGAATCCCGATTCGGAAGCGGTGTCAGTTTGAAACTAGCGATACGGTCAGATGATCGTCGCGATGGCACGTCCACAGGCTTCGCCTGGTGACGTCCGACCAGCGGATTATCGCATCGAAGCTGGTTTCGTAATCGACTAACTACTGATCGTACTTGGGGACCTTGATCCGGCCCTCCCACAGACTCTTGTTGTTCTCCTCGCAGGAGTACTCCATGATCTGCGTGTCGGTACGAAGCGTAAAGGTGCGCTTGTTGCCCCAATCCTCGGTGAACGCCTTGGGATCGTGGATGGTCACTTCGTAAGACATGTGACCGAGATCGGGCCGGCTGAAGCGCTCGGTGATTTCGAGCGCATCGCTGTGGGGATGACCGGCGGTATCGAGCCGGGTCTTACCGTTGAAATTGTTGGTATGCACGACTAAGGTGTCGCCTTCCCAATGGCCGACAGAATCGCCGAACCAGGTGGGATCGAGATTCTTTGCGTGCGGACGCCCATCGGTTGGAATGAGCTTGAACCAGGTGTTCTGTTCGTAGAGCAAGGCGAGGAACGGCTCGTGCTGGATGAACTGAATCGGATCGGGAGAGTTCATGGAGCGCATGAGTCCGAAGGGCAGGCACGCTCCGGTGTAGTCGCCCTCATCCGGCCTGTAGGCATCCCATTTCGCTTTGTATGCCGCGGTAAACGGGAGCTCTTTCGGCCCGGTGGGGTCGCCCTGGCGAGTGTCCTTCGCAGGTCCCGACGCCATGTTGGGCGTGTATGGGCGGAACCACAGGCCGCTCAGGTCGGGCTTCCCATCCGCCATGCGCGGCGTGGGACCCGTGGGAGCAGCCGGTCCTCGGCCGCCGCCTTTGCCTTTACCGGCACCCTTGCCCTTGCCCTCCGCCTTAGCTTGGCCTGCGGCGGGCTCTTGCGACAAGCCCAAGCCGACCATCGACAGCGCGATCGCGGCGCTCAAAATCCCAATCTGGAGACGAGTGCTCATAGTGGACTCCTCAAAATGACTCGTCCTATTCTACAGCACGAATTTCAAGGGCGCTGGCCACCATTACGCAGGAAGGTGCCACGTTCCAGCTCTTCGAACGCTTCCTTGAGCTGGTCCTGCGTGTTCATCACGATGGGACCATACCAGGCTACCGGCTCTTCCAGCGGCTTGCCCGAAACCAGCAGGAACCGGACCCCGTCCTCGCCGGCCTGAACAGTTACTTCGTCGCCGCGATCAAAAAGCACCAGCGAGCGGTTGTCGGCCTCGGCGTGAGGTGCGGTTGTCTCCGACCATCCGACCCCTTCGGTCGGAACCGCCAGAGGGCTCGAGGCATTCGAAAACTTTCCGTTTCCCGCGAACACATAAGCGAACGCGTGCCGAGTGGTCTCCACCGGCAGCGATTTCCTCTTTCCGGGCGGAACCGAGACATCGATATAAATCGGATCGGCGGCGATGCCGTCCACCGGGCCCTTCTTACCCCAGAAGCTTCCGCACACCAGGCGCACCTGAGTACCGTCGTCATCGGTGATGACCGGGATGTCGGGCGACTTCACCTCCTGATATCGCGGATCGGTCATCTTGAGCGATGCGGGGAGGTTCGCCCAGAGCTGGAACCCATGCATCCGCCCGGACTGATCGCCTTTGGGCATTTCCTGATGGATGATGCCCTTGCCGGCGGTCATCCACTGAACATCCCCGGCCGCGATCGCGCCCTTGTTGCCCATGCTGTCGGCGTGGTCCACGGTTCCGGCCAGGACATACGTTATGGTTTCGATCCCGCGATGCGGATGCCAGGGGAAACCCGCCAGATAATCCGCTGGAACATCGTTGCGGAAGTCGTCCAGCAGCAGGAACGGATCGAAATCGGTGGTATTGCCGAACCCGAACGCGCGGCGGAGATGCACCCCGGCTCCTTCGAGCGTCGGTTTCGACTTGATCAGGCGTTTCACGGGTCGGATCGACATGAAGAGTTTAGCGTGCCGGTCAACCCGCGTTCGTCTAGCGCGGCCGGGGCACGTGCAGCGACATCAGGACCAGCGTCCCGTTGATCTTGCTGAACCAGTGCGGGGTGTTCTCGGGGACGATAAAGAAATCGCCCTTGGCGACGTCCTGGGTGTTACCGCCCTCGATCGCTGTCCCGGAAAGGTTTTCGGCGTTGGTGCGAGTCTCACCCGCGAGCTTGCCCCCGGTGACCAGGGTCCCGCTTCCATCGATGACGTAAAACAGTTCGGCTTCTTTTTCGTGCACGGCGGCGGGACCGACGGCTCCACGGTACTCCAGATTCGCCGAGTATGGATCGAGCCGAAGAATTCCCTGGATGAAGTTGGCTTGATCCTGCTTCCGTTCGTTCTTGGCTTTGGCCATCATAGAGGCCACTTCCTTGGCGGAAGTGTAGGTTTTCGGGGGTTGGGGCGCCTGTTTACCCTTTTGTTGGGCCGGTAGTTGGGCCACGGCTCCGGCGGTCACAAGCATCAGGGCGAGGCTGGTCAGTCTTGCGCGCATTTGAATCTCCATTTTTCCCAGGACATGAAGTCGACTTCAGAAATGCTATCACACGGGTGCGTAATAGGATCGCTGGCCGGCGTGTGCTGGGGACTGTCCAGATGACGACGCGCGGGGCGCCGATTAGAAAATCGGCGTAGAGCGCGGGTTACAAACCCGCGCGCAGGATGCAATCCGGAAAAAAGGGGACACCTCCTAACGTCCGCAAAGCTAGTAGCGGAGCGAACACCAGGAGGTGTCCCCTTTTTTCCCCGAAGAGCTTGCGGCTATTTTCAAGAGAGGCTACTCTGTCCCCTCCCGTAAGCTCCTGACTTCGCCTGCCAGCGCGGCAGTGGACAGACCTCTGTCCCCTTTTTCAGCAAGCTCTGAAAACCTGCCCGACATCACTAGTGTGTTACTGCCAGTGCGACGTCGTGCGACGTCACGACCGGCTTCCGCATGGCCCGCTTTTCCTGCTGCAGTACGTGGACGGCCATCAACGCCCCTACGGGATGGGCGCCCACGCGTACTGCAGGCTCCGCGTCCAGCGCGGGGCGGTCTCCGTCGAGGTGCCGGAACTCGAAGACCGCTCGCATCGCGCTGGTTTCCGTCATACCCAGGCCGTATTCCATGCACACCGCGTACAGGTCGCGGAACATCCGCTGCCGCAGCGCCGGCTTATGCCGCGACTCATACAGCAGCTTGTTCAACCGGTATGCGGCGATTGGAGGATGGTCGTAGTAATGAAACGGGTGGCTCTGGAACCGGTACGGCTGCGACGGCTCCGCGTTGCGTTTTTCGCCCGGATGGAAGCGCGCCACCGCGTGTCCGTGATGCGAGGTTTCCTGGTAGGACAACAGTTCCATATGCTGTCTGCCCACTGCGCCCAGGACGATCGCCCAGGGCAGCATCTCGGTGTTGCCGACTTCATCCAGCTGCTCCGGCGTCAGGTTCAGGAACGAACCCGTATGGCTGTTCTCCAGCTCGCGGATGCACCAGCGGTCGAAATCGAACGCGGGTTCATAATACTTGGCGGTACCGGGGTAGTGGGACATTCCACCGCTGGCGAGAAGCGCGACGCGCTCCGGCTTGGAAGCCACGATTTCCGCGATCGCCCGGCCCAAAGCGGCACAGCGCTGAGGCCGTGGCAGAGGTGGCAGATACGTATTCACGAAAATCGGCACCACGGGAATGTCCCGCTTACCCAGGATCCATTCGAAGGGTGCGGCGAAGGAGTGTCCCAGCACCGCGTCCTGCGAGTACGTCATATCGAAATCGCGGCGGACCAGGCCTTCCAGCAGGTCCTCGGCCAGCTTCTGGTGAATTACGGGCTCCCAGGAGCGGCCCGCGAAGGCCGTCTTCGCGCGCTCTCCCGCGATGACCGCGAAGGTCGGCACCGATTGCAGGAAGAACGTTTCCATGTGGTCGCTGGCGAATACGACCAGCGCGTCCGGCTTGGTCTCATCCAGAACCTGTCCCAACTTCTGCATCGCGGCGATCCCCGCGTTGAGCTGTTGCGGATCTTCCTCGGGAGGCCGCGTGAAAAGCTGCGGTGCGTGCATGGTTGCCATGGCTGCCACGATTTTGCCCATAACGTTCACCTCGCGGATTCGGTGAATAATCAGCACTTTTCGCTCCAAAACCCAGCGACTGAAAACGCAAGGCAACCGCGTACGGTGTGTGTGAAATCGCGCAGGCGACCTGGTCACGGCGGGCGACCTGGCGCAATCTTCCCAACATCGGGTGTTGATCCCAATTGTCTAGAGAGTGGCCCGCCGCCTGCATGGAGGATATTCGAGAGGCTCAATGAGAATCCTGCTGCTATTGGTAAGTGGAATGGCGATCGCGAATGCCCAGAAGCCCAAGACGCCCGGGGTCAACTACTATCGCGACATCGAACCGATTCTGAACTCGAGTTGCGTGTCCTGCCACCAGGAGTCGATGGCGGCAGGCGGGCTGAAACTAGACGCGCCTGAGAACCTGCTGCAAGGCGGGGCTTCCGGCAAGGCGGTGGTCCCTGGAAAAGCGGATCGCAGTCTGCTCTATCAGCGTCTCACGGTGACCACCGACAAGCGTATGCCTCCGGTGGGAGCGCTCACTGAGGAGCAGTTGGCCCTGATCCGCGCCTGGATTAACCTGGGAGCCAAAATCGGGCCGGCGCCGGCAAAACGTTAATATTCCTTGACATTTCGCCGAGCCCAAGCACGCCGCTAACCTTTTCCGCCTCCCTGCGTCCAATGGACTGAGACCACACTTCCGGCTGAAACCGGAGACTGCGGCCGGTTCCAAGTCTTTGGAATTCAAGAATGGAGGTTTCTATATGAATAGAATTGCGTTTGGGCGGGCGCGCGTGGCCGCCGCCTTGGCAGTAGCGTTGGGGCTGGTATTGGGCGGGATGGGTGTCGCTCACGCCCAGAAGGGTTCGCAGAATCCGCCGGCGACTTTCAAGTTTACGGATGCGAAGGTGACGCGCAGCCGATCAGGGTTCGCGCCGGTAGTGAAGGCGGTGGTGCCCACGGTAGTCAGTATCAAGTCGTCCAAGGTAGTCAAGACGGGGGCGCTCCGCAGACAACGCGGCCAGCAGGATCAGGGCCAGATACCGGATCAGTTGCGCCAGTTTTTCGGCGACCAGTTCGGTGGCCAATTCAATATTCCGAACATGCCCGAAGAGCAGCGTTCCGAAGGCCTGGGCTCGGGCGTGATCGTCAGTCCCGAGGGCTACATTTTGACCAACAACCACGTGGTGGATGGCGCCACGGACGTGCAAGTAATGCTATCCGATCGCCGGGAATATAAGGCCCGCGTGATCGGCAAGGATGACAAGGCCGATATCGCGGTGGTGAAGATCGATGCCGGGAACCTTCCCGCCATCACCATCGGAAACTCCGATGCAGTCGAAGTCGGCGATTATGCCTTGGCCGTCGGCAATCCGTTTGGAGTGGGCCAGACCGTAACGCTGGGGATCGTGAGCGCTACCCATCGCGGATTGGGCAATGAGATCGAGGCGTACGAAGACTTCATCCAGACCGATGCCGCCATCAACCCCGGGAATTCCGGCGGCGCGCTGGTGAACGACCGGGGTGAACTGATCGGCATCAACACCGCGATCATCGCTCACGGCTCGGAAGGCAACCAGGGGATCGGATTCGCGGTACCGGTGAATCTGGCCCGCAACATCATGAATCAGATCCTGAAAAACGGCAAGGTGACCCGCGCACGGCTGGGGATCCTTCCGCAGGATGTGACGCCGACCATCGCCCGGCAGTTCGGAGTGAAAGATTCCCAGGGCGCACTGGTGGGCGAGGTGGAAGCCAACAGCCCGGCGCAGAAAGCCGGCCTGAAGACCGGAGACATCATCCTCGACGTGGACGATCATTCGGTCTATGACGCGAATCAACTGCGTAACATGATCTCCAGCATGCAGCCGAACACGAACGTGAATCTTAAGATATGGCGGGACGGCGCTTCGCACACGCTCCCGGTCACGCTCGGCGAGCTGAATCCCGAGGAAGCTAGTAATCGGGGCGGGGGCGGCAGCAATAGCGGAGTCGAGAACGCTCTGGACGGAGTTTCGGTCGAAAACCTGACTCCGCAAATAGCGCGGCAGCTCAAACTTCCCGCCAGCGCTGCGGGCGTAGTGGTAAACGAAGTCAGACCCGCCAGCGCGGCCGCCAGTGCCGGGCTGCAGCAGGGAGATGTGATTCAGGAAGTCAACCGGCGGCCGGTGAAAAACGTCGCCGAGTTTGAAGCCGCTGTCAGAAACTCCAAAGACGGAACCCTTCTGCTTGTGAATCGAGACGGGCACACGGTCTTCGTGGGCGTCTAAGATACAGCAGTCTTAAGTGGCCGGTTCGGCTCATGCATCGCGCATGACGCTCGAACCGGCCTTTTTTGTACCCCCTCCGCCGCATCACCTTAGAACCTGAAGTGACGGGATGGTTCCGCCGATCAATCTAGAAGCCCCGGTCTATGATCTCTTTGCGCAAAGCGGCGACGGAACTGGAACGTTTGGAAGAATTGAAGCAGGCGCTGGCCAAGTGTTACGGCCTGGCGATCAAATCCTCCGCGGAATACGCGGTGGAGCTGGATCCTCACAGCACCGAATATTTCCGCCAGCGGCTGCAATTGCTGGATACGCAGTGCGGCCAGGCTTCCGCACCCGAGCACTACAACGCCGTGCAAGCTTCCCTGCGCGGCGAACTCCGCAACTATCGGGATCAGGCCAGAGAGCAAATGGCCCGGTTGCGCAAGGACCTGCAAAACGCCGCCTCCGCCATGAAGGTATTCGCGGAGAGCGTGTCCAATAGCGGGAACGACTGCGATCTGCAGCTCCGCCGCGAAGTAGAACAGCTCGGAGCTCTGGCCGCGAGCGACGACATCGAAAAGATCCGCTACGGCATCGAAACCGCAGCCGGCGCGATCGTGCGCACCTACGGCCAACTGCGCCGCAGTCATCAACTGGTAGTGACGCAGCTTCAGGACGAAATCCGCACCCTGCACCAGGCCATGGACAATGAGCGCAGCAGGATGGAGCGCGACCATGTTTCGGGCGCGTGGAACCGGCAGAAGCTCAACCAGCGCATCGCGGATCTCCTGCAGAGGAACGATCCCTTCTGCGTGCTCCTGGTGAGTGCGCGCAACTTGCGCCGGCTCGAACAGAAGTACTCGTCGGCGGTGATCACCGATGCGCTGCGGACCCTGGTGCAGCAGTTCGATAACATCCTGGGCGGGGAAGCCATGATCGGCCGCTGGAGCGAAGACGTCTTCAGCGCGATTCTGGATATCGATTCGTCCAGTGCCATGGCGCTTTCCGCCGAAATCAACCGCAAGCTGTCGATGTCGTTTCCGGTGTGGACCACCGGCGTGGCGCAGATGCTGACCATGGAAACCTCCACGGGGATCGTGGACCGGCGAAGGGATTCGGATCCGGCCAAGTTTTATCGCAAGCTCGAACAGATGGCGGCGGCCATGGCAGGTCCGGAAAATAATCCGGCGTAAGGCCGATGCCTACGCGGCATTCTGATCCGCAGTGATCATGGAACTGGTCACTTCGCCGCGATACACCTGCTCCCACAATTCCACGTTCCGCTCCATGTTGCGATGAGCCAGAACCCAATCGCGCTGCTGGCGCCACAGCAGCTCGCGATCCGCGTCCAGTAGCCGCTCGAGCGTATCTTTCCACGACTGGCGGCTGTTCTTGGCGGTAATGGGCACTTCCGCCGAATACGGCAAGACGCGCGACGCCACCGTGATTGCGCCGGAAAGAGCATATTCGTAGTACTTGATACAGCTCTTGTGCTGGTTGAACTGGTCCTCCACCAGCGGCGCGATGCCGATATCCAGCCCCAGCTCGCAGACTTTTTCGGAGTGCCGGTCGAACTCAACCATGGGGTGAAACTCGTAACGAAGGCCCCGCAGCTCTTCCAGGAATCGCTTCATGGATTTTCCCGGCGGCGAATTCAGGAAGGCTTTGCCGTGCTCGGCGACCAAGCCCGCGTAAAACTCCGCGGGGCTCGGGTCGGCGCAAATTCCTTGTAGCACGAAGGTGAACGAATGCCGCTTTTGCAGCTCGCGGACCGCGCCGAGGGCCACGGCCAGATCGTGGAAGTGGGTCGCGCTTCCGGTCCAGCCGATGCGAACGCCGGGCTGGCGGGGCAATACGCGCCATTCCTCGGGATCGGCGCTGTTGGGAAGGATCACCACGTTCGGGTTTCGTTCCCGTAGATCGGCGGCAAGAATCGGAGTCGTGGTAGTAACGACGTCGGCCTGCTCAAGCAGAAAATCGTAAAGATCCAGCCGGTCCTGCAAGCCGGCGTGATTAATGTTCTGCCGGGGCACGAGATCCAGAGCGTCATCCGTATCGAAGACCACCCGAACCCCGCGTTGCTTGCACCAGTTCACCAGCTTCGCGACATCGGGATAGTGAGCTCGAAAGATCACCATCACGTCGGGCGCGTTGTGCGCGCGCAGATCGTCGGAAAAGATCTGGACGGTGTGCCCGCGCTTGCGGAGGTATTTGGCCGGGATCGCGCCGCGCCATTTGTAGCAGCCGCTTTCCGTCTCCGTAAGGAAGAAGATGTTCATGCGGTCTCCGCGGTTTTATTTTCCAGATCCTCGCGGCTCCACTTGGCGAGATATACTTCCGCGGCGGTGTCTTCCAGTTCCCGGTCGTTCAGGTAGACCCACTGCCTCCAGCGGCGCTCCTTGAGCCGTTCGAGAACGCGATGATCCGTGCGGGCTTTGAGCAGGCGCTGGCGCTGTTCCAGGGTCAGCTTCTCGCACTGGACGATCTGGGTCTTAAGGAGCTCCTGCTGCTTCACCAGCCGGGCCTGATAGAGGGCCCAGGATTGCAGGTCCGATCCCGCTGCGGCTCCGGAGACGAACAAATGCGATTCCGAACGGTTCCGCGCCGAGGCCAGCTTCTCGCGCAACTGGAGCATGGACGTGAGCTGCTGCTGCAACGTTGCCAGTTTTTCTTCTTCCACGCGTAATTGCAGCGCGCGCCACTCCAACACTCGTTGGAGCGGAAAGCGGAAGGTTTTCATGCAAGTTCCTTAGCCAGGGCCAGCAGCCGGGTGGCGGTCTCGTCCTGAGATGTATGCGTCTCAGCAGTTTGTTTGAGGAAATCCAGAAGCTGCGGGCGCAGGCGGAGGCTCTGGTCCAGCTTGGGATTCGCTCCCTGCACATGCGCGCCCAGCTGGATCAAGTCGGCGGACTGCTGGTAGAGCGCCAGGGCCTCGCGAACTTTCTGCGCGGCCGCGGTTTCCTCCGGAGTAGCAACCTTGTTCGCCAGCCGGCTTACGGAGCTCAGAACGTCGATGGCCGGATAGTGCCCGGTCGCCGCGAGATCGCGGGACAGAATCAAGTGTCCGTCCAGGATGCCGCGGGCGGCATCGCAAATAGGTTCGTTGAAGTCGTCGCCTTCCACCAGGACCGTGAAAAACCCGGTGATCGAGCCGGACCCGAAGTTCCCGGCACGCTCAAAGACCTTGGGCAGCAACGTATAGACGGAGGGCGGATAGCCCTTCTGGCTGGGAGGTTCTCCGGCGGCTAATCCGATTTCACGCTGCGCCATCGCCAGACGAGTCACCGAATCCATGACCAGCAGCACGTCCAGGCCCTGGTCGCGAAAATATTCGGCGGCGGCCAGCGCGACATACGCGGCGCGGATACGCAGGGGCGCGGGACGATCCGAGGTCGCGGCGACCACCACGGAGCGCTTCATGCCTTCCGGGCCGAGTTCCTGGTCGAGAAACGCCTTGACCTCGCGGTTGCGCTCGCCGATCAGTGCGATCACACTGACCTGAGCAGAATTTTTTCGCGACATGGCGCCCAGCAGCGTGCTTTTCCCGACCCCGCTGCCGCCGAACAGGCCGATTCTCTGGCCCTTCCCGCAGGTCAAAAGACTATCGATGGAGCGGATCCCCGTCACCAGGCGTTCCGTGATGTGTTTCCGCTTGAGGGGATTCGGAGGCGGAGCATACAGCGGGTAGGTGGCCACGGCTTCCACCGGAGGACCGCCGTCCATGGGTTGTCCGAATCCGTCCAGCACGCGGCCGAGCAGTCCGGGACCAACCGCCAATCGCGCATCCGACACGCGTGCAATCACGCGGCTGCCGAGCTGCAATCCCTCGGGCTCCTCCAGCGGCATCGAAAGGACGCGGCCGTTGCGGAATCCGATCACCTGCGTGCGGATGCTGTGCCCCTTGGTCGTGAAGACTTCGCAGAAATCGCCGATGGCGACCGCGGGACCCTGCGATTCGATCAGCAGGCCGACCGTGGCGGTGACTTTTCCGCACCACGGCAGCAGATCGAGCTGCTCCAGGTCTTTCAGGTACGGTGCCAGGATTTCCTGATCGGGAATTTCAGCGCTCATAAAACTCACCGGCTCAGCCTGTCGGCGAAGCCGCGTTCGATTTCTTGCAATTGCGCTTCAATGGAGCCATCAAGCGTGCCATGCGATGTCTCGAACAGGACATCTCCGCACTGCAGCGTCGGATCGGGAATCAGTTCGACAGGCGCCGCCGAAAAGCGTGCCAGCAACGTCCGGATGACGGGTTCCTGATCGGGATGCACGCGCACGCGGCACAATTCACGGGATTCGAGTTTCTCCAGAGCCACGCGAATGAGTCCTTCGATGGAGCCGGGATCGAGCGTCAGTTCGCGATGGATCACGCGGCGGGCTACGGCGATCGCCAGCTTGAGCAGATCGGATTCGGCAGTCTTGCGCACGCGGGAACGCACGGTGGCGAGATCGGCCAGCGACCGCGAAAGGCGGTCCATCACCGGCTGAAGCTCCGCGACGGCCTGCTCCTGGCCGACATTGCGGCCCTCGGAAAATCCGCGCTGGTAGGATTCTTTTCGGGCTTCGTCCAGATCGTCCTTGGCGCCGGCCTCCGCGAGGGGAGCCGTACGGGCAGGCTGCCGTGCCGGAGGAGGCGTTGCGGTGCTGCGCCATGCCATTGGCGACACCGCGGAAAGTTCACCGTCGCGAAGGATCTTAGACGATGTACTGCTCATCGCCGCCTCCCTTCAAGCTGACGACGCCTTCCATCTCCAGTTGGCGGAGCAGCGCGATCATCATCTGCTGCGCGCCTTCGACTTCCTTGATCTTCACGGGACCCAGCGCTTCCATATCTTCCAAAAGCATGGCGGCGCCGCGCTGCGACATGCCCTGCAGCAGGTGTTTGCGCAGCTCGTCGCTGCTGCCTTTGAGAGCGATGGTGAGTTGTTTGCGGTCGGCCCGTCCCAGCAGTTCCTTGATGCCGGTAGCGTCGATCATCATGAGATCGTCGAACACGAACATCTGCTGGCGGATGGATTCGACCAGCGCCGAGTCGCGCTCTCCGACCTGCGACAGGATTTCGTTGGACATGTCACCATCGAGCTGGTTGAAAATCTCCGCCACGGCGCGCAGGCCGCCGGAAGATTCGCGCTTGACCTCGCCCAACGTTTGCAGCTTGCGCGAAATCACGGCAGAGATCTTGTTCATCACCACCGGCGAAATCTGATCCAGGCTCGCGAGGCGGATGGTGACTTCACCGCGCAGGTCGGCGGGCATCGAGCGCAGCACGGCGGCCGATTGGCCCGCGCTCAAATGCGCCAGGACCAGCGCGATGGTCTGCGGATGCTCGCTTTCGACGAAGCGGGCCAGCAGTTGCGGATCGAGTTTTTGCAGACGCTGGCCGGCATCGGAGCTGCGGCCCGCCGCTTTGGGCAGCCGCTCCACGTGTTTCTTGCTGCCTTCGGCTCCGAAGGCGGAGGTCAGAATACGTTTGGCGAAATCCACCCCGCCGTGGCCTTGCCCGGATTGCGAAGTGGCGGAACGGAACTCTTCCAGCACCGCCTCGGCTTGTTCGCGGGAAATAGCCGGCAGACTGGCGATGGCCGCTGTAACCGCCTGGACTTCATCGTCGCTCAGGCGTTTGAGCAGCTCGGAAGAGACCTGATCGCCCACCGAAATCAGCAGAATCGCGGCTTTCTGAATGCCGGTCAGAACGGTAGCTTGCGCGGGAGAAGCCATGGGTTAGGTGTGCTCCTCGCGGAGCCATCCGCGCAGCACGCCGGCGGCGAGTTCTCCGTCCTTTTGCGCGGTCTCGCGAACCTGGTTCGTCAGCACTTCGATTCGGGCGGGAGCGAGCGCAGGCAGCGCAGAAGCGGCCGAGAGTCCCGACGGCGCCCAGCTATCGGCCCCGCTCACCCTAGGTGCGCCTGCCGGCTCGCCTGCCCCGGGAGGCAGCGATTCGATGGGCCGCGCCTGCGCGGGAGCCGGCGACTTCTTCACCATCTTGAACACCAGGAAACCCAGGCCGGCGAGCAGCACGGCCGCGCCGCCCGCAGCGCCGTACAGCATTTTCGGATTCTTCTTAAGCTGTTCGATGGGCGTGAGCGGCGCCTCGACCGGGCCGGATACGGCTCCCGGCGGCTCCAGATTCACGGTGGATTCAAACGGCAGGCTTTCCACAATCAACTGATCGCCGCGCTCGGTGTTCAATCCTACGGCCGCGGCTGCCAGATCGTGAATCACCTTGAGGCGTTCCGGCGGCGGCGCGGTCAGAACCCGCTTGGCCTGCGCACCCGCGCCCTCGAAGTGCACTTCGTGGTCGATCAGCACGGAGACCGATAGCCGTTTGATGCCGCCTTGCGGAAGCACCGTGCGTTTCACCGTGCGGCTGGATTGATAATTGACGCTTTCCGTTTTGCGCGACGATCCGGCGCTCACGGATACGGGCGCAGGAGCCGGATCCGGCAGATTCGAAGCCGTACCGGGAATTCCGCCGGCGGTGTGCGCGGGCGACGAAATATCTTCCGTCTTCTGCGAGCTCACCATGACGGATTGGGTTGGATCGAAATGCTCCTCGCTCTGCTCGCCGCTGGTAATATCGGTGTCGGCCGAAACGGCGGCCCGGAACCGGCCCGCGCCCACCAGAGGCTCGAGCGTCGCATTCAGTTTCGTTGTCAGATCCTGTTCCACACTGTGGCGGTACTCAAGCGCGGCTTCGGAAGTTCCCGAGCCGGAACCGGAATCGGTACTCACCTGCTTGGCGCGGCTTAAAAGATTACCGCGCATATCCAGAACCGACACCGCATCCGGAGCCAGTCCTTCGACCGCGCTCGAGATCAGATGGGTGATGGCGGGTATGGCGCTCTCCGGAAGTTGCGAGCCGCCGCGGAGACGCAGCAGCACGCTCGCCTTGGCGGGCTGGCGCGCTTCCTGGAAGACCGATTCCTGAGGGAACGATATGTGAACGCGGGCCTGCTCTACTTCGGTCAGCGCCATCACCGAGCGTTCCAGCTCGCCCTCGAGCGCACGCCGGTAATTCACATGCTCGGCGAAGTCCGTCATGCCGAGGTTGGTTTTGTCGAAGATCTCGAAGCCGATCCGCCCGCTTTTAGGCAGTCCGGCGCCGGCCATATCCAGGCGCAGCTCGGCGACTCTTTCCTCAGGCACGGAGATGCCGGTGCCGTTCGTGGAAATGCGATACGGGACGCCGCTTTCCTTCAGCCGCTGCACCACCAGGGCTGCGTCTTCCGGTGCCAGCGTGGTGTACAACGGACGAAATCCGGCTTCGCGCTGGTATTGCGTGAGTCCGTAGATTCCGCCTGCGACCAGGGCGGCCACCAGGAGGACGGTCGCCAACTGACGGCCGGAGAGGGATCCTACAATTCGTTTAACTTGGTCCATGGGAGTGAAAAATCAGTCAGCGCGGCGGCTACATCTGCATGCGCATGACTTCCTGATAAGCCGAAACCACCTTGTTGCGGACCTGCAGGAGCATCTGGAACTCGAGATCCGCGCGCTGCACGGAGAGGATCGTGGAATGCAGATCTTCGCCGTCGCCCGAGAGAAACTGCTGAACGCTCTGATTGGCGCTGTCACGCGTACCCTCCACCTGGTTGATGGCGCCTTGAAGAATATTGCTGAATTCGCTGCTCCCCGAGCTGGAGGCGGAGCCCCCGATTTCGAGCGGCGTCGCAACGGGCTGAATGCTGGACGGCTGGATGGGAGAAATGTTCATGGCGATGCTTTATCGGGACTCTATTTGAACAAGTCGAGCGAGTGGTTGATCATATCTTTCACCGCGCTGATCGCGGCCACGTTGGCTTGATATCCGCGCGACGCGCTCAACAGATCCACCATGTCCTCGGCCGGATTCATGCGGGGATACGCCACATAGCCGTCCTTATTCGCATCCGGATGGCCGGGCATGTAGCGCATTTCCGGATCGCGCTGATCGGTGATCACCTGCGCGACGCGAACGCCTGAACTGGCGGGATTGACCTGGGATTCAAACAGCGCCGAGAATTGCCCCGCCGAGGGATCCGACGCGAACACGGCATCCTTGCGCCGGTACGGGCCGCCTTCCGGAGTCCGCGTGGTATCGGCGTTGGCCAGGTTTTCCACCAGCAGTTCGGTGCGCGCCCGCTGGGCGGACATGCCCGAAGCGCTTACGGAGAGAGCGGAGAAAAGGCTCATGAGGAGGGACCTTCCTGGAGTGCGCTGCGTATGGAATGCAACTCGGCTTGGGCCAGGCTGGAGGCCACCTGGAAGCGCATCGCGTTCTCGGCCAGCATCCGGGCCTCGCGATCCAGGCTGACGTTGTTGCCATCGGCTTTGACCGGCAGGCCGTCGGGCTCGATGGTTTGTGGATCGGTCACCGGCATGCCGTCGCACTCCTGCGCCTGCATTTGCTGGGCGAACTCGGCGCGAAAATCGATATCTTTCGTGCGGTAGCCGGGAGTGTCGGCATTGGCGATGTTCGAAGCAACCAGCTTCTGCCGGGTGCTTAACAGACTCATGTACTTTTCGAGATTTCCAGCGACCGCTTCAAACACGATGCCTGCTCTAAAGCAGTTTCGGTGCCAAGGTGTAAGCCATTGATTCCAAGTGGAGGAATTTCGCCATCCCGTCGTAATTTGAACGATTCCGTCAGATCTCTGACGCGATGATTATGCGTCCAGGCCGTGATACGGGTTGGAAGAACCCGGCCGGGCGTACGCATGCCAGCGGTTCAGACGGTTTAAACGATTGTGCGCGTGCTCGCGGGATGTAAGGGTCATGGCACGCGCCCATTGCAGGAAGCCAGTCACGTTCTCGGAAATGGCGCGGCGTTCCTGTTCGTTGGCAGCGGCCCGCCAGGATGCTTCCACTTCCACGCGAAAGGACGCAAGCAGTTCTTGCGCGGTGCTCCATGCGCCGGTTTGAATCGCGGCGTGAAGGCGATCAGTTAGTCTTGGTTCCATTCATGCTCGCAAAAAGGCTGGTGAAATATGAGGATTGCTGTTCCAGGGAAGCAATCAGGGCGTCCGCCGCATCTATCTGGGCGGTCAAGTTCTTAGTGAGAATGTCGATGCGGGCCTGCTCATCCGCGATCTTCTGATTTTGTTTGTCGATCGCCGTCTGCGCGCTGGCGAGCGTGGTTCCCAGGGTTCCCGTGACCGGATCCTCCAGGCCATTCAGGGTATCCGTCGCAGTCTTCAGGAATCCACCCGTGGACGGAGAGCCCAGGAAGGCGCTTACATCGCTGGGATGGGCGGACGATACGCTATCGAAGACGGTTTGGTCCAAAGACAGGTGGCCGGTTTTATCGAAAGTGAGTCCCAGGTCGGTCAGATTCTGAACCGAACCGCTGCCGCCGGTGAATCCGCTCAGGTCGCGGAGCGATTGCGACAAGGTGAAAATCAGAGGGTCTCCCGTCAGCGCACCGCCGGCTTGGCCGTGGTTGGCTCCGAGTTCGTCCACGGCCGCGTTGTAAGCCGCTACAAGCGAGGAGAGCGCATTCGACTGGGCGGAGCTGCTTTGCGCCACCGTCACGTTCGAATCGCCGGCTTGCAGCAGATCGACCGTCAGGCCGGGCGCGATGGTCACCGTGGTCGAATCCGAAGAAATGGGGGTAGAGGGCTGCCCGTTGACCTGATATTGGGCTTGCGATCCGGTGGACAGAGTGCTCAGCAGGTCCTGGGATCCGTCATTGAGCTGAATGGCGATATTGCCGAGCTTGGTGCTTTGCAGCGATAGCTGGTAAGACGGAGCCGAAGGCGAGCCCAAGTTGATGATGGTCGCCGTCACATTCGCGCCGGAAGAATTGATGGCATCCACCAGAGCATTGAGATTATTCGCGGAAGGAGTAATGGTGACAGGTGTTCCGCCCACCGTCAGAGTCAACGAAGTGGCTGAGGTGATGGACTGCGAGGAAGGATCCTGGACCGCCGGCAGGGTGCTGTTGCTGAGCGCAGTGGTGAAAGCGCCGGCGCTGACGACGTGAATGGCGTAGGTGCCCGGGAGCGCCGTCGCATCGCTATGAGCGGCGATCACGCTGCTATTGGATACCTGAGCGGTGGTGGAATCCACCGCGGATGAAATCCCCTGCACGGCCGTAAGCAGCGCTCCGAACTTTCCGTTCAGCGTATTCAACTCGGTCGAGCGGTTTTGCAGGGTGGTGAGGTTGCTGTTGAGCTGGTCCAGGGGAAGAGAGGCGATCGCGATCGCGCGACTAAGCACCTGCTGCAGATCGCTCGAGTACTGGCTGGTCGAGGGCGTCGAATTTACCGTGGAGCTCATTTCTACCTTCCGGGAGCACGGACCTGCTCAAAGCAAAACTGGGCCGCTCTCGGTTGAGAATCGGCCCAATTTGCTCAAAACATTAGAACTGCCTTATTGGAGCAGCTTCAACAGCGCCTGCGGGGCCGCATTGGCCTGCGCCAGGGCCGCCACCGAGGATTGCTCCAGGATCTGCGACTTGGTCAGGTTGGCGGCTTCCGTAGCAACGTCCGCGTCGCGGATCGCCGATTGCGCAGCCGAGAAGCTGGAAATCTGCGATTGTGCCAGTTGGACGGCGTAGTTCAGCTCGTTTTCGCCCGTACCGACCGCTCCCTGCACCAAGCCGAGGTTCGAGATGGCCGTGGTTAAGTCAGTAAGCGTGGTGAGCGCGTGGGCCTTGGTATCGACTGCGTCGGTGCTGACGCCGAGACCGTTGGTATCCACCTGATTGCCACCGCCGCTGAGATCGATGGTCACCTTGGCGTGCGCCTGCGTATCGCCGCCGCCGATGTATACATCGAGGCTCACATTGAAGCGGCCGCCGGTGCCGCCGCCGCTGGCCAACCCGATGTTGGCAGCCTGGCGGTCGATTTCGGCCAACAAGCCCTGGAACTCGGTATCCAGAGTGGCGCGGTCGCCGCTGAAGGTATCCGAGGCGGATTCGGTAGCCAGCGTCTTGAGCCGGTCCAGAATGTTGGAGATGTTGTTGAGGCCGCCATCGACGATCTGCAGGATGCTAACACCGTCGTTGGCGTTCCGCACGCCCTGTTGCAACTCCGTCACGTCGCTGCGGAACTTATTGGCAACTGCCAAGCCCGCGGCGTCGTCGGCGGAAGAATTGATTCGGTAACCAGAGGTCAGGCGGGTGATTGTTTGGCTTTGAAAGGCGCTATTCACCCGAAGATTCTGCTGGGCCACCAAAGAAGTTACGTTTGTCTGAAACGAATATGACATTGCGTCACGTCCTTTTATTTAATTGAAATCTTCGGCTCCCGCCGAATCCGCCCGGTTCTACTTCCAGGAGCGTGCTAGTCATTTCGCAACGCTGGAGAAGTATTTCAGACTTTTTTTATTAAGAAAGTGCAAACAGGCCACTTTTGGTACTTGCAGCCGCCGAGTTCCAAAAAATGCTCTACCTGGCGGCGATCTGTGCGATATGTCCTGCGGTCGATCCGCATGATCTTGAAAATGAAATCCGCAGCCGCATCCGAGCACCGTGCGAAAATCCTGCTTTCCGCGTGGAACAGCGGGGACTTGCGGCGCTTGCGCGAAACATTGACGCAAAGCTGGAACGCAGTCGAACCATCCGCCTGGCCCCTCACCGGCGAAGACGAGTACGAACGAATGGAGATGCTGGCCACCATTGCCGAAGCCATGCGCAACTGGCTGCGGCGGGGCGGCGACGCGCCCACGGAGGATTTGCAGGTTTCCGTGAAGCTGCTACAGCATTTGGCCCGGACCGAATCGCTTTGGCGGGAAAACCGCGTGTGAAGGATCCCGATCCCTTAGGGTAACGTCGCGATCTGGAAGGCCCGCTTTTTCCCGGAGCTGACCACAGCACCCTGCATGGAGAGCGCTCCATTGACGACTCCTCGCAAGGGTTGATCCAAGGGATGGTCCAGTTTGATCACCTGACCCGGACTGAGATTCATGAGGTCCGCGACCGGCAGAAGCGGCCCATCCAGCCGAACTTCCAGCGAGACGCCGGCTTCGTTCAGCAGCGCCAGTTTCTGGCGCGCGTCGGGCTCCATTGCCTGCTCGCCGGTCTTCTGGCCGGGGGCGGTCCCGCCGGCATCGAAAAACGATTGCGGTGTTGCGATGTCCAGCACACCCGCGTGTTCGCCGCAGCGCAGAGTGAACCCCAGGCGGATCACCGGCTCATTCGGAGGCTGATTGGGATCGTTCTGCGCTACCAAGCCGGGTTCGCTGACCAGCGATTCCACTTCGAACTCGACCGTGGCGAAAGGCTGCCAAGCCTCGCCCAAAGGGCGCACCATCACCCGGACGATTTCCTCCAGCAAACTCCATTCGATCTCGGTGAGGTTCCGCGACGCCGCCGGCTCGAGTCCGCACTTGCCGCCCAGCAGCAGCTCCAGCAATCCGAATACCGTGGCGCAGTTCATGTGCAGATACATACGCTCGTTGCGCGGATGGAGCCGAAGAACCATGAGGCACGTAGGATTCGGCAGGGCGGCCTGAAAGCCTCCGCTGGTCTGGATCGAGAGATCCTCGAAGCGCACCTGGAAATCCGAGCGCAGGAACGCCGACAAGGCGGTTGCCAGGCTGGACGCGTACCGTTCGTGAACCGCGCGAAGCGTTCGGAAACGCGGGCTGGCGGAATCCGGCTGGCCGATTTCGAATTGCGTGGCGCCGGAGGGTTGTGTGGCGAGCATAGCTTGTCCTGAGAACACATCGTCGGACTAAGGGGATTACTTTAGCCCCCGCCAGATCTCCGGGAAGAGGCCCGCCTAGCTGGAACGGCGGAGGTTCGCCTGTTCCGCCACGAACTGTCGCAGGGCTTCGTCGTAGCTGGCCGCAGCCTTCTCTAATTGCAGATTCGCGTTATGCAGCGCCACGCTTACATCGCAATTATTTTGGTCCAAACTGTGCCTGAGTGCCAGCGCTTCCCGCTGAGCCCATAGAGCCAGCCGATACTCATTCCGGGCCACCTCCAACCGACGGACGGCCTCCGGCAAGTGCGGGAACGACGGGGCGGCCGCCTGCCCGCCAGCGTCTCTTTTCCCGTCGCAGGAAGTGCAAACCGGAGTGCCGTTAATGAACGGCACCGTCTCGGCTCCGCATTCAGAACAACGCGTCATCGCCAGGGTTATATGCATCTTTCGGACCAGACCGACAAATACTTACCTAGACGGTACTTAAGGGCGATCACCTATCTGAAGGGCTGCGGTAAGCGCGTAAGTTCAGGTAAACTTTCCTGGTTTTTCATCGATATGAACTCTGCCCCGACTTCCCACGGAGTGCCGATGATCCGACTAACCAGGCTGAATCACGTTCCCATGATCCTCAACGCTGACTTGATCGAACACATCGACATGACACCCGATACGGTGGTGACTTTGACATCCGGCCAGAAGTTCATGGTGCTCGAAACGGCCGAGGAGGTTGTGGACAAGGTGATCGTTTTTCGTCAGAAGCTCCTCAGTCCGGATCCTGCCAGGTTGACCGCGACGCGCGAACACGGTTCAGAGGCCGAATCGCACCGCAGGTAACGACGCCCCATGGCAGATAAGCAGGCAGCTCCCAAATCCAACCTGAAGACTTCCAAGCCCGACATCGCGAGTTTTGCCGGTTTGTTGATCGCGCTCGGCGGCATCATCGGCGGACTGATGTGGGAAGGCGGGAAGATCACCGACATCGTGCAGATTTCGGCCGCGATCATTGTGCTCGGCGGGACCCTGGGCGCGGTGATGCTGACCTCGCCGCTATCCGCACTGCTGGCGGCCCTGGGAGGGCTGAAGGGCGTATTTTTCGAAGAGAAACTCGACCCCGCGGCGGCCGTGGATGAGATCATCGCTTACGCCACCAAAGCCCGCAAAAGCAGCATCGTTTCGCTCGAAGAAGATCTGGAGAAGGTCGGCGATAAGTTTCTACAGAAGGCGTTATCCCTGGCCGTCGACGGCACCGATCTGCAGGAACTGCGCAAGATGATGGAACTGGAAATTGCGCAATCCGAACATCACCGGGAATCGGCCGCCAAGGTGTTCGAAGGCGCGGGCGGATACGCGCCTACCATCGGCATCATCGGCGCCGTACTGGGCCTGATTCAGGTTATGAAGCATCTGGAGAACATCGAAGAAGTGGGGAAGGGAATCGCGGTCGCCTTCGTAGCGACGGTGTATGGCGTGGCGGTCTCGAACCTGGTGTTCCTCCCCGCCGCGAACAAGCTCAAGGCTCGTATTCGCCAGGACGCGCAGGATCAGGAGCTCCTGCTCGAGGGTGTCTGCAGCATCGTGGAGGGAATGAACCCGAAGTTGATCCGGGTGAAGCTCGAAGCCTTCCTCCAGCATGCCGGCAAGAGCAAGAAGAAAGGCGAGTCGGGAGCGCCCGCCGGGTCGCCGGCGGCCGCCAAGGGTTAGGCCTGAAACGCTATGCCGCGCCCCAAGCACGCCGAGCATGAGAATCACGAACGCTGGCTGGTTTCCTACGCCGACTTCATCACGCTGCTGTTCGCCTTCTTCGTGGTGATGTTCGCTTCCTCGCAAACCGACAAAACCAAAGCCAAGCAGGTTTCCGACGCCGTTGAGAAGGCCCTGCACGAAGGATCTTCGGTCAGTATGCCGGCGGCCGTCGCAAAAGTACTGGGTGGAACCGTGGACGATAAGGGGCAAGGAAACGCTCAGATGCACGGACCGGGTGGCGCGCAGAAGGCTGCCAAGGAACAACCGCCCGAAGTGATGGAACTGGGCATCTCGCTCAAGATGCTGTCGACGCAATTGGCCGACGAGATCAAGGAAGGCAAAGTGGAAGTGAGCATGACTCCGCGGGGCATCGTCGTGAGCCTCAAACAGGCCGCCTTTTTCCCCTCCGGCACGGACGCCGTTGAGCAGAACACCATGCCGACACTGGAAAAAGTAGCGGGAGCGCTCAAAGCGGTAACGAATCCGGTTCGCGTCGAAGGTCACACCGATTCGATACCCATTCACTCGGCGCGGTTCCGCAGCAACTGGGACCTTTCGGCAGCGCGGTCTATCGCCATTATGGAAGTCATGTCGGGCCGCTTCGAAATTTCGCCGCAGCGCCTCTCGATCGCGGGGTATGCGGATACAGTACCCGTCGCCGATAACGACACGCCCGAGGGAAGGGCGCGCAACCGCCGCGTGGACCTGGTGATTCTGAACGATTACGCGCTGTCCAAGACGGAGCCTGCGAAGTCCGGCCCGACAAAGACGGAGCCGCCGAAGAAGCAGTAGCGGTTAGCCGGTGATCGTCCCCAGAAGGTCGAACAGGCTGGTCCGCGGCATGGAAGCTTGAGCTTGCATGGCGGCCTGCTGGCTGAGCTGCTCCTGAGTCAGGGCCGTCGCGGCCGCGGCTACGTCCGTATCGCGCTCGTGGCCGAGTCCCGTTTGGGCCTGGAGCTGGAACTTCTGTGCCACATCCAGCGCATTGCTGATCCGGTTCTGGACCGCGCCGTAAAAGGTGCTTTGCTGGTTCAGGTACTCCTGGGCGGTCTGGATGGAAGCGGCCGCGGCGCTGGTTGCGGCTTGATCGTTATTGGCCAGCGCCACCCGCAGGCTGTTCAGTGCGGCAAAGACGTTATCGGCCGCCAGGCTGTCATTAGGATTGCGATGATCGAAAAGATCCTGCGCGGTTTTGGCTATCGCGAAAGTCTGGCCGGTGGAATCCTGAATGAGGCGCGTCGCGGGTGCGGTGAGCAGCCGGTCGACGCCGTTCGGATTGGCAAGGTTCACATCATAAGCCGGTAGCGTCGAGCTGTCCCCGCTGAACAGGTACTTCCCGTCATAGGTGGCGCGGCTATCATCGATGAGGGTGTTGAGAATCTGCTCGGCCTGCGCCGCCATTCCGATCCGCTGGGTAGGCGAAAGGGTCGTGGAGGCACCCTGGGCGGCCAACGATCGCGCCTGATCCAAAAGGGACAAGGCCCCCTGCAATACGCCCGACGCGGTGTCCACTTCGCTTTTCACGCCGTTCAAATTGGCGGTGACTTGCGTGACCCGGCCGATGTCGGATTGGAGTTGCAGCACGTCTCCGACGGCCGTGGGGTCGTCAGACGGCTTGCTGATGCGGATTCCGGAAGTCAGCTCCGCCTGGGTCTTGGTCATGCGGTTCTGGAGCGTAGCCAGATCGTCCAGGAATTGGCTCCGCATCGGATCTAAGGTTTGCAGCATACTGGTTTCTCCATCCGGCCCTACTGAACCATATTGATGAGGGTATCGGTCAACCCGTCGATCACGGTGATCATCTTCGAAATCGCCTGGTAGCCGCGCTGGAGTTCCATCACGTTGATGGCTTCCGCATTCAGCGAAACACCCGATACCTGAGTTCGCAGTGCTTGCGCCTGCGTCAGCGATTGCTGGGCCACGGTCTGGCCTGAAGTTGCGCTGGCTACCTGCTGGCCGATGATCTGCGTCTGTCCGTTCAGGAAGTCCAGAATCGATTTGCCGGCAATGGTGTCGGTGGCCGCGGTCGAATCGCCCAATCCGGATAGCGACAATGCGATGCCGTTGGCTACCTGCGGCGGACCCGGGTTGAGGGCCGCCAAAGTGTTAGAGGTAATGTTCGGGTCGATCGCGAGCGAACGGGCGGTGTTCACCGCGCTCGAAGCATCATAGGTGAACAGCGGCGCACCGGCGTTTCCAGAAGGGTCTTTTCCGGATGCCAGAAGCTGATTCACGCGATCGGCTACTTTTTTCGCGATCAGGTTCAGAGCCCCGGCCTGCTGGCTATCGCCTTGAAGCCCGGGAAGCACTGAGTTGCGGACGGTGAGCAGCCCTCCCAGCGTTCCACCCACGACGTGGCCGGTAACATCCTGTCCGTTGGCATCCAGGATTTGAATCGACGGGGTAGCGTTCGGATTCACTGGAACCGCCGGAGTGAAGTTGCCGGACTGCAGGGAATACTGATGGTTCCCGATCACCAGGGGCGTTTGTCCGCCCAGAAGAAGTGTGACACTTCCGTCGCTTTCGAAGCGGGCCGTAACCCCGGCTAAACCGTTCAGCGTTTCGAGGGTATCGTGCAGGTGCGCATCGAGCCCGGAATCGGCGGCACTGCTCTGGCCCCGCTGGACATTGTAATCGCGAACTTGTGACGCCAGCGTGTTGATCTGCGAGACCGTGCTATCGATCTGATTGCCGATATTACCGGTGACGCTTGAAAGAACCGACGCGGCTTGCTGGAAGCTCGCGCCTAAATCCTGCGCTTTTGACAACACGTCCTGCCGCGCCGCCGCGGAGTCGGGATTGGCGCTCCAGGCGGAAAAACTCTGGAACATGCTGTTCAGTGCGGCGATAATTCCGGTCTGGCCCGTGACGTCGAAGATCGGCTCGACTCCACCCAAAGACTGCGCTTGGGCCGTGTAGTTGCCGAGAACACTGTTCTGATATTGAACAGCTTGTTCCAGGTATTCGTCGCGTGTGGATTGAGGAGCACCCGCCTGAACTCCGCCCAGCAATCCGGTCTTCGGTTGGAAGGGGAGCGCGTTCAGCGTCGCCAACTGTTTGGCGTAGCCTGCGGTAGATGCGTTCGAGACGTTGTTTTGCGCGACCTCGAGAGATTGCTCGAACGCGTTAAGCGCCCGGACGCTGGAAGTCAGGTTTGCAAACAGGCCCATATCGAATCAGACCTCGAAGCTGGCCGCGGGCTCGCCGGGCGGCACGGCTGGCCTTCCTTGTTCTGTGTAGCCCTGGCTCAAGTCCAGCTGGATCCAGCCCTGGCACAGGTTCTCGGCATTTTGCACCTGCATGCCCAGCAGGCGGATGCGGTGACGAAGCCGGAGCAGGTCATTTCTATCCGCTCTATCCGCGGCAACTGGTCCATCGGACACCACGGGAGCCGCGACCGAATCCGCGGGCTCGCCCGTCAGTATCGCGACCACTTCCTGGAGCTCCGCTTCGCAGTAGTCCAGAATTTCGGGACGAGGATCGAGAAGCGCGTTGGAGACTTGCTCCAATTTCGCCTCGCCGGCTTGGCAGCGCTGTTTGAGTGTCATGTCCAGTCCGTGCTCAGTAACCTTTGAGCATGGCTGCGACCATGGCGCCGCTCAGTGCCACAGGATCCACCTGGTACTGACCGGATTGCACGAGCTGGGTCAGACGGGCGACGCGGCTGGTTTCTTCCGCGCTGGGAGTCATCGCCAGCGCACGAAGCTGGTCCTGGCCCTCCAAAGCCACGCCGTCCTGCAGGGCCGGCGAAGGGGGCTTCGCTGTCCTGGCAGAGACGTCGGCTTTCGTCTCATAGACCTTCTCAGACTGAGGTTTCTGAGTATTCAAGGCTTTGCGCTCGTCAATCTTCATTTTGGCGCCCCTTTATATATCGCAGCGAACTCACATTAGTTGAAAGAATTAATCCGGAATTCCGCCTTACTACGTTGGACCGTAATGGCCTGTAATGCCTCAACCTAAGTACTTCTTGATGAAAGGCTTCCGAGGCCGACGCCAGGCGCAGTTCCATTTCCAGCAAGCGAAGGCGCCGCCTGCGCCCGGCTTGAGCGCGGCGGGCGAATCTCCAGAGCAGGCCGCCGAGGAGGCCCGCCGGGACGCCTTCAAACACCAGCATGGCGGTACGACTGATCACGGACGGAGCCCTTTCCCGCTTTCTTCGGAGATCAATTCCAGCACCCGTACTCCGTAATGACCGTCCACGGCCACCACTTCACCGCGTGCGATCACGCGATCGTTGACTCGAACCTCTACGTTATCGTGCAGCGCCTGATCCAGTTCCACCACCGATCCGGCGGTCAGGTTCAACAGATCCTGCATGCGAATCCGGGTGGCGCCGAAGGAAACCGACACCGGAACCTGGACCAGCATGAGCATGTCGCCCGACTTCGTCCGTCCGCTGGGCGAGGAAGACGGCGAGCGAACCGGCAGGGGGGCAGCTTCTATCTTTTGAAGCGCTTCTTCGAATTCCGGACTGAGGACGCAGGCGGCATCCGGCCATTGCCCCGCGGAATAGCGGATCTCCAGGGAGACCCGGGTCCAGTCCTGGGAGGGTGCGCCCGAGAGACCCGAGTCCTGGGCCGCCGCGCGATTCCCGAAGTGCGTCTCGACTGCTTTCGCGAAGCATCGGCCGATGAGGGCTGAGGCATTTTCCCGCGCGGCATTTTCCGAATCTTGCGACTCGCCGCCGCGGCCGAGTTTTTCCCAGGTTTCCTCCGGCGCGCCCACAAAGAAGTTCGCTCCGGGATGACTGCTGAGTCCGCCGGACCACCAGGTCCAGGAATCCGCGTCGTCCTGCGGAGAGGGCGTCAAACGCCAGTCGAGGCGGATATCTTGCGGACCCGTTTCGGCGAGAGCTTCCGATAGCGCGCGCGAGAAGGTCCCTAGAATTCCGGAGACGAGTTCGTTCTTATCCATTATTTAGTACGTCCCCTTGGGTGTAGGCCAGTGCCGCTGCAGATAATTTCGCAGCCGCAGGATGGCCTGCGCCTTGATTTGAGAAACCCGCGTGATGTGCAGATTCAAAATGGGCGCAATCTCCCGAATACCGAGTTCCTGGCGGTAGTAGAGATCCAGCACCAGGCCTTCCACTTTGGGCATCTTCTTCAAGCCTTCGGCGATCAGTTTTTCGAGTTCGGAGCGCTCCAGAAGGCGCGCCGGCGAATTTTCCTCGGGCGTGGCGATGAAGTGGATCAGGCTGCGTGAATCCTCCCGCTGCGGCGCTGCATCCAGGCTGCCCAGGCTGACCGCACGCAATTCCAGAAGCGTTTCCTGATAAGACTGCAGAGTAATCCCTAATTCGGCCGCGATCTCTTCTTCCGCGGGCGCGCGCTGCAAGCGCTGCTCCAACACACCCACAGTCGCCTGGATGTGCTTCAGGTGCTTGCGCTTGTGGGCAGGAATGCCGTCCATGCCCCGCAGACTGTCCAAGATTGCGCCGCGAATTTTGTGCTCCGCGTAGGTCTTGAGCTTCACGTTGAACTGCGGATCGAAGTTATCGATGGCGTTGATCAAACCCACGATGCCGATGGAAACCAGGTCTTCGAGGCTAGTGGATTCCGGAAGCTTCTCGTGAATCCGTGTGGCTACCCAGCGCACCTGGGGCAGATGCTCCAGGATGAGCCGCTCCCTCTCGCTCGACGGCTCCACCGGCTGCCCGGAGTACGAAAGTGTGCTGAGACTGGCCATTCGTTGTCTTAAGCTGCCCTGTTCGACGCAGTCCGGGCGCGTGATCGCTCGCGCACCATGGCCAGCAGATCGTCCGCCGTGGCGGCGCGAATATCGTTCGGGATGCGCGGGCCATGCGACAGGAAAGAGAGGGCCAGACCCGCGAGGGCGGCCTCTGAAAATACGGTGCCGAATGTTTCCGTTTCGTCCATTCTGGTGACAAGTAGTTTGGAAGGTTGGAAGAGGCGGTACCGGTCGATCGAATTCCGCAGATCGCGAGCCTTCATGTAGGCCGGCGCCACCAGGTGAACATCGACCTCGCCGCAAGAGGCCAGCGCGGCGGCCAGCTTCTCGGCGGCAGGCTGTTCTTGAGGGCTGTAGCCCGCTGTATATCCAGGTGTATCGATCAGCACGCACTCAGTCTTACGCGCGTCCGCGATCAGCTTGGGCAGGCTTTCGACCGAATCGACGGAGGAGAATGCAATGGCGGAAGTGGCGAGTGAACGCAAGAGCTCCTGTGCTCCCGGGCGCGACCGGTCGAGAGACAGGATTCGCACCGGACGCTGTGCGCTGGCCGCAATCGCCAGCTTGGCCAAGCTCGTGGTTTTTCCGCTGCCGGTGGGTCCCACCAGCGCGGCGACGGCATCTTTGGCTCCGTTTCCGCCGAGACGCGGATGGAGGCTCACGCGGCTCTCGAGTTCGGTGCGCAGGAATTGTTCGACGCGCGCGGGCTCGGATTTCAAAAGTTTCCAGCGATTCTGCGCTCCGGCGGGATCCGGTCCGGTGAACAAGAAGAAGGCATCGGTGGCCATGGCTGCTTCCAGACGATCGGCGATGTCCTTGCCGAGAGCCGGATCTACTTCGGCGGCGATCAGGCGAGCATACACATCCGCAACTTCCGGAACCGATCGCTGCGCGGCCCACGCATTGTTCGCGGATTGAACCAGCAAACTCTGCAGCTCATCCATGCGCGCCCGAAGCTTTTCCATCTCGGAGGCTACTTCCGGATTTTCCGGAGTGCGCCCCAGGGACTCGCCCGGCGGCTTCGGCGCAGCGGCCGCTGTGGCCGTCGCACGCGTCGCGGGTCTGGGCGTCGCCGGCGCGGTGACCTTCGGCGCGGGAGCCGGACCGGCGATTCCCATCACCACTTCGTAGCCGCCGCCTGCGCTCGTGTCCGCAATCTTGCGGGTGTTCAGAAGCAAAGCGTCCGAGCCCAGTTCTACACGCGCCTTGGAAATGGCTTCGTCCACCGTCTTGGCGAAATAGGACTTGATCTTGATGCCGTTGGCGTCCTTCATTCAATGACCCCCCGCGACCGCACCTTGATTTCCGGCGGGATTTCATTGTGCGAGAGTACTGTGAGGTTAGGCAGGCTGGCTTCCACCAGTTGCCGCAGGAAATAGCGTGTTCCGGAACTGGTGACGACGGCGGCCGATTCGGCCCGGTCCACACGCCGCTTCATCCGGTTCAGAATGTCCGTGATGGTTTCCGGCGCCACGCTGGCTACGCTGTTCCACTCGCTATGCTCCACCGTCGATTCAACGGCGCGGTCGAGCGAAGCATCCAGCAGATAGGCTGGGAGTTCCCCCTGGGCGTTCACCAGCGGCTGGGTGATGGCGCGGCGGATCGACTGCCGGACGTATTCCGTCAGCAGGACCGGATTCTTGGTCGTTTGAGCCGCTTCTCCCATGGCTTCCAGAATTCCCACTGCGTCACGGATGGGCACTCGTTCCCGCAGCAGGTTCTGCAATACTCGCTGGATCGTGGCTAAGGAGAGCAGTTTTGGTACCAAATCCTCGATGAGCTTCGGATTCTCCTGCGCCACCCGGTCGCAGTAGTTCTTGGCGTCCTGCCGCGTGAACAGTTCGTGGGCATGCCGGCGCACGACTTCCGTCAGATGTGTTCCGATAATGCTGACCGGATCGACCACCGTGTATCCCGCGCTGCGAGCCGTGGCGGCCTGATCCTGGCGAACCCACAAAGCAGGCAGTCCAAAGGCCGGATCGCGCGCCGGTTTGCCGGCGATCCCGGTATCCGCTGTACCGCTGGAAATAGCCAGTTCGTAGCCTTGCATCAGCTCATAGCGGGCGATTTCCATACCGCGCATCTGGATCACATATTCGCGCGACCGCAGCGCCACGTTGTCTTTCACTTTGACCGCCGGAAGCAGGTATCCGAGCTGGCTGGCGAGCTGTCTCCGGATCGCTCCCACCCGCAGCAGAAGAGGCGACTGCTGGCCCTGTTCCACCAGGTTCACCAAGCCTAGGCCGACGTCCAGCGACAACGGCTCGAGCTTGAGCAAGCCTTCGAGGTTTTCCTTGGCTTTGGGTTCGGCTGCTGTCAGAACCGCGGCTTCTCTGTCAGTTTTCTGACGCATTCGCATGGCCGCGACGCCTACGCCGCCGCCCAGCAAGAGGAACGGGAAGGTCGGCAGTCCGGGCAACAGAGCCAGGGCCACCAGGACCCCGCTCGCCAGCATCAGTGGCTGCGCGTTGCCCAGAACCTGTCTCTGAAACTCGGCGCCCAGCGTGTCTTCGGACGCGGTGCGGGTGACGATCAAACCGCCGGAAATCGAAATCATCAGCGCGGGGATCACGGTGACCAGGCCGTCCCCGATGGTCAAGACCGTATAAGTTTCGAGTGCGTGGCGCAGCTCCATGCCATGCTGCAGCACGCCGATCAGAAATCCGGCGATGATGTTGATGCCCGTAATCAGAATGCTCGCGATCGCGTCCCGTTGCGTGAAACGTGAAGCGCCATCCATGGCGCCGTAGAACTCCGCCTCGGACGCCAGATTCTTGCGGCGCTTGCGCGCTTCGGTCTCGTCGATCAGGCCTCCGTTGAGATCCGCGTCGATGGACATCTGCTTGCCGGGCAGGGCATCCAAGGTGAATCGAGCCGTGACTTCGGAAATGCGCACCGCGCCATGGTTGATGACCACGTACTGGATCGCGATCAACACCAGGAAGATCACCGCGCCGATGATATAGTTGCCGCCGACCACAAAGCTCCCGAAGGCTTCGATCACGTGTCCGGCCGCCGAGATTCCGGTGTTCCCGTTTAACAAGATCAGGCGCGCCGAAGAGATGTTCAGAGCCAGCCGGAACATCGTCAGCAAGAGCAGCGTGGTGGGAAAGACGTTGAAATCCACGGCCTTGCGGATATACACCGAAACCAGCAGCACGATGACCGACAGCGTGATGTCCAGTACGATCAGGAAATCCAGCAGCATCGACGGCATGGGCATGATGAGCGCGATCACGATCGCCACTACGGCGAGGGGGACGGCCATCTCGCTCCACCCGATCGGTGAACCGGGTATCGCCAGAAGTTTCGGTTTCGCAGCTACCGCTGCTGTTGAGGCTGCTTGCGCCATCTACTTAAGCAGCTCCCGCCACGCACTCCTGGCCTTTTAGCTTGTACAGCAACGTGGTGCGCTTCAGGCCCAGCGCTTTCGCGGCTTTGGCTTTGTTGCCGCCGTGGCGCCGCAAGGCTTGCTCCAACAGAAGCTTCTCCACCTTGCCCATGAGATCCTCGAACGGAAGGTCGTCGGTGGGAACATCGAGCGGGAATTCATCCCCGGTGGACGTGGCCGACCCCAGCTCACGCGTTGAAGATTGCAGGTGTTCGTCAATATCGCCCAGGTAGATGGTTTCGCGTTCGCCGGTCAGGGCTGCCGCCATTTCCATGGCGTGTTCGAGCTGCCGCACGTTGCCCGGCCATTCGAATTCGGTCAGCCTGCGCATCGCTTCCGCCGTCAGCTTTTTCTGCGGCAGATCCTCGCGCTGGCAGACTCTTTCGATGAAATGTGCGGCCAGCAGGGGGATGTCGCTGCGGCGCTCGCGCAGTGTCGGCACGCGGATGGGGATCACGTTCAGCCGGTAATACAGATCTTCGCGGAAGCGCCGCTGCGCCACGGCCTGATCCAGATTCGTGTTGGACGCCGCGATGATGCGCGCATCCACCTTGACGGTTTCCGAGCTGCCCACGCGCTGCAATTCCCGTTCCTGCAGCACGCGCAGCAGTTTCGGCTGCAACATCAGCGGCGTTTCGCCCACTTCATCCAGAAACAGCGTGCCGCGGTGCGCCTGTTCGAAACGGCCCATTCTGGCCCCCACGGCGCCGGTAAACGCGCCCTTGGTGTGGCCGAACAGTTCGGCTTCAATCAAATGTTCCGGCAGCGCTCCGCAGTTGACCGCCACCATCGGGGCTCCCGACCGGCGGCTCGCCATATGGATGGCTTGGGCGACTCTCTCTTTACCAGTGCCGGTCTCTCCGGTGATCAGCACCGTCGACTGGCGCGGGCCGGCCAGGCGGATAATCGCACGGAGTTCCCGCATCGGCTGGCTTTCGCCGACCAATAGCCTGCTCCAGGCTTCCTGCGATTCGAAGGGACACTTTTGAGCGGCCGCTTGCAGTGCAGCCGTTACGTGGATGCTAATCTCTTCCGCCGAACGCTCGCCGACTACGTGCTGGAACAGGCTGAGCGACGGTCCGATGAGAGACTCGTCCAGGCTGCCTTCGCGATCCAGGATCACGACCGGAAGAGGGCGCACTGCCTCCTGCGCGGCGGCCATCACCTCTTGCAGGAACGCGGAAGAAGCCGGCAGCTCGAGCACGATCACCCGGCAGCGCCGCGTGTCTCGCTTCTTCCATTCGGGTGTATCCGCAGCCGCAATGACGGCCTTCAGTCCACTGTGCCGCGCTACTTCTTCTGCCAGCGCGTTGTCCCTGCCGAGACTAATCCAGAGCATATCGCCGATATCCAACTTTCTTCGAGAAGATTGATACCTAGAACCCGAAGGGCTTTGGTTACAGTGCCGGCGTCTGCACGTCAAAATCTCGCCGGGCCGGTCCCCACCCAGGTCCTTCCCTGTGAATAAGATCGCCAGTATCTGCCCAAAGGCTTAGCCCCGTATGATGCGGGGGGCGACACCCCCATGTGGGGGTATTCACGGCTCAGGCAAAAAAGTTTGACCCATGAAATCAGCGTGCGAAAAGTTTCTAAACTGCCCGGGCGTGTGCGATATGAAGCGTGTGCCCAGCCTGGATCCAGTGCAGCAAGCCCAACGCGACTACCTGGAGAGCCGTATCCTCTCCGCCCAGCCGGCGGAGTTGATCGAGATGCTCTATCAGATCGCGCTTCAGGGTCTGAAGAAGGCGATCGGCCATTTGAAAAACGGCGATGCCATGGCGCGAGCCGCAGAGATCAGCCGGGCGCAAGAGGCCGTGAACGAGCTGATGGCCGCCTTGGATCACTCGGTGGGCGCTTCGTTCACGCAGACCCTGGCATCCCTGTATGCCTATGTTCAGCAACAGATCCTGAAAGGGCACGCCGGGCCATCCGAGGACGCGTTGCAGCGGGCCATCGGGATTCTGGCGACTTTGCAGGAAGGCTGGAGCGGCGTATGTACAGAACTGGCCAAGGCGAATCAGCCGGCCACGACTCACACCCCGCACGTCGAACCGGAACAACCGGAGGAACAACCGGTGGGCGCCGGCAGCCGATCCTCGGATTACTATCAGGAAGCGGATCCAGTCACGTCTCGCGGCTGGAGCGCGTAAAGCCCGCGAGCTATTGCTCCGGCGCTGGCGTTGTCTGCGTGGATTGTTTTTCCAGCCCCGCCGCGATCATCTTGGTGAATCCCAGGCCGCCCTTCGCCGCCATGGCGCGGGCGAAGTACTCGTTGGCGAAATCCATGGCGGAGGCTGAGGCCGGGTCGGTATCGCCGCCCAGCCCGCCGTCGTCCGAGTCACCGTGCGCGGCCTTGAGAATCTGGCCGATCATGAGCGCTTCGAACTGTGACGCAGCGTCCTTGATTTTTTCGGGACTGTCTTTCTTGTGCGCGGTGGCGACGCTGGCGGAATCAAGGATTGAGCTGGCGACAGGCGGTATCGTCATTTAGATCACTTCGAGGTCGGCTTCGAGCGCGCCCGCCGCGCGCAAGCTTTGCAGAATCGCGACGATATCGCGTGGCGTAGATCCTATCGAACTCAGGGCCTGCACTAGCTGCTCCACCGTAGCGCCTTCCTTGAGCACCAGGTTGCGGGCTTTCTCTTCGCCGCTGGTGGTCGTCTGCTGTGGAACCACCTCAGTCTTGCCCTGCGAAAATCCCTCCGGCTGGGAAACTTGAAGGATCGTTTGTATCTCCACCGTCAGGTTGCCGTGCATGATGGCGACCGGCGACACGCGGACCTGCTTACCCATCACGATGGTCCCGGTGCGTTCGTTGATGATGACCTTGGCCGGACGGTCCACGTCCACTTCGAGCGCCTCCAAGTCCGCCACGAACTCGGTCACGCGGGATGTGAATTCCGGCGGAATGACGATCGTCACCAGGGCGGAATTCACAGGCTTCGCCAGCGCTGTGGCGCCGGGAAATTTCTTGTTGACGATGTCGCTGACGCGCACGGCAGTGGTGAAGTCCGGCTGGCGGAGCTGCATCTTCAAGGTCCCGCTGAGCGTGGCCGAAGGGGCTGCCCGCTCGACAATCGCCCCACCGGGCACGCGCCCGACGGTGGGATGATTCACGGTCTGGCTGTTGGCGGCCTTCCCGGCAACGAACCCGCCGGTGACCACAGAGCCTTGCGCCACCGCGTAGGTTTGGCCGTCGATACCTTTCAGGCTGGTCAGCAGCAACATCCCGCCTTGCAAGTTAGGGGCATCGCCGATAGCCGAGGCGGTGGCATCGATATGGACGCCTTCCTGCGCGTAGCCGGGCAGCGTGGCGGTCACCATCACGGCCGCGGTGTTGCGAACCGTGATCAGCAGGGGGTCGACCGAAACGCCCATCTGCTGGAGAAGATTCGTCAGACTCTGCGCCGAGAAGAAGGTCTGCTTGCGGTCGCCGGTCCCGTTCAATCCGACCACCAAGCCGTAGCCGATGAGCTGGTTATCGCGCACGCCTTCGAGCGACACCAGTTCCTTGAGGCGCGTCGCGGCCCCGGCTGGCACGGCCAGCAATGCGGTCATTCCCGCCCAGATTAACCATGTTGCGGAGCGTGTTCTCACGAATTCTCTTCTCCTACGGCAGTATGTCCATCAGCAGCCGGTACAAGATGAAGGGCCGCTTCACCGAATCGCCTACCACGCCTTTGCCGTTGACCTGCAGGTCCATTTGCGCGACGCGGTCGGACGAAACGATGTTTCCGGCGCTCAGATCCACGGGGCGTACAATGCCGCGCAGCCCGAGCACTTGATTTTCGGTGTTAATCTTGACGTTCTTCGTTCCCTGGATCACCAGGCTTCCGTTGGGAAGCACCTGCGTCACCACGGTCGAAATCGAGGCGGTTAAGGTCGTGTCGCGAGTGGTGGCGCCTTGTCCATCCAGGGCAGAACTGGTTCCAGCCTTGGCCAAATTCACCAGCGGTCCGGTGGGACGGGTGATTCCGCCGGCCGCGGAGATGCTAGCTTGCAGGCTCGAATTGCGCTGGGTCTTGACCGTTCCCGAACTGACCGCCGAAGCTTTCTCCCGCACCAGGATCGTGACGATGTCGCCGACGCGTCGTGCGCGAAGGTCGGAAGACAGATCCGAAAAAAGCGCTGTCGGCGTCCACACCGAACCGGGCTGGATGGTTTGATGCTCTGTCCCTTGCGTTGCGGCGATTTGTTCCAGAGTCTGATCGAGCGCGGATTTCTCCGGCTGCTTCTTGGGCTTTTCCGCCGCCGCAAGTCCGGCGAACAGGATCACGATGACGATCGCTCCGATTTTCATTGAACGCTTACCTTGCCTTTACCGGTGACCACGGCCCGGAAATCTTTCCCACTGGTCAGATTCTTCACCAGGATGGTCTTGCCAGTGACGCCGTCGGTCTGGGCTTTGCCTTCGAACAGTAAGTGCGCGCCGCCGGCGGTGACTTCTACCTTGACCACGTCTCCTCGGGCGACTTCGGGAGCGCGGCTGAGCTGGCTCCGAAGAACCGTGGAACCCGAACGGATCGCCGATCTGGGCACGTAACCCACCACTTCATCCAGATTCCGTGCCGGGCGATCGTCCAAGGCGAACGTGTCGAAACTTTCGAGGCGCACCTGATCTTCGCGAACCGCCTCGCCGACCGCCAGATCTGCCAGGGCGATCACGCGTGTAGTGGTCGTGGTGATGCGGGCGCGCGCGGAGATGCTGAAACGGCGATTGTTTCCATACAGCACGTATCCACGCCAGACCACTTCCGCCTGCGGATCGGCGACGGCGGGTAGTTGCAGGCCCGAGCGCGGGAACACCACCTTGCCTTGGGGCGCGATCTGCGGACTAAAGGATCGCAGTTCCATACGCACGTCCGGCGCACTCCAGGAGCTGCGCATCGCTTCCAGGACCTGGCCGCCTGTGAGGTCGGCCATCGCGCGTGTGAAGCAAACATCGGCAGCCGCCTCTACCGTGACACCTTGATTGAGCGCTAGCTTCTGCAGCGCCTCGGCCTTGAAGACCCGGCGTGTTCCGGGAGCGGGCGCGTAGCCCAGAACGAAATCCGCGGGGACGCCCGAAAACGCCGGAACCGCGGCCGCCACGTCCCGGGCATAAATCCGGTCGTCCTGAATCGGAAGGCACCCGTCCGGTTGAGGAACCACTTGCGAAACCACGTCAGGAACTGCGGCCATCAGAAAAGGGAGGAACATGATCGTTTTTAAAAAGATCATTGGGTGACGTTATTCATCTGCTGATACATTTCGTCGGCGGCCTTGACCACTTTGGAATTGGCTTCGTAGGCGCGCTGACTCACGATCAGGTTGACGAATTCGTCCACGACGCTGACATTAGATTGTTCGGTATAACCCTGGAGCAGCGATCCCAGGCCTTCCTGGCCGCCGGGATTGCCGATCACAGCATCGCCGGATGCATCCGTGGGGGAGTATAGATTCTTGCCCATGCTGTTCAAGCCAGCCGGATTCGGAAAGTTCGCGAGCTGGATCTGCCCGGCGATCTGGGCGGAGGTTTGTCCGGGGGACGTGAACGTCACGGTTCCGTCCGTGGCGATGGTGATTGACTGCGCATCCGGCGGTATAGTGATCTGCGGGTTCACAAGGTCCCCGTCTGCTGTCACCAGGTTTCCATCCTTGTTGAGTTGAAAATTTCCAGCGCGGGTGTAGGCCAGGTCTCCCGACTGGCGCTGGATCTGGAAGAAGCCCTTGCCTTGGATGACAACATCCAGCGGATTCGTGGTCTGGGAAAAATCGCCCTGGGTGAACACGATCTCGTTCGATGCGGTGCGCGTTCCCAGGCCGAGCTGCAGGCCACTGGGCACGACGGATTGCGCACCGGCCGCTGCGCCCGGCTGGACCACGTTCTGATACAGCAGATCCTGGAACTGCGCGCGGCGCATCTTGAACCCCGCGGTGTTGGCATTCGCCAGATTGTTCGCGATGGTATCGACATTGGTCTGCTGGGCGGACATGCCGCTGGCAGCGCTATATAGAGCTCGAATCATTCGTTTCTCCTTGGCCGGCTCTTTTTGACAAAGCCTAGCCTCCGACTCGCGCCACCTGATCGATGGCCTGTTTGTTCATATCCGCCGACACGGAGACGGCTTTCTGCAGCATTTCGTATTGCCGCATTAAATCCACCAGTCGCACGGCCGATTCCGCCGGCGCGACATTGGAGTTCTCGATCCGGCCCTGGCTGACGGTTACGTCTTTAGCCGGGTTTGCTTTCACCTTGGGATCGACAACCCGGTAATAGCTGTTGCCAACTTTCTCCAAGGCGCTGGTGCTGGGAAAATCCAGAACCTGAATCTGCCCCAGATCCTGTCCGTCTTGTTGTACGGTGCCGTCGGTGGTGATTTGAATTGCGCCCTGCGAGACAGTCTGGATCTTCTTGGGCGGCTGATTCGGCGGTGTGACGCCACGGACGGGATAGCCATCCATGGTGGTCAGCACGCCGGTCGTAGAAAGCTTGAATGCGCCGTTGCGCGTGTAAAGCGGGCCGGAAGGGCCGTCCACGGTGAAAAATCCCTTGCCCGACAGCGCCACATCCAGAGGATTGTCGGTAGGTGCGAGCAGGCCCTGCTGGAAATCGGTCCAGGCTTTTTGAATCACCGGCAACGTGGTCGCCTGCTGGCCGTTGGCCGGGACCGCTTGCTCGCCTTGATACAAACTGTAGAACTCGCGGTCGAGCTTGTAACCGCCGGTGTTGGAGTTCGCGAGATTGTTGGACAGAATATCCAACGCCTCCATTCGGGAACGGAGTCCACTCGCGGCGGTTGCGGCAATCTGGTCCATGGGCTGTGCAAGGAGGATTGCACGTGCCCGGCCAAAGTTCGCCGAACACAATTTTCCTAGACTTTTCCTAGAATTAAGCGCGTTGCGTGCGATATGACTAGCCGGACCTCTATGTCCGCTTCGTCAGGTTCCCGACGATATTCGTTGAACCTCTGACGATTATCTGCTCGCAGCGCCGCTCACCGGTTCCCTGAGAATCGCGCTAACTGATTCATTTGGAACCCGCAGCACCTCCTGAAAAGTCTGTGGCCGCGAACTTGCTTTAAAGGCAACGACTCATGACAGCAGCAGGTGTGCAGAACATCGACTCCACGGCCTACGTGCCTCCGTCGCCGTCCGCTTCGACGCCCGATACCAAAGGAACCGGCCTGGCGGGCAAACCAGCCGCAGATCCCCAGGCAGCAGGTACAGCGAGCGAGCCGGCGGACTTCCGCAATGAGCTCGAGCAGCAGCAAACCGGCGCGAACGAAACCAAGCCTGGCTCGCTCAAGACCGTACAAGAAAAGACCGGACAAAAAAAGTCAGGCTCCAGCAAAACCGGCAAGAAACAGACTACCGAGCCGGACCGAGCGAATGTTTCCGTCGCCACTCCGGTACAGGTGGCCGATCCTCAGAAGCCGATTCTGCCGTTCACATTGACGCTGGCGCAACCGCAGGAAAATGCCCAGCCGGACACCAATGCGAACGTAACAGCGTCAGTGGACGATTACGCGAGGTCCGCTGAGAATCCCGCTGAGACCGTGCTCGAGCGGGCGCAGGCGGCGATATCGCTGGCGGCTGGAACCGCGGCGGCCGATATCAAGCCCACCGCCACGGCGAAGCAATCTCCGAAACTCGTGCAATCCGTTGCGCGCGTGTCCACCGCGGACGTGGCTCCTTCCGCTAAACCCGATTTGTCCCAACCCGCGCAGCTCGCATCCGGTTTGCCTCTGCCGGCACAGCTTCCCTGGCCAGCCGCGGCCGCACCTAAATCCGACCAGGTATCGTCGCGCCAACAGGATCAGAACCAGGCGGCGACCTCCTCCAAGACCAGCGAGCAGAGTCAGCCGGTGTCGCCGATCGAACTCCATCTGCCCGCCGCGCCGCCCGAGCCGATCGCCACAGCAGTTCAGGAGACGGTGGAGTCCACGCCGTCCAGTCCCTCGGCGCTGGCATTTGCCGCGCGGATGGCTCCCGCTGCAGGGAAGACGAATCCGGTCGTCGCCTCGAACGCGGCGCAAATTCTCCCAGTCCCTGGTCCGCAGACTCCGGCGCAAATTCCCGTGCGGTACGCCGCCATGGCTCAGATCATTCAAAGCGCTGTCGCCGGGAACAAAAACGATGGGCTTAAGAAAGACCCAGGCGCCGCGTTCGATCCACTGCTGCGGGAGAACGCGCGTAGCGACATCCGGATAGACCTGGTCGCGCCGCAAGCTCCCACCGCCGAGCAGCCTTCGCAGCCTTCAGCATCATCTTCAACACCGGAGGCTCCGCCGCCGCCCGCGCCCACGGCGCAACTGGAGCACGTTATCGAACCTCCGGCCGCGCCGCCCACATCGAACCACGACATTCGCGTGCGGGTGCCGGACAACAACGGAGGCTCGACGCAGGTTCGCTTCGTCGAATCCGGCGGCGAAGTCCGCGTGTCGGTGCGCACCTCCGACGACGGTCTTGCGCAGAACTTGCGTACGCACTTGAACGATCTGACGCAGCGGCTCTCCGATGGAGGCATGCCGGCCGAAATCTGGAAGCCCGCGTCGAATGGAGCGTCATCGCAAAACGATCAGCATCCCTCCAACCAGGATGGCCGCGGTGCAGGCGGACAAGGTTCGGGCGGCCAGAGCGGACAACAGGACCGCCAGCAGAAACGGCCCGCCTGGCTCGAAGAAATGGAAGCATCGCTTCACCCGGAACACCAATAGGAAACCAACGGAGGAGAGAATTTCATGACGATTCAAGGTCAAAATCCAGTCACCAGTCCAACGGCGATGACGAACCAGGCCGCGTCGAATAGCACACCGAGCACGTCGAGCACACCGACGCCCGCGGCCACACCCAGCATTGACGGCCTCGCCACGGAAAATACATTCCTGCAACTGCTGGTAGCCCAGATCAAGAATCAGGATCCGACCAATCCCACCGACTCCGTGCAGTTCCTCACGCAATTAGCGCAATTCAGTCAACTGGAGCAGTTGATCGGAATCCGGCAGGAACTACAACCCGGCGCATCGTCGACGGCTGCTGCAAATCAGGCCACCGGCGCCACCGGCACTACTGGAACCACAGGAACCACGAACTAATTATTCACAAGAGGAGATTGAGACATGTCTTTTTCAACAGCACTTTCTGGACTGGCCGCGAACAACACCGCCCTGGATGTGGTGGGCAACAACCTTTCGAACCTGAACACCACCGGGTTTAAGTCTGACGCCATCCAGTTCAAGGACATCATGGGGCAGACTTCCGGTTCCACGGAGATCGGCGCGGGCGTCGCCACCTCCGGCACCAGCAAGCAATTCACACAAGGATCCATTCAGCCCACCTCTGGCTCCCTGGATGCCGCCATCGAAGGAAACGGGCTGTTCGTTGTGCGGAATAGCGCGGGCAGCACGCTGTATACGCGGGCCGGCAGCTTTAAGTTCGACGGAACCGGAACACTGGTCACCTCCACGGGCGAGAAAGTTCAAGGCTGGACCGCCGTCAACGGAGTGCTCAGCACCACCGGGAACACCGGCGATATTTCCATCACCGCAGTCGCCTCACAGCCTCCCACCGCGACGACGCAAATGACTTTAACCGCCAACCTGGATGCGTCTGCCGCTGTCAACGGCAGCTTTTCGACGCCGCTTCAGGTGGTGGATTCGCTCGGCGTTACTCATATCTTGACGTATACCTTCACCAAGACGGGCTCGAACGCATGGAAATACGACATAAGCATCCCCGGCGAAGATCTTACCGGCGGGACGCCGGGCACGCCCACTTCTTTGGCCAACGGCAGTCTGACGTTCGATAGCGCCGGCGCTCTGACTGCTCCCTTGCCAACGGCTCCCGTCAACGTCAAGACGACAACCGGGCTGGTAAGCGGAGCCGCCGATTTAAACATGACCTGGTCTCTGTACAGCCCCTCCGGCGTTGGCTTGCTGACTCAGTTCTCACAGACCTCCGCGGCATCGGCCACCTCTCAGGACGGCATCCTGGCTGCCCAGCTTACCGGCATCACTCTCGGCGACGGTGGAACCCTGATGGCCACGTTCTCCAGCGGAAAACAGGTCTCCATCGCTCAGGTCGCGCTGGCTGCCATCGGGAATCCGGACTCACTGGTGTCCGCCGGCAACAATAACTTTCAATTGGGAACGGAGACGCTCACCCCCACCATCGGTCTGCCGCAAACCGGTAATCGCGGACAAATCCTGGGCGGTTCGCTGGAATCCTCCAACGTCGACCTGGCCAAGGAATTCACCAACCTGATCATTTTTCAGCGCGGGTATCAGGCCAACGCGAAGGTCATCACCACCCAGGATCAATTGAGCCAGGTGCTGCTCAATATCAAGCAGTAGCAACCGGACGAACGTATCAGGGAAATAATCCGTGACGTTGAACGAACAAATGGAGCATTACGGCAAGCTGCCCCTGCCGCTCGAACCCGAGCTGGGGCAGTGCAGCCTTACGGTGGGAGAGATTCTGGCGCTTGCCCCGGGGAGCTTGATCAAGCTCTCCCGGCCGGTCGGTGACAAGATCGACGTGAACGTGGCCGGAGTGCGATTTGCGTCGGGCGAACTCATCAAAATGGGCGGCGTATTGTCGCTGCGCATCGCGGGGTTTCACGCCAACGAAACAGGCTCGGAACGAACGTCATCCTAACGAACATCATCCTGAAGAAAATCAATGGAATGGACCGAACAGTTACTGGCAGTTATCGTAGTCCTCGGGCTGCTATGCGGCTCGCTGTGGTTCTTGAAGCGCAAGGGTTGGGCCAGGACCAGTTTCCGGCGGCCGGCGCGCGCCGGACAGCCACGGCTCGAAGTGATCGATCGTCTGGCGCTTACGCCCCAGCATTCCCTGCACCTGGTCCGCGTGGCGGACCGGACTCTGCTGGTCGGGCTCTCCCCGCAGGGATGCAGCCTGCTGGAAAGCGGCCCGTCGGTGACGCTTGCCGCTCCAATGGAAAGCTAATGTCTGGAAAGCTGATGACGCGACCATTGCTTTTCTTGTTTGCCGCAACGGCCGCTGTGGCCGCGCCCGCATCCAACTCCCCGCTCGCCAAAATGGGCGTGGGTTCGAGCGGCGGCACGCTGAGTTTGCCGATGGAGATCGCGCTCTCCCTCACGCTGCTCACGCTGCTGCCGGCAGCGGTGATGTGCATCACGCCGTTTCTGCGGATCACCGTAGTCCTGCACTTCCTGAGACAAGCGCTGGGCACGCAATCGACGCCCTCCAACCAGGTGCTGATCGGGCTGGCGCTGTTTCTCACCATCGTGATCGTGCAGCCCGTGGCTGAGGATATTTATCACAAAGCTTGGGAACCGATGGACCAGGGTACGATGACGGCCAGCCAGGCGTTCGACCAGGGTTCGAAGCCGCTCAAGACTTTCCTGGCCCGCTTCGCCCGCGAAAAAGATATCAAGCTGTTTGTCGAAATCACCAAAGCGCCGCCGCCGCGCAATGTGGAGGATCTGAGCCTGTCGGTTCTGATTCCTTCCTACATCCTGTCCGAGCTGAAGACTGGATTCCAGATCGGCGCGCTGCTGTTTCTGCCGTTTCTGGTGATCGATCTGGTCGTGGCCTCGGTGACCTTGTCCATAGGCATGGTGCAGCTGCCGCCGGTGATGATTTCAGCTCCCTTCAAGATCCTCTTGTTCGTATTAGTCGACGGCTGGAATCTGGTCGTCGGCTCGCTGGTGAAATCCTTTTACTGACTTGGACCGGAGCTTCCTTCATGACACCCGAAAACGCTATCCACATTATTCGCGAGGCCCTGATGGCCGCTTTCTGGCTGAGCGCGCCTCTGCTGGCGCTGGGCTTCTGCGTCGGCATCGTCATGAACCTGATCCAGGTGGCGACGTCTCTGCAGGATTCCGCGTTCAGCACCTTCCCCCGGCTGGCGGCTTTCCTGGGAGGATTTGTGCTCCTGATGCCGTGGATGCTGAACAAGATCACTTCCTACACTGCCGCCGTATTCACCGACATCGCCAAGTATGGGCACTGAGCTGAAGCTTGAGGCTGGCACGCTCTATGCGTTCCTCCTCGTGCTGGCGCGCGTCTCCGGTGTGTTTGTATTCGTGCCGCTGCCAGGCATCCAGGCGGGACCGGCGTTCGTGCGCGCGGCGCTCTCCGCCAGCATTACCCTCGCGCTGATGCCGCTGTGGCCTGCGATTCCCTCCACGGGACTGGGTTTCGGAACGCTGGTGGGATGGCTGCTGGCGGAGGCCGGACTGGGTATCGGCGTAGGAATTGCCGTCGCGTTTTTAGCGGAAATATTTCAGATGGGCGCGCAGATCCTCAGCCTGCAAGCGGGCTATTCGTTCGCCTCCACCATTGATCCGACCTCAGGCGCCGATTCCAGCGTCTTGCTGGCGATCGCGCAAACCACTGCCGGGCTGCTGTTCTTCGCCACGGGCTTGGATCACCAGGTTTTGCAAGCGTTCGCGCAGAGCCTCCGGGTACATCCGCCGGGACAAGTGGCGCTCAGCGCCTCCATGCTTAATCAGGTGGTTCAGACCGGATCTGTTATCTTCAGCACCGGGCTGCGCCTGGTACTTCCGCTGCTGGCGATGCTGCTGATCGTGGATATTTCGCTGGCCTTGCTGGGCCGGCTGAATTCGCAACTGCAACTGATCGCGCTGGCGTTTCCCATCAAGATGATGGTGACCCTGGGGCTGCTCGCGTGGCTGATCCTGGTTTTTCCGCAGGTGCTGGCGCGGGCCGCCGGTCCCATCATGGGCCTGGTCCGCAAGCTTCTTCTCGGTTGAGATTGTCACAGTCATGGCAGGCGATTCGCACAGTAAAACAGAGAAACCCTCCCCGAAGCGGATCCTCAAAGCCCGCCGGGAAGGAAAGTTCCCCACCTCGCGCGAGCTGGTGGCGGCGACTCAGTTCCTGGTGTTTATCGTCATCGCCTTCGCCTGGTTCCCGAGCTGGATGAGCACCGTCAAAGCTATGCTGCGGGCATCCCTGGCCGAATCTTTTCACGCCGACCTGAGTGTGGCCACTTTCCCTGGTATTGCCACGACGCTGCTTCAGCGGGCTTTCATCCCACTCTCCGTCATTGGAGGACTGACGGCTCTGGTCACGCTCAGCGTGCATTTATTTGTCACGAACCTGGGCTTCAGTCTCGAGAAACTCGCGCCCGATTTCAGCCGGTTCAATCCGGTGAGCAAGATTAAGAACATGGTGTTTCAAGGTCCCATGGGACTTCTGCAAGCCTCCGCGATGCTGGTGCTGTTCTCGCTGGTGATCGTCTCCATTGCCCGGCAAAATGCCGACCTGCTGCTCACACTGCCGTTCATGAGTCTAGATTCCGGGCTTCTCAAAGTGGGCGCTGCCATCAAGGAAATCCTGTGGAAGGCGGCCGGCGTATTTGTGGTATTTGGCTTGATCGATTTGTTCCGCCAGAAACGAAGGTTCATGAAGGACCTCCGCATGACCAAGCAGGAAGTCAAAGAGGAATCCAAGGAAAACGAAGGAAGCCCGCACGTGAAGGGCAAAATCAGGCGCTTGCAGCGCGACCTGGCGCGCCGCCGCATGATGCAGAACGTCGCCACGGCGACCGCGGTGATTGTGAATCCGACCCATTACGCCGTGGCCCTTCGCTATGATCACGAAACCATGGCGACTCCCATGGTGGTGGCCAAGGGCAAGAACTACCTGGCCTTGCGCATCCGGCAGCGGGCTCTCGAAAACAACATTCCGCTGGTGGAGAATCCGCCCCTGGCGCAGGCTTTATACAAGTCGGTGGACGTGGGGCGTGAAATCCCCGCCCATCTCTATCGCGCCGTAGCGGAAGTGCTGGCCTATATCTATCGCCTGACACGAGCCCGCCGCTAAATGTTCCCGGTGGTTTGGCCGATGAAGACGTAGATGTGGTGGATCGCTATTTTCCTCATGCAGGACGTTTCCGCGCAGCAGCCTCAGAAAGTTCGCGCGGCCATGGCGTCCTCGATCGAGAAGCAGCTGGCTTCCGTCGAGCAGCAGCTGAAGTCCATCCAGTCCCCGGTGCGTCCAGCGATTCCGTCCTCGTTCGCGGCGGGATCTCTCACCGTGCCGGCGCCCGCGGCCTATGCATGCGACCCGGTGGCCGCGCCGGAACTGAGTAAGATGATCGACAACGTGGCTCGCGAGCACAGCATCGATCCGGCTTTGGTTCGGGAAGTCGCGCGCCAGGAATCGGGATTCCGGCCGTGCGCCATTTCTCCCAAGGGCGCGGCGGGCGTCATGCAACTGATGCCCTCGACTCAGGCGCAGCTCGAGGTGCACGATCCCTTCGACGCGCAGGAGAGCCTTTCCGCCGGTGCCAAGCTGCTGAAGCAGTTGCTCGACCGCTACCATGGAGATCTGGCTCTGGCGCTCAGCGCTTATAACGCCGGAATGACTCGCGTGGATCGGACCTTCGCGGTTCCGGAAATTCCCGAGACCCAGAACTACGTGACGGATATCCTCGGCCGCCTGGGAAAGTAATCCCGCGCGCTAGTTGGCCGGCTCGGGATGCGAAGGAGTTCGCAGAGACCGGATGATAATCCGAAGGTCGAATCCCGGAGACAGGTTGGCTGTGTAGTACAAGTCGTACTCCAGTTCCAACAGTGCGTCCCCGCGGGGGAAATGGACCTGCGCCCATCCGGTCAAGCCCGGTCTGACGGTTAGACGCTCCGCATAGTACGGAATGCGCCGGGCGAGTTCTTTCGCGAACTCCAGGCGTTTCGGCCTGGGGCCCACCAGGGACATCTCGCCGCGCACTACGTTCACCAGTTGCGGCAGGCCTTCCAGTCTTAATCTCCGGAGCAACCGGCCCAGCATGGACCGGGAGTTGAATCTCAATAGCGTGAACGGAACACTGTTAAATCCGGCGCATCGCCATCTCTGAAAAACAGGCTGCGAAGGAGCGGTAATCTTTAACGCGATGATCAGCAACAGCAGCAGCGGAAGCGCGACTATCAGCAGGACCAGCACCGCGAGGTTTGAATAAACGGCCTGGATGGCCAGGTTCTGGCGGTTCGGTGTCAGCTCGCCGAACAGGAACCGCGGAGGACGCAGATGGCGGGCAGACACTCGCTCCAATGCGGATTCATAGAATTCCGCGTCGCTCTCGATTGCCACTCCTCCGGCACGCAACTCGAGCAACAAGGTAGTCGGAAGCTCGCGCTTGGCCTCCGGCACCACGATGTAGTCCGGCGGATGCTCTTTGATCGCGGCGACCAGGGCGGCCGGGTCCTCCACAGGCCCGAAAATTTGAAAGCGGTGGCCGCGGAGCGCTGGGGAGCGCGCCAGCGTCTCAAATATCGGGTCGGCGGCCAGCAGAAAGACTTTCATAGGCGCGCGCGAGGACGGCATGACCATCCCGAAGATCCAGTACCACGCCGTCAGCGACAGGACACAGATCGCGCTGCCCGCCAGCATGGCCTGCGGGGACAGCGTGCCGATCCGCGCGTAGGATAGGAAAGCTTCTATCAGGAACCCGACTCCCAACGCCAGGGATATCTGGCGGAGCCGGTCCATCATCGAATCCCATTGCTGCGGGTCTCCGACTTCCAGGCATATGGTTACGCAGGCGAACACGAACGCCAAGGAGCCCAAGGAACTCAGCGGATCCGCCTGGATGTTCAGCCAGAAGTCGTCTCGCAGAGTAAGAACCTGAGCCGCGGTGAAGGATGCAGCCACCAGGATCATATCGCCGATCCGGAAGATACGCCTGCTCGAGCGGCGGGGTTTGGAGCGGAGAGCTTTCTTCAAAAACGCAGTCTAGCACGCTGCGCCCCCGGAACTGAATGCGAGCGCCGGCCCTTTAGAGAACCGCGGTACTATCCCAGTTTTGCAGCTTGCTTTGCAGGGCACGGCGGACCGTATCGAGAAACGGGGTAACCATCATCGGCAACACGCCGGATTCGAACGGGCGCGTGAGCTGTAACCAGTCTTGATCGCTCAGGGGAACCTGGAGCGAGAAACATTCCGAGTCGGGTGCGCTGGGAAAGCTCTTCTGCCACTTACGGCCGCGCAGGGAGAGCTCCACCGCGGAGAAGCCGAAGTCGTCGATGCTCTCGGCCAATACCCGCCAACAATCCTCCTCGGACTGGGCTTCCCCCAGCTTTTCGGCCAGCATCTCCAGCCGTATCTGACCACCCAGGGTGCGCTGAAGTTCGCCGCCAAACAGCAGCCGGCTGGCCAGGCCAAATTCGGCATAGCGCAACTGACGGATGCCTACCCAAACCACAATGCAAACCACCAGGATGATGGGACCGTAAAACCGTCCCGCGTAGGGATGCGTCAGGAGAAGCGCGAAGGCGGCCGCCGCCGCGCAAACCAGATACAGAACCAGCACGGCCCGTGCGGGGGCCAGGCCGCGGTCCAGCAAACGATGATGGATGTGCCCGCGGTCGGCGGAAAAAATAGGCTGGTTGCGCAGAAAGCGGCGCAGAATGGTGAGCGAAACATCCAGCAGCGGAATCGACACAGCGAGCAATGGCACGGTCATGCCGACCAGCGTGGCGGACTTCTGGGTCCACACGACGCCGAAGGATCCCAGTAGAAACCCGATCAGCATGGACCCGGAATCGCCCAGGAAAACCGTGGCCGGGTTGAAATTGAAGCACAGAAACGCAAGCAGGGCGCCCACCAGCGGAACGCTGGCATAGGCGAGCTGCATATTGCCCTCCTGCAATGCCGCAACCACCATAGTCAGCGATGCCACCAGCCCCATGCCTGCAGCCAGACCGTCCAGGCCGTCCACCAGGTTGAATGCATTCGTGCAGGCCAGCAGCCAGAACAAAGTGAGCGGCACGCTCAACCAGACGTGGTTCGGAAGGAATCCGGCGACTCCAGCCACGCGCACGCCTGCCCAATAAGCCAGCGCCCCGGCAGCCAGCTGGCCGAGTAACTTTTGCCACGGCTTCAGCCCGATCAGGTCGTCGGTCAGGCCAACGACGAAGATTAACCCGGCGGCCGGAATCAGTTTCCAGGCCAAGGGAAGGTATTCCGCTAACAGACGGGATTCGTCCGAGAAAGGATAGAGCGCGACCACATACGCAATCGCGATGGGGATGCCACCAACCCGCGGGATCGGGTAAGCGTGCATTTTGCGGCGACGATCCGGCTTGTCGACAATCCCGTAGGAGCGGAAGATGTCGCGAAAAATCGGTGTCAGAATTAGACACACCAGGAAGGCCTTCAAGGCCAGCCACATCAAGTCCTTCACATCCGCATCCCCAGTCCATTGTCCGTGCTAGGTCATAGTGGTGTCAACACTTAGGAGAAAGACCTCATTGAAGATTCGTCCCCAGCCGATAAGATTGTTTATCATGCTCCAACTCGTATTCGCCTATCTTTTCGCGGCTGGTACTGGAGTCGCCATAGTTTACCTGGCCCGGCAAAATCGACAACAGGGATGGAAGCGTCCCGCTCTCAAATGGTTCGGGGTTCAGCTTGAGAATGGCGAGGCTATTGTGCCGGCCGCGCCTGGTATGGAATCCGGCTCGGACGATCTCCTGCCAGAACTGCTCCAGCTTAACCACGAGCTCGCGGCTCATGGAAATCGCCGGAACCCCCTGGTCGCATCCTCCGCCGAGGAATCCAGCGAAACCGCAGAACTGGTGGCCGCCCGCAGATTGTGAAATCGCCACGCTGGTTATAATAGGCGGCGATGAGCGATGGCCCTTTCGTAGTGGTACGCGATTTAAGCGAGCTGAACCCCACCCAGCCAGACCGTCCGGAGAGAAACGGCGAATTAGTGTCTTCGAGTCCAGACTGGCTCGACCTCAAGCTGACCGACGGCGGACCGGCTCTCTCAGGCGGCGCCCTGATCGAGGTCCAGGCAAGCCAGACGGTCTATGTGGGACACGTGGAGAGCGCAGAAAGCTTAGGCAATGGCCAGCGGTTGAGGGTTCGCGTGGATCACTGGCTGGCTCTTCAGGACGTTTCCTTGATTCAAAAACTCTGGACCGAGGATCAATCCGGCTAGGTTCCCGGCTTTTCTGTTCCCACTCTGGTTCGCTTCCACAAGCTTTGCGGCGAAACCAGAAATACCGAGATGGAGCAAAACGCCGCCGCCAGCATCACCAAGATGGTCCGCGCCGCGGACGTGATTCGTTTCGGCGCCGACCGCTGGGGCAGCAGTAAATCCAAGGCCGCCGTGGCGAGAAATACCGCCGCCCCGGCGAGGACCGCTTCCCGCCATGGCGACGGTAGCGCGAGGGCGCTTCCCAGCGCCCCAAGGGCCAGCCACGGCAGCAGCAGCCGCCCTACCTTGTGCGATACGAAGTGCAGCCACATCCGGTCCCGGAAACCGAGCAATTCCGGCCGGCGGACCAGAGTCTGCCACAGACCCGCCAACGTGCGCATTCGGCGCTCGAACTCCGAGCCCAGCGGCGATGCCAGGTCGTAGGCTTTCGCTTCCGTATCCAGGATCATCCGATAGCCCCGAAAAAAAGCGCCCAGCGGAAACGCGGCATCGTCGCCCAGCGTATCCGCCGGAATCGGATCCACAAGTTGCCTGGGCATCGCATAAATGCATCCGGTAGCTCCGAAGATCGAGTCGATCCGGGTCATTTGCTGGCGCGCCCAAACCTCATAGCGCCAGTAGAGGCCCATGTCGGCTTCTTCCTGGCGGTCACCGGCCACGATGTGCAGCTCGCCGGTGACGCTGCCAACGGTTGGATCGGCCAGACACGCCACCAGATGTCGCAGGCTGTCGGGCGCCAGCCGTTGACGAACATCGGTGAAGAATAGAATCTCCCCCCGCGCCTGAGCGATGCCTGCATTCAGGGCCGCAGCCTTGCCGCCTCGGGGAACGCGTAGCAATCGTACGCCGGAGGACGCAAATTCGCCGGCGATCGCGTCCGTGGCGTCCGTGGACCCGTCGGAAATCACCAGAATCTGGAGAAGGTCCCGAGGGTAATCCAGACTCAGGATCGATTCCAGTTTCTGGCGGAGAAAATTTTCTCCGTTGTACACCGGCAAGAGAACCGTGACCGGCCGGAGCCGAGCCAGATCTTTCGCGATCGCCGGCCGGTAACGCCAAGGATAAGCCGCGAGCAAAAGCGGATATCCGGCCACCAGATAGACCAACAAGACAATCGCTAAAGTGAACAGAAGCGTGGGAATAGGCATGCGGAGGATTCTGCGGCGAACATTTTGTCGTCCTTACTCTCTTGCTTGCCGCCTTGCAGCACCAATTTAAGGAACCATTACCTCGGCTGGCGTCAAGGCGAGCCACCACGAATGAAAAAGTCCCGAAGCCGGCGCGTTTCCGCAAACTGCAGCCGTGTACTATCATAATGTCAAATATCCGCTTGCGTCATGTTGACGCGACTGTCGAGGATCCGTCAGGTTTGTCCGCTTTTCCACGCGGCATCTTTGATAGTCAACCTCTCGCGATTCCCTTCCAGCTGGGGTCATCGATCTGAGCTCGGATGAATCCCAGCGTCCTGTTGCCGTGACCGGGGACGATCGGGCGACTTGAAGAGGATACGTGCTTGTGCCGATGATAGGAACTAGGAATGGAAACCTCTAAACAAACTGTGGTTGTACTCGGGCTTGGGTACGTGGGTTGCGTGACCGCGGCTTGCCTGGCCGAACTGGGTCATGCGGTGATTGGCGTGGATCGCGATGCGTCGAAGGTCAAGAACATCACGGAAGGCCGGGCTCCCTTTTATGAACCCGGCCTGGAAGCACTGGTAGAGAGCGGTACCCGGAGCGGGCGGCTGCGCGCCATCACTTCAGCGGGCGAAGCGCTGCGGGACGCAGATATCGTCATGGCCTGCGTCGGAACGCCTTCGGAGCGCAACGGCAATCTGGGACTGGACCAGATGAAGCGGGCGGTGGAAGAGATTGCCGCCAGCCTGGCGGGCAGAAGTAAGCCCTTGACCGTGGCCATTCGCAGCACAGTTTTTCCGGGAACCTGTGAGGAAGTCGTCATTCCGGCGCTGGCACGGTTCCCTCAGGTTTCCGTGGTGTCGAACCCCGAGTTTCTGCGGGAAGGCTCCGCCGTGCGCGATTTCAGGGAGCCCTCGCTGGTGGTCGTGGGCGGCTCCGACCCCGCCGCGGTGCGCGCCGTGGCTGCTCTCTACGGGGCGCTGGGAGTCGAGCCACGGCTGGTTTCGCTGCGCACCGCCGAAATGATCAAGTACGCGTGCAATGCGTTCCACGCCGTCAAGATTTCCTTCGCGAACGAAGTAGGAGCTCTTTCGGCGAAATTGAATATCGATGCGCAGGAGGTCATGACCACCCTGTGTCACGACACCCGCCTGAATATATCGACGGCATACCTGAAGCCGGGTTTCGCCTTCGGAGGCTCCTGCCTGCCCAAGGATCTGCGCGCGCTTACCTATCGTTCCGCCAGGCTGGACGTGAAATTACCCTTTCTTGAATCGGTGCTTCCCGCCAACCAGGCGCACTTGAATCGGGCGATCCAGGACATCCTCGATCTTCCCGCGGAACGCATCGGAATGATCGGACTGGCCTTCAAGGAAAACACCGATGACCTTCGCGAGAGCCCGGTGGTTTCCCTCCTGGAACAACTCATCGGCAAGGGCCGTACGGTGCGGGTTTACGATCCGCACATCCGCCTCGACTCTATTTACGGCAGCAACCGCGATTTCATCCTGACAGCCATCCCGCATATCGGGCGGCTGCTCGAATCGAAGGTAGAGAGCGTTCTGGAGTGGGCCGATCACGTGGTGCTGGCGCAGCCGCCTTCGCCCGAACTGGCTAAGGCTATCCTCAGCAGCCGCCGTCCGGTTCTGGATCTGGTGGGGTCCGGACTGTTCGCCTGACGCACCGGCACGGCTCAAGTCAAAATTCGAGTGCCGACGTGAGCCGGCATGGTAGAGTCCCGCGTTTCTCGACCACGACAACCGGTCCAAGATGCTTGCTGGCAAAACCGCCGGAGCGCCAAGCTTCGCGCTGGATGCCTCCCTCGACGATGAGATGGCGGACGGCGTTCGTGGAACCGGCGTGCCAGAACTGTTCCACCAGGTGCTCGCCCGGCGGTCCATCGATATCGTCGGTGACGATGAGACGGCCGGGTTTCTCAAACACGACGCGCCGGCGATGTACAAAATCCCCATAGGCGCACTCGGCGAAAAGTTCGTCGCGCGTCGCCGACGTGCTCCATTCCAAAATGCTCACGCGGGGGGGATCTTTCCACCAGAATGGTCCTGCCGCCAAGGCTTGATCACGGCCGGCGACACGGATGGTGTTGTGGGAGGCTGAGCCACGGAAGTACTCCCGCCAGGCGGGATCGCCGACATACGTATAGGTTCCAGGGTCGATGAGCAGCCACTCCTCGCCGGAGCGGACAACCAGATTCAATGTGTCGGAATGGCTATGGCCTGCTCGACCCGGGCCAAAAGAGCCGGCGTCGATCAATATGTGCCGGTCGCCGTCCTCCATCACCGCGATGCCGGCATCTTTAAAGAGCCTTGATCCGCGTTCACCAGGAGGCCTGCCGAGGAAGGCATTCGCGGCGCGCAGCGTATCGCGCGCAAACCAGGCTCGACGGCCGTACGCATGGAACAGTCGTCCGCCATCGTCGTCGCCGAGAAACGGCAATTCCCGGTTAGGTCCCAGAAGCGCTTCCAGGAAACCGGTCATGCGGTCGAGGATGGTCCGTTCCTCCTCGGAAGCCCCAGCCAGGCCTGCGTGAAGCAGGAACATATCGAGCGCATAAACATGGTAGTAAGAGGACTGTTCGAAATGGCTGCCGTCGCCGTGTATCTGGCGGATGTACTCGTGGGAGACCCAGCGACGGCCGGTTTCGACCCAGCGAGCCGCTCCGGGAAAATCCGAAAACAAAACGCCCAGAGCGTGAAGTGCCACGGCCTCGCCCAGGAGATGCGTATTGGGTGAAAAGTAGATCGATAGATTGGCTTCTAAATGACGGCCGTGGCGATAAAGATTCTGAAGAAACTCCCGGCGCAGCTCGGGAGTCATATGCCTGCCGGCCATCTGGTAGATCTGTATCCAGGAGAGCGCGCGGAAGGCAACCTCAAGGGCACTGACCCAGTTAATGCCGCGTTGGAACGGGTTCTGCAGGAACCAACTCTCCAGCTCGGAAAATAATGCCCTTAAGGACGCTTCATCGCCAGCCTGGGCAAGGACCACCAGATGTTGATGACGGTTCAGTTCCCAAATGATCTTGTGATCACCGGCCTCTTCGGCATTCAGGTAGGGAATGCGGCGGAAATAGTCCGGAGGGGTCTCGCGTCCGCTGAGAGCGTCACGCCGCCAGGGAGTTGGCGAATCGAAATCGAGCTTCAGATCGAACAGCGGAATCCGGCGGCTACGGATCTCCTCCGCCAAGCGTGCGATCTCGCCGGCAGTGGCGGCAGAGACCGTAGGAAGAGGCGACACGTGAGGCGCAAGAAACCTTTTTGGCAACCGTGGCGGATATGCCAGGAGAGCCAAATTCGACGCCTCCTGCCGCGCGCGAAATGCAATCTCCCTTAGGCTACGCATCGCTTAGTCTACGCATCACCTGGCCTGCGCACCAAATGGGAGCGCTCGCTGACTTTTGCCACGGTCAAACGAGCATCCTGGCGTACGCCGTGATTCTTACTTCGCCAGGCTGTGGAGAAACGTGGTTCTCGGCCGGGAGCGTGCGGCAATCCGTTCCGCCACGAGTCATCTATCTATTTAATCAGTATGCGCACGCCGTTAGACGATACCCCGTTCACGCTGACCACAAGGTTTACCATCCCCGCGGCGCGTAGCGATTTAGGGATGAGCACACGAACGAGATCGAGACCATCGGAAGTTGTGGACGGCCCGGCGTAGTCGATCTGCCCGGGTACACCCGCGATGAGGACCTGGACAGAACTCAGGCTGGAACGGTTGCGCACGCCGGTCCCGTACAAGGTCAGGTAAACAAGATCGGTGTCGGGTCCGAGGTCGATGGGGACGGCCACGAACAGGTTGGTTGTGCTATCGAGCTGAGCAACTTCCTCATAGCTGGTTTTATCCCCGCTGACACGGGTCAAGCTGGCCGCCGCCAAACTGTCGGAGTTCAGAAAGAACAGTCCGGGCGCAGTTGTCGTAATTTCGAGGTTTCCCAACGTGCGGGTCTGGCCGCCGCTGGTCACAGTCATCGTCGCGGTTCCCACGGCCGTATCCGCTGGAACCGTGAAGTTGATCTGGTTGGGCGACACGTAGTAGAGCCCTGCGGCGCGCGGTACGCCGTTGGCGTCGGTAATGGTTATCGTGCAATCCCCCAGGGTGGTGGGAAGTGGTTCCGCGGTCGCGGACTGCTCTCCGGTGGCCAGCTGTCCGCCGAACAAAGTAACCATGGAAGCAGGTGCCACCGGGCCAGGCTTCATGCTGGCAGCCGATAGTACGACTAGCCCGTTATCGACTTGCAGTTTAACAGCCGCATTGGCTACCACCTGCAGACTATCCTGGACCGAAATATTGAACGTGAATGTCCCCGCGCTGGACGGGTTACCTGTGAGCAGCCCGTCTTTGCTCACCGTTAAACCAGCCGGCGCCGATACCACCGACCAGGTGTACGGCGGAGTTCCGCCCAGGGCAGCCAGCTTGGACGAGTACGCCTGGCCAAGCTGCGCGTTCGGTAGGGAAGTTGTCACGATCGTGGGAGCGCTGTACACCACGGTGATGGCAGCATTGCTCGGATTTCCGGCAGCGTCCCGTGCTGTCACCGTGATCCGGTTCGAGCCGTTTCGGAGTTTAATCCCATCTGCCGCCCAGCTCGTCGTTCCCGTCGCCTGCCCCTGGATGCCTTCATCGGTCGCCCACACAACCTGGGCGGTATTCGCGGGCGCGGTACCTGCCAAGCTGACGATGGTCTGCGCAGAGGTGTAGATCGGCTGAGACGTCGGCGACGTGATGGTTACCGCACCGATGGGTGGGCCGCCGCTGGCCATAAGCTGAACCGTCGCGGTGCCGTATTTCGTGGCATCAGAGACACTGCTGGCGGTAACGGTCACCAGCTGGGTGGTATTGATCACGGCAGGGGCCGTGTACAATCCGTTCGACAGGCTGCCGACCGAGGGAGTCATGGACCAGGTTAAGGACGTGTTGGAGCCGCCCATCACGACCGCGATGAATTGTTTGCTCTGCGATGCCGTAAGAGTCGCATTCGCTGGGCTCACAACGATATTGACGCCGCCGGTGGTGGGATTGAGCTGAATCGTGGCGCTCGCCGACTTAGAAACATCGGCGACGCTGGTCGCGGTGATGGTGACCGCCTGGAGGGCATTGATCGCGGAAGGCGCCGTGTACAGGCCGTTCAACAGGCTGCCGACCGAGGGAGTCATGGACCACGTGACCGAGGTGTTTGCGTTGCCTGTCACGATCGCCGTGAATAGCTTGCTCTGGGAGGCCGTGAGGGTCGCAGTGAGGGGGCTCAGGCTAACGCCGACCGGGGCGGAGGCTGCAAGCTGAACTGTGGCACTGGCAGATTTGGAAGAATCCGCCACGCTGGTGGCGGTGATCGTCACGGACTGCGCGGTATTGATCACCGACGGCGCCGTGTAGAGTCCGTTCGACAAAGTCCCGACCGACGGATTCATGGACCAGGTTACGGAGGTGTTGGCGTTACCTGTGACGACCGCCGTGAATTGCTTGCTCTGCGATGCCGTCAGATTTGCAGTCAAAGGGCTCACGCTAACGGTGGCGGTACCGGCCGGTACAAGCTGCACCGTGGCACTGGCCGATTTGGAAGAATCCGCGACGCTGGTCGCGGTGATCGTGATCGACTGGGCGGTGCTGATCGAGGCCGGCGCGGTATACAAGCCGTTAGAGAGAGTCCCGACGGAGGGACTAAAGGACCAGGTGACGGAAGTGTTTGCGTTGCCGGTCACCGTGGCCGCAAATTGGGTGGTCTGTGACGCCGCGAGAGTCGCACTCAAAGGGCTCAGACTGACATGGACGCCGGGGGCCGGGGGCGGGAGTGAGATCGTACCGGAGCCCCCGCTCGCTGGAATCGAATCACCCGCCGCACTGGAGGCGACTACGCTGCTCACCTGAACCGGAATGGATGTGGTCGATGGACTTGACGCAATCTGAAAGGTGGCGGTAGCAACGGTTCCATCCGCCATCGCCGTGTTGTTAAAGCCTAGAAGAAGACAGGTATTTGCCGAACACGTGATGCTCTTGCCAGCGTTGATCGCCGCCGGGCCCGCGACTACGGTGACGCTCGTAATATCGGAGGAGTAGACGAAGGACCATTGAAGTCCTGCGGTGAGCGCCCCGTCCGACGATGACAGAGTGATCGGAAGGCTGACGGTCGCCCCTGCCGTCGAGGAGCCAGATCCGATTGAGAGGGCGACGCTTTGTCCCAAACCAATCATCTGCAGGCCAAGGAATAGAAACCCAATCCACAGATTACGTGCCAGTTGTCTCACAGTAAAGATATCGGCCAGGCGCGCCAATTCCAACATCAAAACTTCTACCTAGGGCGTACTAAAGGATTGTGGAGGGACGGACCTAATGGTGCGGGTTAGGGCTCGGGGAGGAGGTCGAAATGGGCAAGCGGGGGCCTATGGCCGGCCCCACGCATTTCCGGGGAGTGACAGTTCAGGTTCTACTGCCCGAGGTGACATGCGGCGCCCAGGCTGGCGCTGACGATTCTCTGAACATCGATGACGGTGCACTGACCGTCGCCGTTCAAATCGGCGGAGTTACAGGTTGCATATCCCAGCACCTGGTTTGTTCCCAGTTGCACATCGAGCACGTTGATTTTGCCATCGCTGTTCAGATCGCAGCTGACGGTGCCCGGCTGCGACCCAGGCGAGGAAGTGCCCGCCTGCACCTCAGGCGGCAGGGGACACAGCGCGGATGGCGTTCCCGCGCGAACGGCCGCTTCGTTGAAGCAGGAGAGATCTGCGCCGATTCCCGTACCGAAATATGGCGACGTAGGCTGTAAGGTCAGGGAATCCGAGCTAAGCCCGATGGCTGCTTTGTTCGCGGCGAATTGAGTTCCGTGACCAAACGCCACCCAGGCAGATAATACCGGGTCCATCAAATCGACCACTAAGTTCGACGTAACAGATATGGTCCCATCCCATGAGGTTGAAGTCAGAGTATTCGCCGGATCGTAGGAACAAGAACCTTGAATTCCGTTGTCTGTGATATTAAAACTCCACTCGAAGTTCGCGCCGAACTTGTATGGACAATCCGGCCGGTCGCCAAAAAAACCGGGCCACGCACCATATATGTCACCAGCCGAGTTGGAACCAAGGAGCGTGTTTCTTTTTATGGATCCATCCATAATGTTAGTCCCAATTGCCCCGCGAAAACCTGGGTCCGCGTACGAGGTGTCATAAATCGCCAGATTATTCGCAATCAAGTCCCGGGTTGACTGTACACAAGTCCATCCATGCTCTGTACACCCAGAGTCGTAATAGCCGACAGCTATAAATCCACCGGCTTTTCTGACCACGTTGTTCGCCACCACAATGTCGCTGACTTCATTAATCAAAAGAATAGGCGAGTTAGCGATATACCCGCTATCCTCTGATGGTCTGGGCGTCAGAGTGATTGGAATCCCATGCTGCGCTCCCCCACCAAGGCGGTCCCAATTGTTTTCAAATACATTGTCCGTGAGGCGCACGCGCTTGCCTACTTTCAGTTCAAACAGGTTCTTGACATACGGAACAATCGGCGTAGATGTTTGCCAGGCAGCCGGATGATTAAAATAATTGTGGACCACCGTAATGTCGGTCGTGATCCTGTCGTTGTACGGCAAAAGACCGCCCCCACATAGGAAGCCTTCCGTTCCGCCCGATATCTCATTGTTTTGGATCAGCCTCGGACCCGGACCACCACTGCATGTAAGTGCCTGGCTCTCCGTTCCCACCCCCCACATGTTGTATAGTTTGCTATCCACTACCGCGCCATTAGCAACATCGAATACAGCCGACCCATTGAGCTGCGCAGTTCCGTCCGGGAAGGTGGTGGTGAGCGGGTCGTTACCGTGGATCAAACAGCGGTCGATGATGATGTCGTGCGGCATGGTTGCCGATGAGAAAGGCACGCCCAACCTGGGAGGACCGATCAACATTACATGATAGTTGTAGCTTGTAAGCCCGGTGGCGAACTCAATACCGATGAAACGGTAGTGGTGGATTCCCATGTCTGTGTACGTTGTGGAATTGTAATTGTTGCCAATGGCCGGGCTAACGTAGGAACCTGGGTCTCCGTAGTTCGGCGACATGATCTTCGCCATATGGGGCGCGTCAGCCAGACTCACGCGCGTGCCCGGAGCGGGTAAAGAGGAGGAGGCGCTCGAGCGAACGGTGACCCATCCACTGGTTCCGCTCGGAATCTTTAAGATGAAGGTTCCTTCGTAGGTCGTTCCAGCGTCCAGCACAATCTCATCGCCAAGAGTGGCGTTATCAAACGCCGCTTGCAGCTGGGTAGCAGTGTGAACTGCAACCGTCCGCGTGACGGGAGGGCAGCAAGTTACATCCACCGTGGCTGTGGGAAGGGCCGGGTAAGTCAAGGCCGACAACGGAATCGAAAGCGCCAAACTTGCGACTAAGGCCGGTGCAAAGTGTTTAAACATAATTTCCACTCCAAAGAATGCTGTCCTCTACGAGGATCGCCGTGGAATCCGGAGACGTGGGTTCCACGGAGTCGAAGCAAACCGCCCCGTTCTCATGTGCCATAAGGCCAGGGACCCGACAGTGATCGTCGTTGCCATACGTACAATGTAAGATATCGGCCAATCGGGGTGTTATTTGCGCCCATCCCGTTTTGAACCGTCGCCTGATCCGATCCGCTCGCGTTTAGAGTCGCTCGAGGCGTCATAGTGGCGCAAACAGCCGAGACGATTCCGGAAAAGATAACCGTTCTCATGCGTATGACTCAATGGATCGGCGGGCGCGGGAGCGTTCCGGCTAGTACCCCGGGGAGGTAAGTTACCTAGATTCTGCCCGGTCTTATACCCAAGCAAGGGCAACAGTATAGCTGGTGGCTCGCATCTGCCACGCTACGATGGGTGCGGCGCCGAACCAAGTCACTTGCGACAAATCCCAATGACGTTGCCGGAGAAATGCCACGACCCTGGGATGATGCGAAGTGCCGAATCGATCCTGCGGAGGGGTCGGTCAGCAGATGGAATAACTCGCTTCAGCCGACCGAGCGTGTTGAAGTGAACTCGTTTTGCGTCCCGAAACTGTGACTCGATTAAAGCCAGATCCTGGCCGGTAAGTTTTCGCTCACCGTCATCCAGGGCATCACGCGCAACCCCAGAGCGATCCCGCGCCCATTCAAGCATCGGAATGTAACAGACCGGCTCGCAGAAAATAAAGGTCCCCCCCGGCTTCAGCCATCGCACAATCGCTTCTGTAACCTCTTGAAGCCTATCGGGCACATGATGTAGGACCGCGTACGAGAGCACGAAGTCTACCGGCTCCGGCGGAGTGGTCGTTATATCTCCGCAGATGGTCCGAACCCTATCCGCAACCCCGTCTATCTCAACTTGCTTCTGGGTCATATCGAGCAGCCCGGGTGTCACGTCAATCGCGGTCACTCGGGCAGCACCCAGAATTGCCAACTGAGTGGTTATTTCTCCAGTTCCGCAGCCAAAATCCAGCCAGGTTCCCTGGGCAGGAGGAAAGTTTCGGTAGATCCACTCTTTCTCATACAGCCTCCAATGCCGGTTCTCCCTGTACCGCTTAAGGATGTCCTCTGACATCGCGACAACCGGCTGGCTTAATTGAACGTCGGTGGCAGTGTGCTCGTTCCTGATCTCGCCGGACGCCATCGGATCGGGTTTCAAGCTGGCTGCTTCGCGCGCTTCGTTTCGGTAGCACGCTTCAGACGTTCCTGATTCTTCAGGAAGTCAGTTTGGGACACGGAGGACACCATGTGGAGAGCACTGCTCATATGCTCGTCTCCGCGCTGCTGAGGAGATCTACTAACCAAACGTTTTCTGGCTTGAACGTCAGCCTCGATTATCGGGCGAAACGGATAGAGTTGTCAACTGGATTGTGGCCCAAGTAAGGTTAGGTCTCGAGATCCATGTAGGCCCTGAAATCGGCAATTATGGCTGGCTGAAATAATCGCGGCAGGTCGCTACGAAGGAAGGCAGCATGCCGTCGGCCGCGTCGGGTGTGGCATCCTGCCCATGCGGCGGACGACCGGCCCTAAGATCCCAGAAGTGCCTGCCAGACCTCTATACTAGAAACGTGTGCCGACGTTTGCTAGTTGCACGCAATCGGTATCGCACCTCCCGCATGGGCCCGCCGATTGCGCCTGAGAATGCGTCGGGGCGCATGGTAGCCGGAACCGCTGGTCGTCTGAAATCCCAATTCGCATGAGCACACTGCGGTCCAGGTTGGCTCTGGCTGGCGGAGCCGTAGTGCTCTACTTCCTGCTGATCGGCGCTTTCCAGTACTGGAGCGGCGCGTCGGGAGCCGCTTTCGGCGGCTATCCGGATGAATCTTCTCATTACCTGTCTGGCCTCATGATCCACGACTACTGCGCGTCTGGATTCTCGACTTCTCCTGTGATCTTCGCGTCGAACTACTACACGCACCTGCCATTCTTCGGCATAGGTTACTGGCCGCCATTCTTCTATGCGATGGAAGCGGTGTGGATGGCCCTGTTCGGCTTCCATCGGGCCGCTGTGCTGCTTCTTCCGGCGCTTGTGGCGGCCTTTCTGTCAGGCACAATTTTCTGGCTGCTCCGCGATCGGCTAGGCGCTCCCGCCGCGTTTCTGACCGGTTGCCTTCTGCTGTTTACTCCCGCGCTCTTAGAGAGCAACACTCTGATCATGGTGGATAATGCGTTTGCCCTGTTCGGTTTCTGGGCAGCGCTCGCTTTCGGCAGGTGGATCGACACCGGCTCGGTCCGTGCAGCCCTTCTCACCGGACTATTGACCGCGTTCTGTTTGCTCACGAAAATCAACGCTATTTACCTGATCTTGCTGCTTCCGCTGATTCTCCTGATTCTTGGCCGCTGGCGGCTGTTGCTCCTGCGTTCGTTCTGGGTTATTCCAGCCGTGGTGGCTGTTTTGTGGGGTCCCTGGATATTCTATACGCGCAACCTGGTGAGCATCGGATTCGGAGGCCTCGCACGTCCGGATCTGTGGCACATAGCGACTGGCGCTGGCCTGGCTCTGCTAAGCAACCTGGGCTGGATTCTGATTCTGGTTCTGGCGGGAGGTGTCCTCGCGCTTCGGAAGCGTCGATTGGACACTTCGGGGCTGGTTTGCGTACTGCTTCCGGTTTGTTATCTGGTTTTCCTCCTGGCTGCTCGCGTGGAAATCGAAAACCGCTTTCTCATCCCCATCCTGGCGCCGTCGATGGTTTTGGCAGGTGTAGCCGTCGGCGCGATATCCGAGAAACTGGTGTGGCTCCGCTTGCGCCCCGGCGGGATCGCTACGGCGCTTTCCGCTGTAATGCTGGTGTCCTATGCGGCGACGCTCAAGGGATTCACGAAGTCGTCGCCGAACTCAGTCCGCCCAGTGGTCGAGTATATTCGCGAACGGGATGCGTCTGAAGATGCGGCTGTCCTCGTGCCGTCCGATGCGGAGGGCCCTTTTATAGCCGAGTTCGCGGCGGATGAGAAACATCGTCCGCTGCGGTTTATGGTGCGTCCGAACAAGCTGCTCTCCATCATAGATTGGAACGGCGGATCGTATCAGGCCCGCTTCCATTCGCCGGCGGAACTCATTTCTCTCTTTGACGGACTTCCGATCCGGTACACCATCATCTCGGAGTCGATCAATGACCGCTCGCGCCCCGATGACCGCCTGCTCGCGAGTACACTGAATGCCCATCCCGAACGCTGGAAGCGATTGGACGCCCCGGTTGGCCGTTGGCTGGTGTATGAGCGCATTGACGGCCGCACGGCTACACCAGGACAGATGGCGGATATCCTGAGCACCTTCCTGGATCGCCTCAAACCGCTTTCTCCCGGTTCCCCGGGAGTTCAATAGCCGCACCTCTCCGTCCCAAAAGTTCGTCGTAAATCTCTTGCATTCTCTGGACGGATGCTTCGAGCGAGAAGTGCTGGCGCACGCGATCCGATGCCTCGGCGCCCAAGCGAGTGCGCAAGGGTTCGTCAACAACCAGCCGCTGCAGACAGCCGGCGAGTTCCGAAGCGTTGCCGGCCGGGAACAAAAATCCGGTGGTCCCCTCCGAGACGAGTTCCGGATTGCCCCCCACTGCGGAGGCCACCACCGCGCACCCGCAGGCCATGGCTTCCATAAGCGAATTGGACAGTGCTTCGGAAAGCGAAGGCAATACGAAAATATCAATGGCGCGGAGCCAGGCGGTCACATCCGCGGTACTGGGCTCGAAATGACATCGGTCTTGAACTCCGAGTCCGACGGTCATTGCCTGGAGCGTCTCGAGCACCCGGCCGCTGCCGACGATCGCGAGTCGAAGGCCGGAACACAGGTCCGATGGGCCGCTGGAGACTACTTTGGCGAACGCCTCCACCAGCGTTGGCAATCCCTTTTCCGGTCTGAGCGCGCACACCACTCCGATGACCAGGGAGGCGCCTTCGAGAACTGGAGGCCGTTGCTTGGGCAGCGGCCGAAACCGTCCCGTGTCGAGTCCGTTGTAGCAGGTGCGAAGGCGCTCCGCCTGAACGCCCTCATCCTCCATCATGTGGCGTCGAACGGCCTCGCAATTCACGACTACGGCGTCTACCAGATGGTCGGTGATCCGCAGCACGAACTGTTCCGGGCGGCTGCTCAGCCCGCGCGCTGCGCGCTGGCTCGAAATCACCACCGGCGTGCGGAAGGCCCGGGCCGCCGGCACCGCGAAACAATTCATGGGCGTGTCGAAGGTGTGTACCAGCCGGATCCCATGCCGGCGGATGTATTTCCCCAATTGCCAGGCGCCGCGAACCGCGGAAAACGATCGGAGCGAGTAAACCGGGAAGTGGACGATCGGAATGCCTTGGCTGGCAAGCTCGCCGCTCCGAAATCCTTCCGGACGAAAACATCCGACGTGCACGGAAAAGCGTGAACGGTCCAGCGCCTTGGCGATCTCCACCAGCTGCCGTTCACTTCCGCCTTGTCCCAACTCCCGCGCCATCAACAACACCGGAATCGGCGGTTCTGAATGCAAGCGAATCCTCTCTGCTCGACGACAACTACCGTTCTACGGGATCAGCAGCTGCTCGAAAGAGCCGGCTACAGCCTCCCACGAGTAGTGTTCCATGACCATTTGGAGAGCCCGGCCGCGCAGACGCTCGCGCTCGGCAGCGTCCTCCAGCAAGGCGATACAGGCGTCGGCGAAATCCCCGGGGGCATCCGCAATTCGAATCGTGTCCCCATCGCGCGCGCCCAATCCCTCGGCGCCGATCGCCGTTGAAACCACAGGTATCCCGGCTGCCATCGCTTCGAAGATTTTCAAACGGGTCCCTCCGCCCACGCGCAACGGAACGATGGAAACTCTCGATCCCCACAGCCAGGGTCTGACGTCGGGCACCGTGCCTGTAACCTGAATGCCGGGATAACGCTGGCTGAGTTCCTGAATCGCCCGCGGTGGCTTACGTCCGACAATCGCGATGGAACAGTCCGGCTTCCGCCGGAGAATCAACGGAAGCACTTCGCGCTGAAACCAATCGATTCCGTCGATGTTCGGCGCCCAGTCGAGGGAGCCCACGAATACCAGGTCGGCCACGGGTGTAGCAGGACCGCGGATCGCAAAATAGTCCGCATCCACACCGGTAGGGACCGCTTCCACGCGCTTCGCTCCATACCATTCCCGCATGAGGGCGGCGTCGGTTTCGGAAACGGCGATAACTTTGCGCACTGTGCGGCAAACCTCGCCCTCGTAACGAATCATCCGGTCTGCCTGTAGCTTCAAGTACCAGCGACGCAGCCAGTCGGACGCGTGTTCGGTGCGGCGCTTCCAGATGACCGCCTCCACGTTGTGTTGAAACAGGACGCACGAGCTCAGGTCAGCAAGGTTGGGCGCCGGCGAGAGGAAATCGCAGATGACGCAATCGAAGTGTTCTTGTTGCATCAGCCGTTCGATTTCGGCCTCCATCTGCGCCGAACGGCAGCGCCGGATCGTCACCGGCATCTTCGAGAAGAGTCCCACGATCAGCTCGATCAGGAATGCCGGCGAACTCTTGTCCACCAGTTGGTAGTCGATGGGGTAGGCCTTCGAGGAGTATTCGTTCGCGCGATTTAAACCCTCCGGCTCGGTAGGATCGTTGAACGCAACGTAGTGGATTTGGTGCCTACGGTGCAGGCAGCGCAGCAATTCCAGCGTGCGAATCTGGCCGCCCCTGGTCGTGGGATGGAGAAAATCCGTCTTCACCCATAAAAGCTTCATGCCCTGGACGCCGCCGACTCCGAGACAAGCGCGCCTTCCCGCCAACGCTCCTTGCGGCCGGTAATGAAAGTGTCGCCCCAGATCTGCAGGTTCAGTAGCCGCCACAGGCGGTCGGTGGCGTCTTCCAAGCCGCTACGTTGCCGCTCGATCAGCGATTTTACGGCATCGGCGTTCAAATAAGAGCCGAGGAATCCATCGCGCGCACACAGCGCTTCCCACAACGGCTCAGCTTTCGGGTCGCGAAACCACTGGCTCAACGGCGTCGGGAATCCCATCTTTTTCCGATACAGAATCTCATGGGGAATCAGATCCTCCACGGCTTTCTTCAAGATGTACTTTTGTGTGTTTCCGCGAATCTTCAGTCGATCCGGAACCCGCGTTGCGAACTCTACAAAGGGATGATCCAGAAATGGAACGCGGCTTTCTATGGAGCACGCCATACTCATCTGGTCCTGTTTCATCAGAAGTTCCACCAGGTAGGTCTTTTGGTCCGCATAGAGCATTCGCTGCAAGCTCGATGCCTGGGGCCGGCTGGACCAATAGCGCAGATAATCGCCGTACACGCCGGTCGGCTCGTGCCCCAGCAGTTCCGTCTGCTGCTCGGCTGAAAACGCGCCGTAAAAACTGTCCAGATAGACCGATTCGAGATTCTCCTTGCGGCCCACGAACGTATGGTTCAGCTTACGGCGCACCGACGCAGAAAGCAGTGAACTGGTCGCGATCTGGCCGCGCACCCAGCCGCGCATTCCCGCTGGAATCACACCGTAATAGCGCATCCCTTTTTCATTGAGAAGCTGCCAGGCATAGCGCTTGTAACCCGCGAAAAGTTCGTCGGCCCCCTCGCCCGTCAGAACGACCTTGACCTGCTGGGCAGCCAGCCTGGAAACAAAGTACAGCGAAACGCTCGAAGGCCATGCGATGGGCTCATCTTCGTGCCAGATCAGATCCGGAAGCGGCTGAAAGAAATCCTCCATGCCGATGACGGTCTCGTGGTGCTCCGTGCCGATCGTCCGTGCGACCTCCGCGGCATACGACAATTCGCTGAATTCCGCTTCCCGGTAACCTACCGAAAAAGTCTTTACTGGTCCCGAGGTCTTGCGCCGGATCAATGCCGCGATGGCGCTCGAATCCACCCCTCCGCTCAGGAACATGCCGAGCGGTACGTCGCTCATGAGGCGCGTTTCCACTGCTTCTTCTAGGCGTTGGCGGCACTCCTGGATCCAGTCCCCATCCGGACGGGCCTCGGCTGGCCCCGGCTGCGGAACGTCCCAATATTGGACGATCTGCGGCTCGGGGTTTGAGCGCTTCAGGTCCAGTAAAAGCCAATGTCCCGGCATCAGCTTGCGGACCTTCTGGAACAGAGTGCGCTCGCCTGTCAGATATCCTGACGCCAGGTATTCCGGAAGTGCGTGTTCTTCAAACGCAGTTGGGACGGCGGGATGCGCCAGCACTGCCTTGATCTCTGAGCCGAAGGCGAATAGCCGTCCGTCCCAGATGTAGTAGAACGGCTTGATTCCCAGGCGGTCTCGGGCGCAGAACAGAACCTGAGCATCCTTATCCCACAGGGCGAAGCTGAACATCCCGCGAAAATGTTCGACGCAGCCGGCCCCATATTGCCGGTAGGCATGCAGAATGGTTTCGGTATCGCTCTTGGTTCTGTACTGGCAGCCGAGGTTCTGCAGTTCCTCGCGCAAGACTGCATGATTGAAAATCTCGCCGTTGTAGCTCAGCCACAGCGATCCCGACGCATTGGACATGGGCTGCTGGCCGGTTGCCAGGTCGATGATGCTCAGGCGGCGGTGACCCAGGTTTGCGTGCTGGTCCTGGTAGTAGCCGAAACCGTCCGGGCCGCGATGCGCGAGCCGGTCCGTCATCCCGCGGAGGATCGCCTGACTACCGTCCTCAGGCGCGATCGTGACGTAGCCGGCGATTCCGCACATAGTTCGGCACCTGTGGATTGGGCGTCAGAGCAACCGGAAGCGTGGGGAAACGAGTAGGCGCAATCGATGCTGCGGTTTTCATCTCCTTGCGGACACACACATCAAAAGCTTGCACCAGCCCGGCCAAGACAGGGAATTGAAACGTGTAGGAATAATTCCCGAATGCGGCGCAAACTAAGTAGATTACCAGCGCCATGGAAAGGCCCGCCGCCATCCGGCAAATCATGATCCGGGCTGGATCGCGGCGTGTGCGCCGATAAGTGGAAACGGTCCGCTTCACGCAGTAGAACAGGATAGACACATATATCAGGAACGCCGGTATCCCCATTTCCGATCCGACCTGGGTATAGCTGTTATGCGCCTCATGCCAGGACTGTAACTCCCCGCGACTCTTCTGCTCGCTCGCCAACGCCGCGGCGAAGATGCCTGGACCAACCCCAAACAGGGGATGTTCCAGCATCAGGTTAACGCTCTCCTGAAAGAGCATTTTCCTCGCGGTAGTCGACTCCACAGCGCTGACTTGATTCTGGGACATTTCGGAGTCAACCGAAGTCCCGCTGAAGACGGTCGCATATCGCTCTAACGTTTGGGTTGTAAGGGTTGCTGCGGCGATCGCTACGAGCACGACTGCCAGCCCAACCATCTTGAGCTTCGTTTTCATCTTCGCGGCGAAAAGCAAAATAACGAAGCAGGAGACCATCGTGACCATGCCGGATCTCGACCCGGTCTTAAGTGTCTTGAGTATGGCAAATAGGATTGCCAATAGGCACGTCATGCCCTTCCAACTCCGCAGCGATTCGATTTGGATTACGACGACCGTGAATGGGATTAGCATCAGGAGGGAAAACGCCAAATCGTTGGGATTTCCCAAGGTGCCGTAAAGGATCGTATCTCTGCCCTGAACCTGAGTCTGATACAAAACCGTCGACAACAGTATCGGGATCAGGGAAAATGCGAGCACATAGAATGCCTTGCGGCACTGATCGAGTGTCGAAATCAGGCTTGGGATCAGGAGCACACAGGCATACGACGGGATCCAATAGCTCGTAAGCGTCGTCACGCTGCCGCCCGGCCACTGACTTGTAAGGGTGGCGAGCAGGAACAAACCCGTAAAGGCCGTAAACATGAAAACTACGGGGGTCTTGATGACTTCTACCACACCCACGGTGAACAGGGCGGCCACCAGCGAAACCGCCATCAGAATCATCGTGGGATGAAAGTTCACTCCCGCTAGTCCCGCCAGTAGTTCGCCTCCCCGGCTGACCATGAAAAAAAGATTGAGCAGCAGGACGGCGGTCGCGATTGGGTGGGGGGAACGGTCAACTAGCCGCGCCGCAAAGGGGGGTGCCGTTCCCGGCACGATTTTGACCTGTGAGGGCGCGAGGTTCACACTTCACCTTTTGCAGAACCGCGCCAGTACGGTGCCAAATCCGTAGCACTGAGCCCCACATGACAATCCTAGCATATATGCTCTATCGCCTTGGTTTTGGAGAACTTTAGTGTTCCGCGCGCGTTTCTCGCCGACCCCTTTATGGCCAGCCTCGTGGAGCACCTGTTAGACTACCAGGGATGGGCGGCATGGCTGGCGCACCCTACTGTTCCCGATTCACCCAGCCGCAAAATGGTTGAAAAGGCGGTCTTGACTCAACGGGCGAAGATTAGGCAATAGATGGGTAGCCGCCCAATGCCGGAACCGGAATATCCACCCGACCTGAATGCCCACCTTTGGAGAAACCACCGCGAGATCGAGGGTCGTCTCCGGTGCGGCATCCTCCTGGACAACAATGCTGGTATGGAGAGGTGGGCTCATCGCGTACTCGAACTTTTGAGCTTCGAACCCGCGATTTCAATCGAATCCATCTACATCGTGGACGCGTTTGATCCCTCCCGCCGTTCTTCGGGCGGCGCTTTCTTTCGCTGGCTGAACCGTTGGACCAGTCAGGCCGAGTCGCCTTTCGACCGGGTTGAAATCCATGTGAGCGGGAGCGTTCCGATCGTCACCCTCGGAGGCATTGCGGCCCAGAGTCGCGCCCGTATCGCCAGCGCGAATCTGGATGTGCTGATCTGGCTCGAAAGCCGGCGCCTCGAAATGGACCCCGAAGGCCTCGCCCGTTTTGGCGTCTGGTCGTTGTGCTGCGGCGATCCGGACGCGCCGCGCTCTGAGCCTCCGTATTGGAGAGAGGTCGCGGACGGGCGTCCCGTAAACACTCTCGTTTGGGAGCAGGATGCGGGTCAGGGGAATGTCCGTCGCCTGGCGGCATGTCACGTATCATCCCAACTTGGATGGCGCGTCGCGAGGAACGCCGTCCAGCCGATGAGCCTGGCGGGGTTGGTGCTCATTCGCAACCTGCTCAATCTTCTGGACCCCGAAAGTCCCCGGGATATCACGTCCTCAAAAGCGTCTACCCCAGCCATCCTTCCCCCGCCGGGGAATCTGGAGAGCGCATCTCTGGTGGCGCGCCAGGCTCTCAAAACCGCATCCATACGGTTGGCAGCGCGCGGGCGTCCGGCGGCATGGTTTGTTGCCGTCCGCGCCGAGCCGAAGCTTTTCCGGACGTGTCAGGACAGGTTCGTCCCTCAATCTTTCCACGATGTTCCGGCGCCTCGCGGTTCCCAACTGGCCGATCCGTTCGTGGTCGAAGACAAGGGCCGCAATTGGCTGTTTGTGGAAGAAATACCGGCCGCGTCCGTCAAGGGCCATCTCTCAGTGATCGAGCTCGGGAGCGATGGTGCTTTCAGCAAGCCTGTTCCGGTCCTTGAAAAACCGTATCACCTGTCCTATCCCTTCGTCTTCCGCGATCAGGGCGAGTTCTTCATGCTTCCGGAGACCTCCGGCAACTGTACCATCGAGTTATACCGCGCCACGAAGTTTCCGTTCGAGTGGACGCTGCACAAGGTTCTTTTCTCCAACGTACGCGCGGTCGATACCACACCGCTGTTCCTGGACGGAATCTGGTATCTTTTTACGACATCGGCGCGACACGGCCATGAAACCTTCCTGTTCTGGTCCAAAGCCCTCGATGGCGAATGGCATTATCATCCGCGCAACCCGATTTGTTCCGATGTCCGGCGAGCCCGGGGAGCCGGCCCTGTGTTCCGCTCTCACGGCACATTGATTCGGCCCGCCCAGGACTGCTCAGTCCGTTACGGCTACGCCATCGCACTGAACCGTGTGCTTAAGATCTCTCCCACGGATTACGCAGAGGAACTTGTCGAAGTGATTTATCCCCAGTGGCGGCCAGGTTTGTTGGGCACACACACGCTGAGCTCAAATGAAGCTTTCGAAGCGATCGACGGCCTCAGGTATTCTTCATGAAAGCAGAGTTTCGCGCTACCACTCCCGCGGATGTCGGTGCGATCGCCTCATTTCTCGGCCGTATATTCGAAGCTCGCGGCGGCGAGCCGATCCTCGATCCGGCCATGATGCAATGGAAGTACTGGAGGGAGCGCCCGGGCTGGCAAGGCTCCCGCAGCTTTATCCTCGAGCGCGGCGGATCCATCGTTGCCCATGGAGCCGCATGGCCCGCTAAAATCCTGTCGTCAGAGGAAATCCCCTGCTTCTTCCTCATCGATTGGGCAGCCAGTCCCGATTTTCCGGGGGCCGGAGTATCGATCATGAAGCATATGGCTAAGCGGGTGCCCGTAAACTTCGTGTACGGCGGCTCCGAAATCGCTCGCAAGATGCGTTTCGCGATGGGCTACCGGCCGCGAAATGATGTCCATACGCTGGCACTGCCGCTCCGCCCCGTTCGCCAGATCCTCACCTCACCCTGGAACTGGAAAACGCCAGCCCGCCTGGCGAGAAACCTTCTGTGGAGCCGCTCCAAAACGGTTTTGAGCAGCCACTGGCGCGCGCAGCCGGTCGACGCCCTCAAAATCCGCGGGTCCAATGTCCCCTGGCCCATCCGGCATTCGCACCGCCTGATGCTGGAACGAAATCCCGAACTGTTTGAATACCACAGCGACTGTCCGGTTGCGCCGGGCGTTTTCTCCCTCGCCATGCGCGACGGCGAATGTGTGGGGTACTTCTGCTTGACCTTCCCGCCTGGACAGGCTCGTATCGCCGACGCATGGCTCTCATCCAGCCGGCTTGAGGACTGGATCCAATTCTATGCTCTCGCTGTCGAACAAGCCTGCGGGCGCCCGGGAGCGAATGAAGTGACTGGGGCTGCCGCCAACGAGGTCGCTTTGGCTGCCCTGGAGAAGTGCGGTTTTCGTATTCGCGCCCTTGATCCGGTGCAGCTTTACGATCCGCAAAAGCTCGTGCCTCCGGATCTTCCACTGGATGTTCAGTTGATTGACGGCGATGGCGCCTTCCGCAACTCGGGTGGCCCGGATTATCTCACCTGACCGTCCGGCGAGCTCTCAATAAGCCCCAGCAAACTCTTAAACGAAGGAGCTTCCAGCTCATCCAGATCGATGCTCACGCCGAACTCCTCCTCGATCAGCGCCAACAGGTTCACGGTAGCCAGCGAGTCCCATTGCCTGAGCCCGGCGGCGGAAGCCTGGAGCATCTGCTCCTCGTTCAAATCCGGAAAAACGGTCGCGAAACACTTTCGCAGGCGAGCGTTTGTGGAATCCATCGTCGCGAGGATAGCAACTTGCGGATGTTGGAAGCAATATGAGTCTATCGAGTAAGCTGGTCAGAGGTGTCGCTCAAAACCATAAAAAACGTGGCCGGGAGTTGGTTCGGACTGGGCACGAACATGGTCGTCGGCTTCCTGCTGACTCCTTACATCCTTCACCGTCTGGGTAATACAGCCTTCGGCCTGTGGGTACTCATGACCGCGTTTACCGGCTACTACGGGATGCTCGATCTGGGCCTTCGAAATGCGATTATCCGCTATGTAGCCCGTTATCGGGCCACCGATGAAATCGACGAGCTGGCCAAGGTTGTCAGCACCGGTGTTTTTGCATATTCGTGCGTGGCCGCCGTGGCCGCTGTCATCAGCCTGGTGGCTGCGGCGAACGTGCAGACCTGGTTTAAGCTGTCGGCCGGGGACGCAGAGATGGCACACACTCTCCTGCTGGTCGTGGGCATCGGAACCGCCGTGGGAATGCCCATCTCCCTCTTTGCCGGGGTTCTGGAGGGTCTACAGTGTTTTGCGTTAGTGGGAGCCGTGCAAGCGGTGGGGACCTTGGTCCGTGCCGGGTTCATCGTCGCGGGTCTTTCGGCCGGCCACGGGATTGTGTTCGTCGGCGGCGTGACCGTCGGCGTCAATCTGGCCACAGCCGCCGTCCTGATGTGGGCGGCCTTAGCCATGCACCCGAGGAAACTGTTGCGTTGGGGCTATGTGAGCCGATCGACTTTTTCAGCTATGGCTGCATTCGGCCTGGTCACATTTTGGATCGGAATCGCCCAGGTGTTTCGTTTCCAACTCGACTCCATGGTCGTTGCCGCCTGCATTTCCGTGCCCGCGGTGACGTTTTTCGCTGCCGGCGGCAGGCTGGTCAGTTATACCACCGACGTCGTCCAGGCCATGGCGCAGGTCTTCACGCCCATGTCCAGCGCTCTGCACGCCTCTGGAAGCGTCGATGGACTGCGCCGTGTGCTGATTCTGGGCAATCGATATTCCGCATTTGTCGCTTTCCCCATCTCGGCGATCCTGCTGCTCATCGGCAGCCGTTTTATCCAGGCGTGGTTGGGGCCCCAGTACGTATCCAGCCAGTCCGTTCTGGCCATTCTGATCGTGCCGACCGCGCTTTATCTGGCCCAGGCCACTTCCCCCAAAATCTTGTACGGCATGGCCCGGCACAAAACCCTGGCTGTGGTCCTGTTCGCGGAAGGCTTGGCGAATCTCATCCTGAGTGTGACGCTGGCCCGGCGGTATGGGATCAATGGAGTCGCCATCGGCACCGCGATTCCCCTGTTTTGCACCGCAGCTTTTTTTCTGCCGATTCATCTCTGCAGGCTGCTCCACGTCCGGTTGCGCGATTTCCTGTTGGATTCTTTCGGGTACCCGATTCTCTTGACCATCCCCGTGGCGCTTGCGGTCGGTCTGCTGGATATGCGGCTTCCGTCCCGATCCTGGAGAGAACTGTTGGAAATCGTTTCCGTGGCAGCGCTGTTATATGGTGTCGAGCTCCTGGTTTACTTCTGGTTCGTCGAATACCCCCAGCTGGTATCCCGAAAAACAGAGCCGGGAGTGGCTGAGAAAATTTCGTATCCTGGAGACTAATGGGAACCCTTGCCGATGATCTCCATCGGAATTCCGCTTCTACGTCATTTAGATGTTTGGCCTGCCATGCTGCCCTGTCCGGGGATGGCGACGACGTGCTCCGATGTCCGGCGTGCCACCAATCCTGGCCTGTTCGGCAGGGGGTGCCGCGTTTCTTTGAGCCTTCCTATTATTGGGGCGAAGTATCTAAATCCGAGGCCGGCGAGTTCCTCAAGCAGGCCCAGGAAGTGGGGTGGCGTGCTGCCGCGCTGAACCGCTTCGCTGGAGATCGCGTTATGCAGATCTCTCTGATCGACTGGCAGCGCGCTTCGTGGCTGCCGTTGCTGGGTCTGGACGAGAACTCGGTGGCGCTCGACATCGGCTGCGGCCACGGCGCGATTACCAACTCTCTGGCGCGCGCCGCGGGCAAGGTCTTCTCCCTGGAGGCGGTCTCCGAACGCATTGAGTTTACCCGGATCCGCATGAGCCAGGAAGGCATCTCCAACGTTACTCTTGTCCAGGCCAGCGCTCTCGACCCGCCGTTCTGCGATCAAATGTTCGATCTGGTGATCGTGAACGGCGTGCTCGAATGGGTCGGTGAGTGGGATCACCAGGGAAATCCTCGCGATGTCCAAGTCGGATTTCTGAAACAGATGGGCCGCATTCTGAAACCCGAGGGAACGCTGCTGATCGGGATCGAGAACCGCTGGGGCTACACTGCCGCCTACGGAGCGATCGATCATTCCGGTTTGCCCTACACCAATTTCATGCCCAGGAGCGTCGCCACCTGGTGGTTGAGACGCTCGACCCGCGCTCATACCCACACGGTTCTAAACTCTAAGCGCCAATACCGCACTTACACCTACGGAGCGCAAGGGTACCGGAAGCTGCTTGCCGATAGCGGCTTTCCCGCCAGTTCGATGTACTGGCCCGATCCCGACTATAATCAGCCCTCTTCCCTCATTCCCCTGGAGAGCGGCTTGATCGCCGATCGCGTGGACACCGTGCTCAGCGAGCCCACTGCGCCCCTGCGCTACGGTTTGGTGCGGGCGACCAAGCGGATGCTTGCGCGCTCCGGAGCCTTGCAGTTCGCCGTTCCCAGCTTTGTGATGCTGGCCAGTAAGTCCGCAGGCCGGTGGGACCCGGGATTCTGGAGACTGTTGCGCTCCCGGCTTCCCGGCCTGCCCGGGTTGCGCGCACCGAAGTTTTCCCTGTACTCCAACCCGTTCGGACTGAAAAGCGTCATCCGGGTGTTCGAGAACGGATCCATAGATCCTGTGTGTGTGATCAAGACCACTACTCTGGCCCCGGGCGCAACCTCCTCGCTGAACCGGGAATATCAATGTATGCAAATCGTGAGCGAGCGTTTCGGCGCGCGGAAAGACATTTCCTTCTCTGTGCCGCGACCCCTTGGTTTCACTCGCATCGGGAGCTTTGACTACCTGGCCGAATCCGTCGCTCCGGGCCTTCCGGTTTCTCGCGTAGTGTTTCCCGCTACCGGACCCAAGCGAGTTGAGATCCTTACGAAGCTACTCCCGCGATGTGTAAAAGCGGCGATTCAGATCACCCGGGATCTTGCGCCGGAGGAGCGCGTGGATCGCATAGATCCGTCCTGGTTGAATCCGCCCGAGGAGGTCGCATCGGACCCCAACGCTCTGGCGCAACTCCGCGGCCTGCTCGCCCGCTGCCCGGCTGATTCGGTGCACCACGGCGACTTCACCTTGGAGAACGTGTTCGTCGATCCATCCGGTGGCATCGCGGTCATCGACTGGGAACATATGTTTCGCGGCGGATCAGCGCTCCACGATATTTTCACGATGTTCATTGCCGTGATTCTCGGCGAGCCCCAGGCCGGCGCGGCCGAAGGAGTCCCGGGCCTTGCCCAGTTTGAAGCCGCGTTCTTCGGGAGCGGACGCTGGGCCAGCCCGTTTCGCGAATGGATCCAAGAGGCCTGCCGATCCCTCGACGTGCCGGAGAAGGATGTCTTGCCTATGCTGGTCCAGTTTCTTCTCTTGCGTTTCAACCAGCTCAAATCGCGAAATTCGGCTCTGGCCGGCCAGCATGGAGCGTATCTTGCGGCCGCGTTACGTAATGCGGATCGCTTCTTGATCGGTGGCCGGCCTGACTAACCATAAGATCTCCCTTAGTCAGCCTGGTGATCCGCCGGGTCAGAGCTACGGCTTGGTCGAATCGGCCAGTTGGGTCCGCACCAGGTCGTTCCGTTCCAGCACTTGGATGTTTCCGTCCCGGAACACGGGCGTGTAATTCTCCTTTACCGCAGAGACCACCGGGAGTACTCTTGTCGGATCGCCAGTGATGCGCCCGGAGCGCCATACCAGGTGCGGGAACGTGCATCCATTGACGGTGCCTCCGCCATACATCGTCCCGAGGTGGTCATTGGCCTCTGCGATAACCAGCCTCGGCCTGGCAGTTTTGATCCGGTTAGCATCCCGCCAAAGATATTCCTCGGATGGAATACAGAAGGCAAGAGTTGTCATGAATAGGGAAGCCGGCCGCCGCGCCGAGAAATTGACTCCTCCACCGCCGTAGATGAGGTCGGCAATCAAGTCGTCTGGTCCGGTATGCGCGACAACATAGTTATAGACGCTGACGCTACTGCGGTCCTCCAGGCGGATGCGGCCGGCGATCGTCTCCAAAGGGTAATATTGGCCTGCGCTCATGAAGAACCAGCTAAGGCGAGCGGCGCCGTATGCAAAGAATACCGCCGAGGGGATCGCCCTGGCGATCTTGAAGCGCAAACTTTCAACTGGCTCAGAGGGCGATGCAAAGACCCTGCTGAGCAGAATTCCGGCGATCACGAACAGGATGGGATAGGAGGACGACGAAACGCCTGGCAATTCCGTCAACACGCTGCCGAACAAAGACCGGATGCAAAGCGCGGCCCCGGAAAGGCAAACGATCATCTCTGGCGTTACGATGCTGGCTAGCGTCTGATGCCCGGACAGAACCCGGCGTGATCGCCAGAACGCCGAGAGGGTCAATACAACCGCAGCGCCCATCACCGGCATGAGGACGTGGGTAAGCGCGAACAACGCACCCAAGACTTGCCGCGGACTGGCGTGCGGCCGTGGCCCCGGCAGCGCCCAAAACCGAGGGAAATCGTCCCAAGCGGCATACAGATATGCCGCCATCACGGCAATTGCCAGTATCGCGCCCCACAGCAACTTCCATCGCGTCCGACCCGCCCTCTGCAGCAGGAAGGACCCAGATATGTAAACCAGTCCCGCTTCTCCTAATCCTGCCAAGAAGCCCAGCAGCCCGATTCCGGTCGGCCAGTAAGGACACACCATCGTCGCGTTGCCGTAGTTCAGCAGTCCTGCAACGACGTCCCGGAGACCGGACTCTGCGACGAGCCAGACATATACCAGTATTGCGGGCGAAAGCATGAGCAGCCCCACGGCCAGTAACTTCGCGGCGTAACCGAACCGTTCCCCCGGCTGGCGGCGTCGGTACCACAGGCACAGACCGGTGAGGCCGAGACACGCAGAAACCGGCAGCAGGCACTCGGTGCGGCTCAGGATGGCGAGGCTCGCTCCCAGTGAGACCAGCCAGAGGCTCCGCGGACGGATCGCCGGACTGCGTAGAATCCCGATCAGGCCGATTAGAAATAGATTCAAGCCAATCGGCGCCAGAAGAGCCGAGGGCGTGTACATATTGAGACTGTACAGGGCAAATGCAGACTCACTGCCGACTCCCGCAATAGCTAGACACATCGCAATTCCGGCGCTCGGCAGCCGGCGCAGAAATTGCCGGGCCAGAAGGTAGGTGGAGATAATGAGGGCAGTACTCAGTATGTCCAGCAGTATCTGAGCGGTCGCGAATGTCTGTCCGAAGAGCTTATAGAAAACCGCGAACGCATACATCGAAAGAGGCGGATATGGAGCGGAGACATCCCGAAACGGCATGTCTCCCCTAAAGACACGATAGGTCTCGAAGAGCGAGCGCGGACTGTCACCCCACAAACTCGCGATTTTGCTCCACTGGAGCGCTGAGAAGCAGGCGCTCAGCGCCAGCAGCAAGGCGATCACGAACTTATCCCGGCGATCGAACGGGACTCGCGAATCGCCGGGGAGTTCAGCGACCATCATAAGTATGCTTAGGCCAGGACCCGCCCGCTACCCTGTATCGTTCTGACGTTGCCTAAAGGCTGACGTTGGATAAAGGCTGACGTTGGATAAAGGGCCATCGCTCGGAAGGGTGAGGCACCTGGCTCAGCTCTTCATCCGCGCCACAAACATGACTTGGTAACCGAAGAGTCCGGGCATCAGGGCGGTCAGTCCGGCGAGCAAGCGGTTGATCGCCTTCCCCAGCAGGCTGTTGGGCGACCATCCAAAAGCGAGTTCCAGCGGCATCACTGTGAGCCGCTCCTCAAGGATGGTGAATCCATTCTCCTCGACAAAGCGGCGTGCGGTCTTGCGCGTGAAAAAGCGCAGGTGGGTGCGGTCGAGAATCCCCCGCGCGGTGTAGTTGAATTGGCCGAACAAAAGCATCAGGCGGACCGTAATGTTGGCTATATTCGGAACGGAGACGACGAGCTGGCCATCCGGTTCCAAAACGTTGTGGCATTGCCGCAGTAGCGTCTCCGGCTTGTTCAAGTGTTCCAGAATATCGAGCAGCAGGACACGCTCAAACCGCTTTCCCGCCAGCTCCCGGATGACGGGCGCAATACCCTGATTTAAGTCCGCGCTGAAATATTGCTCGAACACTTGCGGATTCGGCGTTTCCGCCAGCACGTCGATGCCGGTGATCGCGTTGTCCGATTTCTTCAGCTCGGCCGCCAATGCACCCTCTCCGCATCCCAGGTCGAGCACGGTATGGCTGCTGCCCACCATTTGACGGACGTAGTAATGACTCGAGTACTTGCTCTGCTTGATGGGGTAGTGCACGAAGTATTCGATGAATTCGGGACACTGGGCGACGGATTGCTTCGTTTTTCGATAGCGCCGCACCGCCTTGAAAACGTCGCGCGCGTAGCGCATTCCGTTTACGTAGCAGATCTCATTGCCGTAGTAAGTGGGAATGGGAACTTCGTGAATCCTGTAGCGCTGATGATTCAGTTTGATAATGATTTCGGTATCGAAGTGGAAATCATCGGTCATGTGGGTGAAATCGATTTTCTTTATCGCGTGCAGGTTGTAGGCCCGGTAGCCGCTGTGAAATTCCGTCAGGTTGAGCCCCAAGGCGGAATTCTCGAACACCGACAGGATGCGGTTCCCCAGATATTTGTAGAGAGGCATTCCGCCCTTCAGCGGGCCACCGTAGGTCTTCATCATGCGGGAACCGAAGACCGCGTCCGCTTCTCCATTGACCAGCGGCGAATAGATGTGGGACAGGATCTCGGGCGCGTATTGCCCGTCGCCGTGAAGCAACACGACGATATCGAAGCCCCGGTCCATGAAATACTGGTATCCCGCCTTTTGGTTCCCGCCGTAGCCCAGGTTCTTCGCGTGCTTGACCACCGTCAGTTTGGGGAGCTGCCGAAGCGCCTTGAGACCCACCGCAAGCTCATAAGTTGCGTCCTGGCTCGCATCATCGAATACGGCGATTTCCTCGATGTTTTCCCACACATGCGGAGTGATGCGCTTCAGAACCTTCGTCAGCGTGGTCAGTGCGTTGTAGGTGACGATGAGAATACCAATGCGCTTGCCGTGATTCTGCGCCCGTTGCGCCTCGTCGTCCAGTATCGAAGAACGAAAAGCTGGCGACGGCTCATACGGCAACGGTGCGGCATCTACTTCCGCCTGGACGACGCTATTGCCTGCGGACTCTCTCATTTTTGTGCTCTCCGAACGCGGCCTGCGGCGTGCAACCGCATCTTGTGCCACTATAACAAAGCTAACTTGCGCCAGAATGACTCCCGCGATTCATCTCAGTAGTACGCCGGGAATAGTACTTTTCGCCCCAATCGGAGTCTGTCTGGCGTGCAAAACCTCGTGCTGAGAGATGCGTGGGGTCGCCCAATCGTTTCATAGGACAGGGCCTTTTGCGAGGTTGGTTCTCAGGCAGCCGCGCCTGTGCCGTACCGAGTCGCCCGGTAGGCTGCAACGTCAGCCGCAGCCGGCAACAGACAACCTCAGCCAGCCGTTTTCGCCAACCACCTGAAAGTCGCGAGCAGCGTGCTTAACAAGTGGCAGAGATACTGCCTTCGGGGACCTCGTTAAAGGGACCATCCCTGTTTGAGACAATTGAACTTGCCACCGCTGCATGATCGCATCCCCCCACGGTTCGCCCGCAAGCGCTCGGAGGCGGATTCCGGAGGGAACGCGAACCGCATTCCCGTCATGGTCGCTGGAACGCTCTTATACGGCGCTCTGGTGGCAGTCGCGGTCATGCGAGGCTGGCCGCACTACGAACTAGTGGCAATCTTTTTGCAGGCGGTTCTACTGCTGCCAGCGCTCCTGTATGGATTGAAGGGGAGGGAGCCGGGGCCGCAACAGCTCCCCATCCCGGCGCGGGTCGGACTATGGACTGCTGCGTTTATGGGAGTCTTCCTGATCGGATCCGCGGCGTTGAGTGCAATCAACACGCAAGGCTTTAGCAATCCGGATGAGGTGGCGTATCGTTTTCAAGCGCGAATTCTGGGCGCAGGGAAGCTGATGGCGGCCCCGCCGCCCGGCGCGCCGCAAAAGCCCGAGGCCGTACCGTTGCCCCTGCGCTTCAACAACCTCATCCTTTGGCGAAACGGATGGTTTGCGAAGTATCCTCTGGGTTGGCCGCTGGTGCTGGCGTTGCCGGAAAAGGTCGGCTGGGGATGGCTGGTGAATCCGCTGTTGGCGGTTGGCATTCTGATTTGTACGGCCCGGATCGCAGGTACGCTCAGCGGCCCTGAGGTTTCCTTTTGCGCGGTAGCCCTGCTCGTTTTATCGCCCTGTTTCCTCGCACCGAGCGTGCAGCTGATGACACACGCGACCGCGGGACTATTAGTCGCATCGTCGTGCTGGGCTTGGATGGAAGGGATGCGTCGCCGAAGGCTTTCGTACTTTTTTTTCATGTATCTGCTCGTTGGACTAACCTTCCACGTGCGGCCATTCACGGCCCTGTTAACCGCCGCAACCCTGACCGGGGGTGTCATCTTGACTCTGCGGCGAGAGCCGGGTGCTCTGGCTAAAACTTTGGCGATTGGCGCCGCCGTGGGTGCGGTCACCGTGGGGTCCGTACTTCTTTACAATCGGACCTTCACGGGCAATCTATGGTTGTCGCCATATGCATTTGCTCGAGGCCTCAACGTTCCCGTGGAAATATCCGCATCGGTGCCGCAGGCGCTGCGCAACATGAAAGAAATGTGGCGCTTTAGCTTGCAATCCACGCTGCTCTTCTTCTTTCCGCTCATCTTCGTATTGGCAGCCGTAGGCTTTTGGAAGAATCGGAAGACTTCTCCCATGGTGTGGCTGCTGCTATCGCTGTTCCTTGTTATTGTTCTTGGACACTTAGTGCAAACGGAAGATTCCGGCTCGGTCCTGGCCGAGCGCTACTGGTTTGAGAGCTACTTCGCGGTAGCGATTCTAGCCGCGCAAGGAATCGCCGCGGTGGTTGCAGCGTTCAAATCACCGCGGCCGTCGGTGATCGCAGCAGGCTGCTCTCTCCTGGCCGTTCAGCTGATGGTGACAATCGCGGCCAGCAAGATCGTGTTGCAGCGGAGTGCTCCTTCCATCGCCGTAGCGCATCTCGCTGGCCAGTTTCGGGATTGCCGCTGCGTGGTATTTCTAAGGAGCTCGCCGCCGTTCTTCGCCGCTCAGCACCTGAACCTGAACGGGCCCGGCTGGCAACAGGAACAAGTCTTCTATGCCGTCGATCCCGGTCCTGGGCAGCGCATGGCCTGGGCGCGAACGCTGGGGCGCGAACGATGGGTGGTAGTGGGATATGATCCGTTGGCGGGGCGGGCGCTGCAAGAACGCGAGCCATGAGCCCGGTCCGTGAGCCACGCGATCTGGCAAGAATGAGTCTCGCTGTGGACCGCGGAAAATGTTCGTACCGAAGAAAACGTTGCTGGCGGAGCACGGACCCCGATGTTTTGCACCGCCAGTATCGCTGGCCCCGTTTCCGACTTTCATGGCGCGATAAGAATGGTGATTGGACCTGTCGTGCCAACCTGCACATACACCACCGAGTTGGCGGCCACAGGGATTAACTGCCGCGTCGCCGCCGGAAGAGATACCGCGCTGGACATGCTCCGCGACGAGGAGTATTGCATAGCAACCGCAGCGTTCCAATCAAAGCTGAACTGTGAGGTCCCCGAACCCACTGCCCGCGTGTACGTATCTCCTACGAGGAGCACGCCACCTCCGCAGGCCAGCTTGTACCAATAATGCGTAGATGGGTTTAAGCCTGAAATGTAAAGCTGTCGGGCGACTCCGTCTGAAACGGAATTTGCTGAGCCATCGGCAACTGAAGCCGCCTGATTCGACGAAATGCGCGCCGGCGCAGTATAAAGTGTCGCCGTGCAAACGCTGGAGGTCGGAGCCTCATACCGAAACACGACCTGAGTCGATCCCAGATTCAGTTGCAGCCCTGCCTGTTGATCCCACGGGGGCGTGCCAGCAACGGCGCCCGAAGTCGCCATGTTGACGAGATCGATATCCGCACCCAAATCCGTCCCATCGTTTGAAAGCAGCGTAGCCGACCCATTCGATGCACTGTAGGGGCTGGCCGGACTTAGGTGATAATCGCCAGCAGCGGCATTCACAAATCCGACTGCTGCCGTATTTGCCGGAAGGCTCGTATTCGTCATCGTGTTTCCCGGTCCCGCGCTGCCGGTGTAGGTCCCGGTCGCACCAATCAGCACCATCCGATCCCAGGTACTATTGGTGAAATCCGCCGAGAACCCTGCGATTGCCGCTGGGAAATCGTACGAATTGATGCTGTTGGTGTAACGGATCTGGTCATTCAGCGGACTGGGCACTGGAGTCAGATCGTAAAAATAGGAGTTAGGGGTGTAGGGCGAAGCGCTGATGCCGTCCGGCTGAACCAGCGTATTGTGATCGAATGTGTCTTGAAGCGAACCTCGCCCGGACCACAAGAGAGCCCACATGTTGAAGCCGCAGGTAGTGCTATCGAAGGCGACACCGCAATAGCTGGGCCCTCCCAGGACGATCAGATTGTTGGTGATCGTATGATGATTCGTAATCCCGTTCACGCACGGCGCGGTTCCGGTGCTGGTTCCGCTGCAAAGCTGCCCCATGGAGAATGCGCGATATGTGTTGGTGATCTTGTTATTGCTGAAGGTAATGTGATCGTTCGCAAAACCGGGGCCGCTGTCTAGTCTCCCTCCAAACAATACCGCTTGACCGGATTGCGCGTCGGTCCAATTGCCTTGAAATACGTTCCCGGTGATGGTCCAGTTTCGACCGCTCTTAAATTCCAGGATGTTCTTCACGCCGTAGTGGGTGGGGGTGGTACCTGTCGTCGTCCACGTACCGGCAACGCAGACGTATCCCTGACTGGTCGTGGTATTCAGGTAAAACTCACCGCCGCGATGGTCCGGGTCCGGGCTGTTTGGAGCGTCGTAAAGACAGGTCCCGCTCGGGGTGGTGGTGCCGGTCGTATACTTCCAGATAAACGGCTTGTAGAAGTAGTTCCCGGTGATCGTCTTGTTCTGATTGGTCAGAGGATAGTAGGACGGCACAACACCGCCATACTCCACAATTTCTCCAGCTGCTTCGAGAAAGTTGTTGGTAATCGTTGTTGGTCCAAAGCTGCTCCATCCGCCAATAGCCTGAACGTCTCCGTTAGAGACCACTTTCATCCCGGAGATATAGCTGTCGTGAATACTGAAGTACGTGGAGTTTTCCGCGATGCAGCGGATGGGACCATTATCCGTCTCGGAGAAATCATGACACCAGATGCGGTCGAACTCGAAATGCTTGGGCATCGAGAGCGGACTGGTTTCCCTGCCACCTCCCACGATGATCTCGTTAAACATGAAGTGTCCGCTGGTAGGGGCAAACTCGATCCCGCTGAACTTCCAGCCAGAGGGTACGGTGGCGTTGGAGAAACTTTCCATGCCAGTGCCAACGTTGGTAAGATCTATCGCCGCGCCGCCCGGGGTAGCCGCTACCTTGAAGGTTTTTCCGCTCAAGTCCCGTACGTAATAAATCGTGTCCTGCTGAAGTGGGGAAGGCAGGTTGTTTGGACGAACAAGGCCACCGGAGGCGAACGTGACCGGGGTTCCGTTGGCATACACCGCGCTCAGTGCGTCCGGAGACGTGATCGTGTCGGCGGCGGCGTCTACTTGGACCGGCAGGCCGATCGTCGTATAGGTCGTGCAATCGGCATCGCAGGCGGTAATCGTGATCGGAGCCCCTCCTGAGGTTGCGGATACCTGGAAGGTTGAGCCGCTCTGGCCGCATGCCGGGCTGACGCTGCAATTGACCATGTAATAGTGCTGGCCGATCACCAGCGGGGACGGTATGGCAACGGTGCTTGGTGGGATCGGATAGCCGGCCTCGGGATTGACCTCGAACTCGACCTGCGTTCCATTCGCCACGGTGTAGCCGTTCGACGGCCAGTTGCCGTTCATGGTGAAGGTGCTTCCGCTCCGCGACATACCCTGATAAGTCGGGGTTGCGTTTAGTCCATGTACTTCTCCCTGGGCGATCATGCCGATACTGGCGAACTGGCATTTACCAAAGTTTGCCGAGTCGACTGCCGGGTTCACCCGGTATCCAACTGGGCGAAAGAGCGCGAGCTTCGATGATTGAACAGTGATGTTGGTGACGGTTGCCGGAATAGTTGTATCGCAAGTGACCCGATTACCATTGGCCACGATATTAATGGTGTCCCCGGTCGCCACAGCTCCCACCGCATGAGCGAGAGTGAGCCACGGAGAACCGGACGAGCCGGTCCCCGTCGAGTCGTTACCTGTGCTCGCCACGTAATAGCTTGCCGCATGCAGTGAGCCAACGGCTAGAAAGAGCACAATTCGTTTCATTGCGTTTAGTGAGCCTGCGTCCATATATTCGTCGATGAGCAGAAATACAAATGAGCCCCGCTGGTGTCCGTATAAGAATCCCGGCCCGCGGCGCATGTACCCGTTGGTACGCCGGAACCAGTGAAAAATCGCGGCACGATGTTCGGATCCGTTGAAAGCGTTTGAATGCCAGTAATCGGATCTGAAGTCGATGAGATTCCCGAGCCCGGGGCAATTACATTCCGGGAAATAAAAGCTCGCTTGTCCATGGTCCCCGGATTGATAGCGTCCCAGATATTGGCCGTAAATGTGGTTTGCCACAAAGGCGTGGAGTCCGGCGGAAAAGCTGTGATGCCTGTAACAACCGAGCATCCAGAGCACGAAAGCGTAGCCACAGAATTGTGCCCCGCCGTCAGTCCCTGCGATGGCGACAGGTACCAGAACGCCGTCCCGCTTGTGCTGACCCCGCTGAGACTCAACGTCACCGGCGTCGTCATCGTGAACAGTGTCGCGCCCGTGCGCATTTGGCACGGAGTGGCGCTGCTGCAGCTAGCTCCGAGCGTCTGCACGCCTGGAGAAGTGTTGCTAACCCCGAAGTCGCCCAGAGGGGCCGTCTCGATCCCATCTCCCATCAGGATCCAGGTGTTGGGGGACGTGCAGCCGTAAAGATTCTGGCCCGGGGGCGCACTCGTCTTGAAAAACGCCTCGCCCAGCGTACAAGAGAGCGGAACGGTCGTGCCTGCCTTGGCAGGTTTGGTGAATATGGCTCCCGAGAAATCGACATTTTTCGACTGGGTTGCCAGGTCCACCTGCGTTTGACCGTCCGCGAACGCGATTGCCGCCAGCAAGGGCATAATCGATCTAACGATCCGGCAGGACTGGTTTATTGTGTTCATCGTAGTTCACCGCCACAGGCTATAACGCAAACCAACGGCTTCACCTCGCTCGCATCTTCTCGCGCACCAGCAGGAAGCAGCCGTCCACCGAATCATCATCTCATTCATACTGGATGGCTTCTGCTCCGCTTCATTCACGTCATTAGCCCGGCGATGTCAGCCTTCACGTTCTTGTAGTCTTGCCTCTCTGGGGCTTCCTCATCCTCGGCAGGTCCTCCGCATAGAGAAGAAATGAAGGACAATAATCTTTTGGCCGTCCTGCCGTGAATATCGCGAGCCGGCCCGTTCTTAGCGTGAGCATCTTTGAACCTTTCACATCTCGAATGAGGCGCTGTGCTGAAAAGCCTTAAGCGCTTCGCCTTAGGAACCTTCAAGACTTTCGGGCTGTTCCGTTTGTCTGCCGGCAGCGGATGGCGCCGGCGGCGTTTGGTCATCCTCTGCTATCACGGAGTTTCGATCGATGACGAGCACGAATGGGATCCCCAGCTGTACATCAGTTCCACCCTCTTCGAGCAGCGTCTGCGTCTTCTTCGCGACGGCGGGTTCAACGTGCTTACGCTCAAGGAAGGGCTGGAGCGGCTATACAACGGTACGCTCCCGGCCAAGAGTGTCGTCATCACGTTCGACGACGGGGACTTCGACTTCTATGCTCGTGCCCGGCCACTGCTGAGGAAATATCAGTTCCCCGCGACCGTGTATCTGACTACGTTTTATTGCCACCACCACCGGCCGGTGTTTCGCTTGTTCGCTTCCTATCTTTTGTGGAAAGCGCGAGCCACCTTTGCCGGCGGACCTCTTTTGGATCTGGACGGCGTCTTCGAGCTTGCTTCCGAGGCAGGACGTTCCCGCGCGCTCGATGCGATCGAGCGCTACGCAACTGAGAATCGTCTCCCGCTGGCCGAACGCGACGCGCTTCTGGAGCGCCTGGCTGGCCAGCTCGGTTTGCCGTACCAAACACTCATCTCCCGGCGGATTCTGCAGCTAATGACTCCGCAGGAAGTGAGTTGCCTGGCTGCCGACGGCATTGATGTCCAGTTGCACACCCATCGCCACCGCACTCCTCTGGACCGCGATCTGTTCATTCGGGAGATTGTCGACAATCGAATCGAGATTCAGGAGATGACCCACGTAAACCCGGCGCACTTCTGTTACCCCTGCGGCGTTTATCGCGATGAATTCCTGCCTTGGCTTGAGCAACAAGGCGTGCTCTCGGCCACCACCTGCGAGCCAGGCCTGGCGACCCGCAGCAGCCATCCTCTCCTCTTGCCCAGGGTTGTGGATCATTGCAACTTTTCATCGCTGGAGCTCGAAGGCTGGCTGGTTGGTCTGGGCGCCCTGCTTCCCAGACGCTCGATCAATCGCGCGGGCAACCCGGCTGTGCAGGCCTGACCCGAACCAAGACGAATTCACTGCGACGCGCCGTGAAGCGCCTGCTCATGTCTGAGTTAAAATGTTTGAATGTGCGGCATCGCCGGCTTTTTCCTGCCCACGCGGGCTGCCCAGCTTGCGGACGTCCAGCGAATGTGCGCCGCCATCCGCCACCGTGGACCGGATGACGAAGGCTTTCATTTGGACGGCGGGTGCGCGATCGGGATGCGGCGCCTGAGCATCATCGACCTGAATACCGGCCATCAGCCGATCGCCAACGAAGATCAATCCAACTGGGTCGTTTTTAACGGCGAGATTTATAACTATGGCGATCTGCGGCGCGATTTGCTTGCGCGAGGCCACCGTCTTGCCACGCACAGCGATACCGAGACCATCGTTCACCTGTATGAGGATGAAGGACCCGCTGCCGTAGCGCGGCTTCGGGGTATGTTCGCGATCGCCCTGTGGGATGCGCGCCGCCGGCGGCTGCTGTTGGCCCGCGACCGCTTCGGGAAAAAGCCGCTCTACTACGCCATCCTTCCTCACGGAATCTACTTCGCCAGCGAGATCAAGTGTTTTCGCGGCTTCGATATTCCTTTCGAGACCGATCGCGAAGCGCTGCGCTTCTATTTTCAGTTCGGCTATATTCCCGATCCCGCGAGTCCTTTTCGCGCCATTCGCAAATTGCCGCCCGGTGGATGGCTGACCTACGATTCCGACGGCACGGTGACCCAGGAACGCTACTGGACGCTGCCCGCGCCGGCGGTGCACGCTCCCCAAGGTGCAACCGAAGCCAGCGTCCGCGATCGAGTACGTGAAGTTTTTGACGAGTCCGTCCGCATTCGCATGATCGCCGATGTTCCGCTCGGAGCTTTTCTGAGCGGCGGCATCGATTCCAGTTCCGTGGTCGCCTCCATGGCGCTCCAGTCGCCGGACCCGGTGAAGACCTTTTCCATCGGCTTTGAGGAAGCCGAGTTCAACGAGTTGCCCTACGCCCGCGAGCTGGCCCGCCAATATCACACGGACCACCACGAGTTGATCGTGCGGCCGGATTCGGTCGACCTGGTGTCAAACCTGGTGCACCACTTTGACGAGCCCTTCGCGGACACCGCCGCCATTCCCACTTACCTGGTATCCGAATTCGCGGCGCAGCATGTAAAAGTCGTCCTCACCGGAGACGGCGGCGACGAGCTTTTCGCGGGCTATGAGAGTTTCTTCGAGGTCCAGAAGATGGGCGCCTACGACCATATTCCGCAGGCGCTGCGGCGCGTACTTTCTTCAGTGGCCGACGCTCTTCCTTACTCCGCTTATGGGAAGAATCGTCTTCGTGTAATGAGCCGCCCGTCGGCCCTGGAACGCTACTTCGAACAGAACTACACGCCTTTTATGCTCCGCCGGGAGTTGCTCCATCCCGAGTGGATGCTTCCAGCCGATGCAGGATTCCTGTTTCGCGCGTTCGATCATTGCCTGCTGCCCAACGGCGCCGACGCGCTCTCCCAGGCCCGCTATTTTGAGGAGACGGCGAAGCTCACCGGCGATATGCTGGTCAAAGTGGACCGCATGTCGATGGCCCACTCGCTCGAAGTGCGGTGTCCCTTGCTCGATCACGAATTGGCCGAGCTCGCCGCAACCATTCCACCCGCCTGGAACATGCGCAATGGCCAGGGCAAGGCGATTCTGCTCGACGCCATCGGCGATCGTCTGCCTCCGGCTCTTCGACAGCGCAAGAAAATGGGGTTCGGAGTGCCCCTTTCTCATTGGTTTCGCGGCCCGCTGCGCGATTTTCTGCGGGATCATGTGCTGAGCCCGCAGTTCGCCAGTCGCGGCATAGCGTCCCCGGTTTTCGTCCGCCACTTGATTGATGAACACCAGAGCGGACGACGCGATAACAGCGACCATTTGTGGGCTCTGTTGATGCTCGAAGTATGGTTCCGGCAATGGGAGCCAGCGGCTTCGGAAAGACCGGCCGAGCCAGTGCATTCCGCTTAAATGTACTCCGTTTAATGCTCGATGTACTGCACCCGATGGTATAACAGCGGAGCACATTCCGAAAATCGCGCGCGAGAAAGCTCGAACTGCCCCGTCGGTTTCGCCTGCAGATAGCGCTCGAATGCCTCACCCGTGGGTCCGTTTTTCGCCGTTGGCTCGAATCGAAACCGGATGGTCTCCACACCGAACCTGCCGAACAGAATCTCCAGGCAGCGGTCCTCGACCCGCCGCGAAAACGCCCGGCAACTCATCACCCAGGCGCTCAAATCGACGGAGCCGTCGACATGGCGTCCGCACAGCACCGCGATCTTCCCCAGCGGTCCGAACTTGTCTTCGTAGGAGACCGCCAGGACAAAAGCTCCCGGCTGCTCCAACTGCTTTCGCCATTCCGCTTCGGTGTACCGATGTCCGTTGAGATTGAACTGGTTGGTTTTGTTGACCAGCTCCAGCACTCTCCCGTCGCTCGCAGGTGGATTGAATTCAGCGGTGATGGTCGCGCCGGCCTGCGCCAGGAACGCTTCAGGAGCGCCGCCGGAATGCTCCGCCTCAGTGCGAAACTCCGCCGAACGGCGTAAACTCTCCAGGCGCAGCGTGTCTTCCACGCCCACGTGGGCTTTCCCGAAAAGATCGCGCAGTTTCCTGAGAAATGCTTCGGCGTCCGCTGGATCCTTGCCGGGAAACTGGAGACACTCCATCTGTGGCCAGGCAGCCTTGACTTCGGCCAGCTCCATCGGACTGTCGTCGACGAACACCACGCTGTCGGCGGCGATGTTCCACGCCTTCAGAATTCTTCCGGCTGAGGCCGACTTGGCTTCCCAATGGACCTCGATCGGAAATACGCTGTCTTTCGGGAGCAGCAGATCCCGCCGCGCAAATGCCCGCTCCACCACTGCGGGATCATTCTTGCTCGCCACTCCAATCAGTACGCCCGAGGCCGCCAGAGCCCGCAGCAACTGCTGGTAGAGTCCATGCACCTGGCTGTGGCTGGCCAGATCCCAGCTCACTCCCTCCGCATCCACTTCGCCGACGATTCCCTTCCATAACGTCTCGTCCAGGTCCGTGATCAGCCCTTTCTTGGGGACCGGCCGCTGAATCAGGCGAGCCAGCGCTTGGCCCACTTGGTCGGCGTGCGCCAAGGTGTACGGATGTCCCGTGGAGAGGTCCGCCTTGAGATCCAGCCTCCGATCAGCGGGCGAGTCTTCGAGCAGGCGCCGCGCGTTCACTACGGACTTAAGCGGATTGCCCACGGCGGACGCTGCGAAACATGCCAGCGCCTGGTCCAGTTGCAGCTCGCAAGGACCGGCCTCCCACCCCGTCGTGTGAAACGTCGGCGCCGGCCGCAGCGTTGGCGTCGAGATCGCAACGGGGATGCCATCGGTCTTCTCGATCGCGGCGCGGATGCGCTGGAGCGACGCCTGAACCTGCGCGGCGAGGTCGCTCTCTTCGTTTGGTCCCCACCCGCCCAGGCTGCGGTAGCCCAGCCGCGCGTCCAGATCCGGCCACTCGATTGCGATGGCGATGGCATCGCTCCCGGCAGCTCGCTCCAGTGTTCCCGCAAGGTCGCCGTAGAGTCCCGTTTTGATTTCCACACGCCGGTCCGGAAGCGCCACTTGCAGGTGGGCGGCCAGAAATGTCTGCAGATGAAGCGGAGTAAAACCGCACGCCAGCGTGACGCGGAAAGAATTTGGGTGGTGGCGCGCGCTTTGAAGGATTTCTAACGCTTCGCTCAATTTCACTTTGACTAGTTTACCGCGGGCGTTCCTAACTCGCGGACTCGAGCAACTCGCGATACAACTGCGCCACGGCCTGGATATTGTCGGCATTCGTGAGGCTCGACCTGGGCTCTCGCGGCCGCGGATCGGCGAGAACCTTGTCGATCGTGCGGAGGCATCCATCGGAGTCCGATACGGCGATCAGATGGACGCCGGGGGGGCGCATGGCGTTATCGGTGGCGATCACGGGAACGCCGAGATGCAGCGCCTCTCGCACGGAGATGGAATCGCCGTCGTAGAGCGTGGTCCGCAGAAATACGTCGCAGTCTTCGATCGCTCTCAGCGTGACGCTATGCTCGACGTCGCCGCAGAGCCGGATGTGGAACGCGTACGGTGCGGCTTTGATTTGCGCCTCCAGTTGCGACTGCAGACTTCCGGATCCGATGATGGCCAGCCCTGCGTTGGGATAACGCCGCCGCACGGCGCCCAGAAGCTCGATTTGCAGCGGCAGATCGTATTCAGGCTCCAGCAAGCCTACCGTTAGCAGTACGGGCTGATGGGAGCCGAAGAATTCCCGCAACCCGGCCGGCAAGCTGCTGCCCTCGGGAGATGCAGACAACGAATGCGGCGGAATCATTCGGATTCGCGAAGGCGCGACGCCGCACTTTTCGAAGAATCCAGCGATTTCCTGGTTGACCGCAATCACCGCATCGAATTGCCTCAGCACGAATGCACGCCAGGACCGGCTATGCATGGCGCGTCCCTCGGGCGACGACGGATAGCCTCCCGAATGAAACGTCAGCACCGAGCGATGTCCAGGTAGCCAGCAACACAATAAACTGAGCCCGAGCAAGCGTGCAGATAAGTTGCCGCCAATGTGCAGATGGAGAATGTCATACCGAAGGCGCACCAGCAGCCGGGCCAGTTGGAGCGCGTTTTTCGGATAATATACACCATCCTGATCGGGCCGCCGGAAACGCGTCAGATTGATGGCCTCGCAAGGTATCCCCTGCTCCGTAAGGAACCGCCGGATCGCGACGAGGTTGGTTTGCACGCCTCCGTGGGGAGGAGGATAAGGGCCTAGCTGGAGGACCCGCATGGTGGAGACATCTGGTAGGACTGCAACGTACGCGCCGACTCCAGCATCAGCAGACACCCCATCGTCGCGCGTGCCCCGTCCTCCACGGTAACCTCGGGCGGCTTGCCATCCCGAATTCCGTTCAGAAAAGCCGTGAGCTGTTGTTGGTATCCTTTGTCCGCGAACCATCGGGAGCGGTTCCCGCGCGTGCCGCCTAGAATCGTCAATTGCTTGAAATTCTCGGTCGACGCCCCCACGCCTTGCGCGAAGATTTCGACGCGCTCCCCACCGGATGTCTTGCTGCCCACGGTGCAGTACGTCAGGTTGCCGATGGATCCGTCGGCGAACCGGAAACTGGCCGCCAGATTGTTCTCGCCGATAGGGTCTTTCTTGCCCACGGGAAGCGAGTAAGCCGAGACACCGACCGGTTCGGAATCGAGCAGCCAGTACAGCAGGTCCACGAAGTGGCAGGCCTCTCCCAGGATCGCGCCGCCGATGGCTGGGTCGGCCATCCAGAAGCTGCCGGATATGCCCGGGGAGTTCACTCGCGCGTTGATCACCGCGGGCGATTTGCGTCGTGCGAGTTGCCGTTTCAGCTCGACATAGTAGGGCGCAAACCGGCGGTTGAAACCTACGGTGAGTTGTTTACCCGTGTGCTGCACCGCCTCGCACAGTTGCCGGCATTCGTCTTCGGTGATGGCCATCGGCTTCTCAACGAACACATGCTTGCCGGCCCGCAGCGCAGCCAGCGACTGGCTGGCATGGTCCTGATTGCGGCTGGCGATGAGCACGACATCAATCTGCGGGTCTTGCAGGATCTCTTGGTAATCGGAGCAGCAGTATTCCGCGCCAAAGCGCACGGCATAACTCTTGCCCCGAACTCCGCTGGCGGAATAGATGGCTCGCAGGCTGACGCCGGGGATTTTCTTCAGGTTTGGAAGGTGCGCCCAGCGCGCCAGGTTGCCTGCTCCGACCAGCGCCGCACGCAGTTCTTTCGAGCCCGTTCCAAGTCCCGGCACAACCTGGATCTTTCTGACAGGTTTGTACTCGTCTTGCGATTCGGCTGCCGGATAGCGCAGCAGCACAGCTAGGCTGCCGGATGCCGGATTGAGAATGGTCTCATAGGCAGTGGCCGCTTCCTGCAAGGGAAACCGGTGTGTGATGAGCGGCTCCACTTGCAGGCGGCCGAGCGAGATCAACCGCAAGAACTCATCCATGTTCCGGTTCTCTGTCCAGCGCACGTAGGAAATCGGATAGTCGCGGCCCTGTTTCTCGTAGCTGGCGTCATAACTGCCGGGACCATACGCGCGCGACATGAAGACCTGAATCTCTTTCAGGTACATGTCGTTCCAGGGGAAGCTCATGTCCACGGCCCCCACGACTACGATGCGCCCGCGATCGCGACACATATGGACCGATTGCAGACACGGTGCGGCCGACTTCGCTGCAGCGGCGATAAACACGCAGTCGGCTCCCCGGCCATTGGTCAGAGCCCGGATCTGCTCGATCGCCGCCGGCCCCCCCGTGAGTCCATACTCAGCGCCCAATGCTGTGGCCAGGTCCACGCGGTCCGGTTTCAGATCGAGCGCAATGACGACGGCTCCCTGCAGCCGCGCCAGTTGCACGATCAACTGTCCCACCAGCCCCAAGCCGATCACCGCGACCACGTCGCCCAGACTGAGATTGGCGGTGCGCACGGCATTCATGGCGATGCTGCCCAAGGTGGTAAAGCAGGCGTGCTCGCAGGAGACTCCCGCGGGCACCTTGGCCACCAGGTTGCGGCCGGTCAGAATGGTTTCCGCGTGCCCGGTTCCTTCGCCGCCGTATGCCACGATGTCGCCCGGCTCCAGATCGGAAACAGTGGCATGCTTGTCCGCGATCATGCCCGCTCCGGAATATCCCAGCGCGGCGTACTCGCTGAATTTGGCCTGGACCTCGGCCAGTGTCCGCAAGGGGCTGGTCACCTTCATCACCTCCCAAATCTTGCGCAGGTGAGAGGGGTTATCGGCGACTTCCTTCAGAATATTGTCCTGGTGAATGCTGGCGGTTTCGGTGCCGCTGCTGATCAGCGAATACAGCGGGCGAACCAGAACATGGTGGGGCGTTACGACCGGATCCGGTACGTCGTCGACAATGATGTGCTTGAGCCCTTTGCGGATAACCTGTTTCATCAAGGATTGTCGCGCGTACAGGAAAGATCCAGTCTAACATGACGCGCGATATCCCTTGAAAATTCGCCTCCTTGATCGCTACGCGACCAGTTGCGGACGAATGTTATACTTCAAGACTTCATGGTTCATCGGAGGGATTTAAATACGGCCGAATCCGGATCGTGGCCGCTCTCTGCGCGGATACTTAAGGCGTTATCGCGGCCGACTGAGGCGCCCGGTGGCACGGAGCGCCACGTGGGCGATCACGCGCTCGATTTTTTGCTCAAGACCGTGCCAGGCTTCCTGGAAGAAATTAAAGGAAAGTCGGTGCTCGATTACGGCTGTGGCCTCGGAGACCAGGTGCTTGCCATGAAACGCGCCGGCGCGGCTCGCGTGGTCGGGTTCGATTTGTTTCCGAAGTTCCCGGCGGGAGACCATGGCGTCGAGTTTACGACCGAATTGCCCGCGGAACGCTTCGATGTCGTTCTCAGTTCCAGCGCATTCGAACACTTCGCCGATCCAGAGGGCGAGTTTGCCAAAATGCGGAAGCTCACCGGTCAGAAGCTCATCATCACCTGGGCCGAGCCGTGGTTCTCGCACGACGGCTCGCACATGAGTAATTTCACCTATGTTCCGTGGGTGAATTTGCTTTTCCCGGAGCGGTCGGTGATGCTGGTGCGCTCGCTCTATCGCGACGATGGTGCCATGAGCTATGAGACCTGTGGCCTTGGCGGCGCGGTCAATCGAATGACAGTCCGGCGATTTGAGCGGATCATCAAGGCTAGCGGCATGCGTGTCGAATACCTGCGCCATTATGCGACCCGCGACCTGCCCTTGGTGACCCATATTCCGGTGCTGCGGGAATTGTTGACGAGCGCGTGTACGTGCATTCTGAGCGAACCAGCTCAGCGTTAATCGCCGCCGGCTAACCCCGCGCGGCAGCCATGGTGGAGCGATTCCCGGGCTTACTGGATTACCGGAATGATCGTTGTAATTGCACCCGTCGAGTTGGAGAGCAAACCCAGGACTATAGCCAGGGAAAGATCCACGCTGCCATGGATACGAACAACTCCCTTTTGCCCCAACAGCGCGGGATACGCGTCTCGGCTCACAAATGCCCTGTGTTGTCGTGGACCGAGTGTCACGGTATCCGCGGCCAGCGGCGCCCCGGATTGATCGTCGAACTCTATAACGTAGGATTCCGAACTGCTTGCGGATGGATTGGCGAACGCCAGCGAGGTAACGTAGCCGCTGGTGTTATCAAACGGCACAAGGGCGATGGGATTCCCTGACGGTAACGGAATCAGGCACGCCGTCGAGCCGGGCGGAAAGCTGAGCGGCACCACCGCCTCAGAGATCGCTCCGGTCCCATTCGGCACCAGGAAGCGAAATGAGCCTTGCCCGCGCACGGTACCGCCTGACGCGCTCATGCTGGCCCAGCCCTGCGTCGTGGTGGAATCCGAGCTTTGGAGTACCACGTTCTGGGACCCGCCCGCCGGAATCGCAAATGTGTAAGCCGAGGTGACCCCGAAACCCTGCACCGGTGCGTTAAGGGGTGAACCGCTATCCGCGTAGAAAGAAAGCGTGACCGTGGCCGTTCCGGAGGAACTCACGTTGATCAAGGTGAACGTGGTCTGCCAACTGCCGCCGTAGGCAATCTGACCGAAAGACCCTTGTTGGCCGAAGACGCCTCCAGCGCACAAAATACCCAGCGTGAGCAATCGCAGAACGAGCTTTGGCATCCAAGCCTCCTATATCAGGTATCGGCAGGTGGCGGCGAATCTCTTAGTACCCCCGGTCCATCCGTCCCGGCGTGCTAAGGCTTCGTTTGCGAGTCGCCCTTCTCGATCCGGTAGCTATCGGTATCAAAATGCTGGCTCGAGACCTCGAAGATGGTCCCCTCGGTGAGGGCTTCAACCTGATGCGGCTGGCCGGTCACATGCCGTACCACGTCGCCTCGAGTGAGGCGCTGCTCATGAAGCTCCCCAATCTCTGTATCCACCCATCGATGGATGAACTCGCCCTCCGCTACGTACCACGTTTCGTCTTTGCGAACGTGGTAGTGCATGCTGGACTTCGCGCCCTTGCGAAAGACTAGCAATTTGCCGCAATAGAGCTCGTCGTTTGCGAATATGACCTCTTCACCCCAGCCCTTGGGAACTCTCAATCCATGCGTGGCGATAGGCTTTATCATTCTGTTTCACACAAGGTATAACACAGGCAAAGTTAGCCGTCTCTCGATCCTAGTCGGCAGTCTTCCAATAGTCCTGAAGAGCCGCTTCGATCCGCCCGCTGGCATGCCCGTCGCCGTATGGATTGTGGATGCGCGACATGCGTGAGTATTCATCGGGGCAATCGAGCAGGTTCGTCGTCTCGCGGACAATGCGGTCCATGTCGGTGCCCACCAGCTTTACCGTGCCGGCCTCCACTGCTTCCGGACGCTCGGTTTTCTCCCGCAAAACCAGCACTGGTTTTCCCAGGGAAGGTCCTTCTTCCTGGATGCCGCCCGAGTCCGTCAGAAGCAGGTAGGACCGGCGCATGAGATCGACAAACGGCACGTAGTCCATCGGCTCGGTGAGCGTGATATTCGGATGACCGCGCAGGCGGGCATTGACGATGGTCTGCACATTCGGGTTCGGATGCACGGGATAGACCACGTGGACATCGTTGCGGCCGGCGATCTTCGCCAGAGCCTGGCAGATTCGCTCGAATCCCTCACCGAAGCTTTCGCGCCGGTGCGCGGTGACCAGGATCAGACGTTTGCCCGGCCGATCGTAACCGGCATCCGGCGCCGCCAGCTGGCCGCGTTCGAGACGATCGCGAATCGCGAGCACGGCATCGATGCCGGTGTTCCCCGTGACCCACACGTTCTCCGAAATTCCTTCGCGGCGCAGATTATCGGCTGCCGCCGAAGTGGCCGCGAAGTGCAGCGCGGTCATTCTGGCAGTCAGTACGCGATTCAGTTCTTCGGGGAAGGGTTGGCGGAGATCCCCGGTGCGCAACCCGGCTTCCACATGCGCCACCGGAACACCGCTGTAGAACGCGGCCAGGGCCCCGCATAAAGTCGTGGTGGTATCGCCTTGCACCACCGCCAGATCGGGCTTCGACTCGGCGAAAGGCCGCTCCAGGGCCTGGATCATGCGCGCTGTCGACTGAAACAGCGTCTGCCCCGGCGTCATGACGTTCAGATCGTAATCCGGGGTTACTGCAAAGGCCGCGAGGACCTGGTCGAGCATCCCGCGATGCTGACCGGTCACGCAGACCTTGGGCGCGTACAACCCGGGAAACGATCTCAGCTTCAAAAGCAGCGGACAGAGCTTAATCGCTTCCGGCCGCGTACCGAAAATAAAAAGGACCGTCCGTTGCAAAGAGATGCATTCAGTTTAGCTCTTACACTAGAACGGAGAGACCTCATGAAGGTGCTGATTCTGAACCCCGGCAGCTCGTCGCTCCGCTACGCGCTGATTTCCGCCGATCCGCCCGCCAATTTACTCACCGGCGATCAGGTTCGCGGAAAGGAGCTTCTCTCGGGCGTCCTCGAGCCGATCAGCGACCATGCCGCGGCAGCCTCGCAGTTGTTCGCCAGTATGCACTGGACGCCGGCCGATTTCGATCTGATGGCTCTGCGCGTGGTGCAGGGCGGAGACCGCTATCGCGAGCCGGTGCGAATCGACGACCGGGTCCTCTCCGTGATCGAAGAGCTGGAGGACCTGGCGCCCTTGCACAACGCCAGCTCGGTGGCCGTGTTTCGCGGATTCCAGGCGGCTCTGCGGGGCGCCGTGCCAGCGCTGGCGATCTTCGATTCCAGCTTTCACCACACCCTTCCGCCCGTCGCATACACCTACGCCGTTCCCCACGAATTAGCCGCGAAACATAAGATCCGGCGTTACGGATTCCACGGGATCTCGCACAACTACCTGATGCTGCGCTATGCGGAAATTACCGGAACCCCGGTCGCCCAGACCAACATCATCACGCTGCATCTGGGAGGCGGATGTTCCGCTACCGCGATTCAGAACGGCGAATCCGTCGATACCTCCATGGGTTTCACGCCGCTCGAGGGCCTGGTGATGGGCACGCGTTCGGGGGACATCGATCCTGCGGTGGTCGGATACCTGGCGCGCAAGGAAAACGTTTCCGCCGAAGAAATCGAACGATGGCTGAACACGCAGTCCGGGATGCTGGGCATTTCGGGGATTTCGCAAGACGTGCGCGTCCTAAAGGATCGAGCCCGCACCGACGAGCGCGCCCGGTTGGCCCTGGACGTGTTCTGTTACCGTGCCAGGAAATACGTGGGAGCCTACCTGGCCGCGATGGGCGGGGCCGCGGCGGTCGTGTTCAGCGGCGGAATCGGAGAGCACGCCCCGGAAATTCGTCGAAGCATTTGCGAGGGGCTGGAAAACCTGGGCCTGGAACTGGATCCTGCGCGGAATGCGAACTTGCCGGAGAACGAAGGGTGTATCAGTCGCGAAGGAGCGCGGTTGCAGGCGTACGTTATCCCCACCGACGAGGGTCTAATGATGGCCCACCTGGCGCTGCGATGGTATGCACAGAACGAGAGGGACTTACCGCGCTGAGGGCGTCGCCAGGAATTCTGTTTCGAGTTGGGACTTTCTCCTTCATCTGACGATGGTTGCCAGGCTGAGCATTCGCGAGCTGATTCGCAGCTTGGCTTTTTCCGCCGCGGGTAGATTCACCCAGAGGCGGATTCGCTGGCCGTCCAGTTGCAGGCCGATGATTCCGCCCTGCGCGGTGAACTCAGCCGTATCTCCCACCGTGAGGAGACTGGAGGAAGCTATCGACGCCAGCAGCGCAGGCATCCTGCGGCGTTCCGATGCGGCGATAAAGAGGATCTTACAATCGCGTCCGGCGCTGAGATCGGTTATCCGTTGTATCGTCAGCGGCCGTTCTGCGACGGTCTTGCCTTTCACAGAATCTTCCAGGAAGTTTCCGAACGGATCGTCGCCCAGAACGCAGATTGTGATCCCGGCGGCGGGGCTGGAAAACGCTTGCGGAGGCCACTCCACGAATTTCGCGAAACTATACAGGAACGCCGCTTTTACCTGATATTCGTTGAACACCTGCGCCCGGCATATTCCGGCGGATAGAATTCCAAGCAGCAACGCGCGCCGGGCCCGGTCTGGATTCAGCAGCGCCATGTCATCCTGCCAACATGGTTGTTAGCCCCGGAGGACGCCATGTCCTCGCGGGTGATCACGCAAAGCGCTGCTCCCATCTCGGAGAGCGATTGTTCTTTGTTCGCCGCCAAGGTCGCTTCGATATTCATCAGGTTTTCCGGAGCGGGATCGCTGATATCCCCGGTCGTAGGGCTTTGCGGAGATTTCTGACTTGTGGCGGCGGCTATCGGGAAGCAATCCGCTGCAAGCACGCGACACAGCCAGATAGGACCCCCGCAGAGGGTCGCGCGCGGGGCATGCGCTAATTCGCAGATTATCGTTGCCAGCCGCATTTCTCACGTTGGGCTTCTGCACGTGGGACGCCAGTGGGAAAATCTTTGGAGCGACGGCGCGGATGGCGCTTGATTTGCGGTGAATTCGGGCACATGAGCGCGCCTCTGCAGATCGCCGCACCGGCTCCTTCGGGCCTGGCTCAGGCATTCAAGAACTCGTCCATCCGCACGAAGCTGGCGCTCCTGATTGTGGGGACCACCAGCGTGGCGCTGTTTTTCGCGGGGGCGGGGCTTCTGAGCTATGAGAGCCGCGAATATCGCGCAGATGCCACCAGAGAGATATCCGCGCTGGGGGAGATCGTCGCCGCCGGCAGCACCGCGGCCCTGAGTTTCGGGGACAAGCAGGCCGCGCGGGAAACTCTAAATGCCCTGCACGGCGACCGCCGGCTTCTCCGGGCCGCCGTGTACGACAAGGCCGGCAATCCTTTCGCGGCCTATGCTCAGCCGGGCACGGGCGCCGCCCCGGCTCCCGTCCATCCGCGGGCGGACCACGCCTATTTCGAGCAAGGCACGCTGCTGCTGTTTCAACCCATCCAACTGACCGGCGATCGAATCGGCACGGTCCTGCTGGTCTCCAGCATGAGCGAAGTACAGACGCGCCTGAAGCGCTACACCGGTATTGTCGCCGCCGTTCTGGCGGGTTCCCTGCTGATCTCGCTGCTGGCGATGGCCCGCCTGCAGCGCGTCATCACCGGACCGATCGCCTACCTGTCGGGCGTGGCCCAGCAGGTTTCGAGCGAGCGGAACTACGCACTTCGCGCGAAAAAGAGCGCCAATGACGAGATTGGGCTGCTGATCGATTCCTTCAATGGCATGCTGGCGCAGATCCAGATGCAGGAAGAATCGCTGCGGGAAAGCGAGGAACGCTATGCGCTGGCGGCCCTGGGCGCCAACGACGGGCTGTGGGACTGGAACCCGGTGACCAATCAGATCTATTTTTCCCCGCGCTGGAAGGAAATGCTGGGCTATACGGATGTCGAAATCCGTGCCGATCTCGAGGAGTGGTTCTCGCGAATCCATCCCGGCGACCGCGAACGGGTCAAATCGGAGATTATCGGCCGCCGGCCCGATACCGACCAGATCTTTGCCAGCGAGTACCGCATCCGCCGGAAAGAAGGCAGCTACATCTGGGTTTTGTGCCGCGGCATCGTAGTCCGCGACCCGTCCGGAAGAATTGTCCGGATGGCGGGTTCGCAAAGCGACATCACGCAGGGGAAAGTTGTCGATCCGCTGACCGGGCTGCGCAACCGTCTCTACTTCATCGACCGTTTGGAAGCCTTGATCGAAGCGGGCAGGCCGGACTCCTTTGCGGTTCTGTTTCTCGACGTGGACCGGTTCAAAGTGGTGAACGACAGTCTGGGACACGAGATCGGCGACATACTGCTGGTGGAGATCGCCGCACGGCTGCGCGCGAGTGTCCGCTCGACCGATGTGAGCGCGCGGATTGCCTTGCCGTCGGTGGTGGCCCGCTTTGGCGGCGATGAATTCGCCGTGCTGCTGGAAAACGTCCGCTCTTCCGCCGATCCGGCCACCGTGGCCGAGCGCATTCTCACCCAGTTTGCATCCCACTTCGAAATTCGCGGCCGTATTATTTTTGCCACAGTCAGCATTGGAGTGGCGATGGGAGGCTCGGCCGCCACCTCCAGCGACCTCTTACGCAATGCCGACACCGCCATGTATTACGCGAAGGCTCGAGGTAAGGCTCGTTTCGAAATGTTCGACGAAGGAATGCGCGGACGGGCGGTGGCGCGCATGGAGCTGGAATCGGACCTGCGCAAATCCATCGACGAAGAGCATTTTCTGGTTTATTACCAGCCGGAGGTGTCTTTGGCGACGGGCAAGGTGGTGGGATACGAAGCGCTGGTCCGGTGGAATCATCCCCAACGCGGCATCGTGATGCCGGACGAGTTTCTTCCTCTGGCCGCGGAAACCGGGCTGATCGTTGCACTTGGCCGGCAGGTCCTGAGGGAGGCCTGCCGGCAGATGGCGGAATGGCATCGGATGTTTCCTCGGGAGCCGCACCTGACCATCAGCGTGAATGCTTCTTCGCGGGAGCTGGCGGATCCTGACTTGGTCGCCAACGTGGCGCGCACCCTCCAGGAAACCGGGCTGGATCCGGGAAGCTTGAGAATCGAAGTGACCGAGAGCTCGATTACGGAAAACCAGGAGCAGATATCGTCCGCCTTAGGCGGGCTCCAGGAACTCGGCATCCATCTGGAGATCGATGATTTCGGGACTGGCTATTCCTCTCTTAGCCGCCTGCACGAGTATCCGTTCTCCACCGTGAAAATCGACCGTTCTTTCGTGAAGGACCTCGAAACGGATCCGGAGAGTTTGCAGCTGGTGGAAACGATTCTGCGGCTGGCGGACGGCCTGGGGCTGAGCGTGGTCGCGGAAGGAATCGAGACACCGGAACAATTCGCCAAGCTCGCGGCGCTCGGCTGCGGCTACGGCCAGGGCTACTATTTCTCGCGGCCCGCCGATAGCCACGTCACCCAGGAGGCCATTCGGGAAGCCACGCTGGAACCCACGCGCGTCTGAGCTCTCTATCGCTTAGGGGCGGCGGTGGCCGGAGAAACCATGGGAGCAGCGACTGTCCGGGATTGTTCCCCGCTGGACGATTCGGCTTGCATACTCTTGAGCAGGGTCTCGACCGGAACCGAGCTGGGCCGCGCCGTGGTAGCGCGGTCGTTCAATGGAAGCTTGCCATCCGCAGGAGTATTGGGATCCATGAACGGCACTGGATACTTCAACTGCGGTAGAGGCGATCCCTGCGGAATCGGCCGCACCAGCTCCGGCGTGACGATCACAATCAGTTCCGTGTTTTCCTTCTCGTGCGACCGGGACTGGAAAAACTTGCCGAGGATCGGAAGGTCTCCCAGGAAGGGAACTTTATCCAGAGTGTCGGTCACCCGGTTGTCCAGTAGACCGCCTATAGCGAAGCTTTGCCCCTCGTTCAGTTCCACCGCGGTGTCCAGCTTCCGGATGGTAATCGCGGGAACGGAGAATCCGTTGACGGTCAAGCCGTGCGTGAAGTCGAGCGCGCTCACTTCCGGGGACACTCGCAGCGAAATGGTGCCTCGGGGAGTGATGGTCGGAATGAAGTTCAGCCGCACGCCAAATTCGCGGAACTGGATGGTTACGGCGGCCGCACCTCCTCCGGTCGATCCCTGCACCACCGGGTAGGGAAACTCCCCTCCGGCCACAAAACTGGCTTCCTTGCCGTTTTGCGCCAGAACATTCGGCTCGGCCAGCACCTCGAGTAAACCGCGGCTCTCCAGCAATTTGATGGTGGCGCCCAGGTTCAGGTCCGGCCGGAACAGGAAGACATTGAGCGCGTCGGACAGACTTGCTGTGGCGGGGCTGACACCCACCTGCCCAATCGTAGGCGGGTTAAACTGCCCGGTCGAGACCGAGCCGATGGTGTTCGCGGCCCCGGTGCTGAACAGGTTCACTCCGATCTGGGAGCTGAAACTGCGGTCCACGCTGGCGAATTTCACCCGCAGCAGGATCTGGTCCTCTGGCGGAGGAACATCCACATACAGGAGGTTGACGGCTTTTCCGGTTGTGGACGCGATGGCGTAGGCGCGTTCCGCACTGGTGATGTCTTTCACTTTCCCCCTCAGGAACAAGGTGTCGTCTTCCTGCGTCAGGCTGATGTTCTGGTCCGGCAGTTCCTGGTTGAGCTGGCGTGCGGCTAACTCGACCCGGCTGTTGGCCAGGAACCGGCTCGGGCGCACGGCCAAGTCGTAATATAACTTCGACCCACCTTCCCGCCAGATGATCAGCGAGGTCTCTCCAGCCGCTTTCCCATTCACCAATACTTCGCTGGGACTGACCGCAGTCACGTCGGCGACGCCTCCCAATCCCACCGAGATACGCTCCATCGGAAGGCCGCTATCGAGCAGCAGGGACTTGCCCACCGTGAGGTCCAGCTGGTTGGGCTGAGGAGTCGTTTGAACCTCCGGTTCCGCCGGACCTTTTCGATACTCTTGAGCACCCGCGGCAACCAGCAACAGAGCCAGCAGGCCAGTGACCGGGAGAGCAAAGGGCGCGGCGCGCGCTACCAGCCGGGTTACTCCTAAAACCATCGGAGTCCGGCTCCAACGCAGTTTCATTTTCACTTTGGATTCTCCTGGATCGTAAATGTGACTTGTGCCTTAGCCGCACCGTTAAGCACCTCGACAACCCGTGTTTTATACGCCGGCGTCTGCGGAAGCGGGAGGGCGGGTGGCGGCGCGGAGCCCAGTTCGCCGGTATCCTTGCGCGCCACGCGGGGCTTGTCTCCCAGCGCCGGCCCAGGTGGCTTCAGCGGGTGCGCGGGCGACGTCCCGAATAGCGTCGACATCATGGTTCCCGGGGGGCTCGTGGTTTGTGTGTCCAGCGGGTTGCGCAGGATCAGTTGAATGCGGGTCTGGCTGCTGGCCAGGGTAAGTTTCTCGGCCTGTTCTGGCGTCACCAGGAGATTGACCACCTGCACCTGTTGCGGCTTACCCTCGCTGTCCTTCTGCAGGTTCGCGCCCGCCGAAAGCACCTGGATATTTTGCAGCAAGGTGTTCACGCGAGGTCCGTCCGCGGGGTTGCCGCCCGGCGGGATTCCGCTCATCAGAACGTCCACGCGCATTCCCGGGGTGACGAATCCGGCCAGCCCCACCACTTCGTCCACGCGCACCGCCGACGCCCGCATGCCGGTTGGAATAATCGCCGCCAGCCCGCCGCCGGTGCCGGCGGCAGCCAGACGGTCGGCCAGGACCGGCTCGCCCTCGTACATATCGGCGATGGCCCCGCGATTCAGCGCCGAATCCAGTTTGAGCAGTACGCCCTTCGGAAGCGTTCCCGCCCACGGCCCCATTCGTACATCGGGGGGTCCAATCAAAGTCCCGATTTGGAGGTCGCGCGTGGCGATCACCACCTGGCTCAGCGGCGCCTGCACAGAACCGGAGCCGGTCCCGACAAGTCGATAAGCCAGATAACTGGCGGCAGCCCCGCCGAGCAGCGCGCAGCCCAGGATGATCAGAAGCCGTCTATTCATGCGAACCGATCTGACGTTTCACAGCACCTCGTCCTTTTGTTGACGCAATTTATCGCCCATTGGCCTCCGCCTTCCGCGGCTGTGGTATCAGAGGGTTCTCCACCTGCCGCGACGGCTATGTAAACCCACGAGCACATGCGCCTTTCCAAGCGCCGCTGGACAGGCACACTGGCCAGCGCCTAGCGGACCAGCGCTGCGCGACGGGCCTGCAAGATCGGCCCGGCAGCCAGATTGAACGTGACGTACGAAGTCCCCGCCATATTCAGGGCGCCGACCACGATCGATCCGTTGATCTGAATGCCCGCGTTGCCGCCCAGATTGAGGGTCTGGTACTGGCTGGGCTGGCTTTGCATCACACTCAGCCAGTTGGTCATGTAGAGCGTTCCGGTAAGAGTAATGGCGCCGCCCCCGCCGAGATTGTGGGTCTGCGCGATGGCAGCGCGGTCCTGGAAAAAAAGAATTCCCCGGTAAAAAGAAGTGTTGTCGGCTCCGACCAGGGTCGCGGTCGAATTGGCGCCGAGATCGAAGATTCCGACCCCGGTGTTGTAGACCACCATCCCCGATCCGGTTTTGGGGTCAGACGGAAAGCCCACGGCCATCAGCATTTTTCCATTGGCGTCGTTGATGAAACCGCCGCCGTCGATGTAGTACAGCCCGGGCATAAAAAGCGCGGTATCGTTCTTTACCCGAATGCCGCCGCTGTACCGGCCGGGCGAGTACAGCGTGCACGGGGCCGAGGGGCATCCGCCCCCGGAAATAACGGACTTGGTGCCCAGAGGTGGGAGGGCCGGCGCGGGAATATCCGCATAGGGATCCTGCAGGGGAGCCGATGGCTGGTTGTAGTGACCCGTGGTGCCAAGACTCAGACTCCCGGGCTGGCTGGTCGGGCCGCCCGTGAGTCCAAAATCAGCTCCGGTTCCGGTCGTGCAATTCCCGGGATCGTTCGGCCCGGCGTGCGAGAGATCCACCACTTTACTGAGCGAAACAGCCACCGGACTACCCGAGTTGACCTGTATGCTAATCGAAGGACCTCCGCAGACTATGAGTTGTGCGGAACCATTCGTGAGCGCGCTGGGCAGAGAGGGATGCGTCACCAGCAGGGGCACCTGGGCGCTTTCATTGACGATGCCAGCCACACCCATGGCCTGGATCGAGGTTGTGGAAGGTCCGATAAACCGGATTAATCCCGTCTTCATGGTCCTTTGGATGGTGACGCGAATCGCCGGCACGGGGTCGCTCGAAAGCGGCACGCCGGCGACGGTGGCAGGAAAATCGACGGTCACGGTATCGTCGGCCGAACCGCCGAATCCGTTTCTGCGGGCATACACGCAGGGCGTACGGCCGTCGCCCGTCGCGCAGATAAACGGCGCGGGTGAACTCCCGGTTCCGAATGGAAAGGCTGAGGTGACATTGGTTCCCGCAAACACGCTCATGATGCCGGCCTCTGCTGCGGCGTCGGCCGCGGCCTGCGTCATCTGCCGCTGCGCATACATCTGCCCGCCGTCGATGGCCAGCCCAACGGCTCCGATTAAGAAGATACTGAGCCCCAGGATGACCAGCAAAATGGCCTGGCCGTTCTCGCCGCGCGGGCCGTTCGGAGAGGTCTTCAAAACGCGATCACTCCTTGCGACACGCTTCCCAGACGCACTCGAAGCGGAAAGTACGTAGTCAAAGGATCGTAGGGATAAATCACGCTGACCGACACCGGCTGCCCCGGAGCGTTGCTCGCGCTCGGATAGCTCACCGTGATGATCAGGCTGGCTGTGGTAAGCAGCCCGGCGCTGGCGAAATTCCGAACCACCGTGAGTACCTGCGGAGGGTTCCCGGTCGGCCCGCTCGGTCCGTCGACGCCGCTTCCGGTGCGTGTCGCGCCGTGCACGATCGCATAGCGGGCCCCCGTGCGGGCCGCATTCGCAACCGTGGTGTAGACCAAAACCATGCGGCTGATCTCCACGACCGATAGAAGCAGAATCACGGTCAGAATCGCGACCAGCGCAAACTCCACCAGGGTCTGGCCGCGCGCCCGGAGATGTTTGCTCCGGCTACGGCGCGGCGTCATTGGAGCATTCTCATGCTTGCCTGGCGGTGAATCGTGGTAGTGGGAAGGGTGGCGTGAATGCCCAGGCCCCCAAAATCCCACAGCGGCACCAAGGGACGATAGGTGTACGTCACATCCACGCTCACCAGGACATATTTTGTCGGTTCCGGATCGGCCGGGGGTAGATAGGCCCCGGGACCGGAGCAGGCCATGACGTTGTTGTTGTTCTTGCAGACGCGCACTGCCAGGCTCGCCCGGTTCAGGAGCGACGAGATATCGGTGGTGATCAGCGCCGTGATCTGCGCCGCGGTAGCGGCCGTAGGGGCTCCCACGGTTGCCCGTCCCTGCGCCATATATTGCGCTCCGGCGCGCGCGCCGTTTGCGACCGTGATCCAGGCGAACAGAAACGCGCCAAAATTCAGAGTGTTCACGATTAAAAGGAACACCATCGGGAGAATCAGCGCGAACTCGATCAGCGCTTGTCCATCCACTGCCACCAGGCCGTCCGCGGTTCCTTTCTGGGATGGCGGGATCGTCGCCAAAAAGTCTTCCAGCGTTTTCCGCTCCTTGGGCTTTGAGAACATGAACTCTACCCCGATTCCATCGATCCCATGCCGGACGACCCGCGCGGGGATGGACGTCGACCTCGAGGGCACGATCCCATCGTCGGGCTGTCGCGTGGTTTTATAGCCCTGCAGAACCAGACGGACGATCGTTCCGATGTACCAACGCTCGGGTGTGATGATATAGGCCCCGGTGGCGCTGATGTCCCGGATCTTGCGTCCTTCCGGAACGGAACCGTCCCAGTAGTACACCAGCAGCGATGGTTCGGTGGCTCTTGACGCGCGGCGCAGCTCGGCCGAAGGTCCACGTTCTAACCAGCGGGAAAACCCAGCTATCAAGCCTTTGAACACCGAACTACCTCCTCTGGCGTCCAGGTGCTCTGAACCTGAAGCTGTTCCCAGTGAGTCTGCACTTCTTCCGGGAAACATATGAGCAATTCGTCACCCACACGAGTGCGAGACGAATAAATCGTCCGGACCCGGGCTTCCACGATGCTGGCATACCGGCAGTGCACCGGAACGATCTGCAGCGGATCCAAATGCTCGATCAGCTGCACCACACGATTCTCCTGATCCAGATAGATCCGGTCCACCGGGAAGAGTCCCCCCACGGTGTAAATACTCCGCGACCGCACGCGCCAGATTCCATCTCTATGGGCTGGCTTCGGACGCTCCGGCCGCGGCTCCCCGCCGGCCCCGAAAAAATCCGCCGGCGCCATGGCGGGCACGCTGGCAGCGTGCAGACACAGAAATGACTCGCGCGTGCGATTAAAGACGCAGAACGTCGCCGTCATTCTGCTATCTCTGTTCCAGCGATCTCTCTGCCTGCTTTGCTGGCGAGCCGGAAGCCCGCGATCATCGGCAAATGGCATCCGGCCCGCATCTTCATGGACTCCCTGGCAATTGGCTCCCACGCACGGCGCCTTCCTAACTGAGTTTCTTGCGGCGGCGCAAGATGAGAAACGCAATCACGACGAAAAAACTGATACCCGCGATGACTCGGATGATTGTAACGTTGTCCATGGTGGTCTCCTTTCCGAGGTGCCGCCTCTAAACACAAGGCGCTTCGCCTCAAATGAAATATTGCTGGAACGCCTCGAACATGACGATCATGGACGGTCCCAGCGTCACGACAAACAGCGACGGAAAGATCAGCAGCACCAGCGGGAAAACCAACTTCACCGTGGTTTTAGCCGACTGCTCCTCGATATCCTGCCGGCGCCGGGTGCGCAGCGTATCCGCATGGGCGCGCAACGCTTTGCCCACACTTGTGCCGAATTTGTCGGCCTGGATGATCAGGGACGCCAGGGAACGCACAGTCTCCACTCCGGTTCGTTTGGCGCACTCGTTCCAGGCGTCCGCGCGCGGCCGTCCGGCGCGCTGCTCCAGGCTGATCAGGCCCAGCTCGTCGGCGATATCGGGCTGGCTCACGCGCATTTCCTGGGACGTCCGCAGAATGGCTTTATCCAGACTCAGGCCGGCCTCCACGCATACCACCAGCAGATCCAGCGCTTCCGGCAGGCCCAGGCGGATGTTCATCTGCCGCGTCGCGATGAGCCGGCTCAGCCAAAAGTCCGGCACCAGGAATCCAAGGCCGGCGGCGCCGGTGTAGGCGAAGATGGGAGTAATTCCGAAGGAGCCCGAAGCGGCCGTCAGCAGACAGAGAGCCACCGGTGCGAGCACTTTGGATGCGTAGTAAACGTTCACATGTTTGGCCTCGCGGTAACCCGCGCTCGCCAGCAGTTTTTGCAGGTTGGAAACTTCCTTCGCGCTCCGCGGAAGCATTCCATGGAACGGATACAGCAGTTTTTCGATGCGGGCGATGGCTGACGATTCCCCGGTCATTCCCGCCACTATGGCGGCCTGGCTCTGCGATCCTACGAATTGAGAGAGTCTGCGGTTCAGATTGCTTCGATAGAACATCACGATGCCGCCGGTCAGGATCAGCAGAAAAGAAGTGCCAAATGCAAGAAGAAGGACCCACATGTGAATCTCCTAAACCCGAATCCGGATGACTTTGCGAATGACCAGCGCTCCCAACCCGTTCATGACCAGGGCGGCATACAACAACTTCAGGCCGGTCGGGTTGGTCCACAGCAGACTGATACCCTCCGGATGCACCATGTACATCCCAAATCCCAGCACCGCCGGCAGCAACCCCAGAATCCATCCGGTCATTCGCCCTTGCGCCGTATGCACGCGGATTTGTTTGCGCAGGCGGAACCGCTCCCGCGCCGTCTGCGCCACTTTTTCCAGGACCTCCGCCAGATTGCCGCCGCTCTCTTTCTGGATCAACACCGCCGCGATGAAGATTTGCAGATCCTGGACCCCCATCCGGTGCCCCAGATTCAGGAGCGACGTGCGCAAATCCACGCCATAGTTCTGCTCGCGGAAGCATTTGTCGAATTCCCCCCTCAGGGGTTCCCTGGATTCCTGCCCGATAAAACCGACGGCGGTCATGAGGCTATGCCCCGCTCTCAAGGCGCTGACCAGCATATCGATCGCTTCGGGAAGCTGCTCTTCGAACCGCCGAAAGCGACGGGTGCGGCGATTCCGGACATACAGCCAAGGCAAGGGGATCACCAGAGCGGCCAGCGCAGCCGAGGGCGCAATCGACCAGATCCTCAGGTACAGCAAACAGGCCGTCCCGATCCAGCCGAACAGACACATCATCAGCAGGCTTTCCACGGTCCACGCCACATCCGCCTGTTGCAGCAGCAGCCGCAGGCGCGCCGCCAGATCCACACGAACCAGGATGTGATTCAACCAGGAGTAGCGGCTGAGCAGCTCCGCCTTGCGGACATCGGCGCCGGACTCCAATTCGCCCGGCGCGAACTCCAACTGTTGCACGATCTTCAACCTGCGCTGCACCTGCTGTTCGGGGGTGGCGGCGGTGAGCAGCTTCACCGCCACTGCCAGCGCCGCGAGCAGTACGGTCAGCGCAATCAGCATGGTCCACATATCTTTGCCTCTTCCCCTCCGGAGCCTCGGGAGCTTCAGGCAACCTCCACCGACTGTTCAAAGATTTCGGCCGGCAGCACGATGCCGGCGATCCGTAACCGGTCTAAGAACTTCGGCCGGATCCCGCTGGGCGCGAACGATCCGATCACTTTGCCGTCCGGGCCGATGCCTTTGCGCACAAAATTGAACACGTCCTGCATGCTGATGATGTCCTCTTCCTGGCCGGTGATCTCCGAGATGTTGGTAACCTTTCGCGTTCCGTCGCTCAGGCGCGCCACTTGCACCACGATCGAGATGGCTGAAGTAATCTGTTGCCGAAGAGCCCGATCCGGCAGATTCAGGCTGGCCATGGCAACCATGGATTCCAGCCGCGCCAGCGCGTCGCGCGAGGAATTCGCGTGAATGGTCGTCATGGAGCCTTCGTGGCCCGTATTCATCGCCTGAAGCATGTCGAAGGCTTCCTCGCCGCGCACCTCCCCGACGATGATCCGGTCGGGCCGCATGCGGAGGCTGTTGATCAGAAGCTGGCGCTGCCGGATGCCGCCCTGACCTTCCACGTTGGGCGGCCTGGTCTCCAGACGCACGACGTCTTCCTGCTGCAGCTGCAGCTCGGCGGCGTCCTCGATGGTGATGAGCCGTTCCTTATGGGGAATGAAACTCGACAGGATATTGAGGAACGTGGTCTTGCCGGCGCCGGTGCCGCCTGAGATGAGCATGCTGATGCGCGCCCTGACCGCCGCCGCCAGCACCTCCAGCATGCCGGGCGAAATACTCTGCAGTTTCACCAGCGTTTCCGCCGCCACCGGCCCGCTCCCGAACCGCCGTATGGAGAGGCATGGCCCGTCCAGCGCCAGCGGCGGAATAATAGCGTTGACGCGCGAGCCGTCGGGCAGGCGGGCATCCACCATGGGCGACGATTCATCCACCCGGCGTCCGACGCGCGATACAATCCGGTCGATGACCTGCATCAGATGCCGGTCGTCGCGGAACACGACATCGGTTTTTTCCAGCAGACCATGCCGCTCCGCGAACACCATGTCGGCGCGATTCACCAGGATGTCGGATACGGACGAGTCCTTGAGCAGCGGCTCGAGCGGTCCCAGTCCGAATACCTCGTCCAGCAGGTCCGATTCGATCCGGCCCTTTTCGTGGGCCGTGAGCGGAACGTTGCGGCTGGCCAGCGTTTCCTGGACCACCGCAGCTACCGCCTGGCGCGCGCGCGCGCCTTCCACCAGGGACAGTTTTTCCAGGTCCAGCTTGGAGAGCACGGACTGGTGCACTTCGGTTTTGAGTTGCTCAAGATTGAGCGTATCCACTTATGCTCCTTAGGGCTTCTTCTGGCTCACTCATGGCCTGCTCCCGGTCATTGAAACAATCCCAAAAGCTTCCGGGCCTTCTTCTCCTGCAACGGCTTGCCGCAGTTGCTGACCGCCATCTTGTGCATGATGCGGCTGATGGGCGAATCCTTCATGGCCAGGGGAACACCCGTATTCTCAGCCGTCCTCACCGAAGAAAAGTCGTTCGGAATGTTCCAATCCACTGGCCGGCCCAAAGCTTTGGTCGTGCTATTTTCGTCGATTCCGGATTCCTTGCCGTGGAACCGGTTGATGATGACCTCGACATGAGGATTCCGGTCGCGATCCGCCATGTAGGAGAGCAGACGGCGGGCGTTGCGCAGCGACGGAATGCTCGCTTCCGTCACCAGGTAGACGGTGTCCGCCAGGTCCAGCAGCGTCTCTTCGGCATGGCCCGAGGCGGTCCCCGCATCCACCACCACGAACGCGAATTGGCGCCGCAGGAGACCGAATAGCTTCTTCACACCACTCGCGAGCGGATTGAACGCGGTATATTGCTCGGGCGAGGCCAGCAAGGTAAGTCCGGACGTGTGCCGGATGAGCAGGCTGGCCAGGAAATCGCTGTCCAGGCGTTCCTCGTTCTTGAATGCATCCAGTACCGAGAACTGTGGCGTCAGGTTCAGGCCCAGCGCGACCTCGCCGAGTTGCAGGTCCATATCGACGATCGCTACCTTGCCGGAATCTTGTTTGGTCAGCGCGATCGAGAAGTTGGTGGCCAGCGTCGTCACTCCGGAGCCGCCTTTCGCTCCCACGAACATGAGAACTTTCCCCGCCGGAGCCAATTCCTGGCTTTTTTCGCGGCGCGTCAGGGCTCGTGCCACCGCATCGGTCAGGGTCTTGGCCATCAGCGGCTCCGGCAGGAATTCGCGCGCCCCCGCCTGCATGGATCGGATCAGCAATCCCGCGTCGCTGCGGGCGGAGGTAGCCATGACCGTGGCCGCAGCCTCATGACTGCAGATCTTCTCGATCAGCGCGAGCGCCTGTTCCACGTTTGTGTCCAGATCGACGATGAAGAGGTCGCAACCCAACGCCATCAGTTCTTCCAGGTATCGCGCCTCCGGATAGCCGGTGCAGGAGCGCATCACTGGATACGTCAGGTCCGCCAGTATCTGCGTGAGCCTCCCGCGCCTCGCGGCATCCGGTACGATCAGCACCACGCACGCGCTGCTGGCGGCTGTTGCGGGCGCGGAAACATTTTGAATCGCTGCCATGCCTGGGTGGACCCGCCACTAGCTGGTATAGGTCGTAACCTTCGTGCCAATGCTGGTGAACGCCGCATTGATCTGGGTGGCCACGCTGCTCATTCCGGCAGCCGCGGCGAACGCAATCAGCGCCACCACCAGCGCGTATTCGATCAGGTCCTGCGCCCGACTGTCCGCGACCCGGATGCGAACCAACGATCGCATCCGGCGCTTCATTAAGTACATAAGAATCTCCTTACGCCTGTAGCTCTTCACAACAACGTTCCGGCCACCGCGGGCCCTTTAGCTGGTATAGGTGGTCAGCTTGGTGCCGATATTGCTGAACGCTGCGTTGATCTTGGTGGCGACGCTGGTCATGCCGGCGGCGGCGGCGAATGCGATCAGCGCCACGACCAGAGCGTATTCAATCAAATCCTGCCCGCGTTCGTCGCCGAGCATATGGCGCAACCTGGTCCCAAATGTCTGACCGGTTACGTATAACTTCAACATTCTGTCTCTCATGTGGATGATGTCCTCGCACTGGTTCAAGCACGTCTCAGGCCATCGTCTTTTGCCTGTAGCCCTTGTCGTGGCCTCATGCGAACGGCCAGCCGCGGAGGGTTCGTACCTGTGGGTGTACAGAGTTGATACAGACGTGAACACCCGGAGACGGTTCAAAACGGAACACAGCGTGGATCGATCAGCTTGGTCGGCTGGCGATTCGATTGCACCGGTCTCCCCTCTCGATGAAAACTGCGCGTGCCCGGGACTGTGCGATTTTGATCGCTGCGACCGCGCTGACACGGACCGCGTTCCGAAGCCGCTTTTTGTATGACATCGACTCCGTCAATTTCGCGCTCGCTCTCCAGCACTTTGATCCCGCCGTTTATCAGCCGCATCCACCGGGCTACTTCTTGTATGTGTGTCTGGGCAGGCTCTCGAATGCGATCTTTCACGATGCCAACCTGGCGCTGGTAGCCATCAGCATCCTGGCCAGTTGTGGAGCGGTGGCCCTGATTTATCTGCTGGCCAGCGATTGGTTCGATCGCGCGGCGGCATTCTTTGCCGGGCTCATCTTTGTTTGTTCGCCGCTCGCATGGTTTCACGGCACCGTCGCGCTCACCTATATCGTCGAAGCGTGCTTTTCGGCCATCATCGGTTATTTTTGCTGGCGCGTTTACAGCGGCGCGAACGGGTATGTGCTGCCCGCCGCGATCGCGTTAGGGCTGGCGTCGGGATTCCGGCCATCTTCGTTGCCGATCCTGGCTCCGTTGTTTTTGTTTTCCATCCGCCGCGCGCCCCGCAGGCTGGCGATGCGGGGAATCGGGGTACTGGGCCTGGTTCTCGCAGCCTGGTTCATTCCGATGCTCTACGCCGCCGGCGGCGCGACCACCTATTTTTCGAGCCTCTGGTCATTGTGGCGGCTGGTTCCGGCGCGGCAGACGGTTTTCGCTTCCTCGATATTCACGTCGCTCGCCCGCGTTGGTTTGATCGTCGCGATCGGCGGGTTCAGCTTCGGCCCCGTCATACTTCTGCCTTTAGGCCCATCGAAAGCCGTGACCGGCCGCATCCGGATCTTCACCTGGGTGTGGCTCGCGCCGGGGTTGTTGTTGTTCACCTTCGTGTACTTGAAACTCGTCAACAGCGGATATCTGCTGGTCTTATTGCCGCCCGTCTGTATGTGGCTGGGATTCTGGACGGCCGGTTGGCAGCGGCATTCGACGCTCCCGAAAATCGTCAGGATCGTTGTCCTCGCGGCGGTGGCCGCGATCGACTGCGCGATCTTCCTGCGCGCTCCTCTGTACTTTTCCTATCGCGAGGTGCAGCGCAGCCAGTGGGAACTGATCGCGATTCAAGCCTCGGTGCGGCAGATCGCGCGTCCCGAAGAGACCATCCTCGTGGGATTCGATTCCCACTTCCTGGGCTACCGCCATGCTGGATACTATCTTCCGGAATATCTCACTATCCAGTTCCCGGAAGTGCCACTTGAATCCGCCACCGGCGTGTTTGCGATGCGGCATCGGAATACCAGTCTGGTAAGTCGTATTCCAGTTGGTTCGTTTCGGGATTTCATTTTGTTTCCGCTGCCTTCTTCAGATACGGAATATCGAGAGTACATGCAGCGGGTGTGTGCGCGCTTTCCCCCAGGTACGCTGCGTGTGATCGCTCTGAATGGGCGCGAATTTCTCACTGGCCCGATAAGCGCGTTGCGAGTGCTGTTCCCCAACACGATCGCGCTTGAGGCTCGATCACAGATACGCTGAACCCGCGCTTTAACCTACCCCTAGTGGATAGCCAACAGGGATAATCCGCCTCTGCCGCACGCCCACTCCGGACGATGGAAAGACTATGGGTGGACTCCTATGATCCGTCTCCTGCTGTATTCGCAAGACACGAACTTGCCGATGGTGCTCGGACCCACTCTGGGGAGCGAGTTTGAAGTATCCCTGGAATCGAATCCGGAGAAAGTGAAAGAACTGGTCCGGAACCACCGCTGCCACGTTGTGGTGCTGGATCTCGAGTTGGGCTGCACCGACCAGCAACGCACTTTCGTGGATGAAATGCGCTCGGGCCGGGTTCCGGTTGTGGTGATGACCGACGACGACAATCGGGAGGCGGCCATGGAACTGGTGCAGCTCGGAGCCTACGATTATTTCCGCAAGCCGCCATGTCTGGGGGAGCTGAAGATCGTCTCGCGCCGGGCCTATGAACATTCCCGTATGGGACGGGATCTGCACGCCATGAGCCAGCAGCTTCGGGCAACCGCTCACGGCTGCGACCAGATCATCGGGTCCAGCGCCCGCCTCCAGCATGTCTACGATCTCATTCAGCGCGTCACTGCGCTGAACGCGTTTGTCCTTATTACTGGAGAAACCGGCACAGGCAAGGAACTGATCGCGCGCGCGATTCACAACCTTAGTGAGCGCAAGTCCTGTCCGTTCGTGGCGGTTTCCTGCGGAGCCATTCCCGAAACGCTCATCGAAGCCGAGCTTTTCGGCTACGAGAAGGGAGCATTTACCGGCGCCGTTGGAAGCCGCAAGGGATATCTGGAGCAGGCCGGCCAGGGCACGCTGTTTCTGGATGAAATCGGCGAGCTCAGCCCGCACACCCAGGTGAAACTGCTGCGGGTTTTGCAGGAGCGGCAATTCAGCCGCTTGGGCACGAGTGCCGTGATTCCGCTGCAGGCGCGGGTCTTGTTCGCGACGCATCGGAATCTGGCAAAGATGGTCGAAGAAGGACTTTTCCGGCTGGACCTCTACTATCGTGTCAACGTGATGGGCATTAAAGCGCCTGCGCTGCGCGATCACACCGAGGACATACCCGTACTCGCCCGCCACTTCCTGGAGAAGTACAGCGAACTCTATCGCAAACCAGTTATCTGCATCACCACCGGGGCGATGGCTTTGCTGGTGGACTACGATTGGCCCGGCAATGTTCGCGAATTGGAGAACGTGATCCAGAAGGCCATCATCATGACCGATGACGATAGCGTTGGTACGGAGCACCTGCCTGACGATTTGCAGCGGCCGGACCTGCTCGTCCTGGGCGATTCACTGCCCGCGACTTCCTTTGAGGGGCAGTTGCGCGAGTACAAGGTCAAGCTGGCGCAAAGGGCCGTGGCCGAGTGCCACGGTAACAAGACCCTGGCGGCTCGCAGCCTGCACATCTCCCGAACGTATCTTCACCGGCTGATCAAGGATTTCATTGAAGAGGAGACGCCGGAGGTTGCGTGATCCGAATCCTGTCGTTCCCGGTGATGCTGGCCTCAGCCCTGGTAGCCCTGGCCGTGCTCAGCGTGCGGTCGCGTTTTAACGATCCGGATCTCTGGTGGCACCTGCGTACCGGCCAGATCATCTGGACGACCCGTGCGATTCCGCGAACGGATTTGCTGTCCTTTACCACCGGCGGGCATGCATGGGTACCGCACGAATGGCTTTCGCAGCTCAGCATATACGCCGTCTGGAGGGCGGGCAATTACACCGGCTTGATGCTGTGGTTCTGCATCGCCACGGGAGCTCTCCTGGTGGTGCAATATGTCTCCTGCTGGCTCTATTCCGGCAACGCAAAAGCTGCCTTCATGGGAGCGCTGACCACCTGGTTCTTCGCCACCATCGGTCTGGCGATCCGTCCTCAGCTGTTGGGATTCACGTTGCTCGCCGGCGAGCTTCTGATCCTGCACCTCGGCAGGTCGCGCGACAGGCGGTGGTTTTTCCTGTTGCCGCTTCTGTTCACGTTATGGGTGAACCTGCACGGATCTTTCTTCCTCGGGTTGATCGTTCTCGCGGTGGTGGTTATAGCTGGACTGTTCAACGTAACGGCGGGCCTGCTGGTGTCGCGCCGTTTCGATTCCGCCCGGCGCAAAGCGGTCCTGTGGGCGGCCGGACTCTCGATCGCGGGACTTTTTGTAAATCCAGTGGGAGTCGAGCTCTTAGCCTACCCGCTGCGCACGATCTTCGACCACCGGATGCAGCTCGACGCGGTGACGGAGTGGCAAAGACTATCGTTCGACGATGTGCGCGCCTTCGGATTGCTGGCGCTCGCGGCAGTGATCGTGCTCATTGCGCTGATCCGCCGGATGACGCTCTATATGGATGAGGTCGCGCTGCTGGCGGTGGCCTTCGGCCTGGCGGTCTTGCATCAGCGCCTGCTGTTTGCCTGGGGCATCCTGGCCTCGCCGATCCTGTGCCGGCAGCTGGCAGATACCCGGGATGCGTACGTGCCGGCTCGCAACAGAATGCTGCCCAACGCCGTTCTTATTTTCGGATCGTTGAGTGTCGCATTCCTCGCGTTCCCTTCGCCGGCCGCGCTGGCCGCGCAGGTTCGCCAAGGCAATCCGGTCCAAGCCGTCGACTTCATTCGCCGGGAGCACCTTGCCGGAAGAATGCTGAACGAATATGCCTACGGCGGCTATCTGAGCTGGGCGCTGCCCGAGCAAAAGGTGTTTATCGACGGCCGGGCCGACGTGTACGCCTGGGCCGGCGTCTTTGAAGACTACGGTAAATGGGCAACGCTGCATGACGATCCCAATCGACTCTTAGATAAGTACGGGATCGATTGGTGCCTGCTCTCGAAATCCTCGCCCTTGGCTCGCGTGATGAGCTACCTGCCTGGCTGGAGCGAGCGATACTCCGATTCGCAAGCGGTGATTTTCGCCCGGAATCCTCCTCGGTGAAACTTCTCGTCGCGGGCCTATTTCCCGTTTCTGATTCTGATGGGGCTGGTCTGCTGGATTACTATCGGGGTGAATATTGCGACACTCTGGGTGGATCGAAGTCCGGTTCTATCAGCCAGACCTGCCGATCCTGAAAATACCGCAGCAGTTCTGCATTGCTAGCCGCGTGCAATTCCCGCGCCCACACCACCTTCGATGCATCGATGTCCGCCGCGTTGTAAACCCAGTCGTCGAAGGGAGCATGTTCGGGGGTGTATCTCACGATCGCGAGCTGCTTGCCGGGGATCGCCTCCAGCTGCGCCGCGACCTTCGCGCGTGGAAGGCCCAGCGGCTCCGTACCGTACCACATCGACGGCCAGCGGTTGAGCGTGAGATTCATCGGCCCGGCGTAAATCCGCAATCCGGCGAGCATGACGCAGACCAGCACCAGGCCACGAATCAGAGCCAGACCCACGGGCCGGCTGCCGAGCGTGCAATGGCGCAAATGACGCATGCATTGCAGCAGAAGGGCATAAATCGCCGCCGTAAAAGGCGCTGCATAATGCGGAAAGAACCAGACGTTCACGCTCAATCCGATGCCGAAGACGGCGCTCGCCACAAGCAGATAGCGCATGCGCCGGTCGCGGAACAACTGCGGCAGCAGGAACATCGGGATCAGCAGAACCAGGCCGAAAAAGAAGAGTGCAGCGGTCGCGACTTTCTGAACGCTCTTATCGAGGAAGCCGCGCCACGTGCCGGCCAGGCGGAAGTCGTGCATCTCCCAAATCTGAAAAAAATCGTGCATTTCTTTACTGCGATATTCAGGCGCCGGACGCGGCGACTCCCATAAAAATACCGGAGCCGATGCGTAGGTTATCCGATTGATCTGATAGGGAAGCGTCAGCGCGCTCCCGAACACACGCTGATTGTAGTGAGCCATCAGCCCGGCCGCGATCAGCATCAGAATCGATGGCGCAACCAGGCTCCGCGGTTTCTGAATAGCCGGTAAAAACAGCGCCGCCGCTGCCGGAACGCACACCAGCAAGCCTTCATACGGGCGGCTGTTCGCCAGGAGGATCGCTCCGCATGCCAGCACCATGGCGTCGCGAACGTTCACGCGATGTTTCAGGCGCGGCAAGGCACCCAGCACCAGCGCGCCTCCGGTGGCCGCGATCGCTCCGCCGTAATATCCGTTTACCCAGTTGCTGAACAGACCCAGCCGGATCACCGCCAGCATTCCGCCTAGAAGCGCCCATCCCGGAGGCAACCATCCTTGCAGCGCCCAGCACAGCGCGGCGCACATCAATCCCACGCTGAGCAAAACGCCATACCAGGGGTGCCCGAACACCACTTGTCCCAGCGCCATCATCAGGCCCTGCGCCGGAAAGTACATGGACATGTAGGACGGCTGCTGGTCAATGTGAAAACTTTCGAAGTGGGTCCACATAGGATGCGTGGGATTGGTCAGCCTGCCCGATGCGAAGGTGTCGGCTGCCAGCAGGTAGCTGAATTCGTCGTGGATGAATGGTTGCGGAATCGGCTCCAAGGGGAGCATCGCCAATCGAAGCAGGATCGCGGCGACGCCCACGGTTATAACGGATGCGAGGCGCATGCGGGCCACGCCACGGAAAAACACTTCCACTTTGGCAAACCACCGGCTACCGGCCTCTGGCCAGCAGCAGGCTATCGCCCCTGCCAGCAGCGTGAATCCAGCTTCCAGAACCAGGAAGGAGGCTTGCCCGGCAGGTTCTGCGCTCATCCAATGCGTCTTAAGCACTTCCGAAGCCATGTGTATCCCCAGCGTTCCCGTTGCGACTGTCGACAGGAATGGACACTTCGCCATCAGCGCTGTATACAAACAATCCGTTGGATCGCTATCATCAGCCTGTGAACCGGCGGCCTGCGTTGTTCCTGTTACTTTACGTTGCCGTCATCCTGTACTTATCTCTGTATCCCTGGAGGTTCGTTCCGAACGGCGGACCCAAAGCCCTCTACTGGGGTCCTTTAGTCAGCCGGCGGATGATTCTCGATGCCGTGCTGAACGTGGTGTTCTACGTGCCCCTGGGTGCGGCTGCCTTTGCATCGTTTCGGGGGCGCGGTGCGGGCGCATTCATAGGAGCGCTGGCCCTGGGATCGCTGGTGTCCTTGTTCATCGAGACGGCGCAGCTCTCTATTCCTACACGCTCCGGGAATCTGACCGATTTGCTGAGCAACAGTGCGGGAACCTTGCTGGGCGTTGTGATCGCCACCACCAGCCGGCGGGTAGCAGCGCGGCTGCCTGTCCTATATTCACCGGATTTCCTGCTCGTGGGACTCTGGGCGATTTGGCAGGCGTTCACTTTTTTGCCGCGATACGGCCCCCCCGTCGACGTAAGCCAGGAGGTGCTGGGCTTGCTGATTTTGGCTTTGCTAGCCGCGCGTCGGCAATTTCGAATCGCGCCGGTTTTACTGTTGATCTGGCTGGCCTTCGAGGAATTGCGGCCCTTCCAGTTCCGAAGCCCACCTCAGCCGTTTTCGTGGCTCCCCTTCGAGAGCTGGTTCGTCGGCGCCCTCGAATCCTACTACGGGATCATCTTCGGAAAGCTGTTCTTATACACTGCGATCCTGCGGGTGGAACGCAGGGGCGGGATGCAATGGATCCCGGCTCTGGCCGCACCTGGCGCGATCCTGTTCGCAGGCGAACTGGCGCAGCGCTACCTGCCCGCCCGTACTCCGGAGATTACCGACGTGGTTCTGCTTCTCGCGGGCGCTGTAATGCTGTACCTGGTCGAGCCGTCGCATTGGGATAATAAAGGTCAGACATGATTCCGTACGGAGACTTAAAGGCGCAGTATCACAGCATCAAAACTGAGATCGATGCCGCCATCTCGAGCGTTCTTGAAAGCAGCCAGTTTGCCCTCGGTACGGAAGTGTCCGCCTTTGAGAATGAGTTTGCGGCGTACTGCTCGAATCGGGAGGCGATCGGGGTTAATTCGGGAACCAGCGCTTTGCACCTGGCGCTGCTCGCCGCCGGAATTGGACCGGGCGACGAAGTCGTCACCACGCCGTTCACCTTCGTTGCAACTGTCGCGGCGATTCTCTACGCGGGCGCGACGCCGGTCTATGTCGACATCGATCCGGAGTCTTACAACCTCGATCCAGGGAAGCTCGAATCCGCGATCACCGCACGCACCAAAGCGATTCTACCGGTCCACTTGTACGGGCAGCCTGCCGACATGGGACCGATCGTGGATATGGCGCGCACGCGGGGAATCACCGTTATCGAAGATGCGGCGCAGGCTCATGGAGCCGAATACAAGGGGCAACGTGCGGGCTCGCTGGCAGATCTCGCGTGTTTCAGTTTTTATCCCGGTAAGAATCTGGGAGCCTACGGCGAAGCCGGCGCGGTGGTCACGGCGAATCCGGAATACGCCCGGACCATCCGGCTCCTGCGAAGCTGGGGGGAATCGCGCCGCTATTATCATGATCTGCGCGGCTTCAATTACCGCATGGAAGGCATCCAGGGAGCGATCCTGCGCGTGAAGCTGCGGCATCTGGAACGCTGGACCGAAGCCCGCCGGGCCCACGCCGCCCTGTACGACGATCTTTTGAAAGACTCCGGCGTGACGACGCCGCGCCAGATGCCGTATGCCCGCCACGTGTATCACGTCTACGCCATCCGCACGCCTCATCGGGATGCGCTGATCGACGCGCTGAAGGCCGCCGATATCCAGTACGGGATTCACTATCCGGTCCCGATTCATCTGCAACCCGCGTATCGCGATTCGCGTTATGGCGAAGGGGATTTTCCGGTTGCCGAACGAATCGCGGGAGAGGTACTCTCGCTGCCGATTTATCCTGAGCTGCAGCGTTCTCAGATCGAACGGGTTTGCGAGGTGGTGAGTAACTCGAAGGCCTGCGCGATCAGCTCATAGCAGCGCAGCCGGGCGGCCGGGTCGTGGACGATGTTCACGACGAAAACTTCGTCCGCGCCATATTCCGCGGCGACGGCTTCGATCGACGCGCGCACGCGATGGGGCGAACCAGTGATGATCCTGCGGCCCTCAGGTACCGAGCCAACGGGAACGCCTTCCTGCGCGAGATACGCCATGGCTTTCTCCACCGAAGGCACGGGGATCAGGCGGCCTCGGAACAGATTCAGCAGCATCATGCGGGCGCTCGACGAGATGCGCAGTGCTTCCTCGTCGGTTTCCGCGCACAATGCCCACACGGCCACCGAGGTCCTGGGCTTGGATAGACCCGTGGAGGGCCGGAAATGCTCGCGATAATACGCCGCCAGTGGCGCGCCGTTTGGATTGATGAAATCCGCGAACACATAGGGCAGCCCGAGCTCGGCCGCCCACACCGCGCTCTGCGGGGATGATCCGAGCAGCGCCACTTCGGGCTTTTGGAAACGCAGCTCTCTAAGGCCGCGGCTGAAATAACCCAGAAGCTCGTCCATCTGGTCCCGGAAATCGTCGGGCGACGGGTGCCGGCGATCGCGCTGCAGCGCGAATGCGATCTGCGCGCTGGTCCCGGGAGCGCGCCCGATCCCCAGGTCGATTCGGCCCGGAAAGAGCGCGCTCAACATCGAGAAATTCTCCGCGACCTTCAGCGGGCTGTAGTGCGGCAGCATCACGCCTCCGCTGCCCACGCGGATTCGCGACGTAGCCGACGCCACTGGTCCGATCATGACTTCCGGACTGTTGCAGGCCAGGCCCGGCGTACCGTGATGCTCGGCGAGCCAATAACGCCCGTAGCCCAGTTGATCGGCACGCTTGGCAAGCTCGATGGTATTCCGAAGCGCATCACCGGCGCTGGAGCCTTCGGGAATCGGACATTGATCCAGAATATTCAGTCGCATCCACCGTCCGGCCGAGGCGATTCATTTCCCCACAAGGTGTGGCACATCGCGATTGTTTTCGTTGCAGATATACTCCGCAATTTCCCAGCCAGGCGCGAGCTGCGACGATTCGTACACTTTCCACGGCCTGGAATACGCTCCGGGATCGTCGATGGTGATCTCCATATTGATCCGGCCGAGCTCGGGGCGCGTATAGCGTTCGATGATGTGCGCTTTCTCCGTGCGCGGGTGCCCCAGAAGATCGAGCCACGCCTTATCGTTCATTCCCACGGTATCGATCACCAGGGTGTCGCCGTCCCAAGTGCCGATGGAATCGCCCCACCAGGTTTCGACGACGTCCGGATCGTGGGGGCGGCCGTCCAAAAACACCTGCCGGTAGCTGTGAACATTGCCCTCGAAAAGAATCAGAAAGAGCTTCGGCGTCTGCACGATTTTCCAGGGATAAGGATCCCGCCGCGGTGTTCCCATGGGCAGGCACAAACCTTCTGGGTCGTCCTTGCTGTTGGTTGCCTGGCGCTGGCGCATGAGCTCCACAGCTGAGGGAAGCAACGGCACATCTTCAGGCTTCATGCCTCGTGTGATGTTGCGCGCGATCGTATCTCCGCCGCGGATGGGCGGGTCGCTGGGTCCGTAGCCTGGTCCGTAATAGACACCCGAGAAATCGATGTGCCCATCGGATGTACGCGGTGCGGGCAAGCCCTTGGGGGCCTCCGGACCTTTATTGTTGACTTGCGCAAAGGCTGCCGCGGCGAGAAACGCAGCTAGAAAATATCGAGCCCGCACCGTTAATTCGCGGGCTCCAATCGAATCAGGGCGCCGTTCTCTTCGTCGGTGAGTACGTAGACCAGGCCGTCGGGGCCCTGGCGGACGTCGCGGATGCGCTGCTTCATGTCCGTGAGTAACGACTGGCGCGCGGTCTCGTCCCAGTTCTGATCGAACGTGATCCGTTCCAGGTGCGGGTAGCCCTGAGCTGCGCCGCCCAACTGCGCTCCCACGAACACGTTTCGCTTCCAGTCCGGGAACCGGTCACCGGTGTAAAACATCATGCCGGAAGGTGCGATCGACGGGGCCCAGAATATTAGCGGCTCGGTCATACCTGGAGCGGTGTTGACGATCTTGGGCCCGGAATAATCGCGGCCGTAGCTGGTCTTCGGCCAGCCGTAGTTGAGCCCGGGCTTAATTATGTTGATTTCGTCGCCGCCGTAGGGGCCATTTTCGTTATTCCAAAGGTCGCCAGTGAAGGGGTTAAACGCCAGCCCGAGCGAATTGCGATGGCCCATCGAGTAGATTTCGGCCTTGTATCCAGCCTTGCCTTCGAACGGATTGCCGGGAGCGGCCTTGCCGTCTTCGGTCAATCTCAGGATTTTCCCGCGAAGGCTGGAGCCTTCCTGCGCGGCATTGCCATTGGAAGCGCCGGTGGTCATATAGAGCATGCCGTCCTTGCCCCAGGCGAGGCGCGAGCCCGAGCCGCCGTCGCCGGCCCAGGAATCGCAGATCAGAAGATCCTTCACGTCCTTCAGCTCTCTGCCTTCCAGGCGGCCCCTGGCAAGGGTCGTTGCAACCTGGCCCTCGCCCTTCTCCGGAACGTCCTTGGTGTAGGTGAGGTAGACGAAGTGGTTCTGCGCAAAGTTGGGATGCGGGAGCACCTCCATCAGACCGGACAGGCGAACGGAGTGTACCGCTGGCACGCCGGGGACGGGATCCGCATCGAGTTTGCCGTCGCGTACCGTCCGCAGTTTCCCGTTGCGCTCGGTCACCAGCATGTCGCCGTTCGGCAGCCAAGCCAAGCTCCAGGGATGCCACAGGCCGGTGGCCATGGTAACGGTACGAACCGGAGTCGCTTTGGCTTTCGCCTTAGCCTTTTCCTTAGGTTGCGGCTGTCCCTGAACATTCATCGGCATCGTGGCGACGGCCACGAGGGCGCCAAGCGACAGCGCCACCGCAATAAACGGATGCTTCAGCGACACAGGGACTTTCATGAGAGCGGATCTCCTTCAGAGATAGTGTACGCGAAATGATTGCGGGAACCCGGGCGACGCCTGGCCTGCGGAAATAGAAGATATGAAACACGTCCCCGCGCGGATGGATCATCGTTACATACCCGCGAATCTTCCCCACATATGAATCCGATCGAACTGCTGGTAGTTGACGACAATGCCGCCGAGACCCTGCTCCTTTTGTATGCACTGGAGGACTGTCCGGCGCCCGTCAATTTCCACTTCGCCAAGGACGGGGCGGAGGCTCTCGAGATGTTGAAGCAGAAAGAGCTGGATCTGGTCATTCTGGATCTGAATCTGCCCGGGCTCTCAGGCTACGACGTGTTGGAACAGTGCGATCCCAGCCGGGTCCCCGTGATTGTGTTCAGCGTGTCGTCCAATGAAGCGGATGCCAGGCGGGCTCTGGAGCTGGGAGCGCGCGAGTTCGTTCACAAGCCGGAGGCGCTTGAGGTGTACAAGCACGCCGTGCTCAAAATGATCGAGACTTGGGTGCTGGACCGAGGCAAGACGGCCGGCGCCTAGGAGCCCTAGGGCAACCCCAGCTGATTGCGCGGATCTTTCCCCAGGATGTGTTTGACGTCCTTATTGTTCTCGTTGCAGATATATTCCATCAGGTCCGTGCCCGCCTGCAGCGTCGAATGTCCGTACATGGTGAACGGCCTGGTGTATGCGCCGGGATCGTCCACAATCGTTTCGTAGTCCAGGTGATCCGCGTCCGGCCGGGTATAGCGTTCGGTCACGTGGAGCTTTTCGGTGTGCGGATGGCCCGCGAAATCGAACCAGAACAGGTCGTTGAACGCGGCCGAATCCACCACCAGCGCGTCGCCCTCCCATTTGGCGATGGAGTCGCCGTACCAGGTGGGATTTGGATCCGCGGGATGGGTCGCACGATCCAGGAAGATCTGGCGATAGCTGTGAATATTTCCTTCAAAGAGAAAGAAGATGCGGGTGGGCGTCGGCACGATCTGCCAGGGGTAGGGCGCCTGGCGCGGAACGCCGGTGGGAAGGCAGTTGGCCTCGGGGTCGTCCTTGGACATGCGTTCGCGCGCGAGTTTCTCGGCCCAGGGCTGCGCGGGCAGCTTGTCGCCGGGCTTCAAGGAGTCGGAGATATCGTAGATGAAATTCCGGTCCGGGCTCCACAGGCCGGACAAATCCACTTTGCCATCGGCTGTACGCGGCGTTGGGTCGGATTTCGCTTTCGCGCCCTTCTGCTTGCTGCCTTTCGCTTTTGTGGGAGCCTCGTCGTCTTGGCCCCGCATGGCCTGCGAGGTCGCCAACAATGCAACCATCGCCGCAGAGATCAGCAGGACAGAACCCATGATTCGGTTGATTGTTCGCTTGGTCGTTCGCTTAGTCGTTCGCTTGTACACCGCGGCACCTCCCGGTAACTGAGAGCTAGTTTACTATCCCAGATGACCATTGCAAGCCACCGAGTTGCATGCTACAGTTCGTCAGTGTTTTCGCATGCGGGGAGAACGGGCGGTGAAGGCGAAATCGCTGGTAACGTTTTCCCGCCTGGAATCCATCCCTTGAGAGTGCCGCGCCAAAGGGCGCCGGGCATCAGTGGATGGGTGAAACATCATGGGTAAGGTTGCCCTGCTCGCGGTACTGAGCGTCAGCGGCATGCTGGCGCAAACCTTTCAAGTTCGCCTCGATTCTCCACTCACGAGCTACGGTTCGCCCGCCGGCACTGCTTTCACGGCGACGGTAATTTCCCCTTTGGAAGCTGGCGGCCAGTTGATCATCCCACAAGGCAGCGTGATTCATGGCACCGTGACGCGAGCCTCAGCAGTCGGTTTGGGCCTGGTACACGAACGCGCCATGCTCGACCTGGCGTTTCAGCAGTACGAGCTGCCGGACGGCCAGCAATTCCCGCTCGAGGCGCGCCTCCAGTTCGTCGAGAACGCCCGGGAACAGGTGGACCGGCGGGGGCGGATCCGGGGCGTACTCGCCGCCAGCAATCCGCAGGGTCTGCTCCGGGGGATCTGGTACCGGCCTACCGAGAACTTCTTTAATCGGTCGGCCATAGGCTTAACCGGTCTGGGCGGGACGCTGTGGAGCCATTTCTCCCTGGGGCCGTATGGCGCCGCTGGCATGTTAGCCGCGCGTTATATCGCCTTCTCTCTTCCCGAGCCAGAAATCCAGTTGCCACCAGGTACGGAAATGCGCCTTGTGGCGACCAGCATTCCCACCGATGTTCCGACCACGCCGGTGCCGGCGGACCTCAGTGTCGACGAGTCGTTTGCATCCTGGCTCCAGCAACAATCTCGCATAGTGACGAGGCCGGATGGCACGCGTGCCCAGGATGTGATCAATCTTGCGTTTGTCGGCGATTTCGAACAGTTGCAGAACGCCTTTTCCGCTGCCGGCTGGGTCCCCGCTGAGCCCCGCAGTTTGCATAGCTTTTCCACCGCATACCGGGCTTACAACGATATGAGGGGGTACTCCACCGCACCTGTGTCGACGCTGCTGCATCAGGGAGCCGCGCCGGCCGTCGTGTTCCAGAAATCGTTTAACACCATTGCTAAACGTCATCACATTCGCATCTGGCGCGGGGGCGAGTTCGAAGGCAATGAGGTATGGCTGGGAGCGGCGACCCACGATGCCGGCGTCGGTTTTCGGATGGCTTCCATGACGGTCACCCACAAAATCGATCCGCGAACTGATGGGGAGCGCGGGAAAATCGTCAGCGATCTCAAATTTGAAGGCTGTTCGAACACGGTTTCTTATCTGAACGACTCCCCGGATGACAACTGGGTTCCAGCTTCCGATATTCAGACTGATGGCCGGCTGGCGGTCATCCGGCTTCGGCCTTGTGCAGGCAGCTCGCCCGAGGGGGCTTCGCCACAAGACGAATCGACGTTCCTCCCGCCCGGTTCCAAGGTCAAGCGCATGGCCCGCCGATTCGTGCTCGAAACACGCCAATATTTTCTTCGCGACAACATGTACTATTGGGCGTACCGGGCAGTATCGCTGCACCGTAACAGGATTTCGGGCGGTCCCGCTGCCGGGGAATGATTAATTTTCCGTCGGAGTCTTTCGGCCGCCGTCAACGATGATCACGTCCAGCGGCGCTTTGCGTGAGTCCAGCTTCAGGCCGGCTTTTTGAGTAGCTTCGAAAAGCGAAGGCAGGGAAGCTCCGTCGAGTAATCTCAGCGCCTCCGGAGGCAGGCTGACACCGGCCGCCACGGCCGCGTGAATCAGCATGGCCCGGTAGTCTTCCTGCGTGACATCCAGAGTAATATCGTAGGTTCCTTTCAGATCCGTCATGTCCACGATAGGGCGATCCACAAAACGTTCGAGCGTTGCGGCCATCAATGCCGTGGTCAGCCGCTTACCCTCGAACTTGTTGTTCGCGAACGTGTACGACGCTCCTCGCCCCAGATTCACGGAAACTCCTTGGGCGTTTCCGCTGCCGGTGATGGTCAGCGGTGTCTTGGCGTCGGCGTTTGCTGGATCCGGATCAGGTCCGGTTTCCTGGATCTTCAGCCCGCCTTTCGCCACTTCGAGCACGTAAACGGGAAAATCTTTCTTCTCACGATGCATCTTGATCTGGAATCTGTCCTCGAGCAAGCGCTGCATCATTTCTGGAATCTGGTTGGTGGTTCCAGGTGGCAGCGTCGCGGAGATATCGAACCGGTCCGAGCTGATCCAATCCGGCCCTGAGATCTGGTAGAGTTTCACCCGGTACGCGAGCCCGAGGTAATCCTTAAGCGTAAGAAAGGCCGAACGGAACTGCGCCCCGTCGATCCGGACACCGGCGGTAACGCCTGCCTCAGGCGATTGGGCAGATGGCCGAACGCTAGCCACTTCAAACTCCGGCCGGGGCGAATCTTGCGGCTTGGGCGAATTTTGGGCGAACGCCGCCGTCGCGCTCAGAACGACCAGAAGAGCCCGACCGGCCTGCATGTATGGCATTGCGAGCCTCCTTTTTCGGAATCTCAGAATCGATTCGTTCTGTTTCCGAAGACTAACATTACAGCCGGGGGCGGCCCGAATTATGTGATATTCGGCGACATCCGGGTGCCCACCGGTGAATGCCGGAATAGCAGCGGATATCGGGTGTCGTTGTTCTCCCCCGGGTAGGTCTTTCGTCCTAAAGTCGGCTTCGGATCCGGTCGATGTCTAGGGTATTCGCCATTAAGGTGTTTCCCGTAAAGGCAGACGGCTAAATCCTATGAAATTCAAAGAGAGCGCGCTCGCTCACAAGTTGCTCGACGGACTCGAAGGCATCGAGGTCGGCGGTTCCGCCCACAATCCGTTTGGACTCAAGACGCGCAATGTCGACTACATGGGAGGCCTGACGGTCTTCAAGGAAGAGGAAATCAAAATATGCGGCGAAGCTCTGCCTGTCGATATCGTCGCTCCGGGAGATGAATTGCCTCTCGAGGACAGCAGCGTCGATTTCGTGGTCAGCTCGCACTGCATCGAACATTTCCCGGATCCGATCAAGACACTGAAGGAATGGCATCGCGTGGTTCGCTCCGGCGGATACCTTTACATCGTCGCGCCGCACAAAGAGAGGACCTTCGACCGGGATCGCCCGCGAACTACGCTGGCGGAACTGATTCAGCGTCATGAAGCCGGCATTGGTCTGCCCGATCCTGACGCCGCGCACTGCTCCGTATGGATTACCGAGGATTTTGTTGAACTGATCCATTGGCTGGGATGGCCGGTAGAGGCCGTTCAGGACAGCGACGACAAAGTGGGCAATGGTTTCGCTGTCGTGATCCGCGTGGAAAAAGAGGGTTCTTCAAAGCCCAAGACCGCCGCGAGGACCATGGAAATTCCCGGGCCGCGAGCGGAGCAGCGTCTCTCCATGACGTTTCTGATGGGCCCAACCGGACCTGTCCGAACCGGGGGGGCCGCCTGCATCCTCGAATACGTGCGGCGTTTTCAAGATCGCGGTCACGACGTCTCGATCGCCACCTGGCCGGAGTTTCTGTGGACCGGCAAGGATCCGTTCCCGAATCTCGGGTTCCCGGTTCAAATCTTTCACGATCGCAGCGCAAAACGCGAATCGCTGCCGTATCATCTTCTCAATAAAACTCCGCGTGACTACCTCGGTGAATTGCAGTTCTTTCTGTCTTACGCAAATCTGTTGACGCCGGCGATTCCCGACGCCGACCTGATTATCGCTACGTGCTGGGACAGCATCATTCCCGCCTGGCAGTGCGGAAAAGGGAAGCCCGTTCATTTTCCGCAGCACTATGACGAAGTATTCTTCACCATTGGAGCAGATCCCTCCGCCAGCTTATACAGCAATCCGCTGATCAAAATGCTCTGTCGGAGCACGTTTCACATGCCGCTTTACCGCATCGCGAATTCATCGTGGCTCGCGGGTGAATTCCGGCGCCGGCTGGGTGAGAACGTTCCGTCGGTCCCGCACGGCATCGACACCAGCCGTTTCCATTCACTGCCAAAACTCAGCTCCCGGGACGGCGTGATCCGCGTGGTGACCTACTGCCGTCCGGAAAAATGGAAGGGGTTTCAGGACGCCGTCGCCGCTATGAGCGAGATATTGCAGCGGTATCCGGACAAAGTGGAATGGCACGTTTACGGCTTTCCCCACCCGGAATTTCCTCCGCAAAATTCATTTGCTCCATACCACTTTCACGGCGCTCTGGGCCATGAGCAGTTAAGCCAGCTCTATGCCGAAAGCGACATCGTACTCTGCCCATCCTGGTATGAAAGTTTCCCGCTGCCTCCCCTGGAAGCGATGGCCTGCGGCACAGCTGTAATCACCACCCGCTACGGCACCGAAGACTATGCCATGGATGGTCACAACGCCATCGTCGCGCGACCCCGGGTCGTGTCCGACTTCGCCGTGGCGCTGGACGGCCTGATCCGGACGCCCGAACTGCGTGCGCGGCTGGCCCGCAATGGACGCGCCATGGCCGAGAGCCTGACATGGGACAACGCCGTCCAGGCCCGCGAGGAACTGCTCTGGCGGATCCACCGGAACGAAATGCCGAACGATCTGATGCGAGGGTTCGAAAGCGGAATTGTGGATAGCTTCGGTCTCCCCTTCGAACGTCTGCCGGTCGAGTTTGGCGCTAGGGACGGAGAGCTGTTGTGCGGGCCGAACGGTAAGCATTACCTGGTCGAATCGGGGCGCTTGCGCGAAGTGAAGAACCCTTCCGCCATCGGCAAGAACCCCGAGACAGCCCACACGCTCGACTTGCTCAGCCTGCTGCGCACGGAGCAAGGGCCCTACATCACGTCACGCGCCGACTACTACGGCCTGGATAACGAGCACGCCTTCGTAGCCTAAGATGGAGCGCACCGAAATCGCGGTCCTGGGAGCCGGACCGTCCGGCATTGGTTCCGCTCTGCGGCTTCTGGAAACCGGCCACCATGACTTCCTGGTGATCGATGCGGCAGACGTACCGGGAGGGCTGGCATCCTCCGCGATCGACTCCAAGGGCTTTACGTGGGATTTCGGAGGCCACGTTCAGTTCTCGCATTACGCCAAGTTCGACCAGTACATGGACCTGGCACTCCCTCCCGAGGATTGGCTTTGGCACGAACGGGAGAGCTGGATCTGGATCAAGAATCGGTTCGTCCCCTACCCCTTCCAAAATAATCTCCACCGGCTGGATCCTGAAGACCGTTGGAACGCTATATCCGGTTTGATGAGTGCGCATCAGAACGAGCATGAAGGCGCGCCCGCGCATTTTGAAGATTGGATTCTCCAAAGGTTCGGTCCGGGCATTGCCAGTCTGTTTCTTATCCCTTACAACCGCAAGGTATGGGCACACCCCTTGGAGCAATTGGATTTTCGCTGGGTAGGCGAGCGTGTCGCGGTCCCGTCCCTGGAAGCCGCCATTCGCTCGATCTGCCTGAATCAGGATCAGGTGTCCTGGGGACCCAACCGCCGTTTTCGCTTCCCCCGGCGTGGCGGAACGGGAGCTATCTGGCGGTCCCTCGGCGCGCGCATACCGCAGGCGAACCTTCGACTCCGATCGACGGTGGCGTCTATCGACTCAGCGGCGCGGATCATCTGCATGAGCGATGGTCGAATGTTAGGCTACGAAACGCTCATCAATACGGCGCCGCTCAACTGGCTGGCTCGCGTGACGGGGAATGCTGGTTTGACGGTTTGGACCGATGGTTTGAAATCCTCCACGGTTCACGTGATCGGAATCGGATTGAGGGGGCAGCCGCCGTCCTCGATCGGCAAAATGTGCTGGATGTATTTCCCGGAAGCGGATTCCAGCTTTTACCGTGTCACGGTGTTTAGTAACTACAGCCCGGAGAACGTCCCGGAGCCAGGTTCGACCTGGTCTCTGATGGCGGAGGTATCGGAAACACCGCACCGGCCGGTCGACCGGAGCGGCCTCGTAGATCGTGTCATCCGGGAAATGGTCGCCCTGGGCCTTATCTCCGATCCCAGTATGGTGTTGAGCCGCTTCCACAAGATTCTAAACCCCGGTTACCCCACACCATCCACGGAAAGGGACGCGATCCTCACTGCCGTTCTTCCGGCTTTGGAAGATCAGCGCATCTATTCGCGAGGCCGGTTTGGGGCCTGGAAGTATGAGGTCAGTAATCAGGACCACGCTTTTATGCAAGGAGTGGAAGTTGTCGATCGCATCCTCACGGGCGCGGCCGAGCCAACTTTGACCTGCCCGGACCTCGTAAACCAAGGCTATAACCCGTTCCCGCAAAATCAGGAGCCAGCCTGCGTGAAGGATCTACCTTTCTTCAACGAGGCCGTTACTTCGCAGGCCGGTCGGATTTAGCACGTTATCCGAAAGAGAATCCGTCAGATTTCAGAGCCAGTTAGCGCCAGTGCGGATGCGGACTCATGTGCGGTGCCCGGCGGGCTGACTCGTTATGACACAATAGCTGCTTCAGGCAGGACAGACAACCTATGCTCACCTGGTGGATGTGGATGATCCTCGGGCTGGTGCTGCTGGCGTGCGAACTGATCACGCCCGGCACCTTCTTCTTCATGTTCCTGGGCATTGCCGGCCTTCTGACCGGACTGGTGGCCTGGATCGGGCCGGATCTGCCCGCCTGGGTTCCCTGGCTGCTGTTTTCCATTTTCTCCGCAGTGTCGCTGGCGTTTTTCCGCAAACCCCTGATGGAGAAATTCAAGCTCAGCGGCAAGCAGGGCCACAAGGTGGATTCCCTGGTGGGCGAGAACGCGCTGGCGCTCGAGGATATCGCGCCTGGAGGTATCGGCAAAGTCGAATTGCGTGGCGCTTCCTGGACGGCGCGCAATACCGGAGAGCAGCCCATCCAGCGCTCTGAGCGCCCCACCGTCGAGCGCGTGGACGGGCTCACGCTAAACATCCGGAGTCACTAACAGCTCGGAATCAATGAAAGGGAGACCTGCATGGATCCTCTGATTCTTGTCGTAGCGGTTCTCGCGTTGCTGATCATCATCGTACTGATCAAGACGGCGGTGGTGGTTCCACAGCAGAATGCCTTCGTGGTGGAACGTCTGGGAACTTATAGCGGAACCCTGGGCGCGGGATTTCACGTGCTGACCCCGTTCGTCGACGTGATCCGCTACCGGCACTCCCTCAAGGAGCAGACTTACGATATTCCCGAGCAGGTTTGCATCACCCGGGACAACGTCCAGGTGGGCGTGGACGGCGTCCTGTATCTGAAGGTGCTGAATCCGGAACGGGCGTCCTACGGAATCACCGATTACCGGTTCGCGATCGTCCAGCTCTGCCAGACGACGCTGCGCAGCGAGATCGGCAAGATCGATCTGGATAAAACGTTCGAGGAACGGGCCACCATCAACACATCGGTGGTGACCGAGGTCGATAAGGCCTCGGAAGCCTGGGGCGTCAAGGTTCTGCGCTATGAGATCAAGAACATCACGCCCCCGCAAGACATCCTGGCCGCGATGGAAAAGCAGATGCGTGCCGAACGCGAAAAGCGCGCCATCGTCTTGACATCGGAAGGCGTGCGGGATGCCGCCATCAACAAAGCGGAAGGCGAAAAACAGCAGGTCATCAAGGCGTCGGAGGCTCGCAAGCAGCAGCAGATCAATGAGGCCGAGGGCCAGGGCTCCGCGATTCTGACGGTCGCCACCGCCACCGGGTCGGGCATACGGCAAGTGGCCGAAGCCATTCTGGCTCCGGGAGGCTTTGAAGCCGTGCAGCTTCGCGTGGCCGAGCAGTACATCAACCAGTTCGGCAACCTGGCCAAGCAGGGCAACACGCTGATTGTTCCAGCCAACCTGACCGACGTCGCCAGTATGATCGGGGCGGCGATGAACGTCATCCGTGCCGGACAGCCCTCCGGGCCGCACAATCCCAATCGGCCGCCGCAGCCGCCGCCAGCGCCGCAGCCCCCTCCGGTCGCATAGCGCGCCCGTAGGGTTAATGCCTTAGTCCCGGTACCGGACGAAAACAGTACGTAAGCACAATCGCCAACTGTTCCCCTGCTCCCAGCGGCCGAAGTATAACTGTGCAGGTCTGACCATGGCCACGTTGCTGCGTAGACTATTTTGGGACGACGATGACGGTATCTTCAGCGGATCAGCCGTTCGCGATCTTCCCTATGCAGCCGTAGCGATCCCCCTGTTTTTCGCCCATCTCGCGCTTTCGCAACTGGGCTGGCTGTTGCTTTCGGGAACCACTCTGACACCGATATGGCCTTCTTCCGGATTGGACCTGGTGGCGCTGCTGGTGTTCGGACCCCGCTTCTGGCCGGTATTGTTCGCCTCTTACTTCGTGACGACCTCCGGGCGAGCGGTAACCTGGGCGCCCGACCTGGGGATGTCGCTTACCAACACGCTTCGCGCGTTAGCGGGTCTCTGGGTGTTCACCGCAATCTCGAAGAACAAGAGATTCCTGGGGCACTTCGACGAAGTCGCCGCGATTGGCGGGACCGCTCTCCTGTCTCCGCTGGCGCCGTCGGCGGTGGGTACGGCCATCCTGATTCTGGGCGGACGCTTTCCGGCCAGCCAGTGGCAACTGGTCTCAAGCCGCTGGTGGATCGGCGACGCTCTGGGCATCCTCATCTTGACTCCGGCGCTGCTTGCACTGGGTAAGTGCTTGGCCGGCCCGGCGCCGGTTTGCGAGCGAAAGGTCATCCTCCGGACGGCGCTCCTGGCGGCGATAGTCGGCGTTGGATGCTACTTCATCTTCTTCCGTCCCGAAGCCTCTCCGCTCCTTTTCTCGGTGTTCCTGTTGATCCTGTTCGCGGCGGCCTGGGTGGGACCTCCGGCGGCTCGCGTAACTGCACTGGTCATTGTCTCCGTCGCGATATGGGCCACCCATGCCGGTGTTGGAGCGTTTGCGGGCGGCACGGTGCGCGAGAATCTCCAGAACATGGATCTCTTTCTTGCGGCTGTCTCGCTCACGGGCCTGGCTGTCGGGGCGTTTCGAGCCTCGGGGAGCCTGTTGCTGCCGGGCACGGTCCTGTTGGCCGGATGGGTATTGAGCGGGTGGCTGTACGCTTCGCTCGATCGGGACCGGATCGAGTACGACGAAGCCCGTTTCGACAAACTGGTGAGCTCGGTTGAGAGCCGCATGCAAGCTCGATTGACCACCTACGAGGACGTCCTGCGAGGCGCCGCCGGATTTATAGCCGCCTCCAGCATTCCCAGCCGCGAAGCCTGGCGGATTTACGTCGATCACTTGAGCCTTTTCGAGCGTTACCCGGGTACGGAAATAGCGTCCGTCGTCCGACCGGTTCCTCACGCAGATCTGGAGAAGTTTATTCTTTCGCAACGGCGCGGCGGCCAGGATGGTTTCCAGGTCCATTCGGCGGGCGCCAGCGTCCTCGCCAGTGCACCTCCCGCGGAACATCTGATCGTGGTGTCCGCCGAACCGCCCCGCGTGGCCGAGAGAGCGCTGGGTGCGGACATGGGGGCCGATCCGATCCGGAGAACCGCCGCCGAACGTGCCCGTGACTCGGGTTTGCCTACCCTGACCGACAGCACCGCTCTCTTCTTCGGGGGACGCAACGGCTTGCAGCTTTTCGTGCCCGTGTATCGTACCGGATCGCCGTCCGTCACCGTCCAGGATCGTCGTGAGGCCCTGGTCGGCTGGGTCACCGTGGTCTTCAGCGCGGATGCGTTCTTTAAATCATCGATCGCCGACATGCGCAATGTGGTGGCGTTACATGCTTTCGATGGTGCCGGCAACCGCATGTTTGTCTCCGATGGAGCTAGTCTGGCAGGTCCTTCTTTCGAACGGACTACCAAACTGGAAATTGCCGGGAACACCTGGACTCTCGGATGGGACCGAACCCCCCAGTTTCCTTACTTGAGTAAAACCCCATCGGCGTGGGCCGCCGGATGCACCGCGCTCCTGTCCCTGCTGCTGGCGGGACTCGTGGTGAATCTCCAATCCACCGGACAGCGCGCCGCGGCGCTGGCTGAAGAGCGCACGCGGGACCTGGCCAGGGCCTTACACGCAGCCGACGGCGCTAATCGGGCTAAATCCGAGTTCCTGGCCAATATGAGCCACGAGATTCGCACGCCTATGAACGGCGTCCTGGGGATGATCAGTCTGCTGATGCAGGGTGATCTGGATGAAGAGCAGCGGGACTTCGCCTCAACCGCACATAGTTCGGCGGAGTCTCTGTTGCGCGTCCTCAATGACGTCCTGGATTTCTCCAAGCTGGAGGCCGGCCGCATGGGGATCGACGCGCGTCCCTTCGACCTGGCAACCGTAGCAACCAACGTGATCGATCTGCTGAAGCCGCAGGCGGCGGAGAAGAATATCGAGCTGGCGCTGCGCTGGTCGCCGCTGAATCCCAGGACGCTGGTCGGCGACGAGGGCCGGCTCCGGCAGGTGCTCCTCAACCTGGCGGGCAATGCGGTCAAGTTCACATCGCAGGGGAAGGTCACCTGCGCGGTCTATTGTCCTGAATGCAACGCCGGAAATGCCCGAATTCGATTTGAGGTGGAAGACACCGGCATCGGCATCCCGGAAGATATTCAGCAGCAGCTTTTCCGGAAGTTCACCCAGGCCGATGCGTCGATTACGCGCCGGTTCGGTGGCACCGGCCTGGGACTGGCGATCAGCAAGGAACTGGTGCAGCTCATGGGCGGCGACCTGGGGCTGAAGAGCGTCCCCGGCAAGGGATCGACGTTCTGGTTCGAACTGTGGCTTCCGGTGGTGGATGCGAAGGCTGCGGGCGTGGTCGACAAGGGTGTGATGACGGCGTCGTAAAATGCCACTTCAAGTCCAACCGCCTGACGTACGAGACATGAACGGCAAGTTAGTTCTATTGGGGATTGTGTTATCAATGCCGTATACCCTGTGGGTTGCGAAGATCGTTGCCTCAGACGAAATAGATGCACTTCCTAGTTGGGTCCCTTTAGCCGCACTTATCACGAACTTCACTTTCGTAATTCCAATCCTCGGCCTCGTCAGGATCCGCCTGCGAAAGAGAATGCACGAGAAGCGTGCTGCAGACGCAGCCAAGGCGGCTGCTATGCCGTCTGACGGTTCTTAGGAAAACGTCACCTCCCCCATATGTTCGAACTGTGGCTTCCGGTGGTCGACCCGAAGTCGGCGAGCGGGGTCGACAAGGGTGTGCTGACGGCGTCGTAACACGGCCACTTCCCGCAAGTCGGGTATAATTCAAATTCGCATGGCTCACGCCCGCCGAGCCGCTCCAGCAAAAACGCCTAAGACTCGCCCGCAGGAGCCACAGGCAAAGCAATCAGCGCGGCCTTCCCCCGTTGTCGACGCGATCATCGCGTGGATTCCGAAGCACTCACTGGCATTATTTCTCCTGCTCGTGGCGATCGGTTCACTGCGCATCGTAAGCACGTACGACGTATTTAGCCATACGGCCGACGAACCGGCGCACCTCGCCGCGGGGCTCGAGTGGCTCTCCAAGGGGGTCTATCGATACGAAGCGCAGCATCCGCCATTGGCACGAGTAGCCGTGGCGCTGGGTCCTTATCTCGCAGGGCTGCGAACCGACGATAACCCGGACATGTGGGGCGAAGGACTGACCATCCTTTATCGCGACAGGCAGTACGACCGCACCCTCGCACTGGCGCGCCTGGGTACTCTGCCGTTTTTTTTGGCGGCTTGCCTCGTGGTGTATCTCTGGGGAAAGAGATATTTGGGCGAGCCCGGCACAGCCTTCGCGGTACTGTGCTTTACATTTCTCCCACCGATTCTTGCGCACGCAGGCCTCGCCACCACCGACATGGCTCTGACGGCTACGGTGAGCGCCTCATTTCTGGCCGCGATGGTCTGGCTCGACCGGCCTGGTCCTGCGCACAGCCTGGTGCTCGGCGTAATTACCGGACTTGCCGTTCTGTCAAAGTTTTCCGCGCTGGCGTTTCTTCCTGTCGCCCTGGCAGCTAGCCTGATTTGGTACCTGATCGCAGAGCGACCCAATCTGGCGGAGCTTTTCAAGAGCACCAAGAAATATGCGCTGCCATTTTGCGGGGCCTTGTTGGCTGGCCTCCTCGTCGTTTGGGCCGGATACCGGTTCTCATTCGGTCTTGTCCCGTTTTACTCCGAGGGTATGCTCCCGGCGGAAGTGACCGCGGTGGTGCCCCAGACTCCGTCTTTCACTCTGCATTTACCGGCTCCGGAATTGTATGCGGGCATTCAGCAGGTCATGGTGCATAACAGACGGGGGCAGGCTGCATACCTGCTGGGCGATCATAGCCATTCCGGCTGGTGGTATTTCTACCTGGTTGCATTGGCCGTGAAGACGCCTTTAGCTTTTTTCGCTTTGTTGCTCTGTGGGGTGTTCGCTTTGAATCGCCGCGGAACGTTTCTGGCCTTGAGCTTTTCGCTTGGCATCCTGGCGTTTTCGTCATTCTTCAGCCGGATTAATATCGGCGTGCGCCACGTCTTGCCGGTCTACGTCGGGTTCGCCATACTGGCGGGCGCCGGGGCGGCACGATTGCTGCTGTACTCCCGGACGTCGAAACCGGCGAGATGGATTCTGAGCGGCCTTCTGGTTTGGCTGACAGCGACCTCCGTTCTCAGCCATCCCGACTATCTGGCGTATTTCAATGCGCTGGCCGGCAGCCATCCCGAGAATGTCCTCGTGGATTCGGATTTGGATTGGGCTCAGGACCTGAAGCGTCTGTCCACACGCTTGCACGAGCTCGGCGTCCAGGACATAGCGTTTAACCCCTTCTTCGCTGAAAATCTGGAGGCCGCCGGTTTCCCGCGTGTCCATCCCTTTGATCCTGAAAAACCATCGCCGGGATGGAACGCTGTGTTCCTTACCGAGTTAAAGTCGTCGCGCTTCGGACACCAGGGCGATGACCCTCAGCTCAAGTTTTGGCCGGAACAGATTAAGCCCACGGAGAAGATCGGCAAGGGAATCTGGCTGTGGTATTTTCCGCCCAACGCGATGCCTGATCTTTCCGAGGTGCGCTAATCTTGGAAACTGGTGCGGCAGGCTATTTATATCCTCTTCGCGGTAGCCTACATTCTTCTTTCCAGCCAACAGATTTCCCTTCGAAAATCGCCTGATCTGGGCCGCGCGCTCCGGGACGGCGAACTGGTGATGGCCGGTGAGACGGCTGTCCTCCATCAGAATTTTTACTCCTATAGCAACCCAGCGGCCGAATTTTCGAATCACCATTGGTTGTCGGAGCTTTTGGCGTACGGCGCATCCAAGGCAGTCGGATGGGAGGGTCTGAATCTCTGCTACATGGCTCTGGGCGCGGTGGCGTTTCTGCTGTATTTCCGGATCGGGGAGCATGAAGCCGGGCTGCCGGTGACGGCGCCCTTCGCGGCCGCGCTTATGCCTCTTATGATCGTGCGCTCAGGCGTCCGGCCCGAAGTGTTTTCCATGCTTCTGCTGGCCGTGTTCTTCACCGTTCTGTGGCGCGTCCACCGCGGTACTCTCCCCGCCCGCTGGCTGTGGATGCTGCCGGTGCTGGAAATGCTGTGGGTGAACTTCCACGCCGGGTTCGCGCTGGGGCCCGTGATCATCGGGACGTTCCTGGCAGCGGCACTCATCGATTGTCGGGAAACCGGTTGGGCCGCGAGCGCCTCGAAGTTCTCGACGTTAGCTGCCATCCTGGTGCTGACCATTCTCGCCGGGCTCGTCAATCCGAATGGAATCCGGGGCTTGCTGTTCCCTGTGACCGTGTCTTCCAACTACGGAATGGACGTGCAGGAGAACCTCTCCATGTTCCGGCTCCAGGACACGCCCGTGGTGCCGATCATGGAAATCGCGATTCTTTTTCTGGCGGGTGTCTGGGTCATGGCCTATCGGCGGCGGGTCAGGATTGAGTGGCCCTTGCTGCTGCTATCGGGCTCCTTCGGGCTGATGAGCCTCGTCTTTTATCGCATCTACGTGTTCGCGGGCGGCTTCCTTCTGGTTGCGATTTGCCTCAACATCGCGCGGTTTCGAGCGTCCCCTAAAACCGTCAAGGCCAAGAAGAAGGAGAAGCCTTCGACTGCCTGGGTAGGATGGATTTGGGCGGCGGCTCTCTGTGGGATCATCGCATTTGCCGCGCCCCGGTGGAATAATGCCGGCCTCGGGCTGGAGGCCGGCGACGCGGATCTTTCCGAGTTTCTGCACACCAACCATATCGCCGGGAAGGTCTTTAACGGCTTCGCGAACGGGGCCTACTTAATTCACTACCTGCCCGAGCAGAAGGTCTATATCGACAGCCGGCCGGAGGCGTACCCGGCCGCGTTTGTTCGCGACGACTACACGCGGGCGCTTCAAAACGAAGACGCCTGGCGCCGGATTGTGGCTATGTACGACTTCGATTTCATCTGTTTCATCCAGATGAATCGGGAAGAAGGGCAATTCATATTGCGGCGTCTCCAGGATCCCGAATGGGCGGCCGTGCGGGCCGCATCCGACGTTGTGCTGGTCCGCCGCAAGCCGCAGTTCGCGGACGTCATCGCGAAGCACCAACTCCGGTTCTAAGCGGTCCCTGCGAAACGGCGCAAGGCCTCGGCCCCTCATATACTTGCACGCACCGAAGTGATATAATCCTGGCCGTAAATCAGGAGGCCTCATGCGCCACGCGGCACGTTATATTACAAGCGCGCTCGTTGGATTAGCCCTCACGGCAGGGATCGTCTACACTGCCGAATCGGACACCTTCACTCCTTCTCAGCGCAGCTTCTGGGCGTTCCAGACGGTGAAGAAGGCTCCCGTTCCCGCGGTTAAGAATCAACAGTGGGTTAAGACTCCGATTGACTCGTTCGTGCTGGCGAAACTGGAAGAGGCCGGCCTTCAGCCCAACCCGCCCGCCGATCGCCTGACGCTGTTGCGGCGCGCGACCATCGACATGACCGGGCTGCCGCCCACGCAGGAAGAGATCCAGCAGTTCCTGAGCGACAAGTCTCCCAACGCCTGGGAGAAAGTAGTGGACCGCCTGCTCGCCTCGCCTGCGTATGGCGAGCGCTGGGCCCGCCACTGGCTGGATGTCGCGCGCTATGCCGATAGCAACGGCTTCAAGGCCGACGAGACGCGTCCTAACATCTGGCGCTATCGCGATTACGTGATCGACGCGTTCAATACCGACAAGCCCTACGACCGGTTTATCAAGGAGCAGATCGCGGGCGATGAATTATATCCGGGCGACCCCGACGCGCTGATCGCGATGGGCTTCAATCGCAACTGGATTGACGAGACCAACGCGGCCGCTTTATTCACGCGACGCCAGGAAACCCTGGACGATATGACCACCGCGACCGGCGAGGCTTTCCTCGGCCTCACGTTCGGATGCGCGCGCTGCCACAACCACAAGTTCGATCCGATCCTGCAAAAAGACTACTATCGCCTGCAGGCGTTTTTCGCCAACACCAGCTTCGGGGACGGTCCGCTTCCGTTGAAGGATCCAGCCCAGCGGCAGAAATATGACGCGCAGAAGGCCCTGTGGGAAGAGAAAACCAAGGACATCCGCGCCGAGATGAACCAGATCCTCGAACCGCTACGCGCCGCTAAGCTGCGAAGCGGCAGCAACACATTCGAGGAGGAGGTGAAGACCGCGATCACGATGGATCCGGCTAAGCGCGATCCTCTACAGGCGATGATGTATCACACCGCCGAACCGCGCGTGAGCTTCGATGAGGAGCCGGATGCCCGCACCCTGCGCAGCCTCAAAGGCGACTCCGCCACGCGCTACGCCGATCTGAAAAAACAACTCGCGGCGTTCGATTCGCTGAGGCCCGCGGCGCTGCCGCAAGGCCAGTTCATGATCGACATCGGCCCGAAGGCGCCGGAAACCTATGTGCTGCGTGGCGGCAACTTCGCTTTGAAAGGCGAAGAAGTCCAGCCCGGTTTTCTTTCGATCCTGGATCCCACCGACGCGAAAGTCACTCCGCTGCCGAACTCCACTGGACGCCGCTCCGCGCTGGCCGCCTGGCTCACCGATCCCAAGAATCCGCTGGTTGCGCGGGTGATGGTGAATCGCATCTGGCACTACAACTTCGGCAAGGGTATCGTGGCCACTCCTGGCGATTTCGGCCGCATGGGATCGCGCCCGTCACATCCAGAACTTCTGGACTATCTAAGTGCGACGTTCGTCGAGAACGGCTGGAGCATCAAGAAAATCCAGCGCCAAATTCTGCTGTCGAACACCTATCAGCAGTCGGCCGATCTGCAAGCCAAGGCCGCCGAGGCCGATCCGGACAACAAGCTGTTGTGGCGCTGGCCCCGCCGCCGTCTGGAAGCCGAAGCGGTTCGCGATTCCATGCTGTTCACCAGCGGCCTGCTGAATACGAAAATGGGCGGCCCGGGCGTCTTCCCGCCGGTCCCCGCAGGTACGCTCTCCGACCTGTCGGCTACGGCGGCCGCGGGCGGCTGGAAGTCTGAAAAGGACCCAGCGCAGAATAATCGCCGCAGCGTCTATGTCTTCGTGCGGCGCAATCTGCGCTATCCGATGCTGCAGGAATTCGATTCGGCCAATACCTTCGAGAGCTGCGACTTCCGCAAGAACACCGTGACGCCGTCGCAATCGCTGGATCTGCTCAATAACGATCTGATCCTGCAATGGGCGCAGTCGCTTGCCGGACGCGTGTTGAACGACAGCGGCCTGACTCCGGAGGCGCAGATCAACCGCGTGTTCAAGCTGACATATGGACGTTCGCCTTCCGCCGGGGAGCAAAAGATCACGGCGGATTTCCTTGCCAAGCAGATCCCGATCATGGCCAAACGCCTTGCTGCAGACGCGAAAACCAAGCCGCCCATGCCAACAAATATGCCCGCCGGTATCGATCCGGCGCGCGCGGCCGCATTGGTCGATCTGTCACAGATGCTGATCGATTCGAACGAGTTCCTGTACATAAATTAGGAGGACGCCATGGCTGATCCGATTCTCAATAAGCTCCAACACCACTGGAACGTCTCCAACCGGCGCGAGTTCTTCACGCAGGCAGGCAGTGGACTCGCCGGGATCGCCCTGGCCGCTATGCTGGCCGAGGATAGCTACGCCGCGGCTGTCGATCCTCTTGCGCCCAAGAAGCCCCATGTCACTCCGCGCGCCAAGAATGTGATCTGGTGTTTCATGGAGGGCGGTCCGAGCCAGGTGGATCTGTTCGATCCGAAGCCGATGCTTGAGAAGTTCGCGCTACAGCCCGTGCCTCCGTCATTTCACCCGGAGACGCTGCTGACCGCGCAAGGCGCCAAGCCCAGCGACGGCCTGTTCCCATCCCGGCGGCCATTCAAGCAATACGGGCAGAGCGGGCTATGGGTATCCGACTGGCTCCCGAACATCGCCCAGCACGTGGACGATATCGCGGTCATCCGGTCTTGCCAATCCGACGCCGTGAATCACGTCGGCGGCGTGTGCCAGATGAATACCGGCTCGATTCTGGCCGGCCGTCCTTCGCTGGGAGCGTGGCTGACCTACGGACTGGGCACCGCACAGAAGAATCTGCCGACCTTCGTCGTCATGCAGGACGATAAGGAAATCCTGGGCTCGGTGCAGAACTACGGGTCGGGGTTCCTGCCGGCCACCTATCAAGGTTCGCTCTTCCGGCAGGGCGATACGCCCATCCTCAATTTAAAGCCGCCCGCCGGAACCACGGACGAACAGCAACGCAGCAAGATCGATTTACTCCAGAAGCTGAACGACCTGTACGCGCGAGATAAACAGGACGACACCGAGCTGGATGCGCGCACGCGATCGTACGAACTCGCGTATCAGATGCAATCGTCGGCGCCCGAAGCAGTCGATCTCAGCAAAGAGAGCGACGCTACAAAAGCGCTGTACGGCATGGATGAGAAAGAGACCGCGGTGTACGGCGCGAATTGTCTCATGGCCAGAAGACTTGTCGAGCGCGGCGTACGATTTGTCGAAGTTTATAGTGGATCCGGGTCGGGCTGGGACGCACACCAGGACGTTAACAACAATCACACCAAGTGGTGCAAGGCTTCCGATAAACCGGTAGCCGGATTACTGGCAGACCTGAAAGCTCGCGGGATGCTCCAGGATACGCTGGTCGTCTGGGGCGGGGAATTCGGGCGCACGCCCTTCGCCCAAATCTCGGCCGGTCAGACGCCCGAGAAGTACGGCCGCGATCACAATCCGTGGGGCTTCACGATGTGGATGGCGGGCGGCGGCGTCAAGGGCGGCCAGACCATCGGAACAACGGACGATATCGGCCTGCGCGCGGTGGACGAACCGCATCATGTGTGGGATCTCCATGCGTCGATCCTCTATCTGCTCGGCCTGGATCATCTGAAGACCACTTACATGCACAACGGCCGCGCCGAACGGCCCACGGTCACCGGCGGGAACCTGATCCAGAAACTGTGGGCTTGAAATCGGTGGGGCTCATCCTGCTAATGGGTTTGGTCGCGATCGCGACTGCGGGGCAACCGCCTTCGCCGGCGCTGCCCGAGGGACCGGGGAAAGACCTGGTGGAGGCCGTCTGCACGGCCTGCCATACTCTGGAACGAGTGGTCGCGAAACGTGCCACCAAGGCGGAGTGGCAGGATAAAGTGTTGGAAATGCTCCAGGAGGATCCCGATATCACGCAGCAGGAGAGGGATCAGATTGTCGAGTATCTGGCCAAGAACTTTCCGCCGCAGACGGGTGAAAAAGGGACCCGTTGACACGGTCAAGCTATTGATAGTACTCTAGTTCGAAGTCTGGGGAGGTATATTTATTATGAAAGCTCACGCAGGCGTTTTGATTACCGCGACTCTATTGGTTGCCGCTGCCGTACCTATGTTGGCGCACCATTCGATCGCAGCGGAATTTGATTCCACGAAAACAGTGACCGTGACGGGAACCGTCACCAAGCTGGATTGGATGAATCCTCACATCTGGGTCTATATGAGCGTGAAGGATGAGAGTGGCAAGGTCACCAAGTGGCAGTTCGAAGGTGGTCCTCCCAACTCCCTCCGCCGCAACGGATGGACCAAGGATTCCTTAAAGGAAGGCGACACGGTCACCGTGGAAGGCATTCGCGCCAAGGACCCGGTCAACGCGGAGGGCGCTTACGTCGGTAATGCTCGCAATGTGACTCTGCCGGGCGGCAAGCGAGTCTTCAGCGGATCCGCCGAAGACGGCGGAAAACAGCAATAGTTGTCGCCCACTCACGCCTTGAGGTGAGCGGGATTGCTTCGCGGGCGCTGTTTCTGTACGCCTTCAAAGATCTCATTGAAGTCGCGGAACAGCGCCTTGTAGTTTTCCGGGTTGCGGTATTCCTTCTTCTGGTAGCCTTCCTGCAGTTCCTGTAGTTCATCCACTTGAGCCCAGCCTTCCGGCAGCGCATACGCGTAGTACGGGTACTCCGCCGGGACGTTCTTCGCCAACACCACGTTGATCTTGCGGCCTCGCTTGCGGGCGGCGTAGACGCGATGGATGCCGTCGTTGATCAGCAGGACCTTGGCGCCGTCGCGTTCGATGGATTCCTCGATCACGGGTGGGAGAAACGGGATCGGCGCGTCCTGTTCGGGATCGCTTCCCTGGGGCCAGAACAGCAGCGCGCCACGTAACGCGAAGATGTCGACGCCCAGGGGCAGGAATGCATCGGCCACGTCCAGGATCGCCTGCACGCCTTCCTGGAGCACGTAGCGCTGCGCTGGAGTGAGGGCCTCCGGATCGGTTTCGACGACTTCGAGCGTCGCGTCGCGATAAACCTCGGCGCGATCGAATCCGCGCAGCCGGGTGCGCTTCAGGCGTCTCAGCAGGTCGGCCTCAGGCAACAGGTCGTACTTAATAATTTGCATGACTTAGTAGTTTGGACGGTTCCAGTTCGGCGATGGATGCGAGAGTGAGATCGGGCGGCGGAGCGTCGCCATTCATCACGTCGACCAGGTCGGCTTTTTCTTTTTCAGGACGGTGCAGAACCCACACCGTTCGCATCCCCAATTCGATGGCGGGGCGGATATCGTTCTTGTAAGTATCGCCCACCATAACGGCGTCTTCCGCGCGAGCTTCTACGGCGCGCAGGGCCAGTTGGAAGAACGCGGGATCGGGCTTCAGGAGCCCGGTTTCGAAGGAGAGAAATCGCGGCTGGCTCTCGGCTTCTTCGGCGAATTCCTGCTTGAAGTGTTCGTAAAACGGGGGCCAGATGTTCGATAGATACGCTCTGGGGATTCCCGCGGATTTGAGTTTTTCGATCAGCTCGCGGGCGCCGGGCAACACATAGGCTTCTTCGAGCTGGGCGTTCCAGAGTGCGGTGCAAGCTTCCAGCGCCCGATCAAGATCGACGCCCAGCCGGTTAACAATGGTGTTCGCCAGTTGTTCCGGATCGCTCGCGGGTGAGCGGAACAGGATACGCTCCAGTTCCTTCACGGCTTCCGCGCCGAGCCCGAGTGTTTCCGAAAGCCGGCGGGCTGGGCCGAACGGCGGTCCGTCAATCAGCGTCGAACCGATGTCGAAAAAGACGATCACGAGCTTTCCTTAGCACGAGCCGCTTTCATTTCAAATTCCTTGCGTGCCACTTCGCGTCCCAAGTACAATGCGTGCGACAGCTCCGATATCGCCACGTCGCGTGCTAGTTGCCGCTCGATCTCCTCAGCGCTCTTGCCGCGATATTCGCCGATCTTCATGCCGTTGTAGGAGTGCTCGACCACGATCTCCCACGTCGCACGGTCGAATGTCGTGGTAAACGCTCCGTTCGGATCCATGCGCGGGCCGTGTTTGCCGGTGGCCGGATCGTAGACCTCGTCGGATTCCTTGCGGGTGGCGATCTTGCGGGCTTTCTCGAGCGAAGACACATCGATGCTGATGGAGTGGCTGAATACCGTCAGCGGACCCGGCTCCATGCCGGCCCTGTCAGCCACGAACCGCTGGATCGCGATCAGGCCGTAAACATTCTCAGGCCAGGCTTCCATCGCGTTGTGCGAACGAAAGGTCGCGGTCAGCGTCAGTTTGCCGTCGAACTTTCTGAAGAACGCCGACACGAAACACGGAGTATCGGTGCCCTCCGGCAGATCGCGCGTGTTGTCCCAGAGTGCGATGTACGCGTGCCGCGACTCGGGTTTTTCCTTGAGACGCTGCGCGGCGATTTCCAGGGAATCTACCAGCCTTCCATCAGGACGTTGGAAATAGCCGCGCAAACGATTGCCGTAGGTGTAGCCGAGATCGGACGGCTTCTCAGGATCGAGAATGCGCCGCTGATACCCCTGGAACTTCTCCAGGCTGAACCCGAACTGCTGAAGAATTTCGTCGGGCTCTTCCTGAGGATGCTCGACAATCGCTTTGATGTTCTGCAATTCGACCCGGCCTTCAGGACCGCTCTTTTTCGCCACCATGTTGCGATGGCCGAAGCGAAACAAGCGAAAAATAATCTCCGACCATGCCTCCATGGGCGTATCCCGGACGATCGTATGGCTGCGCGGCTCGGTGGGAAAGCGCGTGACCGCGGGCTCGGGAATCGGTGGCGGTTCGACGCGGGCAACGTCTGCCGCTTCCACAGAGGGCAGCGAATCGAAAAAAGTCTTCAGCCCTGCCTTTGTAGCCCCATCGCCGACATCGCCGAGCACTGTGAACTCAGGAATGTGCAAAAAGCTTTGAGGCTGCACGCAGCCGTCAATCGTTCGACTCGTGTTGCGGATTCGGAAGGCCTTGGCTCCCAGAAATTCCACTTCTTCCAAGCCGTGCTCGAAGAAGTTGAGCAGCCACTCCCGAGACCCGGAAAGATTCTTCCCCAGAATCACAATTCGACTGATCTGCGGGTTCCACAGCAGGTTCCGCAACATCTGCGGAAGCCCGTTGCCGTACAGATTCGCAATCGGCCCAATGCGCGAGGTCGCCGGCGCAAGATCCACTCCGGTCTCTTCCAGAATCTGATATGCGGATTCTACTTTAGACCAGAGCGTCGTGATAGCCACGTCGCCTTCGGGATTGACGATCTTCAGGCGGTCCTGGTAGTAGAGAGCCTCAAACTTCACGAAACGATATGGTACTACGCGCCTGCCTTCACGATTTGCGAGGGATCCGCGCCAACACGCCCCGTCATATCCTTGGCCGTAGCGTGGGCGAGCTGGAAGTCGAACTTGATGCTCGGCAAATTCGGAATCGGCGAATTCGGATCTTTCTGATTGACGTTGGTCACCAGCGATTCGGTCACACCGAACACGGTATCGGAATCGACGTGCGGATCGCCCGCCAGATACAGCGCTGTGACGACCTCGCGATAGCCCGGCGCGCCGACAATGAAGTGAATGTGGGCGGGCCGGTATCCATGGCGCTTCTGTGCACGAATCATATCGCCCACCGGACCGTCCATCGGGATCATGTAGCCGAGCGGCGCGACGGTACGCAGATAGTAGCGGCCATCGCTATCGGTATGGAAGTGGCCGCGCAAGTCCATCTCCGATGGATCGTGCTTCTGCAAATCGTAATTGCCGGTTTCATCCGGCTGCCAAACTTCGACCGAGGCGTTCGGAACACCTTTCCCAGTGCCATCGGTCACGCGGCCATAGAGGACGACCTCCAACCCGTTGCTCGGCTTGGTGACGATGGTATCGCCCAACTTCATCGGGGGGGAATCCTGGCGATAGAAAGGACCCACCAGGCTGCTCTTGGTGCCGGCCTCCGTCGCGCGCTTGTCATGAAGAGAGTTGATCAGCGAGCTCATGCCCAGGGTATCCGACAACAAAATAAACTCCTGCCGGAACGCCGTACACTTCTGGCCCACGGCGGTCAGGAACTTGATGCCCTCCAGCCATTCTTCGGGGGTAAGATCCGCCTCGCGAGCCCAGGCGTGCAGGTGCCTCACCAGAGGCTCCATGATCTGCTTCAGCCGGGGGTTGGGCGTGCCAGCCATCTGTTCAATGGCAGCGTCGGTGATGGTGTTTTCGTCAATCGCGCGTAGCATTATTGGTTACCTCGTCTTCAACTAGTCTATTCCGGTTTCGCTTTCGCCAGCGGCCACATCTTGAAGAACTCGGCGAAGAAAATCAGGAACGGGAACGTCACCCCGAGCAGTGCGGTTGCCAGCCAGATCTCGAAATCGTTGGTGGGCGGACCCGGTTTCAGGACCCCGGTGACCACCGGCGCCAGCGCGCCGTACATCTTCGCGAGCAAAACTCCGATCACCGCGGCCGCGATGCAGTTCAACACTCCCTTCAAGGGCTGGCTGAACTTGGCGAACAGCGAATTGTGCAGCATATTGAGCAGCACGATGGTTCCGAAGATGAACGGGATCGGCCCGGAGATCAGGAAGATCATCGGATCCATGCCCATCGCCGTCACGCCTACGTAGTACGCCAGCGCGCCCAGCGCCAGCGACAGCAGCGTCCAGAGGATGCCGAGCACGGGCTGCTTCATCACCGCCGGCGACAAGGTGAACGGCCACAAATCGAAATGCAGCAGCACAAACAGGAAGGTGAGCGCAGTCACGTAGAAAACCTGAGCGTTCACGCCGTTGAACATCCCGTGCGGGTCAATGCTGGCCTTATACCAGGGAGCACCCGCCATGAAGCTGAAATCGAAGAACACGCGAAACAACAGGTAGTTGATGATGTAGACCGCCGCCAGCATCGCCAAGCCGGCTCCCACCGGATTCTTGATCAGGTTGGTGAACGGCCACCCCCCGAACATGATCGCGAGATAGAATGTCACCACCACCGAAACGATCCCGAACAGGACCAGAATCGGAACCGGCGGGGCGATTCCGCCTCCCACCACGGCGTGGCAGATTCCGCCCACGATCACTCCGACCGCGATGTTCACCAGCACCAGCAGAATCCCTTTGAGAGGCTGAGGCCTCGCAGCCGCGAAGCCGGGATTGGCTCCCCACGTTACGCCGATGACGATTTCCATCGGAATGATGGCAGCCATCACGAAGATGACCCAGCTGCCCAGCGTCGAGAAATCGAAAAGCGATATGAAGCCGAACGAGACGGCGATAATCAGAGCCGTGGCGACAATTCCGAGCGCGGGCTGTTTCATGCAGTCCTCCTACGTGGGAAGTGAGTCGAGCTACTATATCACAACGCCTGCGGGGACAATCACGATGCGGCGTGATGCTCATGCCAGGCCCACGCGGTCTCGACGATTGGTCTTATGTCGCGGTATTCCGCGGTCCAACCGAGGACTTTCTTGGCTAGCGATGGGTCCGCTACCAGCTCCGGCGGATCGCCCGCGCGGCGGGGACGAAGGACATGCGGCACTTCCTTCCCGCTGGCAGCCGCCACCGCGCGCACTACGTCCAGCACCGATTGGCCGACGCCGGTGCCCAGATTGATCGAAGTGGATTCGCCACCGCCGTGCAGATAGTCCAGCGCGAGAATGTGGGCGCGGCCCAGGTCGAAGACATGGATATAGTCGCGCACAGCGGTCCCGTCGGGAGTCGGATAATCGGTGCCGTAAACTTCAAGCCGCGGGCGCTTTCCCTGAACCGCTTCGAATGCGGCAGGGATCAGGTGCGTTTCGGGCTCGTGCAGTTCTCCCAGCTCGCCTTCGGGATCGGCGCCCGCTGCGTTAAAGTATCGCGGGGCGACCCACTTGAGTCCATGCGCGATGCCGTGCCAGTGCAGCATGCGTTCGACGAACAGCTTGGTCTCCCCGTAAGGGTTGACGGGCTTCTTCTTTTCCGATTCGGTGATCGGAATGGTCTCGGGATCGCCATACACGGCGCAGGTGGAAGAGAACACGATGTTCTTCGCCCCGGCCGCGATCAGCGCATCCAGGAAGTGAATCGTCTTGCCGACATTCTCGCGAAAATACTTGCCGGGATCCGTGTACGACTCGCCGACATAAGCTTTCGCCGCGAAGTCGATCACGTCCGTGATGCCGTGCTCGCGCACGATCTTCTGGACTAGTTCGCCGTCCTCGATATCGCCTTCGTAAAAGGGGCCGAACTTAACGGCCCAGCGATGCCCCGTGCTGAGATTATCGAGTACGACAGGTTCCCGCCCAGCCTTAGCGAGCAATTTACAAGTGTGGCTACCGATGTAGCCGGCGCCGCCGGCGACCAAAACGGGACCCGTCAAGATACCTGTAACTATGCCACAGTCCTAGGTAGCCACGTGACGCCGGCCACGCGCGATCCAGCGTCCCAGGAGGCCGCCGGCCATGCCCCATAAAAAGGAGGCCGGCAAGGTAAACAGGGGCGCGACCAGAACGCCCAGCGGGGCTGGCGGGCAGCTAATGGATTGTATTGCCTTCCATGTACCCTCGGAACCCTCCACCCGGACCCAGCAAGAACGTAACGTCGCGTCGTAATAGGTGTACGTGAATCCGTGTTGTTGGAGGGTGGTGGGAGTGTCCCCGGGTCGTAGGACGGTCACACCTAAGACACCGGAAAGCATCAAGGCACCAGCCGCCATCACCGGAATGCCTGCGAGGAACGAGATTTTCACGGCCGCCAACCCCGACCGGTCCAACTTGCCGCCGTGGCGCAGATGGGTCCACAGGCCGCAGCCGACCAGAAGCAGGACATAGAGGTTCGATCCCCAAAGATTCTGGAGTAGCATGCTCGCCGCGCTGCCGTACGGCGACGGTGCGATGATGTTCCACACGAGTCCGTTGAGCATGACCAACAGCATGGCTAATCCCACCAGCGTGGATATTTCGGATGCGCGCAGACGCTGCCAGAGTGCGTTTCGGAAGACGTCGCCTACGATGTTCACCGTCAGCGGCCGGGCGAGGAGCATGTCCGCAAGCTCAGCGCCGTACTCGCGGCGCCAGTTGACGGGATAAAAACGCAGAAGAATTCGGACGATCCAGTTCGTCATGCGGGTCGTAACCTCCGTAACCCGGCTGTCGCTATGCGGCGCATGGCGTTAAGTTGTTCTGTGAGGCCTGTTGCCCCTTCGGCAGTCAGTGTATAGGGCCGTTGGCGGCCGATGCCCGATTGTGGAGCGATGAGCTTCTTTTCAACCAGGCGAGTGATCGCAGTGTAGAGGGTTCCGGGGGCCAGCGTTACACCCGCGAACGTTTCGACGTCGCCCATGATGGCGTAGCCGTGCTTCGGTCCGGAAGCCAGGCTCGAAAGGATGAGGAGTTCCGGATCGGAAGCCGGTCCGGTTTTAGGCTTGCGCGCCATACTAAGAATTACGATATATCAAATTACGATAAACCGCAAGGGTATACGGCGCGCGAACGCGATGACGGCGAATTTGGCCTACGCCTTGCCGGTACGCCAGCCTGCCGCGTAGGTCTTACGCGCGACTTCTCCGTACGGCACAGGACTGACAATCGCTTTGATCTCGATCTGCCGATGGCGCTCCACGGTGGTTTTCTTGGTGCCACCGCCTTCTTCACCCCAGACCAGCGTGACTTCGTTGCCGATCTCGATATCCGGATCGACGACGCCCAGCGAGAGCATCGACCGCTCGTTGTAGCTGTATCCGGCAAACATCGAGAACCCGGCGGCTTTCCCATTCGCCAGAATCTTGTCGTAGGACGCCGAGGTGTAATTCGACAACGGAAGATCGATGTACTTGAATGGGTCGCCCTTCTCAAACAGCGACTTAAACACCTTAAGAACGTCGTCGGAACTCCAGGCGAACGTTACTTTCTTGCGATGCGGCTTGGTGGCGATCTTTTCGAGCGCTTCCCGGCCGATGAAATCGTGATCGAACTTGACGAACGGTCCGTAGCCCAGTTCGTAGGGCGTCATGTAGTAGTCTTCGATATTGTTGGATACGAAGCTGCCGCCGATCGATCCGGTGCCTTCGTAACCCCCCGCGGGCAGCCACTGGCGATACGCCTTCATCTTGTCGCCGGTGTAAACGGCGGGCAGAGGCGACGGAATCCAGCCGGACTCGAGCGTATTGGTCGCGTAGGCCCGCGAACCGACCTCGACCAGGCCGAAGTCTTTTCCGGCCTCGACGATCGCGGCGCGGATTTCCTCGCCCTCGGCGTACGGTCCCCAGATTTCGAGACCGGGCGCTCCAGCCATGCCATGCCGCAGCGCGCGAACGTTACGTCCCTTGATCTTGATCACGTCCATGTGGAAAAACTTGATGTTCGGGAACGGCCCGCCATTCAGTTTTTCGATGACCTTCTCGGCGTTCGGGCCCTGAATCTGGTAGCGGTAAACTTTGCGAGTCACTGCCTTGCCGCCGGTGCGGGACGGCGACCGGTCGTCGCGGACGACATCGACTTTGTACCCGCCGGTCTCAGCGTGGAACTGGATCCAGTTGACGGATGGTGCGCGTCCCACAAAAACGACGTGGTTCTCTTCCAGATGGAACAGGATCCCGTCGCCGATCACAAAGCCGTCGTAGCTGCACGGAACCATTTGTTTCGCGCGGTTGACGGGGAAGTTGGCGAAGCTGTTGATCGTGAGATACGAAATTAACTTGATGGCATCGGGGCCTTTGAGATAGATCTCGGCCATATGATGCGACTGGTCAAACAGCACGCAGCTATCGCGCCAGGCACGCTGTTCGTCGCGCCAGTTCGAGTATTCGGAAGGAACCACCGGGTACACATACGCTCCGATCTGCGAATTGCGGAGCATCTGTACCGGGTTCCCGGCTTTCTGCAATAGATCTTCCAGGCTTTGACTCATGGTTGCTACGTGGTCCTCTTTCTTCAAAAAAATCGCTGATGGTAGGGCAAAGGGTCTAGTTTAACACGGTGTTTCCGGGGCTCAGTCAGTTCCTCTTCTTGAACTCACCGAACTCCGTCGAATCGATTGTTCCATCCTTATTCAGGTCGAAAGTGAGATCCTGTCCGCCGTTGAGGATGTCGCCCACCAGGCGCAGGATAATCTGGCTCCCGCTGATCCAGCATTCCCGCTCCTCGGCGCCAAGCGGGGAGTCGATGCTCGCCTTGCCTGCCTGGAACACGATCCTGGGGCCCGGCCCGCCGTTCGACATCACATAGCGTCCCTCGATCTTCCCGGCGCAGCTGGCGAATCCTGGTTTGGGCGGAACTCCGGCCTTGGTGACCGGCTTAGGCGGAGCCACCGATACAAAGCGAAGGTTCTGAGTGGATGCCCAGACAGTCCGATTGCCCGGCAGTGTTACCTCATAATCGTTCCCCAGTGCCCTGGTCGTGATCACCTCGCTATCCACCCACTTGCCCTCGAAGAGTACCTGTACTCTGTCGTGGAGATCGAACAGCCCGTGCGCGTGATCCTCGGCGTTCAGTGGGCCGATGCGACGCAGCTCGGAAGGATACGGCTTCCAGACGTCGGCCCCGGTCTCGGCATGCACGTAGTAGTTGGCGCCGTTTACCTGCAGGACTTTCGCATTGGCCCAGCCGAACGCGGTGTTGATCTGAACCGTATCGCCTACTTTGAATCCGCCCACTCCGGCAGCGGCGGTTGCGGGAGCCGGCGCGGCCCCGCCTTTAGCCTCCGCGGCGGACTGCAAGTGACAGGCTGACACAAGGACCATCACTTGTTGCCGCGGCCCCGAACTCCGCTGATCCGCCTGACCGTTCGTGTATAGCTGGACGTCGCATGTATCCGTAGCCGCGTTGCCGGCGCAAGACAGCACCTTGAACGTCTTGCCGGGAGCGCATTGATACATCGTGTTTATTTGAAGCGCGGGCGCCTGCGCGAGCAGATTCGCCATGGGCACAACGAAAGCCAAACTCCTCAAAGTAGACAGGTGCATCGAAGAGAACCTCCGTTCTTGCCGGCCATTGTATCCAGCCGTTTTACTCCGGTCCACTGCCGGGGTGCCCGGGAACCGCCGGGGTGCCGTAAATATGGAATGATTCGATGGTCTTCAGCCCCCACGCCTGGCCTTTTTTGCGCTCCGCCTCGGTCCATCGGATCGGCCTCCAGTCGGGCGCCAGGATCAGGCGCGCACCGGCGTTCGCGATCTCCACACGATTTCCGCCGGGTTCGTAGACGTACAGAAAAAAGGTCTGCTGGATCGCGTGTTTGTGCGGACCGGTCTCAATCTTAATGCCGGCCTCCAGGAAGATATCAGCGGCCAGCAATACTTCCTCCCGGCTATTCACGGCGTAGGTTACGTGATGGAAGCGTCCCTTGGTGCCGGTGGCGTCCTTGGTGTAAGCAAAGTCGTAGCTCTTATTGGTGCAGGTCATCCACATGGCGGCTTCGACGCCCGTATCCAGGACGATCTGCTCGGTGAGGCGAAAGCCCAGGTAGTTCTCGAAGAACTCGCGATTCGCCTGGATGTCGACGGCCAGGCCATTCCAGTGATCCAGGCGGCGCACGTTGCAGCCGCGCGCCGGAAATCGCTGGGCCTGATTCTTCAACGCAGGTTTCAGGTTCGCAGGCGCGTCATACCACTGGGTTTCGTAATACAGCTGGATCTTGTGCCCGTCCGGATCCTGGCACACGAAGGCCGGCCCGTGGCACAGGTCGCCTTTGTCCCAGCCGATGGCGAATTCGGTATCTTTTAGAGCCGCGACACGCCGTTCCAGCGCCTGCGGGCTGCGCGCGCGAAGCCCCATGTGGCCCATTCCAGGCTGTTTCGCGGCTGTGAGCTTCAGGGTGTGGCGCTCGTAATCGTCCCAGGCGCGCAGGTAGACCGAATCGCCTTCCCGGCCGCTTTCGGTCATCCCCATGATGTCGACGAAGAAGCGCACGCTTTCTTCGGGTTTCGGGGTGTAAAGCTCCAGGTGCCCCAGGTGGGCAATGTCAGTTATGGGTTCGTTTTGCATGCAAACTGTAAAGTATACCGCGAGAGAGGGTGTTAGAGGAGGTGAGCCGGAGTGCCCCGGCGCTTCCACTTGCAACCCATCTTTCGTTGCAATAGAAGCCCCACATTCACTTCTTCGAGCGATCCGAAAAATCCCACGAAAGAGCGGCGCAAATGGGCCGGCGGACGCCGCGTTTTCCGGAAATCGCCCGGCCGGAACTGATCCGTCGATGCAATCACGGCGCTGCCCATGGGACGGTATTCATGGGTGCCCTGCGCCCAGGCCAGACCATTCTCGGCATCGATCCACACCGCGAACCCCATGTGATATTATGAACCGCGCGAACGTTTTATGACTACCCCAATCAGGCTTCTGACTCTGGCGGCAATTGTGTCTTCCTTTGCCGCGGCGCACCTGGCCGCACAATCCCTCGACTACGCGACTTACAAAGCCAAGGTCGAGCCGATTTTCCTCAAGAAGCGCGAGGGGCATGCCCGCTGCGTCGTCTGCCATGCGAACGCCGGGAACGGGTTCCACCTGCAGGCGCTGGACCCGGGTGCGGCCACCTGGACCGAGGAGCAATCGCGGAAAAACTTCGAAGCCGTCTCCCGGCTGGTGAACTCGGCAAATCTCCTGTCCAGCCCGCTGCTGAAACATCCCCTGGCGGGCACCGCCGGCGGCGACGATTTCCATAGCGGCGGCCGCCAGTTCCAATCGCAGAACGATCCCGACTGGAAGGCCATCGCGGACTGGGCTCGCGGCTCGAAGTAGACCCCTCTATACACGCCGATGCCTATTGCGTCAGGCACCAAACTCGGTCCGTACGAGATCCTCGATCTGATCGGCGCCGGCGGCATGGGCGAGGTCTACAAGGCGCGCGACACGCGTCTGGATCGCATGGTCGCCTTGAAAGTCTCTAAAGACCAGTTTTCGGAGCGCTTCGAGCGGGAAGCGCGCTCCGTTGCGGCGTTGAATCACCCCAATATTTGCGCCTTGTACGACGTGGATCCGAACTACCTGGTGATGGAATTTGTCGAGGGGGAAACCCTTGCCGGGCCGCTGCCCTTGGAAACCGCCGTGAGCTACGCCCGCCAGATCGCCGAAGCCATAGAGGCCGCGCATGAGAAGGGAATTGTCCATCGCGACCTGAAGCCGGCAAACGTCAAGGTTACGCCGGGAGGCACGGTCAAAGTTCTCGATTTCGGACTGGCGAAAGCTCTTTCTGAAGATCCCGTCCCGGGTTCGATGCAGAACTCGCCGACGCTCTCGATGGCGATGACGCAGGCGGGAATGATCCTGGGAACCGCTGCCTATATGTCGCCGGAACAGGCCAAGGGCAAACCCGCCGACCGGCGCGCCGATATCTGGGCGTTCGGCGTGGTGTTCTACGAAATGCTGGCGGGCGGGCAAACGTTCTCGGGCGAGACCGCGGCGGAGACATTGGCCTCAGTCCTCAAGGAGGCGATCGCCTTCGATCGCCTTCCCGCGGATACTCCGCCCGTAATCCGCACGCTGCTGAACCGGTGCCTGGAGCGTGATCTGCGCAAACGGCTGCAAGCCATCGGCGAGGCGAGAATCGTGCTCGAGGGACCGATGGAGGTCCCCGTCGAGTCTGTGGCGGCGCTGCTCCCTCCACCACCTTCGCGGTCGGTAAACATTGGGTGGATCGCCTCCGGGGTGTTGGCTCTGGCGCTCATCGGATTGGCTGCATGGACCTGGTGGCCTCGCCCGGCACCCGTCGAGGTCGGGGCCGTACGCTTTACGATAGCCCCTCCGGACGGCGCCACACTGACGAGCGCTAATCCGTTCGCAACGCAACTCAGCGTCTCCCCCGATGGCCGCTACGTTGCCTTCATCGCCGACCAAGACAAGCTCGGCTCAAGTCTGTGGGTCCGGGCGCTGGGCTCGCTCTCTGCCCAGAAACTCGACCGGACCGACAACGCGCGCTTCCCGTTCTGGTCGCCCGATTCCCAAACGATCGCCTTCTTTGCCGACGGCAAGCTCAAGCGAATCCCCGTCTCCGGCGGCTCTCCCTTGGTCATCTGCGACGCCCCGAATCCCGATGGCGGAACCTGGAATCGCGAGGGAGTCATCGTCTTTGCGCCCAATACGAGTAGCCCGCTGCATCGCGTGCTGGCCGCCGGCGGCGTCTCCACGCCGATTACCACGCTCGACAAAACTCAGCAGGAAAACGCACACGTCTGGCCCCAGTTTCTCCCCGACGGGCAGCGCTTTCTGTACTGGGCGCACGGCGGCAAAGGCGGGATTTACGTGCAATCGCTGGGATCGAGCCAGAGGACGTTCTTGCTCGAGACTCCTGGCCGGGCGGCCTTCGCCTCCGGATTCCTTCTATTCCTTCGCGACAACACGCTGCTCGCGCAGCGCCTGGACCTCAAGAATCTCCGGCTGGAAGGCGAGCCAGTCTCGGTAGCCGCGGACATCCGGTCGGGAGGAGCCAACGGACGCAACGGTTTCGCTATATCGGAAAACGGCGTACTGGCTTATCGTGCCGGCGGGAGCGGCGGCAATGTGCAGTTGTCCTGGTACACACGGGAGGGGAAACCAGCGGGTACCGCGCTGCCGGTTGGCGACTATGGCCAGATCGAGCTTTCCCCTGACGACAAGCGCGTGGTAGTGGAGCGGTTGCCCGGCGGCTCCGGCGGCAGTGGCGGCGACCTTTGGCTGCTCGCCCTGGCCACCGGAGTATTCTCCCGCTTGACCTCCGGCCCCGATTCCGAGCGCGACCCGCTATGGTCCCCCGACTCCCACAGCGTCATTTATACCGTTCCGGACGGAAAGGAACCCGGCATCCGGCAAGTGATCATCGGCGCCGGGGACACCTCCGTATTCGCGGACGGCAAGCAAAACTTCCTGGACGATTGGAGCCGGGATGGAAAGCTCCTGCTCTATCACACACAGGGTGGTAACGACATTTCGGTTCTGCCCTTGTCGGGAGAGCGAAAACCGCAAGCCGTCTTTCGGACCTCCTTCCAGAAGGATCAGCTGCGTCTGTCTCCTGACGGGCGATGGATCGCGTATATGTCTATGGAGTCGGGCCAGCCAGAAGTCTACCTCGCTGGGTTCCCCTCCTTCACCGATCGGCGGCAGGTGTCCACCGCTGGCGGCCTCATGCCGTTATGGCGAAAGGATGGCGGGGAACTCTACTACATCACTCTCGACCGCAGGGCGATGGCTGTGGAAATCAGATCCGGCTCGACACTCGAAACCGGCACAGTCAAGACACTCTTTCAGGTTCCGGGCGGAACGGCGCTTTCCGCAACGAGTTATGCGTGGGCAGTGACCGGCGAGGGCCAGAAATTCCTCATACGCGAGGCGGCGGGTACGGCGAACGCCGGCCAGATTGAGCCAATCAACATCGTGATCAACTGGCCCGCCGCGCTCGCGCGATAATTAGGATTGCTGCGGCGACGGACATTTCTAGCTTCCGCTCTTCTCCTCCTGGCCGGCTGCCGGCAGAGCACCGTCCATCAGCTCACCATCCTGCACTTCAACGATCTCCATGACCGCCTGCTGCCGGACCCCGACGGTATCGGCGGCGTCGCGCACCTAGCCACGTTGCTTAAGCGAGAACGAGCCGCAGCCCCTGCATCCTTGACCCTCAACGCAGGCGATCTGGTGGAGGGTACGCCGGTCAGCACGGTGTTCGAAGGCGTGCCGGATTACGAGATCGCAAACAGCCTGGGCATCGACGTCAGCTGCCTGGGCAATCACGAATTCGATTATGGCTGGCAGAAGATTCGCGACTACATGCAGATAGCGACTTTCCCCACGGTGAGCGCAAATACCGTGGACGCTTCCGGGAACCGGATGCTGAATCCCCCTTACGTCATTCGCGATGCTGGCGGCCTGCGGATCGCCGTGGTTGGCGCAATGCTCGAAGCCCTCCCGGCAAACACCACTCTAGGCATGCTGGGTCCCTATCATGCCGCCCCGATCATCGAAACGCTGCGGCCGGTCGTCGCCGACGCGAAACAACATGCCGACATGGTGGTGGTGCTGGGACATCTTGAGAAGACCGAAGGCGAAGCGATCCTGCGCGGGCTTCCTGACGTCAGCGTCGTGGCCATCGGACACCAACACACGCCCTGGAAAGAAGAGGAAGAAATCGACGGAAGGCTCGTGATCCATGCTGAAGGCTACGGCCGGCAAGTAGGCCGTCTGGTCATGAACTATGACACTGCGACCCGGCGCATCACATCGCACGGGTGGACCGGATTACCCGTTGATGACAGCGTCTATCCTGCCGATCCGGTGGTTGAGGCGCAGGTCGAAAAGTGGGAAGGGAAGGTCTCCGCCCTGGTTGATGTTCCCATTGGCCGTTCAACCAAGCCGATTCCACGCATTGAGGTGAGGGCCCTGATGGAGCGCGCCATGCTCGATCGGATGCACACAGACTTCGCGTTTACCAACCGGGGCGGAGTGCGCGACGCTCTGCCACAAGGCGAGTTGCTGGCGCGCCATGTCTGGAATGTGATGCCGTTCGTCAATCGCGTGGTGATCGTCGAAATTCCGGGAGACCAGCTGGCCGCCTTGAAGGATCCCTCCGGCCGCACGGACCCAGTGGTGACAGCGCAACTCGACCCCAAGCGCGTTTATCGCGTGGCCACCACGGACTTCGTGGCACAAAGTTGGGCCGATATCGGCAAGATTTTCCCGCGTAAAGATCAAGGCGTCCTGCTGCGCGACGTGGTGATCGACTGGATCAGAGAACGGAAGGTAATTCCTTAGGGAACAACGACCGTCGCGTTCCGCTTGGGAACTTCACCGACGGGAATCACCGCGACCACTTTACGCGCCTGGATGTCGACGGCGGACACATTGTTCGCCCCGGCATTCGCGACGTAGACCATCTTGCTGTCGGGAGTGAACGTCAGCCAGTCCGGCGTCGGCCCGGTGGGAACAAATCCGATAACTTTCAGATCCGGCATGGAATAGAAGAACACGCCATTCGCAACGGAGCTATCGACGGCGAGCGTCTTCTTGTCGGGAGTGATTCCGATTCCGTGCGAGGGCGCACCGCTGTGCACTTCGCCGACCTTGGGCTCGTTGGGAAGCATGACGCGATTCACTTCTTCGTGCGTCTTCAAATCCAGCACGGCGAATCCGTGCACGTCGGAAAGCTGCAGATAAACATGAGCCGCCGAGCCATCCGGCGCGGTGTCGAACGTCATGCAGCGCACGCCTTTATCGAATGTATGATCCCAGGCGACTTCGAGCTTCGCGAGGTCGATCACCGTCAGGACGCGGCTCCCGACCGATCCGGAGACCACCCATTTCCCGTCGGGTGTCACGTAGACGTTATGCACGGCGCCTTTGACCTTGATGGTCTTGATATTCTTCATAGTGGCCGCGTCGATCACGTCCACTCCGCCCGGCGCCACGGCGATTCCCGCGAAAATCAGCTTGCCGTCCTTCGAGACGGCGATGTTATTCGGATGCCCGCTCAGGGCGACCTTGCCAAGGTGCTTGCCAGTCTTGGTGTCGACCGCGACCACGGTACTGTCCGATTCGACCGTGAAATACGCGCGTGTGCCGTCGGGCGAGGACGTAACTCCGTGCGGAGCTTCCAGATCCTTCACCGTCAGAACGACCTTGTTCGTGGCGGGATCGATGAACAGAGCGGTGTCCCCCGCCGCGTTCGTCTGGATGACGCGAACCGATCCGGCTGCCAGAGGCAGCGCCAAAACGAAGCTCAAGAATGGGGAAACACAGAATCTCTTCATGGAGTGTGACCTCGCCCGCGATTCTATCATAGGCGGACCTGGGTCACGCTTGCCAGATGTCCGTCAGCACCCGCTGGAAATTCCCGCCCAGGATCAACGCGATATCCGCCGGCGAGTACTTTCGCCGGATCAATCCCTCGGTCAGTTCGAAGATTTTCCGGGAGTATTCCAGGCCATCCAGGTCGTTTTTCTTCCTGGGCGCAAGAGCACCGTCTCGGCCGTCCAGATCGACGTCGGTTCCCAGGCCGACGTGCTCCACGCCCACTAGCTTCACGATATGGTCAATGTGTCCGAGAACGTTCTCGATGGTTACCATGCTCCCCGTTCCGACGAACAGGCGTTCCATGGTGACGCCCATGACGCCGCCTTTGGCGGCCAGCCTGCGAATGGCCGCGTCCGTCTTGCAGCGGGCGCTGTATGGCACCAGCGCGCGGCAATTCGAATGTGTCACCAGCACAGGTTTGGTTGAGGCTTCGATCACGTCCAGCGTGGTGCGGTCGCCGCAGTGCGAGATATCCACTGCCATGCCGAGCTGGTTCATCCGCGCCAGGACTTTTTCACCGTAAGTGGTGAGGCCGCGCTCTCCTGGATCCGTGGAACCGCCTCCCAAGGCATTGTCGTGATACGTGAGCTGGGAAACCCGCTGCCCGAGTTTATAGAAGGCGTCGACGTCGTCCACCGTCCGAAAGTGATTCGAATTCTGCTGGCCGACGATGATCCCCAGTTTTCCCTCGGCCTTGGCGCGCGCCACGTCCGTCGGACAGCACACACGGATGAAGTACTGGGGATAGGCGTCGACGAACGCGTCCCAACTGGTGATATCAGCCGACGACTGGGCGTAGATGTCGCCTTCGACGTAACCTACCGCGGGGTGAAAGACAGTGATTCCGGAATCCTTCAGGCGTTGAAAATCTGACAGGCGGAAGCTCGCGGGGCGCGTTCTCCAGGTGTCCAGTTTCTTGAAATCCAGGGTGAGCAGGCCCAGCATGTCGATCACGGTGGATTCGCGAACCAAATCTTCAGCGAGAGACGAAGATATGGATCCACGGCTGATCCAGGGCGCGCTGAGTACACACGCCCCGCCTTGCAGAAATTTCCTGCGGGAAAGCACTGTAGCCTATCGGAAGAACCAGGATACCACCCAATAAACTTAAAACTTATCCCTGGGATAGCGATAAGTACCAGGTGCAGTTCGCCGAACAAGCCCAGAGTCTGATGGATGCCGCCCTGGAAGCGCTCAATCGCGGGGAAAGCTGTCAGGAAATGACGGTTTTGATCAGCCGGGATGGCGGAATCCAAATGTGCGCCGATTCCGACTGGCCGCTCGATACCCTGATGCTCGATCGCGGGGCGCGGACAGGCTACCGGGTGTCGCCGCGCAGGGGTTCGGTAAGGGTAGAGGGTCGCGAGGGCATGCGGCGGTGTTTGTTGGAAGGCAGCACGGCTAATCGTTGGCGGGTCGGGCATGCCCGACCCCTACAAAACCTGTTGGCGTCGTAACCCGACGCGATCGTCGAAACTGTACGAGTCTCAGAGCAGCCGCCGGAATTCGTCAATCGTCATTCCGGCTGATGATGCCGCCCATCGTGTAGGCATTGATCGGATTCGCACGCGGAATCGTCAGATGCCGCTTACCGTCCGACAGGATGATGTGTTTGCTCTGACGAATGACCCGGAAGCCAACCTTCTCAAGCGCCCGAATGGCTTTCAGGTGAGGGACGCCGGCAAAGTTTGCCCAACCCCTATAGTGTGATTTCCACCCGCCGAATCTCCGGATCGCTAAAGACCATCTCCATCTCGGCGGCCAAGTATTCTTCGATGGCGGACCGGATGTTTTCGAGCGCCTCTTCCTCAGTCGCCCCTTGCGAGCAACAGCCCGGGAGTCCGGGACAAGAAATGCTATAGCCTTCGTCGGTCTTTCGCAGCGCAACAGGATAGGTCATGCTTCTGATTCGAGGATACCTCCAAAACTGCACGAGAGTTCGAGCGCCTCTTTTAACCGAGCCTGATACTTTCTATCCGCAATCTCGATCACGCCAAACTGTGCCAGGTGCTCCGTCAAATACTGGACTTCGAGGAGCGCGAAACCCCGCTCCCGGAGCCGGCGAACCAATTCCGCCAGTGCCACCTTGGACATATTCGTCCGCCGGTGGAACATCGATTCGGCGAAAAATGCTCCGCCCAGGTGGACGCCGTAAAGTCCGCCCGCCAGTTCACCGTCGACCCAAACTTCGACTGAATGCGCTTTGCCTTGCGTATGCAGCTCGCCGTAGACGGTCTTAATTTCGCCGCTGATCCAAGTACTGGGGTGATCCGCACAGGCGTTCACGACCTCGGCGAATGCGCGATCAAAAGTAACCTCGAACGGCCGCCGTCTGAGCAAAGCGCGAAGCGAGTGAGAGGTATGAAAGGTGTCCAAAGGAAGAATGGCCCGGCGCTTCGGCCGATGCCAGGTGATGATCCCGCGGTCGGAATCGGCCATGGGGAAGATCCCGGCGCGGTAGGCGGATTCGACGTCGGCAGACGTCAGGATCTTTGTCGTGCGGACAACATCCAAGCTATTTACGCGCGGTCAAGCTTCGCCCCGGCACCCACCAGAAAAAGCTGGTCTTTGAAAGCTCGACGTCCTTGGCACCCGAGGCTCGCAGCACTTCGGCGTATTCACCTGTACGGAAGAGATCGAAAATCGTGAGCTTGCCGCCGGGCTTCAGTACGCGAAACATTTCACGAACGGCTTGGGCTCGCGCATCCTGTTCCGGGATATTGTGCAACACGAGGCTCGAGACCACTACGTCGTAGTGATTGTCGGGATAAACCAGCTTCTGCGCGTCGCCGTTCTCGATGCGGACCTTGTCGGCTACGCCTTCCAGCTTGACGTTGGCCTTGGCCGCGTCAGGCGAGTTTCCCGACAGGTCGTACGGGTTCCACACGTCGATGCCGACGACTTTTCCGTTCTTCAAACGCTTGGCTGCGCCGATCGCGAGCAATCCCCGCCCACAGCCGACATCGAGCACGCGCTCATCGCCGCGCAGCGCCAGCGAATCGAGCATCCGGTCGCGCAGCCGCAATTTCGCGACGCGGCTCGACCAGATCATGCCGGCTCCAATGGCGAGGAAGAGCAGTCCGATCAGAGCCAGTACGCCGCACATGCGCGCGGCTGGTCCCGGATACTCCGAATGATTGACGACGTACAGCACCAGCGCGACCGCGATGATCCACGCGGCCCGGCTGAACATGCTGCGGACGATACGCGGCGCGTCTAAACCATAGTCCGGAGAACCTGTCGCAGCTATAGCGGCCATCTATGCTTGAACCTCTACGGGAACCTCAGCCGGAGCCTGCGGAGGCAGCGGCTTCTTGAACTTGCACTCGGCATTGGGGCACTGCGCGAAGGCGCCGGCCTTCAGGAACTTCTCGATCAGGTAGCTTCCGCCGCACTCCGGGCATTTTTCGGGAAGCGGCTTGCCCCAGGCGACGAAATCGCACTCCGGGTAGCGGTTGCAGCCGTAGAACGTCTTGCCGCGCTTGGAACGCCTCTCGATGATCTCGCCTTGCGAGCAGTTGGGGCACTTCACTCCGATAGTTTTCTGCTTGACGTACTTGCAGGCGGGATAATTGCTGCACGCGACGAACTCGCCGAAGCGCCCGAACTTCTTGACCAGCTTGTTGCCGCACTGCGGACAAGCCTCGTCCAGGGGCACATCCTGCGGCTTCTGCCCCGCGCCGAGTTGTTTAGTGGTCTTGCAATCGGGATAACCCGAGCATGCCAGGAACTGCCCGAAGCGGCCCTTCTTCAGCACCAGGGGACGACCGCAGTTGTCGCAGTATTCCGCCTCGTCCTGCTCCGTCACGCCCTCTTGAGCAATCTCGCGGGTGTTGGTGCATTCCGGATATCCGGTGCAGGCGATGAACTTGCCGTGGCGGCCCCACTTGATGACCATGGGCTTGCCGCACTTCTCGCAAATCTGGTCGGTGGGCTCCTCCATGCGCTTGATGTCGGTCATGTGGCGCTCGGCGTGTTTCAGGTCTTTCTGAAATCGCTCGTAGAACTCGCTCATGGCCACGCGCCAGTCGAGCTTCCCTTCTTCGATGTCGTCCAGCTCGCCTTCCATGCGAGCCGTGTAGGTGACATCGAACAGGTCGTCGAAACTTTCGAGCAGGAGATCCGTCACCACCATGCCGAGCTCGGTGGGCGTGAACTTGCCGCCGTCCTTGCGGACGTATTCGCGCTCCTGGATGGTGGATAAGATCGACGCATACGTGGACGGGCGGCCCACGCCTTTGGCTTCGAGCTCTTTCACCAGGGTCGCTTCGGTGAAACGCGGCGGCGGCTCGGTGAAGTGCTGCTCGGGTAAGATAGCCCGGAATTTCAGGACCTCGCCCGCAACCACGGCCGGGAGCTTATTCTTCAGCTCTTCGTCGTCTTCGTCTTTTTCGTCCTTGCCTTCCTGATAGACCTTGAGGAAGCCGTCGAACTTGGGAACGCTGCCGGTCGCGCGGAACAGGTACGCCGCGCCATCCTTGCCCTTGGCGTCGACGTCGATGGTGGTCTGGTCGAACACCGCGGGCGTCATCTGCGATGCCACGAAGCGCATCCAGATCAGCCGGTACAGCTTCATTTCGTCTTCGGCCAGAAACTTCTCGACGCTTTCGGGCGTGCGCATAGCGGAGGTGGGACGGACCGCTTCGTGCGCATCCTGCGCGTCTTTCTTGCCTTTGTAGATATTGGGCGACGCGGGACGATACTCGGCTCCCCAGCGGTCGGTAATCATGGCGCGGACTTCGTCCAGAGCGTCATTCGACACACGCACCGAGTCGGTACGCATGTAGGTGATCAGACCGGTCGCGCCTTCCTCTTTACTAAGCTCGACGCCTTCATACAGCTTCTGCGCCAGCATCATGGTGCGTTTCACACTGAAACGGAGCTTGCGCGCGGCTTCCTGCTGCAAAGTCGAGGTGATAAACGGAGGCACCGGATTGCGGCGCTTTTCCTTATTAACCACCGAGCGAACGATGTAGTCGACTCCATCCACCGCCGCCACGATGGCCTGGGCCGAGGCTTCGTTCGGGATCTCGACATTCTCGTCGTTCTTCTTCGCCAGGTGCGCTGTGAGCTGGGGTGGCTTTTTGGCAGCGAGGTTGACGTCGATGCTCCAGTATTCGCGGGTTATGAACGCCTTGATCTCGCGTTCACGATCGACAATCAGGCGCAAAGCCACAGTTTGAACGCGGCCCGCGGAGAGTCCGCGGCGCACTTTATCCCACAGCAGCGGCGAAATCTTGTAGCCGACTAACCGATCGAGAACGCGCCGGGCCTGCTGGGCGTCCACCAGATGCAGATTCACCGCGGTGGGCTTCTCGAACGCCTTCTGAATCGCGTTCTTGGTGATTTCGTTAAACATCACCCGGAAAATCTTGGGGCTGTTCTTGGTAGGCTTGCTGTCCTTCAGCTCTTCCTGGAGGTGGTAGCAAATCGCCTCGCCTTCGCGATCCGGGTCAGCCGCAAGGTAGATGTTCTGGGTGCCCTTCGCGGCCGTCTTGAGCTCCGCGATCAGCTTCTTCTTGCCTTCGATGACTTCATAGACCGGCGTGAAGTCGTTGTCCACGTCCACCGACAAGTTCTTTTTGGGCAGATCCTTCACGTGGCCGAGGGAAGCCTTGACCACGAAGTCCTTGCCTAAATACTTGCCGATGGTTTTCGCCTTCGCCGGTGATTCGACGATGACGAGGTTCTTTGCCATATGATGACGTCAGCTTTCTTTCTCGAGAACGACTTTCCCTCGCGAGCCCTTGTATACCACTTCGGACGCAAACAACCGAAATCTTACCATGACCACGGCTTGGCTCCGGCCGAGGACCGCAAGTTCAATCGATCCAGGTCCTTATGAAGCTCTTCCCGGGAAGCTGCCGGACCAGGCCAGCCAATTCCAGCTCAAAAAGCGCGGCAATGATCTCGGAAGGCGAGACGCCCGCCAGGGTTTCCACTAGCTGGTCCAGGACGACCGGAGCATCCGGCTTCAGGCAGTTCAGGATGGATCGGCCGGTCGCATCCACTCCGAAGCCTAAGGATGATTGGGCTGCCTCGTTCGATTCACCGTCCTTCAGATTCAATCGGTTACGGCACCGTTCCGCCAGCTTCCGCCGGTCCTCAGCCTGGAGCTCCACCACCACGTCGTTCCATTCCTGGACCAGCTTGGCGCCCTGTTTGATCAGCAGGTTCGGGCCCCAACTCATCTTCGAGGTGATGTTTCCAGGCACGGCGAAGACCTCGCGATTCTGCTCGGCGGCGAGCTTAGCCGTGATCGACGATCCCGAATACTCGCCGCCTTCGACCACCAGAACGCCCGCGCTTATACCGGCGATAACGCGGTTGCGGATGGGGAAGTTCTGGGGATAGGGCGGCGTGGCCATCGGGAACTCAGATAGGATCAACCCACTCCCGGCAATCTGCTCCGCGAGCTTGCGGTTTTCGGCCGGATAAACCTCGTCGACGCCGCAGCCGAATACGGCTATGGTGTTTCCGGCCGCTTCGAGTACCGCCCTGTGGGCGGCCGTATCGATGCCCCGGGCCATGCCGCTGGCGATGGCTAAGCCGGCTCCTGCCAGATCCTTGGCCAGGCGTGCCGCGACTGTGGTCCCGTAAGCGGTGGGCCGCCGCGTGCCCACGATCCCCAATGTCAGTTCTCCCATCAGTTCCAGACGGCCGCGCGCGAACAGCAACGGCGGAGGATCGAAAATTTCCTTGAGCCGCGAGGGATAGCGCGGATCCGTCAGCGGGACTACCGCGGTCTCAGCCTCGGCCAGCTTCTGCTGCTGGGTGACCGCATCGTCGAACGAGCAGCCGCTCGAAATACTTTGAGCGACACCTGGCGAGACACCCGCGGCCTCCAGCTCCGAGCGCGAGGCGCGGAATACGGCCTCCGGGGTCTTGAACATCCCGATCAACTGGATCGCGGTGCGCGTCCCCAGGCCGGGCGTCATACGCAGCGCCAGCCAATGCAATTCGGTCTCGCGGGTAAGAATCGTAGCCGTCATCCTAGATTTGTGGTCGGAGAGGACTTGAATTCTCATGTGGGGCAGGTTTTCAACCTGCGCGCAGGATACGCACGATCCCGCCCCGCATCGGGATCGGGTACGCTGAAAGTTATGTCACAACCAACCTACGATGATGCAAACCTGCTGCTGAAGCTCTACGAGCTCCGCAGGGAACCCAAGATGCGCGATGCCCGCAACTGGTTTTTCGGAAACTTCAAGTGCAAGACCATGGCGGAATTCGGCCAGCTTTGCCCTCCCGGATCCGAGCACAATGCCTACTTCCGTCAAGTTGCCAGTTACTGGGATATGGCCGGATCGTTCGTGAATGCCGGTGTTTTAAACCAGGACCTGTTTTTCTCCAACACCCGTGAGGTGCTGTTTGTATGGGAACGGGTAAAGCCGATCGTGGGCGAAGTCCGCGTTGCGTATAAGGACCCCCATTATCTCGGAAATCTGGAAAAAGCCGGCAATGCCTGCGCCGAATGGCTTTCGAAGACCAGCGGCGAAGAAGCCTATAAGGCCTTCGCGGCCCGCGTGGGCTGAAGCAGCCACACATGCAGCACGCGGCGCAGCACTTCGGCGACCAGGAGCTGGTGCTGATCTATATTGCCAAACGGCTCACCGAAGCTCTGCGCCTGGAGAATCTGCTGACCGGAGCCGGGCTCGATTACCTGGTCGAGCCCGACAAGTACTCCGGCGGCCTTATCTTTCAGTCGGAACGGGTGGGAGCATTTTTCTACGTCTCACCGCCCGATGAAGGTGCGGCGAAGGATACCTTGAGCAGGAACGGGTTCCGGCCGTACAAGACCGATTGAGCACGATCGAAGCGGCTACGGCGATGGCACCACTGGCGTCTGAACGCCGGGAGTCACCACCGGAATCGTCACGATATTGCTGGTGTAGATGTCCTGCGAGATCGTGACCTGCGTCAGCGGGCTGGCCGGAGTTCCCAGGCCCAGTTCCAGGCGCACTTCGTAGACGCCCACCATTCCGGGAGCCAGGTTCGCCGAGATCACGTTGGCTGTCGATCCGCCGGCCAGGGATGACACGAACGCCCGCGGGTCGTTCAGCGCTGGACCCTTGTACTTGCCGCCGGTGTTTTCGGCCTGCGTCGCCTCGGCGGGCTGGATGGTTCCCAAACCGGTTGCGTATACCAGGATCGTTTCACCGGGCACGGCCGGATTGCTCTCGGTAACCGGAGTCCCGGCCCGATTCGCGCAGCATAAGCTGTTGCTGAGATTCGTCAGGATCAGGAACAGGTTGGCGTTGTCGCCCATGTCCGTGGTCGCACTGAACGTGATCCCGTCGCCTTCCGGTCCAGCGACTTTGGCCCGCAACTGAATCCGATGAAAGGCCGGCTCCGGCACCGCCACCACTTCTTCTTCGGTATTCGAGTTAATCAGGGCCACGAAGGCGTCGCGCACGGAGGTGAGGGTGTCGCCGGCTTGCACGGTGTAAGTGTAGGACCGGTCGCCGATGGTGATGGTGCCGGTGTCTCCCGCTTCGATACTGCCATCCACGGTGATGGTGCCGGTGGCATAGCTGGACGTGTGAAAGGCGATGGCCGTACGCGGCTCTTCACCGTCAAATGCGAAGATGCCAGGATTCTGCTGATCGAGCGGGACCGCGACGGCGGTGGAAGCTACCACGCTCCCGTCGGAATGTTCGATGCGCAGGTAGCAACTGATACTGTTGGCATCCAGAAACTCGAAGGGAATCTGAGCATTGACCTGGGTAGGCGATACGTACAGCAGCGGCGTTGGATTGCCGTCGCAATAGGCCTGCACACCGCCCAGCTTGAGCGGCAAGGGGTCCTGGCTCAGGTCGGCCGCGATCGGGGCGTCCGCGATATTGTGACCCAGGAACGTCACCAGAGTGCCGGGCGCCAGGATGGTCGCATCCTGCCCGCCCTGGAGTGTGGACCCGCTGGCGGTGATGGTGAAGGTGGCGTTGTCCGATCCGCTCACTGCCAGCGCGATGTTGTTGCCCGCTGTCCCGGGTACACGTGCGACGAGCTTGACGGTCTGCAGACGGGAAACGAACTCCGCGAAGACCGCCGGATCGCCGCTGCCTGAATTAATGGAAGCCGCCAGGCCGATCATGGCCTTCTCCAGCGTGTCGTCCTTGACCATGGTGTAGTCGTGTTCCACGGCGGTGCCCGAACTGCCGGTGATGGTCAACTTCACGACATCCCCAGCGGTCACGGTTCCGCCCAGAGTTACCGAGCCTAGCGCGAAAATCTGCAAGCTAGCCGCATTGCGGACACCGTTGTTGGGCACCAGCGGCTGCTCGGGCGTGAATACCAGAACACGCCGGTTAGAAGAGTCCGTTACATACAGATTCGTTCCGTCCCAAGCCAGGCCCGTCGGAGTCGGCGTGATATCGGCGGCCGACTGCCGGAGCAGGGGATGGAACAGATCGGTAAAGCTTGAAACCACACTGGCGTTTTCGTCCGGCTGCCCCAGAATCACATCGGCGGCAGCGCTGTTCTGCGTCGGGATGCTGTTATAGATCAGGACGCGGTCGTTGCCGCCATCCGCGATGAACAGGCGCGTGCCGTCGGAAAGCGCGAAGCGTGGAAAATCCATGGTCTTGCCGCAGCGCATCGGATAAGTGGGATTGCCGGTGGTGGAATCCGTGCCATTCGAAGGACAGAGATCGGCAGCATCGTTCGAGATACCCGTATCCATATCCTTCTGCCCGACTACGATGTCAGCCGGCGCCTGATTCGTCGTGGGGATCGAATTCCAGATCAGCACGCGATTATTGCCCAAGTCGGAAACATAGAGGCGCACCCCGTCGCTTGAGACCGATACCGGGTTCAGAAGCGTGTTGGCATGAGCGTCGTTATTTCCCTTGGTCAGATCCGGCTGAAACGCGACGTTGAAGTTGGCCTGCCCCAGCACGACATCGGCCGGCTGGCGGTTCTGCGTAGGAATCGAATTCCAGATCAGCACCCGATGATTCTGGGTATCGGCCACGAACAGCTTGCCGTTCTGAATCCACACTCCTTGCGGGCTACGGAAGCTCCGGTTGTCGACTACCTGCTGCGATCCTTGCAGAATGGTTTTGAAATCCGGCTGGCCGAGTTCGATATCGGCCGGCTGGTTCGTCGTCGAGGGAATCGATTTCCAGATCATGATGCGATTGTTGGCGGTATCCGCTACCGCCAGGATCGATCCGTCGGTTGCGACGGCGGTCGGCAGGCGCAAACCACTCTGGGTGATGGAAAACGTGGTGCTGGTGAAATCGGGCTGGCCCAGCACGACGCTGGCTTTTCCCAGGCAAACCGCGCAGCGCGCGATAAACGGCCGGATGTTGTCGAGCGGCCCGGGAAAGTTCTGGGTTGGAAACAGCAGTACCCGGTTGTTCAGCGGCGTCAGGCCGAGCCGGTTGGAATCGGCCACAAACAGTATGCCATTCGCATAGGCGACCCCGCCTACGCCGCCTAACAGCGTATCCGACGCGCCAGGCTGTTGCTGGGTAAAGGTGGTCTGCCCGATAACCATTCGAGCGCCCTGGCCGGTGACAAAATCGGCGGCCAGGCCCACACAGGCACACAGTGAAAGAAGAGCACAGGTTTTGAACATTCTAGAAGCAGGACAGCGGGTGATTAATCAGTATAACAACCAATGGACGGATGACCCCGAAAGCACGTTTCGGTCCAAATCAGAAAACGCGAAAATAGGCCCGCTTAGGACACTCTACGGCCGGGGGCGCAGGATATGTCGGCCAGGGCGCAGCGGGTGTGCTCGAACTGGATGGTGGTGTGATGGATCCCGAAACGATCCTGAAGCACGCAGTTGACGTCCCGCAGAATCGATTCGCTGGCCGAGGGCGGCACGTCCTCGATCAGCACGTGGCAGCTCAGCGCGCGCTCCTCCGCACCCAGATTCCAGATGTGGAGATCGTGCACGTCGATCACGCCCGAAACGTCCCGAATGCCTGTCGTGACTTCGGCCAGCCGCAGCCCTTTGGGCAGACCTTCCAGCAGAATATTGAGCGAGTCCTTGAAGATGTCCCAGGCGGTCCACACGATCACCAGCGAAATCACGATGGAGAGGATGGGGTCGATCTTCAGCCAGCCGGTGTAATGGATGATCAGCGCGCCGATGATGATGCCGACGCAACTGGCGGCGTCGCCCATCTGGTGAATCCACGCGGCGCGGAGGTTAAGATCGTGATCCGGGCCATGATGGCCGTGGCCGCCAATGCTCCAGGCGATGGCCAGGTTCACCACAATTCCGAGCGCGGCGACCCACAGCATGGTGCTTTCCGACACAGGTTCGGGGCTCATCAGGCGCTGGTAGCTTTCCCACAGCAGAGCTCCCGACAGGATCACCAGCAGGAGCGCGTTCAGAAATGCCGCGAGCACGCCCATGCGCTGGTAGCCGAAGGTTCGGAGCTGGTCGCCCGGCTTGGCTGCGAAGTAGAATCCGGCCGCGGCTAAACCCAACCCGAAGGCATCGGTGAAATTATGACCCGCGTCGGAGAGCAGCGCGAGGCTTCCCGATCGCATGCCGGCCAGTGCCTCCACGCCGACGAACACAAGGGTGACCACCAGCGAGCCCAGCAGAATCTTGCCGGTCGCCTGTCCGTGCCCATGCGCGTGGAAGTGGGCCATCTACTTTCATCGTAACGCGATTCAGTATTTAGGCGGCCCAAGGGTGCCGCTATTGTACGCCTGACGTCACTCGTCTACGATGGGTTCAGGCATGGCCCGTACACCCATTCACCCCGGGGAAATTCTTGCCGACGAGCTTCAGGAGATCGGCCTTTCTGCCAAGAAGCTTGCGGATGTTATTGAGATGCCGCCGAACCGCCTGTATCAGCTTCTGGCAGGCAAAAGAAACGGCGGATACAGCCCTTCGACTTGCTCAGTATTTCGGCATGTCGGCTGATTTCTGGATGAACCTGCAGAGCGCTTATGAGCTTGATCTCGCGCGTCAGCAGGTTGGCAAGGCAATTCAGCGCATCCCGAAGCGCAGCGGGATCGCGGAGCCTCGGCCAGCGGCGTAAGGCCGCATTTGGACAAAGGTGGCCCCGGGGCGATATCCGTCGAGCTCGCGAGGTCGTGCCATCCAGTTTCGCCGTAACGGGATTCGCGATTTACGCGGCCCAGGGATCGATGATTCGCAGGCCGCAGTCTTGAAAATCGGCCACGTTACGCGTAGCCAGAGCCGCGTGCCGAGAGCGTGCGATTGCTGCGATCATTCCGTCAAACTGCGAAATGGGCCGGCCCAGGGCATCCCTTGCCGCCACGATCTTGGCGAAGGATCGAGCGGCGTCTTCATCGAACGGAAGTATCCGGCCAGCGAATTCTTGATCGAACGTCTTCTCTATCGCGAGCTGCAATGCTGAGCGTCGCCTGCCTACAGGCAAGGACTGAAGCCCATAAAGCATCTCCGCCTGGGTAATGGCTGTGGTGAAAATATTGACAGGCTCCTGCTCCTTGAACCAGCGCAGGACTCTGGGGGAAGGAGACGGCCGAATCTCCTCGGAGAGAACGTTCGTGTCCAGGACAATCACTATCTGAATCTTGGAGGCTTACGCACGGCTTCCCGCTTCGGTAAGACGAGATCCACGCCCCCGATATCGGCAAAGTGCCGTCGAATTGCGGAGCCCAAGTCGAGTTCCTTTCGCGGCGCATCCGCCTGCAGACCATTCCGCAGGATCTCGCGCGCTTCTTCCTCCATGGACCGGCCGTGGTGGGCGGCTTTCACTCGAAGGCGGGCCTTCAGGGTTTCGTCGAGGCGGCGAATAGTGATGCTGGCCATGCATCAATGATAGCACTGATATCAGTGATAGCACCCCTACTTCTTTACCAGCGACTCGACGGCCTCCAGCTCTTTCCCCGCCTCGGCCCATTTGCCTTGCGCGGAAAGTGCCCGATAGCGATCCAGGTGGCCGCGGATGCTTTCGATGCGGGTATCCGTGCCAGCCGCGGGCGCGGCCGGAGCAGCGGTCGTTACGCTGGTCGTCGTCGCCGGCGGGGGTGCGCCGCCCTGCAATGAGGCCAACTCCTTTAATGCGTCCTGATACGTGTCGGCATACACCAACTCGCTGCCCTTCGCCAGTACGACCCGTTCCAATTGCGGAATACGGGCCTGCTTGGCCTGAAGGTAGATGGGCGCCACGAAGAGGAATGTATTGTCGATCGGCAGCACCAGGATCTGCGAGCGCAGCACCTGCGAGCCCTCTGTATTCCACAACGACAGGTCTTTCGAGATCACCGGGTTTTGATTGATCAGCGCCTCGATCTGCAATGGACCGGGGATGATTTCCTGTTTGGGCAGCTGCAGGAAGACGATTTCGCCCAGATGCTCGCCGTCGCAGCGCGCAGCCATCAATCCGATCAGGTTCTGCTTGTTGTGCGGCGTGAAAGGGATAGTCAGCAGGAACTCCGGCTTGCTCTCGCCCGGCAGAGTCGCCACCAGGTAGGTCGGGGTCATGGTCTGCGGATTTCCGGCCTGTCCGCTGGTGAAGGTCGCCAGGTCCCAGAGATCGGCGCGATTGTAGAACGAATCCGGCACGCGCATGTGATAGGTGCGGTACAGCTCGGCCTGAACACGGAAGAGCAGCTCGGGAAAGCGCGTATGGCGGCGGACATCCGCGGGCATCTCCGATGCCGGTGTCAGGAGCCCCGGAAACAAATGCTCATACGCCCGAATCAGGGGATCCTGATCGTCCCACAGATACAGCTTGACCTCGCCGTCGTAGGCGTCCACGGTGGCCTTGACGGAGTTGCGGATGTAATTGAATTCGCCGGCGCCCTCGGCTTGAATCGGCCGTGCGTAGGGATGCGCCTCGCTGGTGGTGTATCCATCCACGATCCACAACAGGCGGCCATCGTCGCCGATCACCATATAGGCATCGGGATCCCAGGTGATGAACGGAGCCAGCGTGCCGAGCCGCTCGCGGATGCCGCGCCGGATCATCATCCGGCTGTCCGCCGTGAACGCGTCGGACAGGACAATGTTGGGATCGCCGAAGGCCCAGGCCGAGGCCAGCCGCAGGCCCATCGAGTTAGCCGGAATTCCGCCGCGGCCTTCGTAGCGCGTGTGCACTTCCTCGGAACCCGAGGGATAGTTGAACTCAGGCTGCGTGGTCCGGACGAACACCGGATCGCGGGATTCCTCGCCGTAGTAAATCTCCGGACGAGTTACCTTCAGGCTGGGGGTCAGCACTTCGATGGGAGCGTTGCGGATCAGCAGCTCGGGAAGCCCGCTGGGAGTAATACGGCTGGCTTCGGCCAGCGCCAGACCGTAGCCATGCGTGTAGATCGTGTGGGTGATCACCCACCGGCTTTGCGCATCGCCCAACTGGGTCAGATCGAGCTCGCGCGGGGCTAACAACACCTGCCGCATCTGGCCCTCGATCGTATAGCGGTCCACATCGGTATCGGCGTAGGCGTAGGGACGCAGCGGCTGGCTTTGGCTAAGCGTGTCATGAAACGCGCGCCAGTCCCACAGCCGGACGTTATCCAGCATGGACGCATTCCGCTTGAAATCGATGGGCGCTTCCTTGCTCGCGGGGAATCCGGATTCGGTAACGCGGCGATTCAAGCCATAGGCAGATCGCGTCGCCTCGATGTGCCGCTCGATGAAGGGCCGTTGCAGCGCAAGCTCGTTGGGGCGGACTTGCAGAGCGTTGATCGCCGGGGGAATCACCGCATCGGCCACCAGCACGATCGCGCAGGCCAACGCCAGTTTGCGGCGTCCGGCCAAGATCAGAATCGCGGCCAGAACCGCGGCCACGGCCTTGGCGGTTTGCAGCGGCAGACCGATGTGCTGCTGGACGTAATCGACGCCGGTCATCAATTCGCCATGATCGGTGTACAGCAATTCGTAGCGCCCCAGCCAGAAATAAGCGGCGAGCCCCACCAGGAAAAACGCCAGTAGCACCTTGAATATCCCGGTTTCCAGGCGCCCCAGGCGGCGCAGGTCGTCCCACTGGAGATGCCCGGAAGCCCATAGCTCGGGAAATCGAACCTGCATCTGCCAGACGCGCGCGGTGACGTAGTATACGATCGCACCGGCGGCGGCGCAGACTTCCACGAATCCGATCAACTGGGTATAAAATGGCAGCTCAAAGAAATAGAAAACCAGGGAGCGGCCGAAAACCGGATCCTGCCACGTGGATTCAATCCCGCGCCCGCCGATATATCGGGCGATGACCCAGCCGTCCATGGAGGCTGCGGCCAGAATCAATGAGACGAAGAGTATCGCCACGGTGACCAGAAGCTGGTACCTTCCTCGCCCACGGCTGCTGGCGCCCGCGTGGCTCATCCCACGGGCGTGCGCGATCCATAGGACCAGCACGAAGATAAGCCACTGGGCGACATCAGGAACGTAGCGATACAGCCACATTCGCTGCCAGGTATTCACCTGGCCCATTTCGCCCCACCATTTGTAATCGATCAGGAGCGAGCACAGGGATCCGCCGAAGATCAGGAGTAGGATGAGGGCCGCGGCGAACAGAACCAGCCCAGACCGGCGGGAATACGGACGCGCCGACACAGTAGTGCCTTCAGCTTAGCGTAAATCACGAGCGCAAAATGGGGACAGGCCCGAATGTAGATACTTTGGGAACGATCGGATAGGTTAAGGCCTGTCCCCTTTTTTTGCTTTTCGGGAACGCTACAGCAGCCTGAAGTTGACTTCGATGTTCGCGGATACGGGTACGGGTTTGCCGTCTTTCAGGCCGGGCTTGAAGCGCCACTTCTGCACTGCCTCGATGGCCTTCTGATCCAGGCCCAGGCCCAGCGAACGGACAACCTTGATTTCCTGGGGGACGCCATTTTCATCGACCACCAGTTGCAGCAGCACCGCGCCCTGCCACTTGGCTTTGCGGGCTTCTTCGGAGTATTCGGGCTCGGGTTTGAAAATCGGAACCGGGGCGCTAACGCCTCCGCCGATCTTGTAAGCTCCGCCGCCGAATCCGCCGCCGCTGCCCGGACCAACACCGGGGCCTCTGCCGGATCCAATGCCGGTGCCGATCCCGTTGCCGGCGGAGGGGATGCCAATCCCGGCAAGAGGATTGCCGAAGTTGTTGGACTGGATATTGGGCATCTCCGGCGCGACGATAGTCGGGTTCATCGCCAGCTTAGGATCTTCCTGCGGCCGGATGGGCGGAACAAACGACTTGGGCGCAATCTTCGGAAGCTGCCCTTTGGTGACTTCTGTCTTCTGAGGGGTGCCACCGCCGCCCTTGGACTGTTCGGGCTTCGGTTTGGGCTGAAGCGGCTTCAGATCCGGCGCGAAAATCGGGACGAATTCCTTTACCGCCTGCTGCACCGGCTTGAGCGTGCCAATAAACAGGAGCAGCGCCACCACAGCCACGTGGATGACCACGGAGCCGAGACCGGCCATCGATTCATGGCCGCCGTACAGGCCCTTCAAGGAGGGCATATCCACCGGTTTCGAAGTGACTTCGAGCGGCGGCAGCTTGGGAGGGTTAAGCATCTCCCTGACGCCCTGGACGATGCCCTTATACCACGGCAATTCGATGGCGTCAGGCACCAGGAAATGCTGCAGATGGACGTCGGTATCCGCGGACGGATGCTCCAGGTCCATCGGCTTGGAAGTGATTTCCAGAGGAGGCAGCTTCGGGGGATTCATCATCTCCCGAACGCTCTGGATGATGCCCTTATACCAGGGCAATTCGATGGAAGCGGGCACCAAAAACTTCAGATCGTCGGGTGGTGTTCCGCTGCCAGCGTTTACCGGTTTTTCTGGAAGCTGCTCGGACACTTTTGCTCTCTTCGACCGAGATTTCGGGTCGCTATAAAGACGTTCAGAGCCAGCTGGGGGTTTCAGTTTCTGGAACTTTCGCCCGCGCCCTCCAGCCCTGGTTTGAGTCTAACATAGGACAAACCGCGGCCTAATCGATAGATAACTCTATCGACTTACTCTTAGACCCTGAATCTATGGATTCTGGAACTCTAATGTAGCTGGAGATTTCGGTCCACATCGGATCCAGAACGTCCGTGAGCTCATGTCCCGATTCCAGCAGCATCAGCTTGACATTCGTGTGCCTGGCCGCGTAACTACTGGAAATCCAGGCCGGTACGATGTTGTCGCGGGTTCCATGCAGGATCAGCGCAGGCTGGGTAAACGCCGGCTCGTCTTCGTATTGTGCGGCGTCTTCCACGAACTTAAACCCCAGACGCCGTTCCCGGCCTTCTCCGTAATGAAAGACGGGCGCCGAACCTTCGCGTTGCCAGCGCTCCCAATCCTCGGCCGAATAGCGCTCCCGCCAGCGACGCGGAAACTGGAAGGCGGGCGCCAGCAGCACCAATTTCGACACGCGAGACGGATGACGAGAGGCGTATAAGGCCGCCAGGTAGCCGCCGAGGCTCGATCCGATCAGGATCGCGGGCTGTTCGCCCACTGCCCGCTCGATCACCGCGAGCTGGCTCGAAATTGTCAGCTCCTCAAAGCGGCCTTCATCCAACTGCGGGATCTCCATGGCGATGCCGAGCGCTTCGAACTTGCGGCGAAAGAATTGCGCCTTACCCGAAAGGGGGCTGGAGGCGAAGCCGTGAAGGTATACGACCCGTGTCATTTGGAAGGCGGAGCAATGGAAGGAGTGGCGCCGAAATTGACTTGGCTGGAGGCGTCGAATTTGTGGAAATCGCTGTAGCTGAATTTGTTCTCCGCAACCACCTTGCCGGCGCGCAGTTCGCGGTGTTCGGTCCAGAAAGGCAAGAGCGTCCCATAGGGCGACATGGAGTAATCCACCGAAGCTTCTTCGCGGACTTGATTCTGATCCGTTAAGAGAGTGACTCGCACCGGAATGAAGGTATTCTCCCGGACCCATACTTCGCCGCCGATGCGCACGTTGTGCGCGGAGTCGCCTTGCTTGGCGTCGACAACCGTCAGGCCTTCCTGACCGTCGATCTGCTGGTATCCAAAGACCAGCACTCGGGCGACCCCCTGCATCTCGGTGCGCCGGTAAGTGAACTCGTAATGCATGACGTCGCGCGAATTGAACAGCAACAGGAGTTGGCCGAAATCCGTGACCGCCCCCAGGAGACCATACTTCTCGAACTGTTCCAGAAGTTCCTTTTTTCGCTTGTCGTCGGGGGCCGTGACGATTGCAGCCAGATCCTCCTGGGCCTTCTTGGAATCCTGGACCTTTCGGCCGTCCACGTCCGTGACCCGGCGCAGTTCGTGCAGGGCTCCGCCTTCGCCTGAAAATGCAGCGAAACTGTATTCGGACAAGATTCGCCGCTCCTGCCAGACGGGCTCCGCAGCCTTCTGCGCGCTGGCTCCAACGCGGATGTGGAAGCCTCCCTTAGGCGGTTTCATTGCGCGCTGGAAGAGCGTTTCCTGGCCGACCACGTCGGGCGCGATTTTCCGGAAGGCATCCGCCTGCTGGCTGAGGCTGGCTACCAGTTGCTGCGTGCGCTCGTCGCCTTTAACCGCAGAGTTTGCACAACAGACCGCGGCGAGTAAGATCCACACTCGCATACCTTCAGGATACCGGCTTCTGTTAGCATGAGGGTTACCCCCTCCGATCATGATTCGCAGTTTCCGAGGCACTAACCCCAGGATCGCCGCCTCCGCCTACGTTGACCCCGGCGCCCACGTCATTGGCGACGTGGAGATCGGCGAACGTGCGAGCGTCTGGCCGTGCGTAGTGCTGCGGGGCGACATCGAGCCGATTCGCGTGGGAGCGGACACCAACATCCAGGACGGGACCGTCATTCACACTGATCGCGGCTTTCCAACAACCATCGGCGACCGCGTGAGCGTAGGCCACTCCGCGATCCTGCACGGCTGCACCATCGAAGAAGATAGCCTGATCGGGATGGGCGCGAAGGTGCTCAATGGCGCCCGGATCGGGCGCGGGGCCGTGGTCGCGGCCGGTGCGCTGGTTCCCGAGGGGATGGAAGTCGCCCCCGACATGCTGGTGATGGGGACCCCCGCCAAGCCGCGGCGTCCGGTGACGGCGGAAGAGAAGGCGCGCTTTCAGAAGGGTGTCGGCGGGTACGTGGATCGGGGCCAGCAAGCTAAGGAAGAGCCTGAATGATTCGCGCAGTCAAAGGGACGCGCGATATTCTTCCACCCGCCAGCGCAGCGTGGAATCATGTGGAGGCCGTCGCGCGCGAAGTCTTCCGCACCTACAACTATCGTGAAATCCGTACACCTGTGTTTGAAGAGACGGCGTTGTTCGCCCGCGGCGTGGGCGAAGACACCGATATCGTCGGCAAGGAAATGTATACCTGGGAGGATCGCGACGGCAGCTCTCTGACGCTTCGTCCCGAAGCGACGGCCTCGGTGATGCGTGCCTATATCGAGCATCGGCTGGATCAGATTCCCGGCGTCAAGAAGTTCTACTATATGGGACCGATGTTCCGCCGCGAGCGTCCGCAGAAGGGCCGCTTCCGGCAGTTCTATCAGATCGGCGCGGAGGCCATCGGATCGGAATCGCCGGTGGTCGATGCGGAAGTGATCGAGATGGTGATGGAACTCTTCCACCGCTGCGGGCTGGCAGGGACGCAGCTCATTCTCAACTCCGTCGGGTGCAGGGATTGCCGCCCCGCGTATCTGGAGCTCTTGCGTAACAAGATCGCCGAAGTCGCGCTCCAGCTGTGCGGCGACTGCCAGCGCCGCGCGACCACGAATCCGCTGCGCGTGCTCGATTGCAAGGTTCCCGACGATCAGCCGTACATCGACGCTTTGCCTTCGATTCTGGATCATCTGGACGATGCGTGCCGACAGCACTTCACGACGGTGCGCGCACTGTTGGATGCCCGCGGCATCTCGTACGAAGTACGTCCAAGATTAGTTCGCGGCCTGGATTACTACATGCGCACGACCTTTGAGATCACTCATGGGGCTCTTGGATCCCAGAACTCCGTTCTGGGCGGAGGCAGGTATGACGGACTCGCGGAAGCCATCGGCTCTAAGGTTCCCGCGCCGGGCATCGGCTTCTCGATCGGCGAGGACCGCCTGGTGATGATCCTCGAAGAATCGAATCCGGACCGCTTCAAGCCCGCCGTGGACGTGTTCCTCGCGCCGATGGGCGAGGCCGCCGAACAGCACGCGGGCGCGCTCGCGGCAGAGCTGCGCTCGCAGGGATTTTCCGTCGAGCGGTCGGCCGACCGGAAAGTGAAACGGGCTCTGGAGGTCGCCAACAAGACCGGCGCGCGCTACACGCTGATCCTGGGCGATGATGAAGTGAGCACGGGGACGTATTCCCTGAAGGACATGACGTCGGGCGAGCAGGTGAAGCTCACACGCTCCGAGCTCGCGGCGCGCATTAAACAAAACTAGAACCCATTCATAAACATGGAACAAGTACCTCTGGACTTTTTAGGCGAACTGCGCCGCACACACACCTGCGGGGAACTTCGCGCGGCCGACGCCGGCAAACGCGCGATATTGATGGGCTGGGTGCATCGGCGCCGCGACCTGGGCGGCGTGCTGTTCATTCATCTGCGCGACCGCGATGGCGTTACTCAACTCGTGTTTCGTTCCGACGGCGATCCGGCCGTGCACGCCAAGGCTGAGCTGCTGGGTGCGGAATACGTAATCGCGGTGGAAGGGCTGGTCGAGCGACGCGCCGATGACACGGTAAATGCCGCCATCGAGACCGGCGGAGTCGAAGTGGTGGTCGATAAAATCTGGATCCTCAACACCTCCAAAACACCACCGTTCCCGATGGAAGAGAACGTCGACGTAAAGGAAGACGCGCGCCTCAAGTATCGCTACGTGGACCTGCGCCGCCCGCATATGCAGCGCAATATCATCCTGCGCTCGCAGATGACCTTCGCCGTGCGCGAAGTGCTGACGAAGATGGGTTTTCTCGAGATCGAGACGCCCTTCATGACCCGCTCGACACCCGAGGGCGCGCGCGATTACCTGGTCCCAAGCCGCGTCAATCCGGGAAAATTCTATGCGCTGCCCCAGTCGCCGCAGATCTTCAAGCAGCTGCTTATGGTGGCCGGTTTCGAGAAGTATTTCCAGATCGTCCGCTGCTTCCGCGATGAGGATTTGCGCGCAGACCGCCAGCCGGAGTTCACGCAAATCGATCTGGAGATGTCCTTCCCGCAGCAGGAGCGCATCTACGAAGTGATCGAGCCGCTGATCGGCGCGGCTTGCAAAGTCTCCGGCTATGATGTGCCCGCGAAGTTTCCGCGGCTGACCTACGCCCAAGCCATGCAGAACTACGGCAGCGACAAACCTGACCTTCGCATTCCGCCGTTCCATTGCGTCGAAGATCTGTTTCCCGGGGCGGGGCTGACGACCGAAGGGTTGCCTCTGGTGGCGATCCGGATTCCCAAGGTCGGCTCCATTAGCCGCAAGGAGCGCGACGAGCTGAAAGCGTCCGGCCAGGAGCGTGGACTGCGCGTGTATGACGATCCCAAGCGCCTGGATCGCGATTTCCCGGACCAGATGAACGCGGTGCGCGCGAGAATCGGCGCGTCGGAAGACGACCTGCTGCTTCTGGCTGGGTGGGGAGGCGAACCCAAAGGTCCCAAGCCGGAAGAGACGGTGTTGATGGCGTGCGGGCATCTGCGCCTGTTCGCCGCGCAAAAGTACGCGGACAAACACAAACTTCTGGATCCCACAAATTTCCAGTTCCTGTGGGTGGTCGACTTTCCCATGTTCGAATGGGACGAGGAAGAAAAGCGCTGGAACGCCGCGCATCATCCGTTCACGTCGGTGCACGATGAAGATCTCGACAAGCTGACCACCGATCCGGCACGCTGCCGCGCGAAATCCTACGACCTGGTGCTGAACGGAACGGAGCTGGGCTCAGGCTCGATTCGTATTCATCGCCAGGATGTGCAGTCGAAAGTGTTTTCGGCCCTCAGTTTTACGGAAGAAGAAGCCCGCAAACGGTTCGGCTTCCTGTTGGAAGCGCTGGAATATGGCGCTCCGCCGCACGGCGGTATCGCGCTGGGGCTCGACCGGCTGGTGATGATCCTGTGCGGCGAAACTTCCATCCGCGAGGTGATTCCGTTCCCCAAGACCGCCAAAGGCACCGATCTGATGTGCGATGCCCCCAACGACGTTCCCGAGCGCAGTTTGCGGGAGCTCGGGATCAGTATCCGGAAGGCATAGTTCACTCGCTACGCAGCGCCACCATTGGATCTAGTTTTGAGGCCCGGCGCGCCGGCAGGTAAGCCGCGCTGAGCGCGACGGCTACGAGTATTCCTATCGCTAAAGCCAGCGTCAGCGGATCTTGCGGGGCAACACCAAAGAGCTGGCTCGTGACTGCGCGCGACCCAGCGTAAGCCAGCCCCGCTCCGAGCGCCAGTCCAGCGATGATGAGTCCGGTCGTCTCGCGGAGGATCATGCCGACAACTCGTGCAGGCCTGGATCCCAGGGCGATGCGGATCGCAATTTCGCTTTTGCGGCGCGCGACGTCATAGGACAATACACCATAAAGGCCAATGGCGGCGAGGGTGAGGGCGACTACCCCGAACGCGACGGCAATCTGTGCGACTGCCCGGTCTTGAGCCGTCAAGGGGGCCATCTGCTCTTCGATGGACTTTGCGGAGATAATCGGTAGCGATGCGTCCGTGCGCTGAATGGTCTGCCGCACGGCTGCCAGAACCGGTGTGGAATCAGTGACCGTACGGATCAAGAAGATCGGATACGGGATGTCGAACGGGAACTGCATGGCCGGGAAGTAGTAGCGCGGCACAACGTCGCGCCGTAAATTTTGCGTGCGCGCGTTGTTGGCGACGCCCGCCACTACACACGTCGCGCTGTGGTCTTCCACTGAGGTAATACGTCTTCCGATGGGGTCTCGTCCCTCGAAGAACTGCTTGGCGAAGGCCGCGTTTACGACGCAGATCCCGGGCGTGCCGGGACGATCGCTTTCCAGAATGCCGCGTCCCAGGACAATAGGGACCCCCAGAGCCGAAAAGTAGTCGGGACCCACTACGTCCATAGAAGAATTGCGGTCCTTGTCTCCCTTCGGAACGTATCCCTCCACCTGGATATCCAAGGCCGAGTTCCCTCCGCTGAATAGACCCAGGCTCGAAAAGCTCACCGTGCGGACGCCGGGAACTTGCCGGAACTGTTCAAGCAGGTCACGAATCAAGGAGGCGCGCCGAACCGCGTTGTAGCCAGCCTCACGGGTATCGATCCGTACGAGCAGAAGGCGTTCGGCCGGATAGCCCAGATCCATGCGCTGGAGGTTGTAGAGCGTTCGCGCCAATAATCCAGCGCCGACCAACAAAGGCAAGGAGAGGCCGAGCTGCAGGCTAACCAGGAATCGGCCCCAACGCATGCGCCCAATCGATCCGGTGGCGCTGCGGCTGTGCTCTTTGAGGGGCTCGCCGGCATCCATGGTTGTGACTTGCCAAGCTGGCAACACTCCAAACAACACGGCTGAGCCGAGCGTTGTGGCCACCGCGAAAGCCACTACCGTTGGATCGAGAGAGAAGCTCATCTGGAAGTCCATCAGCCGCACCAGCGCGCGATGAAGAAGATAGGCCGTGGCGAGACCGGCCAAGCCTCCCATTATGGCAAGCGCCAAGCTTTCCGTGAGCATTTGACGTATGATCCGGCCGCGGCTCGCTCCGAGCGACAGTCTCAACGCGATTTCCGATCTGCGCGCCGCCCCACGAGCAAGCAGGAGATTCGCCAGGTTGGCGCACGCGATCAGCAATAGCACGCCCACCGCCGCCAGGAGCGCGGTGAGCGGTTCGGAGAATCGGTTGCGCACGCTCGACGCTCCGCGTGCCGCGGGCCGGATGCGAATATGCTGATCCAGAAAATCGGCCCGGTTCTCCGCTGTCAGGACGCCACTGTAGAACGACTCGAGTCCTGCCTCGAAAGCAGAATTCACCTGCGCTTCCGCCTGCGGCAGCGTCACTCCAGGCTTCAGTCTTCCGAACACGTGCAGCCACATCACCTTCTCAGGGCCCATGTCGTGCAGACGATCCATACCTGGGATTACCATTGGCTGCATCCCGAGCGGGATCCACAGGTCCGGCTGCTCGCCGCTGGTCTCGCCGAAGAATCCGCGGGGCGCCACCCCGATGATGGTTAGCGTGGTCTTGCGCATGCCCAGGGTCTTGCCGAGCACGTCCGCGCGGCCACCAAACCGGCGCTGCCAATAGTTGTAGCTGATGACCGCGTAGGGCGCGTCGCCCGAATCGTCAGCCGCCGTGAAGGCGTGCCCGAGTACCGGTGTGACACCCAGCACCTCAAAAAATCCACCTGATACAAGGCGACCCCTCGCTTGTTCCCACTCGCCATTCCCGACGCGGACCTGCCAGGTATCGAAATCACTTTGCGTGGCCATCACTGCAGAGAAGACACCACCGTTATCCCGGAATTGTGCGAATTCACCGTAAGTGAAGTAGGGCCGATCGCCGTCTTCGCGAGTGGACAATCGCCCGGTCCACGAGCCTTGCTGGTCCGGATCTGAGAGCATCACCAGTTGCTCGGGCTTATCGACTCCTGGGAGCGACGCATGGATCACCCCGTTCCACAAACTGAAAATCGCAGTGTTGGCTCCGATGCCTAGCGCCAATGACAGGATTGCGACCGTGGTGAAGCTTGGATTCGTCGCCATGGTCCTGAACGCATAGCGCAGGTCTTGAAGAATCACGTGCGCATGTTCCTTCGGGGCGATTGTCAATGCGTCCGCGGCAGCGTGGAACCACGTGGAAGCCGCACCGGCCCGGCCTCTTGCGCGTCGCGCTTGCTCTAGCTCCTCGGAAAACATGAGAAGCATCTGCTTCCCGTACTCCTGGCGGAAAGCGGCCGGATAACAGTACAGCAACGCGCTGTAGATGGCGTTGGTGGGCGGCATAGTCGTATATCAGGCGCCCGGCACGAGCCCTGTGTCGCGGGCCTGCTGCAGCAAGGTGTTCAGCCGCTCGACCTCCGCCCCCGCTACGCGCTTTCCGAAGCGCGAAAGCCGGTAGTAGCGCCTGCGCTCGTCGGTGCTGGCAGGATCCGGACTATCCGAAAGTTCTTCCACTAGTCTTTGTTCCAGCATGCGGCGAATAGAACTGTACAGTGTTCCCGCGCTCAGCCGTACCTTGCCTCCGGTTCGGACCGCGACGTCCTGCATAATGGAGTAACCGTGGCGGTCGCGATCGGCTAGCGCAATCAGGATATGGAAAACCGCGGTAGGCAGCGGCAGCAAAGAATCTGGCTTTGATTCGTGCATCGCTATATGTAACCTACACAAGTATACTCAGCGTAACTATACTTGTCAACGATATAGTATGAGTGCGCTGCTTCTATGCTTCGTTCACTTCATGGGCCGCGCGATTCCCGGATTCGAGCGCGCCCTGCATCCAGCCGAACCACGGAGAAGTGTGCTCGCCCGCGAAAAACACACGACCCTCGGGGCGGGCGATGTGGGGCAGCAGGGTCGCCATCTGATCCCGCTTAAACCACGCGAAAGCGCCTTTCACTAGCGGATCGGCATCCCATGCGATCGACAAGGATTTTTCGGAATTCACGCCGGGGAACACTTTACGCAGATTCTCAACTGCTGTGCGAATGCGCTGGGGCTCGGAAAGCGATGCCAATCGGCGTGCGCGCTCGCCCGAGGTGTAGCATTCCAGGATCCCGCGCGAGCCGGGCTGGCCCTCCGTGCAATCCCACACGGTTCCGATCGCCAGATCGGTGGCGGCATATCCCGAGAGCCCATCCGCGATCCAGGTGCGGGTTGGAGATTGCACGTACACGCGCGTCACCGAATTGTAGGCCAGTTCGCGAATCGCGCGTTGCTTGCCCTCGCTGAATGCCGGCGACACGTCGATCGATCGCAGCACGGTGAATGGAATCGCGCAGATCATATAGTCCGCAGTGACCTGGCTGCGGCGTCCCGAAGTATTCACCGTCAGGCTGACCCGTCTGTTGTTCTGCCGGATATGCTCGAGTGTTGTCCGGTAATGGACGCGTGCGCCCAGGCTGCGCGCCAGGGCCTGTGGAAGCTGGTCATTACCCCCGCGGATGCGGAACGAAGCGCCTTTGCGCGCGATGGCTTCGTCACGCAGCAGGCACAGCGCCGAATCGGGCGCGGTCCCGTTATCCCACGAATCGCTGTATGCGATTTGGAGCATCGCGATCTCATCGGACGACGCACCGCGGTTCTGCAGCAGCTCGGCCATCGAGACCCGATCGAATTGCCGAAGGAGATCGGCCGACGGCCAGCCTGGCGCCAGCGGATCGCCAATTTCCTTCACCGCGGGCTGGATGTACTTGCGGGACAGTTCCGCATTGGAGCGCGACCGTTGGCTGTCCCGGATGATGATCGAAGCCAAATTGCCGTAGTTCCAGGCGGGAATCGTTTCCAGATGCAGCGCCTGCACGTAGTGCTGAACGAAAGTATGGGTTTCTCCGAAGGTCTCGGCTCCGGCTTCGGCGTATTGGCCGCCGGCGAACGTATCCCTCAACGTCAGCACGCGGCCGCCGGGACGGTCGCGGGCATCGAACACCATCACCTGGTGGCCCGACTGGAGCAGTTCGTACGCCGCCGAGAGCCCGGCAAGTCCCGCACCCGCGATCAGTATTTTTTTGGGCGTCCGACCCGCGCCAAAGGTTGCGGGGAAGAGAAGCGCGGCCTTTAGAAGATCGCGACGGCTGGGATTCACGAGGAAAGCGGCGTCGTGACGGCGGCAGAAGGACCGGGGGTTCTGCGCGCACCCGGCCGGAACGCCCAGCACCAGATCGCCACGCTGGCAAGGTAGGTGACGGTCTTGAACAGATTCGCCAGATTCTGCGGGGTGCTCTCCGGAGGAGTGAATCGCCTGAGGCCGAATGCGATGGCGGCGCCAGTGACTGCGACGCCTAATCCGGCGCTGACCGTAAGCAGCAGAGGATCGCGTTTCTTAGTGCCGATCAGCGCGGTCCACAAACCGAGGTTCATGATGGCGGCGCCGAAGTTGAGCAGCTGGCTGGTGCCATCAAACCATGCCGAGCTGAAACGGCGAGCGCTGAAAAGCACGAAGGGAACCACAAGAACAATTACGAGAACCGCCCCTAACAGCCGGCCCATTCCCGCCCGCACCGGGCTCGATTCGAGGGCTCGGTAGGTGAGGGTAATCACCATCAGAAACAGCAGCAGGTCCAGAGTGACCTCATCGGTCCAATACAGCCGACGGAAAAGGGCGCTCAAATTACCGAAAACTCGAAACACATACTCTTCTGAGATTGTGGCGGCAAGCTGCAGGACGCAGTAAGCCAGAAGGAGAGGATAACGCCGGAAGGGGCCCTTAAGGAGAAAAACAATAACCGCAGCCTGAATGACGATACTAACCGCCTCCAGGACCAACGATATTTGCGCTAAAGCCATACTCCGACCTCATTGACAACAACGGGGAAGCCGGAGTAGCGTTGCTTCTTTAAAAAAAAACTACACGAACCGGAGATTTCCGCCGTTATCGCCATCGCCAGGGGGCGGAGGAACCGGACCATGCGCAATGATGTTACCGCCGTTATCGCCATCGCCCGGAGGCGGTGGAACCGGACCGTGCGAAATAATGTTCCCGCCGTTATCGCCGTCGCCAGGAGGCGGCGGAACTGGCCCATGCGAGAGCAGTTGGAAGCTGCTTCCATAACTTACGGCGCTGATCATCAACGCCAAGGCAATTACTGCGCAGATTGTACCACAGAGTAGTAACGCTCTACGAAACTTTGTCATTCCTGCACCTTTCGATCCAGGGTCTTGAGACACCCGGGACTATCTAGCTAGAAGCTTTCCCTTAGATACTAAGGGGTACTTTAGTTTGGGTCAATAGGGGATTTCCCTAGTACCCTGCAGTAAGGGAAAGTGCGTAGGCAGGCCTTCCGGCTGGCGCGCCGGATGTATAACAAACGACTGATTTTAAGTGATTTACTCGGACCTGCGGAATATCCGCAGCACTTCCGCGCAGGCGACGTAGATATTCACAAGTCCCAGGCCGGTAATAGCCCCACGGAAATAGGGCTCGTCCCAGATGTTTTCGAGGGCCGGGAGCCATCCGGAGAAGTAATTCAGGCTCCAGATATCGACCCAGGGGAACACTGTCAGGAAGAGGCCAATCTCGAAGGTAAAAATGGCAAACACCAGGCGGAGTAACCGCGGGGTTCGAACTAGCCGCCGGGTCTCGCCGGGGGAGGGAGGAGCGGAATCAGGACTCGAAGCCGACTCCGGCGTCAGGGACATGCAAACAATTCGCCTTGCTCAGAATTGGGTTGCAGGATCGGATAACCGCTCCAGGATTCGGAGCGGCTGAGGTTTCGGACCGGTTCGAAACTGAACCGGTGCAACGTGGTGGGACCCAGCCGTTCGAGCGTAGCCAAGTGCTCCGGCGTCCCATAGCCCTTGTTTTCCTTGAAGCGGTACTCGGGAAAGACCGTATCCCAAGCCTCCAGCGCTTTATCCCTGGCGACCTTTGCCAAAATCGAAGCAGCGGCGATCGAAAAGCACAGAGCGTCCCCGTGGATCAGCGCTTTCTGCGGCAGGGGCAGATCGACCTTTACAGCGTCCACCAGCAGGCAATCGCAGGGAGACGGCAACCGTTCCACGGCGCGCCGCATGGCCAGACGCGAGGCTTGCAGGATATTCCAGTGATCGATTTCGAAGGCGTCGGCGGCGGCCACGGCCCAGGAGTGGGCGCGCTCCCGGATCCGCCGGGCCAGGACCTCGCGCCGCTCCGGCGCCAGTTGCTTGCTGTCGTCGAGGCCGCGAATCGGCTTGGCGGGATCGAGAATCACCGCGGCGGCAAATACCGGGCCGAACAGCGCACCCCGACCGGCTTCATCCAGCCCTGCGATGGCCCGGTATCCAGCGCGCCGGAAAGCCCGTTCATGACGGCTGGTCGGCATCGAGTCTTCAGTTTTCCGCTTGCGCCAGGGAATCGGCTACTCGCGTTCCCGCAGGCGGGCGGCTTTCCCTTTCAGGCCCCGCAGATAGTACAGCTTGGCGCGGCGGACCTGTCCAGTGCGCACCACTTCAATGTGATCCACAACCGGAGCGGAGAGCGGGAAGATGCGTTCGACGCCCTGGCCGAAGCTGACCTTGCGGACCGTGATGGTCCGGCTCACGCCCTTATTGTTCTGGGCGATCACGGTGCCTTCAAACGCCTGCAGCCGTTCCTTGTCGCCTTCCTTTATCTTTACGTGCACCCGGATGGTGTCACCAGGTCGAAACTCGGGATGGCCGGTTCTCACGTTGCGGGCCGTAATCTTCGTCAGCAGTGCGTTTTCCATAATCAAAATCCATCCTCAATGATCTCACAGACAGGGGACCCGGTCCTACATCCGCAGCAAATCCGGCCGCTGCCGCGCGGTTTTCTCACGCGCCGCTTTTCGCCGCCACTGGCGGATTTCCTCGTGATTCCCGCCCAGCAGCACTTCCGGAGCCTTCCAGCCGCGAAACTCCGCCGGCCTGGTATATTGCGGGCAATCCAGCAGGCCGTCCTCTCCGAACGACTCGTACACCGCCGAATCCCGATTTCCCAGCACGCCTTCCTTCAAGCGCGCGACCACATCGATCACCATCGCCGCGGCCAGTTCGCCGCCGCTCAGCACGAAATCGCCGACCGAGAGTTCCTCGTCGGCCAAATGCTCGGCGACCCGCTCATCCACGCCTTCGTAGCGTCCGCAGATCAGCAACAACTCACTCAGACCCGCGAATTCCCGGGCCACGGACTGATCGAACTTCCGGCCCTGCGCCGAAAGCAGCGCGACTTTTTTACCCGGCTCCCGCTCAGTTGCTGCCCGATCCGGCCAGATCGATTCCACTGCCTCGAAAATCGGCGCGGCCTTCAGCACCATGCCCTCGCCGCCGCCGAACGGCCGGTCGTCGACAGTCCGGTGCCGATCCGCGGTCCAGGTTCTCAGATCGTGAACCTTGATCTCTATCAGGCCGGCTCGGTGCGCCCGCTCGATCACGCCATGCTCGAACGGCCCGCGAAAGAACTCCGGGAAAATCGTCAGAACATGAAACGTCATGGCTTTCTCTCACAGATCCGCCAAACCCTCGGGCAAGTCCGCCCGAATGATTTTCCGGGCCACATCAATTTCGCGGCAGATGGCGTTGGCGAAGGGGACCAGCATCTCCCCACCGGCAGTCTTCTCTACGCGCAGAAGAACCTGACTACCGTAATCCTCAATTCCGCGTACTGTGCCGAGCGGCTCAGGCGCCCATATTTCACAACCAATCAGGTCGGCATGCGAATACGCGCCTGGTTCCGGACGCGCCCGCTCGCTTTCGGGAGCCAGTAAATCGGCCCCACGCCAGGTCTGGGCGTCCGAGATCGAGTCGATCCCGACAAACTTAAACACCGGCCGGCCGTTGTGATACCAGAGCCGTTCCACCTGGAGCGGCCGCTTCAGGCCGGCCAGGCTCAAAACCACGTCCTTCAACTTCTCCGCACGGCCCGGCTGCGAGCTGTAGATTTCAGCTGTCAGTTCGCCGATCCGGCCCCGTTCACGCAGGATCCGGCCAACCGCAACCAAATTCTCGGCATTCTCGTCGGGCAACCTACTCCAAGATCTCCAACGTAAAGCGCCGGTTCAGTTTCATGCCCGCCGCTCCGAGTAGCGTTCTGATCGAACGCGCGGTGCGGCCCTGCTTGCCGATCACCTTACCCAAATCGGTCGGTGCGACTCGCAATTCCAGCACGGTAACCTGCTCGCCTTCCACTTCGCGAACCGTCACTTCATCGGGAATATCAACTAGAGCTTTGGCGATGTCGATTACTAGATTTTTCACCCGTTACACCCTCCTGCTTGGATCGATTCTAGCACTTGCATGCTGGAACCGCGCCCCTGGGTTCACCAGTGGGTTGAGCAATGGGTTCACCAGTGGGTTAAGCAATGGGTTGACGTACGGGTAAATCAGGCCGCCGGCGCCGCTGCAGGTCCAGCAGGATATACCCGGATCAGGCGCGCCACCGTGTCGGACGGGCGGGCGCCGTTCTTCATCCAGTGGGCGATGCGGTCGTGTTTGAGATTCACCACCTTCGGCTTGGAGATAGGGTTATACGTCCCCACCACTTCAATAGCCGTGCTATCGCGGGCCCGCTCCTTATCGATCACCACCACGCGATAGGTCGGCTTCTTCTTTGCGCCGAATCGCGCCAAACGAATCATCAGCATCCTTGTGACTCCATCCTATATATTGTCCCGATCTTCTATTATGTTATGACCCGAAGCCCATGGGCAATTTGAACTTCCCGAGCTTTTTGCCCAGGAATCCGCCGCCGGTAAAGCTTTTCATCATTTTACGCATCTGCGCGTACTGCTTGAGCAGATTATTCACTTCCTGAACCGAGGTGCCCGACCCCTTAGCGATGCGCCGGCGACGCGCCCCGTTGATGATCATGTGATTGTTGCGCTCGCGGGTGGTCATGGAATCGACAATGGCCACCAGGCGGGTGATTTCCTTCTCGTCGATTTTCGCGTTCTTCAGGTCCTTGAGCGGTCCCAACTGTGGCATCATTCCTAAAATCGATTCCAGCGGGCCCAATTTGCGCAACTGCTTCATCTGATCGCGGAAGTCACCCAGCGAGAACTCATCCTCGATGAGCTTGCGCTGCATCTCTTCCTGCTCTTTTTGCCCGTAGGTCTCCTCGACCTTTTCGATCAGGCTGAGCATATCGCCCATGCCGAGAATGCGCTGCGCGACGCGGTCGGGATGAAACGGCTCGAAGGCGTCCGGTTTCTCGCCGACGCCGACGAACTTGAGCGGCTGTCCGGTGACCGCGCGGATCGATAAAGCCGCGCCACCGCGCGCGTCGCCGTCCATCTTGGTCAGGATCACGCCGGTGATGCCCAGCCGCTTGTGGAACTCGTCGGCCGATTTCACGGCGTCCTGTCCGGTCATGGCGTCGGCGACGAACAGAATCTCGACCGGGTCAAGCTGCTCTTTGAGCTCGGTAAGCTCGGTCATCAGCTCTTCGTCGATATGCAGGCGGCCGGCAGTGTCGACCAGGATCACGTCGCGGCCGGTCTGGACGGCTTCTTTGCGGGCGCCGCGAGCCAGCTCGGCGGGCTTGGTCTCCTCGGGCGCACCCTCATATATAGGTAGCTTCAGATCGCGGGCGAGCACGCTTAACTGCTTGCGCGCGGCGGGGCGATAGACGTCAACCGAAACCATCATCGGCGAGTGCCCATTTTTCGAAAGCCAGCGCGCGAGCTTGCCTGTCGAGGTCGTTTTGCCGGAGCCTTGCAGGCCGACGATCATGTAAACACTGGGCGGTTCGTTGGCGGTCCGCAGGCGGGCCTGATGCTGGCCCAGCATCTTGACCATTTCGTCGCGGACGATCTTCACCACCTGCTGGGTGGGAGAGAGGGCGGTGAGCACCTCCTGCCCCATGGCCTTTTCCCGGACAGCCTCAATGAACTGTTTGGTGACCTTGAAATGAACGTCGGCTTCGAGCAGCGCGAGCCGGATTTCCTTCAGCGCGGCTTCCATGTTTTCAGCCGAGAGTTTCCCCTCGCCGCGCAGGCTTTTGAAGACCCGCTGGAGTTTATCGCTGAGATTATCGAACATGACTATTGGTCGCGAACTGCAATTTGGGTGGATTGCGGCCGCCGGAACGCGGCCTACCTATTCTACCGCAGGCGCAGATATTAGACCGCTAGGCTTTAGCGAGCAGGGACCGCTTTCACGGAAACCGGCCGCCGGGCGTCCCGAACGAATTGAAAATGCAGATTCCATTCAGCAGGATGCCCAGAAGCGCCTGCCTCGGCCGGCTCGAACTTCCATCGCCGGGCAGCCTGCAATGCGAGATTTCCAAAGTATCGGCTGGATTCCGGCGATTCATTGTGCGCACCCGCCACGGAGCCGTTCCCATCGACTCTTACGCGAATGTTTATCGTCACTTTCCCATGAATCGTGTTGCGCGCTTTCGCGGGCACATCCGGCAGTATCTGGGTCCGTATCCCTTGACCCGCCGACTTACCCGCTGAATGAATAGCAGGCTTCGGGGCCGCAGCCTCCGGCTGAACATCTTGCGGCGGGGGCTCACTCCTGACTGGTCCGGATTTCAAGACTTGCGGAAGGGCGGGGGGTAGCGCGACCGTCGCGCGATCGCCGGTGGACCGCCATATAAGCGCGGTGGCGGCGAGAGCCAATGCAACGACTGCGGCCGCCAGGAGATAGTGTTTTGGGGTGCGGCGTCCTCGCGATGGCGCGTCCGGTGAACGTACAGGACTTTGCGGTGGGGGCTCAAGAGATTTGCGAATGCCGGCGATCGTCCAACGTTCCCGGGGATCGGTGCGTAAGCAGTTCCTGGCTACTGTTCGAAACGGAGCGGGAAGGCTTTCGAGTGAGGATACTGCCCCTTCGGTCCCCTGGCGTGATGGGGGTTGCTGCGCGAAAGCCTCGATGAGGGTGACGCCAACGGACCAAACATCTCCAGCGGGAGATGCTCCTTCGCGGGCAATTTCCGGCGGGTCGCAGGGTCCGGGCAGATCCAGATCGCTGCGCCATTCGCCGACGGGCCGGATCGTGTCGCTGGAAACCTTGAGCTGATCGCCGATGGCCAAAATGTTCGAAGGCTTCAGGTGGCCGTGAGCGAACTGCTTGCCGTGAAGGCGCGAGAGGGCTTTCAGGACGCCATCCAGCATGTCGGCAGCCTCGGATACGGTGAGCGGCCGGTCGACTTGACCCAGGTTCTCCTCCGCGTATTCCATCACGACATAGGCAAATGCGACGCCGCTAAGGGAGCCGCGGCCCATTTCAAACAGCTGTATAAGATCGGGATGAGACAGCTGCGCGGCGGCTTTCCAGCGGGCCAGTAAGGCCTCTGCGGTAACGTCGTCCGCGGGGAAAAGCTTTATGGCCGCCCTGCGCGGCTCCCCTTCCGGCCGTTCGGTAAGAAACACCGCAGCTTGCGCGGTACCGCCCAGATATGCCAGGAGCGGAAAGTTGATGTCTACAATCTGGCCTTCCCACTCATTGCAGGCCTTGGCAGTTTTGGCACCGCTGGTCATGCACGAACATCCTTTTTTGACCTAAGAGAAGAGAGGCAGAACTGTGCTCTTTCGTTACAGAACCTCAGCGGGTCCTGGCGCAGACGCGGGTAACCGTTCGGGAGTGTCCAAGTAGTCAAGAGCAGGCCGCTGGTGTAAAATAAAACCTGCCCGCCAAGTTGCTCCTCAGTAGCTCAATGGTAGAGCATTCGGCTGTTAACCGAAGGGTTGTAGGTTCGAGTCCTACCTGAGGAGCCAAACTTCCAAATCGCGCCCTGACCCGGCGTTCTCATTTTCTTTTCTGTGACTTTCCCGGTTCGAGCGGCGCAAAACCTCGAACGGTTCGAACAGCGTAGTGCGCAATGTTCCGTCCTTCCAGTCAGCCTTTTCCATAACTACCCCAAGTAGGTGCCGTTGCTCATGCGCCGGTTGCTTCAGAAATAGCTCTGACGCCCGGCTGGTCAGATGCAACATGTCGATAGCTTGATCGATGGACGCCGGCGCCGCCCGCTGGATGTCGCAGATTCTGGCGAGAATAGCCTTCTGCTCGCGCCGCCACTCGGCCGCGTGCGAATCGAAAAACTCCGCGTCAATCCTCCCATCCAGCCTGTCCCGGTACATCGTCTCGATGCGCGCTTGCGCTTGTTCGTGACGGGCATGGAGTCGCTTGATGGCTTGTTCCCGAGCGGCTTGCTCGGTCCGGTCGGACTCCAGTACTGCGTCCCCAAGCCATGCAAGGATCGGCTGAGGGATGACCAGGTCCCGGAGAATGTCGCCAAACTGCCCGGTGAGGGTCTCCTGGCGAGTGTACGGTTCCGGGCACTTCCCCCGGTTGCCCGTGCAGTGATAGTAGACGTATTTCCCCTTTTTTAACTCGCCGACAAGCAGGCATCCGCAATGACCGCAGCGGACAAGTCCGGTGAAGGCAAAATCGTGCTTAACCTTCCGAGTCTTATTCTCGGCGCGCGCATCTAGCAACTCCTGAACCCGCCGCCAACACTCCCTGGACACCAGCGGCTCGTGAGTGCCTTGATAGGTGGTGCCGTCCCAGTCAAAATCGCCCGTGTACAATCGTTTCCGCAGAATCTGATGGGTTGTACTTGAACAGAGTCTGCGCCCGCGCAACGTGACTCCCTCGGTCCTCAATTCAGAGACCAAGGCCTTGATGGAATAGGTTCCGGTCGCAAAACGGCGAAACAGATCTGTAATGACAGGGGCGGTATCTGGGTCGGGAACGATGATCCGTTTGCCAGCCGAGCCGTCAATATTCCGATACCCGACTGGTGCGTTGCTGGGATAGATGCCTGCGCGGGCCTTCTCCAACATGCCCTTGATGGTCTCCTCACCTAGGTTGAGGCTGTAGTTGCGTGCCATCAGGACCTTGATGCCATGCACGAACTGGTCACTCGATCGAGACTTAGGACCGATCACTACGTCTTCTTTGACGAAATGAATAGTGACGCCGAGCTCATCAAGAGTCGCCCAGTCTTTTATGTTTCGGTACAACCTGTCGGTTTTCTCCACCAGGATCGTCCGGCACGTCGCATGATGTTTCTTCAGGTACGTGATCATCTCATTGAAACCAGCTCGACCACCCGTTTTGGCCGATTCGACATCAATGAACTCCTGAACGATGACAAAACCGTTGCGAGCCGCATATTCCTGCAACGGGCGAATCTGCGCAGGTAAGCTAAAGCCCTCCTCTTCCTGCTCCTTGTTGGATACCCTCGCACGGAGCACGGCTTGTATCGGCTGCAGCGCACGGCCCTTCGCGGATTGCATCACTGTCAAGTTTCTCGCTGGCATATGGCGTCCACATTACCAAGTTCAGGTCCAGTATTCTTTGCGTTCCGGTCCCACCCCCGGAGTATGACCGCGAACTCCAACAATCTTGATCGAGTCTGCGCCCAATCCGCATCGCTCAGACATCGCCCCGCGCCCAGATCCAATGCCATACGTGCGGCGTGCTCCATAGGCTTCAATGGTCCGCCTGGGCACTCCTGGATTGGACTCGACCCCTTACTTTCTGCTTGGCGCGCCTGCGTCACACCCTGATTTTCGAACGCGCAGAGCTCCGACTGAAACTTCCCGCACAACGAATGTGACAAGGATGGCTTATATGTTATTGATTCCTGGAACCTTCAAGCATCATTGAACTGGCACATGCAACACCCCTCGGCAACCACGGCCGCGCGGAAATAATTGGAACGAATTGGAATTAAATCCGCCACGGAATTAAATCCATCAGTCGGCGTACTTGCGAAGGGTGTCCACAATATGCCTGAGCTGCTTCCCTTGAGCGAGGTCGAGATCGTCCCATTTCTGTATCTCCGCACTCACTTCGTCCCCAAGATCGATCTTCTTCCCTTGAAAGACTCCCAAGAACACCTCTCCGCTGTCCAGTTCCTTGAATATGTCAGGGAGATGATCGCGCCAGTCCGGACGATGTTTGGCGATCGCATTGTGGATAGCATCCCGGCGTTCTTGATTTGCGCGCCTTCCGCGCCTTCTGGCAGTCACTTCGATGCCGCCAGATACTTCGGCTGGGGATTTCGCCGGCGGCCTGCTGGTTCGCGCAGTGGCTTTCGTAGAGTTAAGCAATCCAATTAGCCGCTGGCAATACCACTTCAAAGCCTCACAGAGATTGAGGACTTGTCCGCCGTCCGGCGTGATGGAGTTCCCGGAATACGGGGCCCATGGGTAACGGCTAAGCTGATCATTGTTCAGCCGGTCGATTTGCGGATGGTTCACCGGTTCTCGTTCGCAAACTAGCTCATGAAGCAGCGTGCGCAGGCAAAAATCTAGTGGCGGGATGTCACCTGGAGGGCGCAGATGTAGGCCCACGTTTGTAATTGTGAGCCGCCCGCGCTCAAGAAAATCCCCGCTAAAACCTCCTTCGAAGTGATGACTCGTCGGGTGAATCCAGACCCGCAATCGCTGTTGCTCGTGCAGAGTGCTAACCTCTCGGGCTTCTTCGGCAGTTAACGTGTCGAACTTTTCGATGAGGCTAGCGAGAGCGAGCCCGCGGTCACTCGAGAGGTGACGAACAATCTCGGTGGTTCGCGCGCGATGCTCCCAGCGCTGCACTCGCCCACTGAGTGCGATATCCGCGCGCGGCTGGCAACCATTTTCGTACCACTGCCTGAGGATGTCCGATCCCAGACTCCACAGCTTCAGCGAAGCCTTTAACACCTGGACCTGTAGTTCACTAAGTCGAGTAGAAAATATTGAGTGTGGACTTCCGCTCTCCAGCCACTGTCGGTATTCACCTTCGGCAATCTCATCGAATCTTCGGCTCATGGCGGCAGTCGAGAACTTCTGCGCGTCCTGCTCGTCCTCTGGGAAGTGCTCAGAATTGGTCCGTGCCGCCATGGCCTCCAACGACTCCAATTTTGCGTTGAACCAAGCGCGGTACTCATGCCACCTTCCTTCGGCAGCGTCTGCCACTTTTCCCAGAGCGCTCCCCGCCGGCGAAGCGCCAACAATAGCTTTCACCGGGGCCATTTCCGCCGAACTGGCGCTAAACTTGATTCGCTGCCGCCTTAGCCTATGCTTGCCCGCATTGAGGGCTGACTGCATGGATTGTTGGATTACCCGATAAATGTTCCCGGCGTTGGGCAAAGGGATGATCCGGACCCTCCCCTGAAGGAGATTAAGCTCACCCAGAACGGCTGAACTTGAACCTGCCGCAATTTGCTGGGCCCAAGCCTCTAGTGTTTTCTCCGCCCCTGCGTCACTGGGCAGGCCGAAGAAATCGAAGGTTTTGCGTAGGAGTCTGCCAGCGCGATGATCTGCTTTCGCACATGTTTTGCCTTAGATTCTATTAGGGCCGGCGCGTAGCTCCCGGAATTGCCCGTTGCTGCGACTTGAGTCAGCACGCGGCGCCACTTCCTTGCGTGCTTCACGGCGATGTGCTCTTGGGCTACAGCAAATTCATTTTTGGCGTGTTTCTCGATTTCGTGTCTGGCCGGATGGCCCATGCGAACCGCTCCCTCGGCGATTCCCTGGATGGAGATTGCCGCCAACCGGACAGGGAATCCGGCTTGTCGCCTGGCCGGGCTAGGCGGCTACGAACATTTTACTGCCTCCATGTTTTGGACGGCAACGGGTGCCAGACATTACGCCTGCGCCTTACTCCGGCTAAACGACGCGGGACTAATTCCCATTCAGAACCAGGACGGCCAAAGGCAGCGGGGCTGGCCAGGAATTACTTGCCGGCTTTTTCAAAGGAGTCGAGCAATCGCTGAAACTTCGGTTGGTTGGCAGCCACGGTCTTGGCTGGACCCGTAAACTTAATGAACACGTTTCCACCTGGACCCTCGACAATTGCACCCAGGAGACGGTAGCCGGACGCACGGACGGGCGCCGTGGCTGCCGGCCCGGCCATGCCGGAATACTCGCCCGACACGTCAATAGTCGTCACAGGCAAACCATGAATTGTAGTTTTGGTTACCTTGGTCGGAGCCGGCTTGCCACCTGTGGCTTTGAACTGCCCTTCCCAACGGTCGATATTGGCCTGAACACTGCCTCCTTGGCCGAGTCCGAAGAAATACACGGCGCATTCCGCGGCGTCGTGGTCTCCTTGCACCGGTGCAACGGGATAGGTAGCTGCGCGCATCGATGTTGTCCCGCTGCTCTTCCACTCCATGGGTGGCGTCCACCGTAGGCCAGCCGCGCTCTCCGCGAACAAGACTGCGGAACAAATCAAGAAAAGAAAACACGATCGCATACATCAATTATCGTGCGATTTGCGAGTAGGCGGCGGAGTCCCTGGGGGGCCAGCTACTGGTATGGTCCGCCGCAGAAACCGAACTCGGGGACTCACCACCGGGAAACGTTCGTCTCGTCCCGAATACATTGGCGCAGACCATTTGTCCATCCGCGCTTTTCGCTTGCAATTCTGCGGCGGACCATACATAGCGATAATGGGCATTATCGCTAGCCACGTCATGAACACATTACCTCTGGAAGCGGGGGAACATCAACGGCAGACTGGACGAGGACAGAGCGAGACGCGTGCCGAAAGGGTATCTAGCGAGGTGTCCGCAATAGAGTGAGTCGGCCGGGTCTCTGCCCGGGCTTATCGCCCAGTTAGAAACCACACGCTTTCGGCAAGGCGCGGTGCAAAACTAATCGGCGTTAAGTGCCCCAAAAAGACGGCACCTAAAGGAACCCTTCCAACGCCCATAACTCCAGGTTGTTGGATTCTCCGCCAGCAAAGGCGATGTGCTTCCCGTCTGGATGAATTGTCAAATTGCGGATCATTGACATCCGTAAGCCAAGCGGTTCGATCGCGCCTCCCCCAGCAGGAATCCGCATGAGTTCGGTTTCTGAGTCCGTGCGCCGCGTAAAGTAGACATATTTCCCATCGGGCGACCAGGCGAAAGCCCCCGTGAACCCTTCCGGCTGCTTGAGACGCACGAGTTCCCGCGGCGGACCGCCGCTAGGAGGAACGAGCAATAGTGAGTTATACCCCTTGGGGTATCCGCGGACGGCCCGTGCAATTACGGACCCGTCGGGCGATGGGGTTGGGCTTCCTGGTCCCGGGTCGCCCTCCGGAAGCGGCGGCCTGAAGACGGGTATGGGCTTTCCGGCCCGCATCAAGCTGACATCACCCGTTAAGGGATCGACGCGCCAAGCGCCGTTGGTAGTCCCATCCGTGCCTTGCACTTCGATCCAGCGTGAGTCGGAGCTCCAGCGTGCGCCCTGATAGTAATCGAGCTTCGGACGAAGCTCGCGCTCTTGTCCCGTGGCAAGCGACCGGATCCGCAGCACGCCTCGACCGTTGGATCCGCGGGAGGACTGATACATCAGGCTTTGTCCGTCCGAAGAGTACGACGGGTTTCCGTTGAGCCCAATTGGATTCTCAATGATCCGAGCAGGCGGGACAGTCGAACCCAGCTCCGCAGTGTACACATCGGCGATGCCCACATACTGCAGCAGAAACACAGCGCCGGATCGAGCCACTGAGACCGGCAAAACTCGTCCGACATCTTCCTTGAGAAGTTCCGGATCGCTTTGGATAATTCCGTTGCTGAATCGCGCCCGCCAGATTCCCCAGGTTCCCGTTCGCGCGCTGCCAAAAACCAAAGAATCGCCCTTGGGACTCCATCCCACCAGAAATTCTTCGGCCGGATGTTGGATCAGAGGCCGATCCTCTTTACCGTCGGTCGAAATCAGGAAAATATCGTTTCCTGAACCGGGCTCGCCGGATGGAGCGTCGTAGGCCAGATACTTGCCGTCAGTGGAAAATGCGGCCCTCTGGATTTGCACGAAGCCAAAGCGCTTCAGAACCTTCACCGATCCGTCCGAAGGGGAGATCAACGCCAGTGCTATCTTTTGATCCGCCGTGCCGATCACCGCCGCGATGTGCTGGCCGTCCGGCGACCAATCCATGAGATCAAAATTGCGGCCCTCGGAGTCTTTCAGAAGAATACGGTCCCCGTTTCCGTCCACGCCGATTTTATGAAGCTCCCAGGATTTGCCCGCGATATAACTGTAAACAATGGATTTTTCGTCGGGCGAAAAGACCGCGTCAAACGTCCAACCGGAGCCATGAGTCAGGACGCGCCTCTCATGCGCATTGAGGTCCCACACTCCAAGTTCGCCCGCTCCCAGGCCTCGCACATCAGTAAAAGAGGCATAGCGGCCGCCAGGAGACACCGCGATGGTGAAGTCCACGTCCGCCGGGTCCAAAACCTGACGGAAGGCCAGGCCGGCAGGCCGACTGGGCGGACGAGCCGAGCGGACGCCCACGTATATAGCGCCGATAGAAAGTACCCCTAAGAGTGCTGCGGCTGCCCAGATACCCCGTCGGCCGTACCAGGCTGGCGAAGCCTCGACTGCGTCTCCATTTCCATTTGCGAGGCTGCGGCCGGCCAGCCAAGCATCAAGTTCATGTTTATACGCGTAGACGCTGACCTGCGAATCATGTACGTGACGGTAGACCGGCAGACCTTCTTTCTTCTCCCACCGCTGGATCGTGCGCGGGTCTCGCTTGAGGTAGGCGGCGATCTCTTTCCAGGAATCCAGCCGTTCGCTGGCCGGAGCGACGGGGGTTTGCGGGTCCGCCATGGAAAGGTTCCCCATTCTAACAGCCCCACCCCCCACGACACATGACGACATTCCGATTTTTGGGGCCGAATCACCCCAGATTCTCCGTTTGTGGTCTTGAATCCGGAAGCGGGTCACCGTAAGATCGACCATCGGATTCCAATAAAGCATTTCCAAAATAGGAGAAATCGAAATGAAATCAATCTGCCTTGCGGCGGTGCTGGCCGTCGCGTTGAGCCTATCGCCCGGTTTGAGTCAACCTGCCAAAGGGGGGAAAACTTCCTGCACCACTGCCGGAGCGAATTTCGACATCCAATACATTTCCGCCCCCGGGGCGGGCCTGTCTTCCGACGGTCAGGATTTCTATGAAAATGGCGTCGGCGGCGTCATCGGGCGGATCAACTGTAACGGCCAGAGCCTGGAGCTCTCCGGCGACCGGCACCCAACTCTCACTCTGGGAGCAGCGTTGAGCGGAACGAACGCTCCCTGGGGCAACGACCCCGCTCCGGTAGCTTTCTTCAACATACCGTTGGGCAACTTCTTCAATAACGCCCAGCCGGACCCCGCACCATGGGATCACACGACTTATTTGAAGGTCACAATGGCATCGCCCAATAGCGGTTACTTCTTCAATATGGAAAACCCGGGCGCGGAGGCCCCTCTCAACTCGCCCGACCGGGGCGTCAACACGCCGCTAACTACGATCCTGGTTAACGTGCATCACACTCCGGCCGGATCCGGTCCCGAAACCTGGGTCGTCACGCCGATCTTGGACTCCAACGGCCACGCAGTGGGCACGCTGATGGCCAACGTAAAGGGCGGCTTGCGCACCGTCGGACAGTTTGATGCCCCTTTCTCCATCACAGTAACGCGGCAGTAACCGGATTTCCGGCGAGCCCGAACTCGGCAAGGCCACAATTGTGGCTGAATCGGCGCTCCTTGACGCTCTAAAATGGACGATCCGGTTCCGAGGATTGTCGGAAGATCGGAATCGGATACTCTATTTGGAATGGATTTATCCAGAAAATTTCAGTTGGCATGTGTCCTATTTGCTGTTGCTCTGGTATCTGCCCGGGCGCAATCCACCTTTGGCACGGTCCTCGGCACGGTGACGGACGCTTCGGGAGCCGTAATATCGGGCGCAAAGTTGACCCTAAGGAATGTGGAGCGAGGAACCTCTGCCACGACTGACTCTGGCGAGCAGGGGTTCTTCGAGTTTCTGAATCTGGCGCCGGGGCGATATCAAGTCAGCGCAGAGCGAGCAGCATTCGCCACTCAGTCCAGCACCGAATTCATTTTGGAGGCGCGGCAGACGCGCCGTGCGGATTTTTCGTTGTCTATAGCCCCGCGTGCCGAAGTTGCCACGGTCACCGCACGGGTATCCGTGATCGACACCGAGGATGGGGTCATCGCCGACTCCAAAAATTCCGAACAAATCACGCGTCTTCCGCTGAACTATCGCGCCACTAACACTCTTGTTAACTCGCCCCTCTACCTGCTTTCTACGGTGCCGGGCGTTCAGGGCTTCTTCCGTTATTCAATCGGCGGTGGGCTGCCCGCCCAAATCGAAATCAGTATCGACGGCATCTCGGCGGTGAATGTCCGATTCAACAATCCGGATTTCTCAATGAACCCGTCCGCCGAAATGCTTTCCGAATTTCGGGTCACCTCCGTGGGAGCGGGGGCAGCTTTCGGCCAGATGGGCGATGTCGCGATGGTGACACGCGGCGGCACCAACCAGTTCCACGGCAGCCTGTTCTGGTATCACCAGAATCGCGCCCTCGACGCAGCGACCTACGGAACGCTGGTGAAGCAGCAAAAAGTCTTCAATAACTTCGGCGGTAGCTTCGGTGGGCCTGTTGATTTGCCGGGCATCTACTCCGGTCGTAACAAGACGTTTTTCTTCGCCGACTACGAAGGACTTCGTGAGCCGCAGACAGTTCTATTGCAGGCCAACGTTCCCACCCAAGCCATGCGTCTAGGCAATTTGACCGGCGTTCCGGGAGCGATTGCTGTTGACCCTCGCTCCGGCGCTCCGTTCCCCAGCAACCAGATCCCGGATACACGTATCAGCTCCGTGGCTCGCGCCCTCCTTGATAACTACTATCCTTTGCCTAACGTGCCGACACCCGGAGCTGTCTTCAACTATCAGCGCTTGGCCCCTGCCTCCTCCCGTGCGGACGGCTACGACGTTCGTGTCGATCACGTGATCAGTTCCAAACAGCAGATGTTCGGGCGGTGGAGCTACAAACCGATCACGTATCAGGACCCCGGCCAACTGGTTCCCGATAGCGTTAGCGACCAATCCTTCCGGAGCTTGGTCTTGTCCCATACATGGGCGCCCAGCGCCACGATGTCGAATGAACTGCGTTTTGGCTGGGTTCGCTCTCGTAACCTCCAGACGTTTCCCGTCAGTGGCAAGGAAGTGGTGAACCAGCTGGGTCTGGTCGGGCTGAGCCTGGTGAACACCGGCGATCGCGGCGGCTTTCCTTTGTTTGTCTTCGAAGACGGCACATTCACTAACATCGGATATCCGCGCCCGGCTGACAACGAATCCCGAACGCTTCAATTCACTGACACCTTGAGTTGGATCCGAGGGCGCCACACCATGAAATTTGGGGCCGACATGCGCCGGGTAGGTTACCGGGCGGCGTTGAATATCGGAAGCACCGCCGATTTTGGCAAGTTCTACTTCTCTGGCGCCGCCTTCACCGGCAATGAATTTGCGGATTTCTTGCTCGGATTGCCGCAGAGTTCCGCCTATGGAGCTTTGGGTCCGGATATCAACGAACACGGCAACACGGTCGCGTTCTTCGCGCAGGATAGGTGGCGTGTTTCCCGCCGCTTCACGCTCGATTTGGGGCTGCGCTGGGAAGTGCACCCACCCTTTGGGGAATCGGCTGGCAACATTACCAACTTCGACCATCAGACCGGTGATGTAATCATCCCGGACCAGACCATCGCTCCGGCCCCGATCTTCCTAGCTTCCATCAAGGCCTGCTCGACAACTTCCGCCAGCCCATGCACAAAAGTTCTGACCGCTTCGCAGACCGGTCTGCCGGAGGGCCTTCGCCGCACCTACTACGCCGACTGGAGCCCGCGCGTCGGGTTCGCTTGGCAGCCTTGGCCGGATGGCAAGACGGTAGTTCGTGGCGCTATCGGCAGATACACTCAGACCATGCTGGGCTTTCTGGCTTACGGCGCCACCGGTATTCACACTTCTGACTACCGCACGTTCACCAACTACCAGGGACCCGGCCAGCCGCCTTTGTTCACCTTCCCGAATGTAGGGCCGCCGGCATCTGTATTGGGAAACGTCGCCACCACGAGCTTCACCGACGGAGTCGACCCGACGCTCAAAGATCCGCACTCCTGGCAGTGGGACTTCACCATGGAGCGCGAATTACCGTGGAGCACTTCCCTGCGGGCGAGTTATGTGGGTGTGCAGTCCGCCGGCATGCCGGTGCGTGTCGACTTCAACCAGGTGTCGGCAAGCACGACTCCGTATTCGGCCTCGCGAGTGCCGTTCCCGCAGTGGCTTCAGTTGATCTCTGACGAGGGTCTCGGCTTCGCAAACTACCAGGGAATGCAACTGGAGCTAAATCATCGGACGCGCAACGGCATCTTTTTCCAGGCATCCTACGTGCTCGCCAAGGACATCGGTGAGGTGGGCGCCGCAACCGCTCCTACCCTGCCGACGGAAGTTGCCCAGCAACCGCTGGTGGACCGCTTCAATCAGAGCTACGATCGCGGTAATTTGTCGGGTGTCCGCCGTCACCGCTTTCTGCTTACCGGACTTGTTCCGTTGCCGTTCGGCCGTGGTCGAAGGATCGGTTCTCGTTGGAACGGGCCGGAACAGGCCATCTTCGGAGGATGGGAATTATCGACCGTGACAATGATTCAATCCGGGCCTTACCAGACACCCACTACCAACGCGAATTTCGACCGGTCCAATACGAACATCATCGGGCGGGGTGTTCAGGCTCGCCCGGACCGGTTGGAAATGGCAATCTCTCGAATCCCACGCAAGGCATGTATTACGACAAGCCAGCCTTTGTGCCGGTTCCCGCCGGGGCGGGCCGGTTTGGCAACGCGGGCGCCGGAATCCTTCAAGGGCCGGGAACGGTGGTGATCGCCGCCGGCCTGTCGAAGAGCTTCTCACTCACCGAACGGCTGCGCCTTCGGATGGAAGGGACTTTCACGAATCTCCCGAACCACCCCAATTTCCTCCCGCCGAACGTGAACATCAACAATCCAGCGTTTGGCAAACTCAGCTCGGTGCAGTCGGCCGAGAATTCTGGAAATCGGACAGGGCAAGTCGGTATCCGGCTGGAGTTCTGATAGGCCGGGATACGCTCGAACTTATAGGACCTTTTTTCGCTTCCACTATCACGCATCAGACTGCCCGACGATTTCATACGAGCCCGATCCTTTACCCGCGGATTGTGGCACAGAGTTTCACTGGCTTACCGCGCGCTGCGGATGTGCCGGAAAGGTTCCGTTTCGGCTCGCGATCGGAACTCTCGTGGTCTTGTCTGAGGAACGTAACGGGTGGCGGCGTGACGAGAGCGTCTCTACAATATTTGCCACCGCAAAGGATCGGGCCGGACAGGCGTCGCGTTGCGCAAATGTTACAGCCTGGGTGCCTTGCAGGCCCTGATAACGAGCATTAACGTCAGTAGCGTCGCTGAGGTGCTTCTTGTGTTGGAGATTCGGCAGGTCTAGTATAGTAGGCTGATTCCCGCGACAGAAAGGAAACACAACCCCATGCAACGGCTATCCGTAAATCGATATCTGCTCAGTACTGCTGTTCTTCTGGTATCCGGCACGTTGGCGTTTGGCCATATCCGGATCGCTCCAACTGAATCGACTGCCGGTGCGCGAGAGAAGTACACCATGCGGGTTCCCAACGAGAAGCAGGTCCCCTGCTCGAAGATCGAAGGCGAGTTTCCGGCGGGACTCGACATCTATGATTTTGAATTTAAACCAGGTTGGAAGATTGACTTCAAGAAGAATGACAAGGGCAAGATCATCGGTGCCACCTGGACTGGGAAGATAATGCCGTATGAGTTTGTTGAGTTCGGGATGCTCGGTATCAACCCGAAAGAAGCCACGGACCTGGTATGGAAGTTCGTTCAGTATTACGATGATGGAACGAAAGAGGAGTTTACGGGTCCGGTGGGATCTCGGTTGCCGTCTCCCGTAGTCACACTGAAAGCTCCCCAAGCGAAATAACGATCACACACTCACCTTCAGCGACCATCGAGCCAGGAGCATGCCCTGAAAGCGCCCGATGTGACGTATTATCGGCGGCTATTTCACGGCGAAGTCTGGTTTACGAATCCAAGCCGCGTGAACCTAACGTCAGATCCGCATGGTACGGTGACAACATGACTGGGCTTCTTCGGTCCACGATGGTCTTCATGTGTACGGTCGCTCTAGCGGAAGCACAAGGGGATCTATCTGAGCTGTTCTCAATCATACGGACGGAAGGGACAGCACTTTCCGAAAGCTCCCGAAAACGGACCTTTGAAATCCTAACCCCTTATTCAACAGGCGGAAAGAGTTTCGCCGGCGAATGGCCAGCGATCAATGATGCCTTGGGTGACCCGAGGCCTTTTGTGCGCGATCAGGCGTGCGCTGTTTTGAGCACCCTAATGCTCTTAAATGCAGCCAAACCTATTGAATTGCCAGACGGCACCAGGCAGCTCGTTCTCCAACGATTCAGCGAAGAGAGTCCAAATCTCAGAGAGAATGCTGTGCGGATCATTACGCTTATGGCGGGAGGTGTACCTCCGGCCTTGGAGCCACGTCTACTCCAATTGGCCCGAGTTGATTCTGCACCAAGCGTTCGAAGAATGGCAATTGAAGCGTTAGCTTCCATGCGCATCCCTACTCCAGAGATCACAGACTTTTGGGTTCAGAGCTTGGGTCGTCAACAAGACAGGGAGCTGCGTGGAGCGGTTCTGAGTGCATTTCGCTTTCACGCGCAGACCGATCCTCAGATCATCAAATTGGTGATCGGCGCGCTTAGCGACAGCGACCGCTTCGTTCGCCAGGAAGCGATCGCAGCCGTGACGCAAATTGGCAAATCCGCAGTAGCCGCGCTACCGTTGCTTCATGAAATCCGTGAAGACCCGGCAACCGACGAGGCCATGCGGCTTAGCGCTGAAGCTGCGATTCGAGCCGTAACAGCTGACAAGCTGTGAGGTTTCAAGACGGGGCCAAAGCCGGACATGCGGATTCCGCTCGACGAGAGCAGTGGCGCTTTTCGGAAGTTGCCTGATGTCACGTATTATCAGCAACGACTTCCTCACTAATGCTGGTACTTCTTATCGGAGCCACATACCAGCTAGACCCCGGCGAAGGCGGCTGGTATTATGTCCGGGCAGTTAAACATTCCGCGAGACGCGCGCCTAATTTGATGGCCAGCCGGGAGGGAGGACAGATGCACAAGCTTGCGATCATCCTGTGCGTGACGAGCGTTTCACTGCTGGCGCAGTGGCCGAAACACCAAAACCCAGCACTTCCCCGTACCCCAGATGGCAAAGCTGACCTTTCGGCTCCCGCACCGCGGGCCATCGACGGCAAACCGGACCTGACCGGAGTGTGGGTGGTCAGGAATGGAAACTTTTATCTCACGTGGGATCTTAAACCCGAGGAGATGCGGCCGTGGGCGGCAGCCATCTATAAACAGCGCGAAGCTGATTTTCGCCGGGATGGCGATGGGATCGCCTGTCTTCCGCCGGGCCCGAAGGCCGCCATTGGGGTTGGGCCTTTTCCGATCAAAGTGGTGCAGAATCCCGGCCTGGTTGTAATCCTTCACGAGTACGACACCCTCTTCCGGCAGGTTTTTACTGACGGTCGCGCGTTGCCCGAAGACCCGAATCCGACCTGGATGGGTTATTCGGTTGGACATTGGGAGGGCGACACGCTGGTAGTCACCACAGCGGGATTCAATGATCGAACCACCATCGACCTGGCGGGTCACCCGCATACGGAAGCGCTGCGAGTGACGGAGCGTTTTCATCGGCGGGACATCGGTCACCTCGACGTACAGATCACATTCGACGATCCTAAGGCCTACACTAGGCCGTGGACGCTTCCGATGGAGTTCGCTTTAGTTCCGGAGGATGACCTCATGGAGTATGTATGTGAGAATGAGCGCGATGCCATCCACCTGGTTGGCAAGAGCGGAGAGGAGTTTCGGATTTCAGCGGATGAGCTGGCCCGGTACGTCGGCGCCTATCAAGCTCCAGGGCGCTCAATCGCGACAGTGTCCCAGGAGCATGGCCGCCTTATGCTCGCTGAGGGGCAATCCGGAAAAACCCCGCTTACGGCCCACTCAGAGACAGTCTTCACGATGGAAGGAACGGGAGTTGAGTTCCTGAAGGACGAAAAGGGCGCAGTTACTGCGATGATCGAACACTGGGTGGAAGGCGATCGGAAGTACGTTCGTCTCGATCACCAATAGCCATCACGCCAAGCCCCTCTGTTGGTTCACCTACCCGGTGTTGTCGTGGTGTTGCCCGCCTCAACCGGATGGAGGCCAAAGGGCAGACCCAAACGACGGTGAAGGCCACATTAGGCCTTGTGCGCAAAAAATTCAAGTGATGCTGATAGATCTACCTACGGTGTAGTGTTTAGCCGAGGCACGAGACGAACTCGTTTCTCGGTGGTGAGTCCCCGAGCATTGTTCCTGCGGCGGACCATACCATTAGCAGTCCGCGATCCGTAGGTTGGGTAAAAGCGCCTCGGCTGCAACGCTGAGCGTGATTTCTGCCAGAGATCGACTAACGGCCTTCAATCGTGCCGCAATGCTACGGTGCGCATGAGGACGAAAGTCTTCTCAAATCCCTATTTAAGGCCACGTACTCCCGCCCGAGCATCCCGAGCCGATGTCCCCGTCGGAGTGCTTGAAGCGAACCAGCGAAACGCGCCGCACATAGGGTCCCATCAGAACCTCGCCCAGAATGATCTGGCCGAACTTGGGCCAAGTGATCGTGAAGCCGTCGAACGACGCATCATCGGGCAGGCCCTCAACCGTCTTCACGAGAGAGCCGATCACGTAACCTGATTCGTTCCTGTGTAGTCCTCCGGTCTTCGGGTCCAGCAGGAACCTGGACGACAGATTTTGGCGGAGCCTCGCGTCGTTTTGGAAGGCCGTCTCGAACGCTTGGAGCGTCGGATATTTGTTGAAGGGTCTCACGTCCAGCGTTATCTTTAGCTTTGACTCCCCGAGTTTTAGTCCGCGAATCTCCGTCTTCCCAAACGTGATTTGCGGGTGGCGGTTCTTGCGTGGATCATGAGTCGACTTCAGGTTGAGGAGTCCATATTTGAGAAAGAACCCCCCGGTGACCCGGACCGATTCGACTTCGCTCAAGCTTCGGGACACGAAAGGCTTGCCCGGGATCTCTGGTCCAGATTGAGCAAGTGAATGAGCCGAACCTATCGAGAGGGCTTCCTGCTTCTGAAGCTGACGCTTCCGTTTGCCGCTGACTCGCTCGAACTTAGCGGAACTGAAATCGACGACAATCCTCTTCTTTTGCTTCGCTTCCGATATCCCGCCAACCATCGGCAGATGCACTGGAGCGATCGTGGGAACTTGCATGTGGATGTTCACGTCGGGAGCGATTCGGGTGAACGTTCCACCCACTGCGAACGCGCCGGAAATGTAGAGGTAACGGCTTGCATAGTCTTGAAGGTCCATGGTGATCGACGAGGCTCCTGTTAAAGCTTGACTTTCAAACGGATACCGCCCCAGCTCCTGTCCTTCTTTGCCAATTGCCGGCGCCGCCTCGAGAACGAGCGCGTAGTTTCCCGCCGGCAAATCGAGTTCGGAGAACAGGGCTACTGGTTCAACCGCCCAGGAGATCCTCCCGGAACTTCGACGATCGCCTAGCCGGTCTGTTGATCTTATTACAAATTGCGACTCGCACGGTGCCCGATAGGGCCGCGACTTCGTACCAATATCCTTGCCGAGATCGCGCTTGGGAGCCTCGTAAACCGGCAGGTCCGTTGCCTGCTCCGATGGAGTAGACTAGTCAAAACTCTATGCTTTTCGCGGCTGGCGACAAGCTCGGCCCCTACGAAATACTAGCCCCCCTTGGGGCAGGCGGGATGGGCGAGGTGTACAAAGCTCGCGACACGCGACTGGATCGCATCGTTGCCATTAAGACGAGTCACAAACAGTTCAATGAGCGCTTCGAACGCGAGGCTCTCATCATCGCCGCGCTGAACCATCCACATATTTGTTCTCTCTACGACGTCGGCCAGGGCTTCCTCGTGATGGAGTACGTCGAAGGTGCGCCCCTGAAAGGCCCGCTCCCGATCGACCAAGCCCTGATACTCGCGGCACAGATTCTCGATGCTCTCGACACGGCGCACCGCAAGGGCATCACTCATCGCGATCTCAAACCTGGCAACATTCTGGTGACCAAGAGCGGTGTGAAGCTGCTCGACTTTGGCTTGGCCAAGTCGTCGCAAGCGCCCGGCCCTGAGGATGACACAATCACCGCGCTCACCAGCGACGGAGCGGTCCTTGGAACGCCGGGGTATATGTCACCGGAGCAGCTCGAAGGCAAGGAAGCCGACGCGCGAAGCGACATCTTCGCCTTCGGTCTAGTGTTTTTCGAAATGGTTGCGGGCAAACGCGCGTTCCAGGCGGCGACCCGTGCCGGCCTGATCGCGTCGATTCTCAAGGACCAGCCTCCGCCACTAAGCACTCTCCAGCCTCTGACGCCGAAGGCTCTCGACAGAGTCGTCGGAACCTGCCTGGAGAAAAATCCGGAGGAGCGTTGGCAGTCAGCTCGGGAGGTGAAACACGCGCTGATGTGGGCCACGGCGGAGACTCCCGCCACAACAGTGCCGGCCTCGGCTGGGCGGAGCTGGCTCTGGGCAGCTGTGGCGGTGTTGCTCGCGATCGCGCTAGGGGCAACGGCGTGGACGCTGTGGCTCAAGCCTGCGCCCGTTAGCGTCGCGCGCTTTGAGGTCGGGCTGCCCCAGAACGTGCATCCTAGTCTGTACATCTCGCTCTCGCCGGACGGGCGCAAACTGGTGTTCAACGCCGACGGGGAGCAAGCCGGATTGTGGATCCGCAATCTGGACGAGCTGACTTGGCGGCGCCTTCCCGACACGCAGGGCGCGAGAAGTCCGTTTTGGTCGCCCGACAGCCGATATTTGGCGTTCGGCGTCCGAAATCAGCTTAAGAAGATAGATACCTCCGGCGGACTTCCCCAAACATTGTGCGAGTTGGCCTGGCAAGTAGGATCGGGTTCATGGAACCGGGACGGGGTGATCATCGTCGGAAGCTTCGCGAACGGCAGCATACAACGAGTGTCACAAGCGGGCGGCGTTTCCACCGAGATTACTTCTGTCGACGCAGCGCGCGGAGAGGCCTTCCACGCCTTGCCCACGTTCTTGCCGGACGGCAAGCATTTCCTGTATCTGCGCCAAGGATCCGACCAAGTAAGGGGAATGTACGTCGGTGACCTCGACGTCAAGCCATCGGAGCAATCGAAGGAACGGATAGTCGCCGGCCAGTACGCGGCGACCTACGTTGATGGCTATCTGTTCTTTATGCGGGAAAACGCGTTGATGGCGCAGCGCTTTGACGCCGGACGACTGCAGTTGCAAGGCGAACCGTTCCGCCTCGTGGAATCTGTGGAGACCTCGCAATCGATCGGAATGTTCTCAGTTTCTCCGAGTGGGGCCTTGGCCTATCGCAGCGCAGACTCCGATAAGAACTATCAACTGACCTGGTTTGACCGTCAAGGCAAGACTCAGGGCAACTTCGGACCGCCCGGTCCAGCCCAAGGGATCGCGCTTTCTCCGGACGGAACGCGAGCCGCAGTCCGGGATGCCGAATCGCCAGCGCAGGGCGATATCTGGCTGCTCGACATTGCACGTGGAGTTCCCACGCGGCTCACCTTCCGCCACAGCGCCGGTTCTTTTCCAGTTTGGTCCGCGGACGGAAACAGAATCGCATTTTCGGCCGGTACTACTTTCTTGGACACGGTGTATGAGAAAACGTCCTCCGGCACCGGCGACGACAAGGAGCTATTCAACCGAGTGGGTGAATCTACGCACCCTACCAGTTGGTCCCACGACGGACGCTTTCTTTTGTATTACACGGTCAACGCTCCAAAGACAGGCGTCGATATGTGGGTACTGTCGATGGAAGGCGACCGCAAGCCGGTGCTCTTGCTGGGAACCCAGTTCAATGAAGGGAATGCCAGCTTCTCTCCCGACATGCGTTGGATTGTGTACCAGTCCAATGAATCCGGCCGGTATGAAGTCTATGTGCGCCCGTTCCTGGCTTCGGGCCCCTCGGGAGTGCCTGCTTTGGGCGAGCGCAAGGTGCAGATCTCCAAGGACGGTGGGACTGAACCCAAGTGGCGTGGAGACGGGAAGGAGATCATCTTCCAGGCTCCTCCCAGGGGAACCTCGAAAATGGCCGTCGAAGTGAAAACCAACGGCACTACATTCGGAGTTCCGCAGCGGCTGTTCACGGCGCCGCTCGACTACGGTTGGGACGTGACCGCTGACGGCAAACGCTTCCTGTTGGCCGTCTTGCCGACGGGACAGCCAAGCGCGGTGACGCCAATTACCGTGCTGCTCAACTGGCAGGCGGCGTTGAAGAAGTGAGTTCTTGAAAGGTTGCCCGATAACCACCATTAACGGCAGCTATCGAGGTGGCCGAGAGTTTCTTACGGAATAGAGGTGGCCTTTTGATTCTTTACTTCAAGCTTATTCACGACCTGTTGGACGTTTGGAACCTCGGCGGCGATCTTTTGGGCGGCGCTGCGCGTGGCCTGTGAGTTCACATTACCTGTGAGGATCACGACACCGTTCTTGACATCGTATTTCACGTCATCGTGCAACGACTGTCGGATAAGGACAGCATCCAGGTTTTTCTTAATCGCTTCGTCCAGGTCCTTGTTGACCGTTTTGGCGGCGCTTTCAATACCACGGGGCACCACGGCGATCTCGTTGGCGACGACTTGGTTCCCTGCGACCGATTTAGCAATCTCTGCCGCCCGAACCTTGTCGCTTTCCTCTGCGACGTTGCCAAAAAGTGTGACTACACTCTTGTCCCGATCCTGACTCACTGATACATCTCGCAGACCGGCGTCTTTCAGCGAATCCTTGATAGTGCCAGTAACGTCGGGTGCCTTGGTTGGAGCTGAACATGCAGCTAAAAGGATTAAACCGAGTGATAGGACGCCACCTACTCGTAATTTGATAGCCCTCATGATCTGACTCCTCCGAGATCACTCTTGCACGTTAAGGGCCGCAAATTGCTCCCTGCGGCGTTGGATGATATCGCGGCATCCTCCAATCGCACACGCCCGCCTTTCGGCGGATGATGATCCTCTATGGCTTCAATCCCAACAAGGTGAATCAGGACGCCTGGTCGCAGCCTGGGCCGCGGCAGTTTGGGCCGCGTATTATCAGTCCGTTATGTACCAATAACGGAAGCTTCCCAGGGGGAGATAGTTTCCGGATACGCCATCATCCAGGACTCAGTTGCTTCCTTCGGCTAAGGCGACAGAAACTCGGGTCTACTTAATGCCCTTCAGGTGGCTGCGGTCCTTCTCATTTTCCAGACACACGTATTCCATTAATTCCAGTCCTGGCTTCAATTGCAACACTCGCTTCTGCGTCCAGGGCTCGACGTAGGTTTTTGGATCGTCCACGGTTACTTCGTAAGAAGCGGTGGTGGGGCCGCTGCGGCGAATGCGCTCTACTAGATGAAGCTGGTCGCTGTGCGGATGGCCGACCGTATCGAGCGTTGTTTTATCGTTCAAGTTCGTCACGTCGATGACTAACGTTTCTCCCTCCCACTTCGCGATGGAATTACCGAACCAGGTCGGGTCAAGATTCTTGGTATGAGGGCGGCCGTCAGTGGGGATGGAGCGGAAGATGTGCCAGGACTCGTAGAGAATCACCACGCGGTTGGGTGTCTGAACGATCTCAATCGGGTCGGGCGCGTTGATCTGGCGAGTGACGCCGACGGGCAGGCAAGGGTCGATGGTACCGTCGAACTTCTTGAACTGCTCCTCGCCCCAGGGGGTCAACTTGGCCGAAGTGTTGCGGGTGAGGTCGCCCGTGTAAGGACCTTGCCAGACCCCGGTAAGGTCGCCCTTCCAACTTTCCTGGGAGGTTTGTGCGATGGCCATTGTCGCGGTGAGGATGGTGGCGGCGAGGGATGCTTTCAGGGCGAGGGATGCTTTCAGCATGTGGGGAATGCTCCTGACCAGATTATTCTCGGGGTCGGCAGCGACGGAGTCAAGCGAAGAACTCTTTCATTGCCGTCACCGTCTTCGCGATGTCCGCTTCGGAGTGGGCGGCGACTAAGCCGGCTTCAAACGCGGATTCTGATCGGCAGCGCGAAAGATGGGACGGTGAAAAAGCTTTATTCCCGATCCCTCGTCCAACCCGCAAATAGCAGAAGCGGAAGGACTGATCGCCGATGCCAAGGGCGATATTTACGCGGCCGGTGTGAGTTCCATGGGGTTACACAAGTTCGTCAAGAAGTAGAGTCTTACTATTGCCTTAGGCTTGACACCGTAAAATCCGATGTCTAAAGTCTTCTCAGGAGGTAGCTTGATGGGAATCATACTGAAAGTGGGTATTCTTTCGGCCGTAATCGTTACAGCCTCCATGTACGCGCAGCAGCCTTCCCAGGTCCAGGTTACGTTCACAAAAGACGTGGCTCCAATCTTGCAACAGCGCTGCCAGACATGCCATCGGCCCGATACGTTCGCTCCCATGTCGCTGCTGACCTATGAGGAAGCCCGGCCATGGGCCAAATCGATCAAGCAGAAAGTGGTCGCGCGCGAGATGCCGCCGTGGTACATCGACAAGAACGTGGGCATCCATAACTTCAAGAACGATGTATCGCTAACGGACAAAGAGATCGCAACACTCGTAAAGTGGGCCGATACCGGCGCACCCAAGGGGAATGCCTCCGACATGCCGCCGCCTCGCAAGTTCGAAGACAACGACACCTGGCATATGGGCCAGCCGGATCTCATCGTACAACTGCCCAAAGACATCATGGTTCCCGCTGCCGGCGCCGACCGCTGGATCGATGTCCTGGTGGACGCAGGCCTGACCGAGGATCGATATATTCGCGGGATCGAGATCCGGACGATGAAGGGCTTCAGATCGGTCCACCATGTGACCACGTCCATGAAGCACGAAGACGATGCCGATGATGGGGATAATGTCCAGGGAGCGTTTCTCAATGAGTACGCGCTCGGAAAGAATGCGGACATGTTTCCTGAAGGCGCGGGCCGCCTGATCAAAGCGGGAACGAAGATCAACTTCAATCTTCATCTTCACTCGACCGGTCAGGAGACGCTGGCGAACGTGGCGCTCGGTCTTTCGCTTTACCCCAAGGGATACAAGCCGAAGTACATCGAGACGACGGAGAAAGTCGGTGATCCGAAGGACCTCGACATTCCGCCTAACACGGACAATGTGCGGTTCGACGGTTACCAGACCCTGGCCAAGCCGGCTCGGCTGCTATCGTTCCAGCCCCACCTGCACAACCGCGGAAAGGCCTCCTGCATGGAAGCGATCTACCCAGGCGGGCACAAGGTCGAGACGTTGAGCTGCGTAAACAAATACCAGTTCGCCTGGCATCTGGTATACCTCTACGAGGAAGATGATCAGCCGCTGTTGCCGGCCGGAACCATCCTCCACATCTCTTCCTGGTACGACAATTCGCCAGGGAACAAGTTCAACCCTGATCCGGATAATCTGATTACCTACGGACAGCGTACGGTCGATGAGATGGGTGGCGCGTGGATTAGCTACTACTACCTCTCCGACGAAGAATACAAACAGCAAACCGACGCACGAAAGAAGAAACTATCGGCGAAGTTGGAGTAGACCATGCGATTCTGGGTTTGCGCCGCTTTGCTTCTCGCCAGCGGGACGGGTCTAAGCGCCCAGGTTCAGTATGCACGGGGACAGAACGTCGCTCCCACATTTGAAGGCTGGGAGCATAACGCCGACGGAACTTATAGCCTGGTCTTTGGCTATCTCAACCGGAATTTCGAGGAAGAGGTTGACATTCCCCTTGGCTCCGAGAACACGGTCACAGTGGGAGCCGAAGTGTTTGGCGATAAAGGCCAGCCGACGCACTTTTACCCGCGGCGTCAGCGATTTCTATTCAGAGTCGTCGTGCCCGCCGACTGGGACAAGAAGCAGAAGATAGTGTGGACGCTGACTTCGCGCGGACGAACCGACCAAGCCAAGGGTTGGCTCCAGCCGGAATGGGAATTGAGCCAGGACGTGATTGTCGAGAATATGGGCGGCGGCGTTCCTGACCCTAATAACAAAGCTCCGGCCCTGACCGTGAGCGACAATTTAACGGTCTCTTTGCCGAATCCAGTGACGTTGATGGCGACGGCGACCGACGATGGGCTTCCCAAGCCGTACCGCCGTTCCGCTTCGAACCCGGATCGCGATGCGCAGCCTCGCCGCCCGATCGGCGTCCAGATCAAATGGATTCAATACCGGGGTCCTGGTAAGGTTACGTTTGCGCCGGATTCGAGCCCCGTGGTGCACGGAGAACCGGTCACACTTAAGTCCCAAGCGACCTTCAACACACCGGGCATATACGTGCTTCGCGTGACCGCCAACGACGGTCAATTATTCACATCGCGCGATGTGACGGTGACTGTGAAGCCCTAACTAACCTTCTCGGGCTCTTCATACCAGAGAGCCCCCCCGCCAAGCCAAACGGTCTAGTCGGCACCATGCCCGCGCAGACTTCGTCGGGAGAGCCCCTTACGCTGGTGCAGAACTGGACCACAGCATTGAAAAAGTGACAGGGTAGTCCTCCAACTCTTCATAAGTGTAAAACCGGAAAAGCGCCAGAAACGACGTTGGGAAAACGTTGGACTTGGGTTCCGCCCGTATGGTCGGCGACACTCCCATTACTTTTCTGAGGGGATCTCAACTCTACGCCAAACCCGGAATTTGAAAGAACGTTAATGGCGTGTGCGGTTTAACGTCTTTTAAACATGGCCGCGGATGAGCGATTCGGAGCCGATCATGCCTTCGGAGAAGGACCCATGCCCGGGCCGGCGCCAAGCGGGTATATAATTTCAAACATCGGAAGCCAAGTCGATTCCGGAGAACTTCGGCCTTGAAAGCCAGCCCGTGAAGGAGCAGCCCATGGATTCGAAAAAGCCCAATCGCAGGGGATTCCTAAAAGGTGGCGCCGCCGCGGCCGGTTTGGCCGCGGGAGCCCTACAGCCGGCCAAAGCACAGAAGCCCGCATCTCAATGGAGCGAAAAAGGCACGAATAAGGAGATCATCGCCTATGGCGAGCGCTCCCGTTTCGTCACCTCCGTGCGCGCGCCCGTGGCCGAAAGAGATTCCCCCGATGCCTTCGGGCTTATGTTTCACGTGTTGACTCCGCTGCAGGATTCCGTAGGCAGCATCACGCCATCGTCGCTCCACTATGTGGCCACCCACCGTGGGTCCTATGTTCCGGAAATCGATCCGAAAGAACATCGCCTCATGATCCACGGCATGGTGGACCGTCCGCTGATTTTCACAATGGACGAGTTGAGGCGTCTCCCGTACGTGACCCGTGTGCATTTTATTGAGTGCATCGGAAACCGTTCGAAGCCCACGCATAAGACCGTGCAGGAAACGCACGGGATGACCAGTTGCAGCGAATGGACCGGAGTGCTCCTATCCGTGCTGCTCAAAGAGGCCGGTGTGCAAAACGGCGCCTCCTGGATTGTTGCCGAGGGCGCGGAAGAAATCAAAGGAGCGTCCAGCGTTCCGCTCGGGAAGGCCATGGACGACTGCCTGGTGTGTTACGGCCAGAATGGTGAGGCGGTGCGCCCTCAGCAAGGCTTCCCGCTGCGGCTGATCGTTCCCGGCTTCGAGGGAATTTTCCAGACCAAGTATCTGCGGCGAATCAAAGTAGTGGACCGCTACTACATGACCTATAACGATTACGGGCACATTAACCCTGACCCTAAAGTCAGCGCGTTGGGGAATCAAATTGGCCCGAAATCGGTAATCACGTTTCCTTCCGGAGGGCAGAAACTCTCCGGCGCCGGATTCTACGAGATCAGCGGCTTGGCCTGGTCCGGCGCCGGCGCGATTCGCAAGGTGGAGGTATCCACCGACGGCGGCAAGAGTTGGAAGGACGCCGAACTTCGGACCCCCGCATATCCAATGGCGCATACGCGGTTTGGCTTGCACTGGAATTGGGACGGAAAAGCATGCGAACTCCTGTCGCGCTGTACCGACGAACTGGGCACGCTTCAACCAACCCGGGCGGAATCCGCCAAATTCTTCGACAAACCCCTGGACGCCAATTTCCGCGTCCCGGGAGCCGACAATTCAGTTCAATCGTGGAAAGTGTCCAGCGATGGGAGCGTTTACAATGGACTCGCCTAATCTGCTACCGCTGGTAACGATCCTAGGAATTTGCAGCCACCTTGGGTTGGCGCAATCGCCCACATATGGTTTGGGAAGAGCCCCGTCCGCCGAAGAAATCCGTGCCTGGGATATTTCGATCAGTCCGACGGGAAAGGAACTCCCGCAGGGGCGCGGAACCGCCAAGGAAGGCGAGCAGCTCTTTCGGCAGAAGGGGTGCGCCGGATGTCATGGGGCAACAGGGATTGGAGCCCGGGCTCCGGCGCTGGTAAAGGGTGGGCCGCCCGCCGAACCTGGTAAGGCTCCCCCGGCCGGGATGGAGGGGATGCACATGGTGCCCGACACGGGAATCATGGCGCTTCGCTCGCCATACGCGGTGACCATCTGGGATTACATCAGTCGCGGCATGCCTCTCAATAGAGAGGGGACGCTGAAGCCCGATGAGGTGTACGCGCTGACGGCCTTCCTGCTCTACAAAAACGACATTATCAAGGAAGACGAGGTAATGGACGCCCGGACCCTGCCCAAGGTGATCATGCCAAATCGCAATGGATTCGCCAACCTTCCGGAGTGGAAGCATGGCGTGCCGAGGCTTGCGGGCTACCCTTAGACCGCACCTTTCGAACGGAAGGGCGCTCAGGTGCTAAGATGCCGGCGATACCCCGCTGGTAGACTGATCCATGACCACGCGCTTGCTCATGTTCGTTACCATCATCGCGCCACTCTGGGCTCAAGGGATAGGGAATGGATTGCCGGTCACCCTTCCATAACTTTTAGTAATCATCGACTCGGGCTTACCTTATGGGACGGTCCCAAGCCCCTGCTGCAGGCGTAGATTCCCGCCCGATAACTACTATTATCGGTAGCCAATTGGCGCGCGCGGTGCTGGCATTTCAATCCTGATGCCGGTCGGGGTCCACTCGGACGATTTCCCATATCTTAGGATCGTCCACAGGGAGTACGTGTTCTTCCAGACGCTTCAGCCGCCGAGCGAGACTTCTGGCGATCATTGGGACGTTTCATGCTCGCCTGGCGGGGCGCGTAAAATGTGGTCCGCGATCGTGCGACAACCGGTGTTCCGCTCCCTCAAATCAAGCCGACTGAAGCTTACCGAGTTCGCCGCCATGGTTGCCGTGTCTTTCCTGTTCGCCGCTGGACGTGCGGCGGATACCATTCAATTCTGTCGCCGAGTGTCTCCACTCCATCGCAGCTCTTATAAACGATTTGCCACACTCTAGGCTCCTGAGGTGGCGCCATCTCCTCTTCCAGTCGTGCCAATCGCCGGTAGACATTCTTGCCGATCATGGGCGGCGTTCCACAGGGAAAGTTTGGATGAAGCTCTCCAACTGTTCTTCACTCAAGCCGTAATCGCCGCCATTCAGGTTCACGATTTCCATAAGGTGACCGTTGGGCCAGCGGGTCCGAGTGCACGTGGCTTTCGCCAGATCGAGCGGCTCGCCGGCATGGCTGACGACCAGCCGAAATGGCTCCTTGAAGACCGGAAGC
>DASYSG010000075.1:0-1511 GCA_036003585.1 Bryobacteraceae bacterium | reverse complement strand
CGGCGTAACGATTTCGGAGGCTCTCTGGGCGGGCCGATCATCATCCCCAAGATTTACAACGGCAAGGATAAGACGTTCTTCTTCTTCAATTACGAGCAGTTCCGCGAGTCCACCATAGTCAACACCGTTCTGGATACGGTTCCCACTCTGGCTTATCGCAAAGGCGACTTTTCCGCCCTGCTCGGCAATGGGACGCCTTTTACCGGCGCTCTCGCAACCGATGGACTGGGCAACCAGATGCTTCAGGGAATGATCTTCGACCCGAGCACGGAGCGGCTCGCTCCGAACGGGACACGCGCGCGCCTGCAATTCCCAGGCAATCAGATTCCCCTGAACCGATTCGACCCGTCCGCGATCAAGCTGCAGGATTTCATACCCCTGCCTAACATCGGAACGGCGAACACGTTTACCAATAACTACATCAATCCGTTCCCCAGCGACCGCGTTACTCCCATCCCGTCGCTTAAGCTCGATCACTCCTTCAGCTCGAAGCTCAAAATATCCGGCTATTGGTCCTCGACCACCACGGAGGTGGAGTACGCGCCCGGAGGGTTTGCTCTCTCCGAGGGTTTCCCGGATACGATCACGGCCACACGGGGCACTTATATCTATTCGCGCACCTGGCGCGCCAACCTGGACTACACCCTTACGCCCACCATGCTGATGCACTTCGGCGCGGGTTATATCGTCAACGATTTCGGAGACACAGCGCCGATCACAAATTTCGATATGAACAAAGTCCTGGGCATCGCAGGCGGCACACTCGGACCCACGACGGGCGCTCGCGTCCCCATTTTCGGCGCGCCGGCCGGCTTGGCTCCGCCGACATCGGGAAGCCTGGTCGGTCCGCAGGGCTTCGGCGGCGTGCAGGCGATGGGTCCCTATACCGGACAGGTGCGCGCCCTGCTTCAAAGGCCCACCGGCAACCTCAGTCTGAGCTGGGTGAAAGGCAACCACAGTTACAAATTCGGCGGCGAGGTCCGGTTTGACGGTTATCCCACCGTGACCAACTCCAACACCAGCGGCAACTTCGCCTTTAGCGCGGACCAGACCAACAATTCCTTCTTCCAAGGCAAGGCTCTGGGCGGCTTGTTCGCCGGATTCCCGTATGCCAGCCTGCTTCTGGGCGACGTGAGCAGCGTCACCCTGGCCCAACCCGCGGAAACGCGCGGCGGTCGCGGTTTTTATGCGTGGTATGCCCAGGACACCTGGAAGGTCACCCGCAAGCTCACGCTCGATTACGGTCTGCGCTGGGACCTGATGACCTATCCGCGCGAACAATACGGCCGCTCGCCCGATTTTTCGCCAACTCTGGTCAACGCCACCGCGGGCGGACATCCGGGCGGCACGATCTATGAGGCTAACTGCAACTGCCGGTTCGCCAGCAACTATCCCTTCGCATATGCTCCTCGCATCGGCGTTTCGTACCAGGCTCTTTCCAAGACTGTAATCCGCGGAGCGATCGGCCTCAGTTATTCGATGTCCCAAGGCGGCGGACAGGGCTCCGCGGG